>NZ_VJON01000099.1 GCF_007556685.1 Tepidimonas charontis | reverse complement strand
TGTCAGGTCCCGGACGATTACGTGGCACTTTTATGAAAAGTTCCGGTTTTTCTTTGTACCATCTTTTCATGGCCTCGATGGGCGGGACATGTCCCAGGGCTTTCTGGGGGATGTGGTGATTGTACAGCCAGACGTAGCGATGAATCGTTGCCTCCAGCGCTTCGCGGCTGTCGAAGCGATGGGTGGCGAGTACCTCGCTGATGCGCCCATTGAAGCGCTCGACCATGCCGTTCGTCTGCGGGCGGCGCGGTTTGGTCAGCCGATGCTCGATGTCGAGCGCCTGGCACAGTTCATCGAAGGCATGTGCTCCCGTGGGGGTGCGCTCTCCCCGGGTGATGAAGCGGTCGGTGAATTCCTTGCCGTTGTCGGTGAGGATCGTGTGCAGACGAAAGGGGGCCGCCTCGATGAGCGAGCTCAGAAAGCGCCGGGCGTTGGCGGCTGTCTTCTCCGGGTAGATGGCCACGAACACCCAACGCGTGGCCCGGTCGATCGCCACGAAGAGGTAGCGGCGTTTGTCCTCGTCGGGCATCTGCGGCAGGTACTTCACGTCCAGATGCACGAACCCCGGCTCATAGGACTTGAAGGGTTTGTGCCCAGGCTTTTCCGCTTTGGGCTGCAGGGCCTTGAGCGAACCGACGCCGTGGCGGCGCAGGCAGCGATCCAGGCCAGATCGAGAGACGTTCGGCGTGATGAACTCACGAACCACAGCCAGCAGGTCGTCCAGAGGCAGCATCAAGGTCCTGCGCAGCTCCACCACGACCGCCTCCTGAAACGGGGTCAGGTTCGTCTGCAGACGGTGCGCCGTGTGCGGACGATCTTCGACGTCGGTGCGTTTCTTCCAGCGTCGGATGGTGTCCTCCGACACCCCGAGTTCCCGGGCAAGACGCCTCACCGGCAGGTTCGAGCTTTGGATGTAGCGCCGGGTCGCAGGGGTCGTGGTGGCGTTCTTGTGCAGTCGAACCATCATGACTTTTGCCTCCGTAGCTCCTCGATCAGCTCACGCATCGTCTCGCGACCTATGAATAATGCACGACGTCGCGGATCAATGCAATCGTCCGGGACCTGACA
>NZ_VJON01000098.1 GCF_007556685.1 Tepidimonas charontis | reverse complement strand
GCATTGCGGGCGCATCATTCTAGGCGGCCCCCGATACCCCCACGGGGCGCGACCACAAGCCCCCGGATGCGCTCGGGCCGACTGCCGCACCGCCGCCCTCATCGCCACGCCATGGCAGCAGCGGCCTCTCGGCCGCTGCGGGTGTGGGCCCGTCAAGTGCGCGGTTTGACCACCAGCACCGGTACCTTGGCGTGCGTGAGCACCTTCTGCGCCACGCTGCCCAGAATCAGCGCCTGCATCCCCTTGCGGCCGTGTGAGCCCATCACGATCAGGTCGCAGCCTTCGGCCTGCGCCGTCTCCAGAATGCCTTCGTAGGTGACGTTGCGCTCGATGGTGTCGCCGGCAAACGGCACCCCACGCGCCTCGCAGACCGCTTTGAGGTCGCTGAGCGCTTGGTCGGCCGCCGCTTTGGCTTCGGCCAGGTAGGCCTGCAAGCCCACCGCCGAGGCTTCGCCGATGCCGATGTAGGGAAAGGGGTCGATGACGTAGACGCCGATGATCTGCGCGCCGTGCTGGCGGGCCAGATCGGCAGCCAGCTCGCCCGCGGCGTGCGACAGCGCCGAGCCATCGACGGGAACCAGAATCTTCTTGAACATGGTACGGGTCTCCTTCCTCGGGTAGCGATTCCGACACGGGCGCGCCACGCCAGCGCTCTGCTGGGCGTCGATGGGCGCGCCACGCGCAACCGCGGCGCGCCGCAAACGGCCACGCGTCCTGCGCGGCGCCATCTTAGCCGCTGCCACGTCGCTGACAAGCCACCGGCAGGCCATGGGCCGTGCGGCGTGACCTTCATTTGCGCTGTTTGACATCCTCCCCCGCCTAAAGTCGGGGGATTCCTACGGCGCTCACCCCGGCATCGAGCCGGAATGAGCCGCTTCGGTGGGTTCCTGCTGCTGGCGGCATGACTGCATCGCTCACTTCACAGGCGCAACGGGCGTGTCCCGCCCTGAGTACGTTGATCGCGCCGACCAGATCGGCGTTTTCCTCGAAACCGCATTCGACGCACAGAAACCGGGCCTGCGTCTGGCGGTTGTCCGCCGACACATGGCCGCAGGCCGGGCACGTCCGCGACGTGTTCTGC
>NZ_VJON01000097.1 GCF_007556685.1 Tepidimonas charontis | reverse complement strand
GGCGGTATCAAGCACCAAGTGCAACGGTGGAATCACTGAAGGGAGTGGCTGGTTTGGGTGACCTTCTCCAGCATGGCCTGGTAGACGGCGATCGGGGGGTAGAAGCCGTGGATGGCGCGCGGGCGGTTGTTGAGCCGGTCGGCGATCGCATCGAGCTCTTCCTGGCTGTAGGCCGACAGGTCCGTACCCTTGGGCAGGTACTGGCGCAGCAGGCCGTTGATGTTCTCGCAGCTGCCCCGCTGCCACGGACTGCGCGGGTCGCAGAAGTAGACCCGGATGCCGGTAGCCTCCGTCAGTTCGGGGTGGCGCGCCATCTCCTTGCCGCGGTCGTAGGTCAGGGTCTTGCGCATCGGCTCAGCAATGCTGCGCAGCTTGGCGGTGAAGCCCTCCAGGGCCGAGGCTGCGGTGGCATCCTTGAGTTTGGCCAGCATCACCAGACGCGAGCTGCGCTCCACCAACACGCCCACCGCCGAGCGGTTGGCCGCCCCTTTGAGGAGGTCGCCTTCCCAGTGCCCAGGAAAGGCCCGATCGTTGGCCTCGGGCGGACGCAGGTGGATGCTGACGGCCTCGGGCAGCTGGCCCCTTCGGTCTTGGCCACGCGAGCGCGGCATGCGCTTGGCTTGCGCACGCCTCAGACAGGCGATGAGTTCCTTGCGCAGCTCCCCGCGCGGCATCGCGTAGATGCAGTTGTAGATGGTCTCGTGCGAGACGCGGCGATGCAGATCGTCGGGCCACATGCGCCTGAGTGTGCCGGCAATCTGAGACGGCGACCAGCCCTCCAGCAGAAAGTGGTGCACCACCCCGAAGAGCACCCCATCCTCGCGAAGCTTGGGACGGCGTCGTCGCTTGAGCCGCATCGCGCAGGCACGCGCGCCGGCTGCCCGCGCATCGTAGGTGCAGCTGCTGCCTGCCGGCACGAAGGCCGAGCGCTGCGGCCACTGCCGCGCACGCTGGATCTCGCGCGTGATCGTCGAGGGCGAGCGTCGCAGCGTGCGGGCAATGCTGCGTGCCGAGCAGCCCTGCTGCAGCAGGATCATGATGGTGGCGCGCTCTTCGGCGCTCAGGTGCTGGTAGTGGGTTCCCATGGGACGGCGGCAGGGTCGAGTGCAGGGCAGATCAGGGGTGTTGCACTTGATTATTGACTCCACC
>NZ_VJON01000096.1 GCF_007556685.1 Tepidimonas charontis | reverse complement strand
GCGTTTTGCCGATCTGTGCGCGGCCGGCCGTGTGGCGGGCCGCCGCGTGTTCATTCGTGCCGACCTCAATGTGCCGCTGGACGAAGCCGGGCGCATCACCGAAGACACGCGCATCCGCGCCTCGGTGCCGGCCATCCGGATGGCCTTGGACGCGGGGGCGGCCGTCATGGTCACCTCGCACCTGGGCCGGCCCACCGAAGGCCAGCCGCGCCCCGAAGACAGCCTGGCGCCGGTGGCGCAGCGCCTGAGCGAGCTGCTTGGCCGCTCGGTGCCGCTGGTCACCGGCTGGGTTGAACACGGTGTTCAAGTCGCCCCGGGCGACGTGGTGCTGCTGGAGAACTGCCGCCTCAACAAAGGCGAGAAGAAAAACGACCCGGTGCTGGCGCAGCGCATGGCCGCGCTGTGCGACATCTTCGTGCACGACGCCTTCGGCACCGCGCACCGGGCCGAAGCCAGCACCGTCGGCATCGCCGAGTACGCGCCCATCGCCTGCGCTGGGCCGCTGCTGGCGGCCGAAATCGATGCCCTCACGCGCGCGCTGCAGCAGCCGCAGCGCCCGTTGGTGGCCATCGTCGGTGGCTCCAAAGTCTCCACCAAGCTCACCATCTTGAACAACCTGGCGCAGCGGGTGGACCGCCTCATCGTCGGCGGCGGCATCGCCAACACCTTCTTGCTGGCGGCAGGCTACCCCATTGGGCAAAGCCTGGCCGAGCCCGAGCTGGCAGCGCAAGCCCGTGCGGTCATCGAGGCCATGCGTGCGCGCGGCGCCGAGGTGCCGATTCCCGAGGACGTGGTGGTGGCGCCGACCTTCGGGCCCGACGCGCCGGCCACCGTCAAGGCGGTGGCCGACGTCGGGCCCGAGGACCGCATCCTCGACATTGGTCCACGCACGGCACAGCGCTTGGCGCAACTGCTGCAGCACGCTGGCACCATCGTCTGGAACGGGCCGGTGGGGGTGTTCGAGTTCGACGCCTTCGCCGCTGGCACCGAGACGCTGGCGCGCGCCATTGCCGCGTCGCCGGCGTTTAGCATCGCCGGTGGTGGCGACACGCTGGCGGCGATTGCCAAGTTTGGCATCGCCGAGCAGGTCGGCTACATCTCCACCGGCGGCGGCGCCTTCCTGGAGGTGCTGGAGGGCAAGACCCTGCCCGCCTTCGAGGTGCTGGCGCGGCGCGC
>NZ_VJON01000095.1 GCF_007556685.1 Tepidimonas charontis | reverse complement strand
AGCGATGACGACAGCGCGCGGCCGCTTCAGGCGGCCAGTCTCAACGCCTCCTTTTTCTGCTCCGAAAGGAGCGTCATGTTCAGGTAACGGCTGTCCTCCAGCCAGGTCTCGTGCGTCTCGACGCACAGCGCCCGGATCAGCCGTAGGCAGGACGCCTCATTGGGGAAGATCCTGACGACACGGGTGCGGCGCTTGATCTCCTCGTTCAGCCTCTCCAGCATGTTCGTGCTCTTCATGTGCTTGTGGTGGGCGCGCGGCAGGCGGTAGAAGGTCAGCGTCTCGGCGATGTTGGATTCGACCCAATCGACCAGCTTGGGATACTTGCCTTGCCACTTGGCGATCCAGGCCGCCAGGTCCCGGTTGGCCTCCTGGATGTCGCGCCGGTCGTAGATCCAGCGCAACTCCTGCAGACAGTCGTCGTCGGCCTTCCTCGGTAGGTAGTCAAGAGCGTTCCTGAGGAAATGCACGTAACAGCGCTGCCAGCCGGCTTCGGTCAGCACCTCGCGGATGGCTTTCTTCAGGCCGGCATGGTCGTCGGAGACGACGAATTCGACCCCTGAGAGGCCGCGTTCCTTCAGCCGGATCAGGAAGTCCTTCCAGCTGCTCTGGCTCTCGCGGTTGGCCAGTTCGACGGCGAGCACCTGCCGCTGACCTTCCCAGTTGATGCCGATGGCGATCAGGACCGCCTGGTGGCTGATCACACCGTCCTCGCGGACTTTCTCGTAGCGGGCATCGAGGATCAGGTAGGGATAGGCTTCGTCGAGGCGGCGCTTGGCAAACCGCTCCAGGGCGTCGTCCAGCCCCTTGTTGATGCTGCTGATGGCGCTGGCCGAGAAACTGTGACCGCACAGCTCTTCGGTGATGGCCTTGACCTTGCGGGTGGACACGCCTTGCACGTACATCTCGGCCAGAGCAGCCACCAGCGCCCTCTCGCTCCTTGCGTAGCGTTCGAACAGCGCCGTGGAGAATTCGCCGCTCCTATCCCGCGGCACCCGCAGTTCCAGCTTGCCAATGCGGGTGATCAGGTTGCGGCTGTAGTAGCCGGCCCGGTAGCCATTTCTGCCTTCTGTCCGTTCGTGTGGCGACGCCCCCAGAAATTCGCTCATCTCGCCTTCCAGAACTTCCTGCAGCGCTTCCTTCAGCAGCGCCTTCATCAGGTCGCGGTCCCCCGCAACGGCT
>NZ_VJON01000094.1 GCF_007556685.1 Tepidimonas charontis | reverse complement strand
ATGGCAAAGGAAAAATTCGAGCGGACCAAGCCGCACGTCAACGTGGGCACGATTGGTCACGTGGACCACGGCAAGACGACGCTGACGGCGGCCATCACGACGGTGCTGGCGAGCAAGTTTGGTGGTCAGGCCAAGAAGTACGATGAGATCGATGCGGCGCCGGAGGAGAAGGCGCGCGGCATCACGATCAACACCGCGCACGTCGAGTACGAGACGGCCAACCGGCACTATGCGCACGTGGACTGCCCGGGGCACGCCGACTATGTGAAGAACATGATCACCGGTGCGGCGCAGATGGACGGAGCCATCCTGGTGGTGTCGGCGGCCGACGGCCCGATGCCGCAGACGCGCGAGCACATCCTGCTGGCGCGCCAAGTGGGGGTGCCCTACATCATCGTATTCCTGAACAAGTGCGACATGGTCGACGACGCCGAGCTGCTCGAACTCGTCGAGATGGAAGTGCGCGAGCTGCTGTCCAAATACGACTTCCCTGGGGACGACATCCCCATCATCAAAGGCTCGGCCAAGCTGGCGCTGGAAGGCGACAAAGGCGAGCTGGGCGAGCAAGCCATCATGAAGCTGGCCGAAGCGCTGGACAGCTACATCCCCACGCCCGAGCGTGCCATCGACCAGCCCTTCCTGATGCCGATTGAAGACGTCTTCTCCATCTCGGGCCGTGGCACCGTGGTCACGGGGCGGGTCGAGCGCGGCATCATCAAAGTCGGTGACGAAATCGAAATCGTGGGTCTGCGCCCGACGCAGAAGACCACCTGCACCGGTGTGGAGATGTTCCGCAAGCTGCTCGACCAGGGCCAGGCGGGCGACAACGTCGGCATCCTGCTGCGTGGTACCAAGCGCGAAGAAGTCGAGCGGGGGCAAGTGCTGGCCAAGCCCGGCACCATCACCCCGCACACGCACTTCACGGGCGAGGTGTACGTGCTCAGCAAAGAAGAAGGTGGGCGGCACACGCCGTTCTTCAACAACTACCGGCCGCAGTTTTACTTCCGCACCACCGACGTCACGGGTGCGATCGAGCTGCCCAAGGACAAGGAGATGGTGATGCCGGGAGACAACGTCACCATCACCGTCAAGCTGATTGCGCCGATTGCGATGGAAGAAGGCCTGCGCTTTGCGATCCGCGAAGGCGGCCGCACGGTCGGCGCCGGCGTCGTGGCCAAGATCATCGAGTGA
>NZ_VJON01000093.1 GCF_007556685.1 Tepidimonas charontis | reverse complement strand
ACACCCCCCCCGAAAGGGGGCCCCAAGGGAGAGAACAAGATGCATGAAACCCATCCGGCGGCGGGCAGGCCGCCACGGCGCGGTGAGGCACTGCCGCCGTTGAAATCGACGCGGCTGCTCGATCAACTGCGGGAGCGCATCCGCGCCCTGCATTACAGCCTGCGCACCGAAGAGGCCTATGTGTACTGGTGCCGCGCCTTCATCCGGTTTCACCGGCTGCGTCACCCGGCCGAGATGGGTGGGCCGGAGGTTGAAGCCTTTCTCACCTGGCTGGCGAGCGAGCGGGGGGTGTCGGTCAGCACCCACCGGCAGGCGTTGTCGGCGCTGCTGTTCTTGTACGGGAAGGTGCTGGGCGTGCAACTGCCCTGGATGGACACCATCGCCCGGCCGCAGCCGCGGCGGCGGCTGCCGGTGGTGTTGTCGGCGCAGGAGGTGGCCGCCGTGCTGGCGTTGATGGAGGGCGAGCACCGTTTGCTGGCCCAGGTGCTCTATGGCACCGGCATGCGGTTGACCGAGGGCTTGCGCCTGCGGGTGAAAGACCTCGACTTTGCCCACCGGGCCATCGTGGTGCGCGACGGCAAGGGCGGCAAGGACCGCGTGCTGATGCTGTCGCGCACGCTGGAGCAACCGTTGCGCGAGCAATTGGCCCGGGCCCATGCCCTGTGGGTGGCCGACCGGCAGGCCGGCCGCGGCGGGGTGGAAATGCCTGATGCGCTCGCCCGGAAGTACCCCCGGGCCGGCGCCTCGTGGCCCTGGTTCTGGGTGTTTCCGCAGGCACAGCACGCGGTGGACCCGCGCAGCGGCGTGGTGCGGCGCCACCACCTGTACGACCAGACGTTCCAGCGCGCCTTCAAACGCGCATTGCAGGCAGCAGGTATCCACAAGGCGGCCACACCCCACACCCTGCGCCACAGTTTCGCCACACACCTGCTGCAGGCCGGCTACGACATCCGCACCGTGCAGGAACTGCTGGGCCATTCGGACGTGAGCACCACCATGATCTACACCCATGTGCTGAAGGTGGGCGGGGGCGGTGTGCACAGCCCCCTCGACCGCCTGGACACCCTGCTGACACACTGAGCCCCGCGCCTGGGCGACACGGTCCCGGCCGCTGTTCCCGCCCCGTTCCCATGCCCCGCTACATCGCCCACCTCGACATGGACGCCTTCTACGCGTCGGTGGAGCTGCTGCGCTACCCGGACCTGCGCGGTCAGCCGGTGGTGATCGGCGGCGGCCACCGGCATCAGCCCGAGCTGCTGGCCGACGGCACCCGCCGTTACGCTCGGCTGGTCGAGTACGCGGG
>NZ_VJON01000092.1 GCF_007556685.1 Tepidimonas charontis | reverse complement strand
ATGCTTGCTCGTGGTCATGGTTTGCCCTCCTTCAGGGTTCAAGGTCGATCTCGCAATCAACCTCTTACCATGACCACCCGCCCGCTTACTACCCCAGGCGATTTTGCACACAAGTCAGCACACTACCGCGGCGGCTGCAGGCTGGCCGGTATCCATCCGGCCCCTTGCATCGCGGCCCAGGCCCAGGTGAGCATCGGGTAGAGCAGGAACTGGTAGCCGAGCGCCGCCGCGCCGATCCAGCCGATCGCCGGCCGCCAGCCGGCCACGAAGAGGCTGGCATGCTGCGCTTCCGTCCGGTTGATCTCCTGCTGGCCTTTGATGAGCTCGGCTTCGAGCTTCGCGGCTTCGAGCCCGAGCTTTTGCAGTTCAATCTCGGCTTCGAGCCTCTCCTTGTCCGAGGTGTGCAGGCTGTCGATGAGGCCGGCGACCGTCGAGACGATGCCGCCAAGGGCAAGCGCAGGCAGCGGCATCAGGCGGCCTCCTTCAATGTCCGGTTGATCCAGCCGAGCAGAAACTTCGCCTGGCTGCGATCCCGCCGCACGAGCTCGGCATAGCGCGCGATCTTGGCAAGCGCATAGCGCGCGATGAAGAGCGCTTCATCCGCCTCATTGAGCGCGGCAAGCGTCTTGGGGCCAAGCTTGCCATCGGGCGTGAGGCCGCCGAGCACGGCCTGCGCCAGCACGACGGCGGTTTTGACGCCGGCGTTGACGGCAAAATCGAACAGGGTCTGCGCGATGGCCTGCGAGCGGATCGCCTCGCCCTGCAGCGGCCGCCAGAAATGCTCGCGGTAGAACTCCCGCACCGCTTCGGCCTCCGGCTCGCGGCCGGCGTCGATCTCGCGCCAGCCGCGCCAGTCGGGGTGCCTGTTCCGCGCGATGCCGGCGTAGGTCTGCCCGCCGCGGTCGCCTGGAACGTCGTGGAGGACGTAGCCGCCCTCGTTTTGGATCATGCGCTCGAAAGCTGGGAGGAAGTCAGCCATTTTTCCCATCTCCTTCATGATCGCGATGCCCAAACCTCGCCTGCGCCCAGCGCTCCAGTTGAAATATCGCGCGGCTGCCCATGTGGCCGGAGATGCCCACCAGGGCGGCCGTGATCAATGGCTTGAACTGCGCCGCCTCGCACAGCCAGAAGGTGATGAGCCCCGCGAAAGCGCTGGTGGCAAGCTCCCCGATGAGCTCAAAGAGGTTGGCAAAGCTGTAGAAGCAAGATAGTAATGTCCGCTTCCGGCAAAGTAGAAATGTCCGCTTGTTGGTCTGGAAGCGGAGGGCTGGGTGGACAAGCGCATCGAGATGAGCGAGCGGGAGATCGAGCGGCTCAAGGTG
>NZ_VJON01000091.1 GCF_007556685.1 Tepidimonas charontis | reverse complement strand
ACGACGCCAGGGGTGCTCAGGGCCGGGACACCATGGCTGTTTGACTTGGCGCGCTTTGAGGATGTCATCCACCCGCGCATTGAGCGTCTTGTCATCGACGGCGCTGGGGGTGGCTGGAGCAGGATCGAACACCTTGTAGGGCAGGCTTTCCTTGCCCGCCAAGAGCTCCACCCGCCCGTCGGCATACTCCACCACCGTGATCGTCTTGCCCCGTAAGCCATAGCGTGGCGCACCGTTGGTCTGCACGATGTAGCGTTGCCTCCTGAACGACACTACCAGGTCCTTGGACAGGGTGCGGCTGTGATGGATGGCGCAGATGCGGGCCAGCTCCTCGCCCGTGGCGGTGTAAGCCTGGTGCGCATCCTCGGGGTCGGCCGGCAACACCGCAAAGCGCCCATTGTGCTCAGGCAGATACCCTTCCAAGAAGGCATTGGCCTGCTCGATCGAGTCGATGCCCGCCAGCCGCATGGCCTTGATGAGCCGATCCTGCAAGGTCTGAAACAGCCGCTCCACCCGCCCCTTGGCCTGCGGCGTCAGCGCCTGGATGGTTTCGATGCCAAGAGCGGCTGTTGCGCGCTGGAACTGAGTGGGCTCGGCATCCTCCGGGTCGTGCTTGGTGAAGATACCGTGCCGGTCGCTGTACAGCGCCACAGGGCAGCCATAAGCCGTCACATAGGCCTGCAGCGCATCGAGGTAGGCTTGTGTGCTTTCCACCGGCACAAAGCGGGCCAACATCACCCGACTGCTGGCATCGTCGATGAAGGCAATGAGCGTGCAGCGCCGCCCACGCCCTTCAAACCAGTCATGCGGGCTGCCGTCAATCTGCACCAACTCGCCCAGCCGCGCCCGCCGGGGCCTGGGCGGATGCACACGGCTGGGGCGCTTGAGCTTTGTCTGCCACAAACCCGCCTCGCCCATCCAGCGGCGCAAGGTCTCCTTGGAGACCGTATAGCCATCTGCAGCCAGGTACTCGGCCGCCAGCGTGGGGCCAAAGTCGGCATAGCGCGCCTGCACCCGCGTCAGGATCGCTGCCTTGACATCTTCTGCAATCCGCCGGTTCGAGGGCTTGCCACGCCGTCGGCTCACGAGCCCTGCCGCACCTTCGCGCTCATAGCGCCGCAGCAGCCTTCTGATCTGCCGATCCGTCATCCCCAGGAGCGCCGCCCCTTGCCGCTGACTGAGCGCACCTTCCTTGATCCGCTCCAGCACCTTGAGCCGCTCGATCTCCCGCTCGCTCATCTCGATGCGCTTGTCCACCCAGCCCTCCGCTTCCAGACCAACAAGCGGACATTTCTACTTTGCCGGAAGCGGACATTACTATCTTGCTTCTACA
>NZ_VJON01000090.1 GCF_007556685.1 Tepidimonas charontis | reverse complement strand
GTCGATGCAGCCGTGGTTGGTGACGTCTTCGGCAATCAGCTCCAAGCCGAGCGCGGCCAGGTGGCTGTAGAAGACGCTGGCCCAGTAACCCTCGTACTGGGTGATGGGGTTGGCGCGGTACCAGTCGTGCGGGATGGCGGCAAACAGCGCCTTGAAGCTGGCTTCGATGGCCGGCAGCGCAGCTCGCCGCAAGTGCTGCCGCAGATCGTGCCGCTGGCGCACGGCGCTCGAAGCGTGCCCCGTCCAGGCACCAGCCAACGCTTCGTTGAGCGCCATGCGCACTTCCCGATTGGGAAAACCCAGCCGATACAGCGGTGGCGGCGGGTCGCGTTCGACCTCATGGATGGTGAGATACCCGGTCTGCCACAGCAGCGCCTCCAGCGCCATGTCGCCGACATCGAAGCGCGACAGCAGCTGATCCCCGGCGTACAAGCGCTCGAGCTCGGGCAAATACGTGCGCCGCCGCGTGAGCTCCTCGACCAAAAAGGTCGGCGTGCCGGTCTCGAACCAGTAGGGGCGAAATTCGCGTTTGTCAAACAGCAGCAGCACATCGAACGGGTTGTAAACCGCCTCGCCCAGCCAGTTGTAGCCGTTGTACCAGTCGCGAATGGCTTGCCGGTCCAGCCCCTGCAGCTCCGGTGCGAAGACCGTATCGAGATCAGTCTCGGTGTAGCCACAAATGGCCGAGTAGGCCGCATCGACCGTGATGTCATTGAGGTTGTTCAGCCCCGAGAAGATCGAGACCTTGCTGAATTTGGACACGCCGGTCAGAAACGCAAAGCGGATGTGCGCGTCGCTGTCTTTGATCACCGAGTACAGATTGCGCAGCCCCTCGCGCAGGCTGTGGGCGACGTCGGGCTCACTGAGGTTGTCCAGGATCGGTTTGTCGTATTCATCGACCAGCACCACGGCACGCTGGCCGTGGTGGGCAACGACGCGCTCGATGAGTTGCTTGAAGCGCAGGTGGGTGTCGCGCGGCGGCGGGGCGATCTCCACCCCCAGCCGGTGCGCGTTGTCATCGAGCAGAGCGTGGATGTGTTCGTCCAGGTCTTCCCTGTCTTGCAGCCGCCCGCCGCCAAAGCTCAAGCGGATCACCGGATACTTGCGGCTCCAGTCCCACTTGTCGTGCACGAAGAGACCCCGGAAAAGCGGCTCGTTGCCGGCAAAGAGCTCGGCCAGCGTGTCGAGAAAGAGGCTTTTGCCAAAGCGCCGCGGGCGCGAGAGGAAGTAGTGCGAGCCCGACTCGATCAGGCGCAGCGCAAACGCGGTTTTGTCGACGTAGTAGTAGGCGTTGTCTTCGCGGATCTTGGCGAAGGTCTGGATGCCGATGGGGAGCTT
>NZ_VJON01000009.1 GCF_007556685.1 Tepidimonas charontis | reverse complement strand
GAGGCCCACGAAAGGGGCTTCTGGAGCGGAAAATAACTCAAAATCTGCCCCTGATCCCGTCATGTGAAACAAAGTCTACCATCACCGCGTCCTCTGGAACGAATAGGCTGGGTTGTGCAGAGGTTTCCTAATGTTGTCTCAACCTCGTTCACGTGCTATAACACCGACTTAGGCGGCTCTGCGCAGTGCACATATGAATCCATCTGTCGATATCTTGGAAGGGCGTCTGGACCAGATCCCGTATGCGCATATTCGAGCGCGGCTGGTCGAGTTGAAAGACAATCCGCAAGCCTTGCTGGAGTACGTGGACGGTTTGTTGTTGGATACCCGGGACGGGCAAAGAAGGGGGTTCGATGTCAACACCGCCTCGGTATTGCTGTCGATCAAGTTGGATCTGACCACACGATTGCGGTCTGACATAGGCGCTTGGCCAGGGACGTCAGAGCCTGAATTTATCATCGCCAACGCCAAACCGACAGACAGTTACGCTCCGGCGCCGCTGCCGAAGAAATGGTAGCGAGGCGGCAATCGGTCCCATGGGGCGTGGCTTACAAACGAACCGCGCCCAGCGCGGTCGTTAGCATCGGTCGTCCGACATCTTCGGTGGTTTTTGGTGTCAAAAATGAGCTGCCTCTCCCGGTTTGGCACATCCAATCAGGCAATCTCCTTATGCGGTCTCGGCGGAACTGACGAGCGCCACGGCGCTTCCTTGATCACGACACGTCGCTTCCACCGCCCCACACCGGTTCCAAGGCGGCCCAGGCCGTGGCGATGGGCGGCTCAGCGGCGCGCTCGCGCAACGCGATAAAAGTCAGCTCGCAGCTCAGCCAGACGCGATCGGCCACGACCAAGCCGCGCGCCTGCGCCTCGCGGATCGCCACCGCGTCGCGCACCAAACTCAGGCCGACGCCGGAGCGCACCAAGTCGAGCATCGACGCTTCCTGATCCACCAGCGCCACACGGCGCACCCGTACACCCAGCGGCGCCAGCGTGCGCTGCAGCAAGCGGTGATGCGCCGACTCGGGTGGGGTTTCGATCCACGGCAAGGCCGCCAGGGCCGCCCAGTCGGCACCGCGCACCTGTGGCTCCCAGCCCGTTGGCGCCAGCACGCGATAGGTAAAAGTCGTCAGGCGCCGCACCCGGTAACGATCGGTGACGCCGCGGTCCACATTGGGGTTCCCCAGGTAGTAGCCGACGTCGTGGGCGCCGGCGTCCAGGCGCTGCAGCACCTCACCGCTCATGCCTTGGCGCAAGACGGTTTGCAGGTGCGGTGCCGTCTCCACCAGCTCATGCAAAAAGGCCCCCAGGCGCGTGAATTCGGGATCCAAAATGGTGCCGATGGACAGCGTCCCGCGCACTTGCTGCCGCAAGCGCTGCGCGGCGGCCCAAAATTCGCGCTGGGCCGCCAGTGCGCGGTCGGCCAAGGGCAGTAACGCAGCGCCGTCCGGCGTCAAGCGCATGCCGCGCGCGGTGCGCTCGAACAATCGCACCCCCAGGCGTTCCTGCAGCCCTTTGAGCTGCAAGCTGACCGCCGGCTGGGTCAGGTGCAATTGCTGCGCGGCACGCGACAGGCTGCCCTCGCGCGCTACGGCAACGAAGGCTTTGAGAGCGGTGGCGTCTGACATGACATCAGATTTTCTTATACCTTACTTTTGAAATTCTGGCTTGCTCATGGGTGCTAGCACCGCTAGAGTGCGCTGTATTGCTTAGATCCATCACGTTGCCTTACATCTTTCCATGAGCGATCTCCCCTTCATCGGGCACCACATCGGCGGCCAGCGGCTGGCCGACGCCAGCCGCGTGCAAGACGTCACCAACCCCGCCACCGGGGCGGTCACGGCACACGTGGCGCTGGCCGACGCCGCCACCGTGGACGCCGCCGTTGCCGCGGCCCGCGCCGCCTGGGCCGCCTGGGCCGACACGCCGCCGATCCGGCGTGCGCGCATCCTGTTTCGGTTTTTGGAGCTGCTGCACCGCCACCGCGACGAGCTGGCGCGGCTGATCACGGCCGAACACGGCAAGGTATTCAGCGACGCGCAGGGCGAAGTCACACGCGGCATCGATATCGTCGAATTCGCTTGCGGCATCCCGCAATTGCTCAAGGGCGACTACACCGAGCAGGTCGCCACCGGTATCGACAACTGGACGGTGCGTCAGCCGCTGGGCGTGGTGGCGGGCATCACACCGTTCAATTTTCCGGTGATGGTGCCGATGTGGATGTTTCCGCTCGCGCTGGCTTGCGGCAACACCTTCGTACTCAAACCCAGCCCGATCGCCCCCTCGCCGTCGCTGCGCCTGGCCGAGCTGCTGCAAGAGGCCGGCCTGCCCGATGGGGTATTCAACGTGGTGCAGGGCGACAAGGTGGCGGTGGATGCACTGCTGACGCACCCGGACGTGCGCGCGCTGAGTTTCGTCGGCTCCACCGCGGTGGCCCAGCACGTCTACGCCACCGGAGCGCAGCACGGCAAGCGGGTGCAGGCGCTCGGTGGCGCCAAAAACCACCTGGTGGTGATGCCCGATGCCGACCTCGACCAAGCGGTGGATGCACTCATCGGCGCCGCCTTCGGCTCGGCAGGCGAGCGCTGCATGGCCATTTCGGTGGCGGTGCTGGTGGGTGAGGTGGCCGATCGGGTCGTGCCAGCGCTGGCCCAGCGCACGCGGGCGCTGAAGGTGATGGACGGCATGGAGCTACAGGCGGAAATGGGCCCGATCGTGACCGCCGCCGCGCGCGAACGCATTTGCGGCTACATCGCCGACGGTGTGCGCGAGGGCGCGCAGCTGCTGGTGGATGGCCGCACCTTCGATCCGGCCCAGGCCGGGCCTGGCTGCGCGGGCGGCTTTTGGCTGGGCGGCACGCTGTTCGATCACGTCACGCCGTCGATGCGCATCTACCGCGAGGAGATCTTCGGCCCGGTGTTGTCCTGCGTACGGGTACCGGACTTTGCCAGCGCCGTGCAGCTGATCAACGACCACGCCTACGGCAACGGCACCGCCTGCTTTACCCGCGACGGCCACACCGCGCGCGAATTCGCGCGCCGCGTGCGCGTGGGCATGGTCGGCATCAACGTGCCGATCCCAGTGCCCATGGCCTGGCATGGTTTTGGCGGTTGGAAGCAAAGCCTCTTTGGCGACCTGCACGCTTACGGCGAAGAGGGGGTGCACTTCTACACCGCGCAGAAAAGTATCATGCAGCGCTGGCCGGAAAGCACGCCCAAAGGAGCGCAATTCGCCATGCCCACGGCCAGCTAACGGCCGCGGGGCCTTTTGCCACGCCACCGCCCCGCCTCCTCACGCACACGCTCTGCCATGGCTTTGCCCGACGCGCCCGTCGCCTCCGTCGAGGTGGACCACATCATTGTCGGCGCTGGTACCGCCGGCTGTCTGCTGGCCAACCGGCTCAGCGCCGACCGCCAGCGCCAGGTGCTATTGCTGGAGGCTGGCGGGCGCGACGACTATCTGTGGATCCACATTCCGGTCGGCTATCTGTACTGCATCGGCAACCCACGCACCGACTGGCTGTACCAGACCGAGCCCGACGCCGGGCTCAACGGTCGGCACCTGCGCTACCCGCGCGGCAAAGTGCTGGGCGGCTGCTCGAGCATCAACGGCATGATCTACATGCGCGGCCAGGCGCGTGACTACGACGCCTGGGCACGACACACCGGTGACGACGAGTGGTCGTGGGCGCGCTGCCTGCCCGACTTTCTGGCCCACGAAGACCACCACCGTTTGGACGCCGGCGCCGACGGTGCCGAAGCTGCCGAATGGGCACGCTGGCACGGCCACCACCGCCACGGCAGCACCGGAGAGTGGCGCGTGGAACGCCAGCGGCTGCGCTGGGACATCCTGGACGCCTTCGCGCAAGCCGCGCAGCAAGCTGGCATCCCGGCGTGCGCGGACTTCAATCGCGGCAACAACGAGGGCGTGGGTTATTTCGAGGTGAACCAGCGCCGCGGCTGGCGCTGGAACGCCGCCAAGGCGTTTTTACACCCGGTGCGTCAGCGCCCCAATCTGCGGGTGTGGACCCGGGCGCACGCGACGCGGCTGTTGCTCGCACGCGGCGCCGACGGCGCGCTGCGCTGCCACGGCGTGGAGGTGATCCACGCCGGCCAACGCGTGCAGGTACGCGCGCACCGCGAAGTGACGCTGGCCGCCGGCGCCATCGGCAGCCCGGCCCTGCTACAGCGCTCCGGCGTCGGACCAGCGACCTGGCTGCAGCCCTTGGGCATCGAAACCCTGGCCGACCTGCCCGGCGTCGGCGCCAATTTGCAAGACCATCTGCAGATTCGCGCCGTCTATCGGGTGCAGGGCACCCGCACCCTCAATACCCTGTCGGCCAGCCTGTGGGGGCGATTGCGCATCGGCCTGCAATATCTGCTCACACGCAGCGGCCCGATGAGCATGGCGCCCAGCCAACTCGGCGCCTTCACGCGCAGCCACCCCGATGCGCCCTGGCCGAATCTGGAATACCACGTGCAGCCGCTCAGCCTCGATGCTTTCGGCAAGCCCTTGCACCCCTTCGACGCTTTCACCGCCAGCGTGTGCCATCTCAACCCCAGCAGCCGTGGCACGGTGCGCATCCGCTCTCCGCGCTGGGAAGACGCCCCGGTCATCGCGCCGCAATACCTCAGTACCGAAGAAGACCAGCGGGTGGCGGTGCAAAGTCTGCGCCTGACGCGCCACATCGTCGCGCAACCGGCGCTGGCGCCGTTTCGGCCGCAAGAGGTCAAGCCAGGCGCGCAGCTGCAAGATGACGCCGAGCTGGTACGTGCCGCGGGCGACATCGCCACCACCATCTTCCACCCCGTTGGCACCACGGCGATGGGGCGCGACGACGACCCGCTGGCGGTCACCGATTCGCACCTGCGCGTGCGCGACGGCCGCGGCGGCCGCATCGGCGCGCTGCGCGTGGTCGACGCCGGCATCATGCCCACCATCACCAGCGGCAACACCAACAGCCCGACGCTGATGATCGCCGAGAAGGCCGCACGCTGGATCCTGCGCGAAACCTAGAGAAAGCCCCACCGCCCCCGTCGCCGTGCGCCCAAACTCGGGTTTATCCCTAGGGACGACAGGGAATTCGCCCCCTACAATGAGGGCACTGGAACGTCGGATCAGCCGTCAGCGCCCCATCAGGCCGGCGGACATGCGGACGCCAGAGGACCGAGGAGACAACGACCGCCCCACATCGGGCGCAGCGCCAGTTGCCCGGCGCACACCCACAGCAGCGTGCCCTCTATCCTGACCACAAACAGGGGCATGCACGCTGAATAACCCGAGCTTTGGGCACTGCTTCGCGGCAGTGCTTTACACACCGGCAGCTTTTCTGCTCCCGGTGTTTTTTGTTTCTCTCAGAGCGGCACGCCGGTGGGCGGTGGCTCATCAGCCCACAGCGTCGAGCAACTGCCCCAGCATGCGGTCGGTGGTCTGAAAGACACGCCAATTGGCCCCAAATGCGTTGGCGGCCATTTTTTGCTCGACCCACTGCGCCGTCCAATCGACACCGGGGGCGGGCAGCCGCTGCACCGTCGGCTCCACCCCGCCTTGCGGCAGCGCCCGGGCGCGCACGGCCAGCGGCGCGAAGCCCGCGGTGGACGCATTGGCCACGTTGTGCGCACTGATATCGAGGCGCAGCTGGGCCGTCTTCAAACCCGACAGCGCGGATGCGATCGCGGTATTCATGTCGTCAGTGTAGCGACGGGCGCGCCAGGATGCACGGCGCGGCGACGAGCGGCGCGGGACCGCCCCCACCCGATGGCCGCACCGCCGGCCCGCTGCCGCTCACCGCCCGCCAGCCGCGCCCCGACGCCCCAGCAGGGCGTACAAGGCGATGGCGCCAAAGGTCGCGGTGCCGATGCCACCGAGCGCGAAGTCGCCAAACGTGAGCGTGAAATCGCCGGTGCCCAACACCAGCGTGATCGCCGCCACCAGCAGGTTGCGGTTGTCGGAAAAGTCCACCCGGTTGTCCACCCAGATCTTGGCGCCGGCCACGGCGATCAAGCCGAAGACGACGATCGACACCCCGCCCATCACCGCCAGGGGGATGGCCTGAATCAAGGCCCCGAATTTGGGGCTGAAGCCCAGCAGGATCGCCATCACAGCGGCGACGACGAAAATCGCGGTGGAATAGATCTTGGTGGCGGCCATGACGCCGATGTTTTCGGCGTAGGTAGTGACCCCGGTGCCGCCGACGCTGCCGGCCACCACGGTGGCCAAGCCGTCGCCCATGAAAGCACGCCCCATGTAGCGGTCCAGGTCGCGCCCGGTCATCGCGGTGACGGCCTTGATGTGACCCAGATTTTCCGCCACCAGGATGATGGCCACCGGCGCGATCAGCAGCATCGCGTTGGCGCTGAACACCGGGGTGGCAAACTGCGGCAGCCCGAACCACGGGGCCTGCGCCACCCCAGACAAATCCAGCGGTTTGCCCAGTCCCAGCCCGTTGGCCAGTACGGCGTAGATCACACTGGCCACGATCAAGCCCATCAGAATGAGCAAGCGCTGCACCATGCCGCGTGTCAACACCGCCACCAGACCCACACAGACGAAGGTGATGGCCTGCATCCAGGCATCGAACGCCGTGGGCGCCATATTTTTGACCGGGATGTGCGCCAAGTTCAGGCCGATGACCGCCACCACCGACCCCGTCACCACCGGCGGCATGAGGCGTTCGATCCACCCAGTACCGATCGCCTGCACGACGGCGCCGATGAGAAAGTACAACACACCGCAGGCCACGATGCCGCCCAGCGCCACGCCGATGTTGGCATTCGGCCCTTGGCCAGCATAGCCGGTGGCGGCGATCACCACCCCGATGAAGGCAAAACTGGAGCCCAGATAACTGGGCACTTTGCCGGCCGTGACCAGAAAGAAAATCAGGGTACCGACGCCACTCATCAGCACCGCAACGTTGGGGTCGAAGCCCATCAAAATGGGGGCCAACACGGTGGCACCGAACATGGCGATGAGGTGTTGCACGCCCAGCAGCACGGTTTGTGGCCAGGGCAGGCGCTCATCGGGCGCGATGACGCCACCGGCGTGCAGCGTCGCATCCGACCGTTGGGTCCAGGTCAACATGGGTTCTCACTCCTCGTGGGTACAAATGGCCGCGATTGTGCCCGCACAGCGGGCAAGGCTGCAAGCCTGACGTCAGCTTGAGGCTGGGGCGCACGCCTGCATGCCCGTGCGGCTACGCCGCAGCCCGACTGACACGCAGGTGACGGCGCGCCCGCCAGCGCGCCCGCTAAGCTTGAGCGGCCACCGGCAGCAGCCGCTGCACGCGGCTGCGCCATTTGCCTGCCCAAACCCCATGCCACAGTCGCCGGCTCCTTACGAACCACAAATCCTGCGCTACCAGCGCTGGCTGCAGGCCACGCGCGGCCTGAGCTTTTCCGACTACGACGCCCTGTGGCGCTGGTCCACCACCGACCTCGACGCCTTCTGGCAGAGCGTGTGGGACTATTTCGATCTGCAGTCGCCCACGCCGTACCACGCCGTGCTGGAAGGCACGGCGATGCCGCACGTGCGCTGGTTTCCCGGGGCGCAGGTCAATGTTGCGCAGCAGGTGTTTCGCCACGTGGCACCGGCCCAAGCGGCCGCGCAGCCGGCCATCGTTGTCGAAGATGAACTGGGGCGCGTGCGTACGGTGAGCTGGGCCGACCTACAGCGTCAGGTGGCAGCGCTGGCGGTTGGCCTGCGCGCGCTGGGCGTACAGCGCGGCGACCGCGTGGCCGCCTATCTGCCCAACCGCGCCGAGACGGTGGTGGCATTTTTGGCCTGTGCCAGTCTGGGCGCGATCTGGAGTCTGTGCGCACCGGACATGGGTACGGCGGCGGTACTGGACCGCTTGCGCCAAATCGAGCCGAAGTTGCTGATCGCCGCCGACGGCGTGCACTACGGCGGCCGGCCACTGGACCGCAGCGCCACTGTGCGCGAACTGCGCGCGGGCCTGCCCACGCTGCAGCATGTGGTCACCCTACGCACCCCCTACGCGGCCGAGCGGGTGTGTGACACGCACGACTTCGCCGCTCTCGCCGACCGCGACGACGCTGCGGTACGCGCCTTCGAGCCCGAGTGGCTGCCCTTCGACCACCCGCTGTGGATCGTCTACTCCAGCGGCACCACCGGCTTGCCCAAGCCGATCGTGCACGGGCACGGGGGCATCCTGCTGACCATGCTGGCACTGACGGTGCTGCACAACGACATCGGCCCCAGCGTCGAGGCCAACAGCGCGGGCGAGCGCTTTCATTGGTACAGCTCCACTGGCTGGGTGATGTGGAATGCGCAAGTCGGCGGGCTGCTCGGCGGCACCACCATCGTGCTCTATGACGGCAGCCCCAGCGGCCGCAAGGACGAGCCCGACTGGAGCGTGCTGTGGCGCTTTGCCGCGCGCCACCGCGTCACCTTCTTTGGCGCCGGCGCAGCGTTCTATGCCAACGCGATGAAGGCGGGCGTCGATTTGGCGGCTTTGCAGGCACAGGGACACGATTTATCGTGCATCCGGGCGCTGGGCTCGACCGGGTCGCCACTGGCGCCCGAGGTGCAGCGCTGGGGCATTGCCCAATTTGAGCGCGTCTACGCCTTGGCCGGCCGGGCGCCGGTGCCGGGGGCCCTGCCCGGCGGCCCTGGCGGGCCGCTGTGGTGGTGCAACATCTCCGGCGGCACCGACTTCTGCGGTGCTTTCATCGGTGGCCACCGCGGCCTGCCGCAAATACCCGGCCAGATGCAGTGCCGGCAACTCGGCTGCGCGGTGCAGGCCTGGGACGACGATGGCCGCGCCGTCATCGGACAGGTGGGCGAGCTGGTCTGCGTGCGGCCCATCCCATCGATGCCGCTGTACTTCTGGAACGACGTGGACAACGCGCGCTACCTGTCGAGCTACTTCGACGCCTACCCCGGCGTGTGGCGTCACGGCGATTGGCTGGAGATCCGGCCCGATGGCGGCTGCATCATCTACGGCCGCTCCGACACCACGCTCAACCGCCACGGCCTGCGCATGGGCACGAGTGAGATCTATGCCGCCGTCGAGGCGCTGCCCGAAGTGCTCGACAGCCTGGTGGTCGATCTGGAGTACCTGGGCCGCGACAGCTTCATGCCACTGTTCGTCGTCTTGCGCGCCGGCCTCGTCCTGGACGAGGCGCTGCGCGAGCGCATCCGCGCCGCCATTCGCAGCGCACTGTCGCCGCGCTTCGTGCCCGACGCCATCGTGCAGGCCCCGGCGGTGCCGCGCACCCTCAGCGGCAAAAAGCAGGAGCTGCCGATAAAGAAGTTGCTGCTCGGACACGACCCGCGGCGTGTGCTCAACCGCGATGCGATGGCCAACCCGGAATGCCTGGATTGGTACATCGCTTATGCCCAAACACGGGCTGCCAACGCGGCACAATAGGGCTTGGCCCACTTGCCCGCCGCCCCATGCAAACCGACCGCGACGCCCATGTCGAAGCCGAACTGGAGCAGGCCCGCACGCGCGGGCCGGTGCGCGACATCGTCATCCCGCCCTGCCCGGAGCTGCTGCGCCAACTGCAGGCAGCCACCGCGCATGGCGACCCCGACCCTGCCGAGCTCGAGCGCATCGCCAGCAGCGACGTCGCGATGGCCGCGGCGCTGATTCGCCAGGCCAACAGCCCACTGTACGGTCTCAAGCAACCGGTGCACACGGTGGGGCAGGCCCTGACGGTGCTGGGCCAGCGCCCAGCGGTGCAGCTGCTGACCGGATTTCTGACCCGACAGGCGCTGCACGTCAACTCGCTGGTGCTGGCGCACTTTTGGGAGAGCTCGACGCGACGCGCCATCGCCTGCGAGCATATCGGCCTGCAGCTCTACGATATGGACCCCGGGCTGGCGTACAGCTTCGGGCTGTTTTGCCATGTCGGCCTGCCGGTGCTGCTGCGCGGCGTGCGTGGCTACGCCAGCACCATCGCCGAGGCCCTGGCACGTAAAGACCGCACCTTCACCGAAACCGAAAACGCCAACCACCGCACCGACCACGCGGTGGTGGGTGCGATCGTTGCGCGCACCTGGTGGCTGCCGGCAGCGGTGGCCGTAGCCATCCGCCTGCATCACGACTTCACCTGCTTGAACGATCCCCGCACCAGCGAGACGGTACGCCACCTGGTGGCCATGGGCCTGATTGCCGACCACCTGGTGCAACAACACGAGGGCGTGCCCGTGGCACGCGACTGGCTGACATACGGCCCGGCCTGCCTGTCCCACCTGCAAGTCGGCGAAGCCGAAGTCGAGCTCTGGATCGACGCCCTGCACCCGGCCTTCGAGGCGGTCTCTATGCCCTGAGCGCAACCGCAGCGGCCAGCGCGTGCGGTGCCGCGCGTCACTGCCCCAAAATCGCGCGCGTCATCGCCCGCGTGTTGGCGCGCATCATGGCGATATAGGTCGGTGCGGGCCCATCCGGGCGCGACAGCGCATCGGAGTACAGCGGCACCCCAGCGGGCTTGACGCCGGCCTCGCGCGCCAGCTGCTCGATCAACCGCGGATCCGTCATATTTTCGATGAACAGCGCTTTGATGTTTTCGCGCTGGATCTGGCGTACCAGCTGCGCCACGCCGCGTGCCGACGGCTCGCTGTCGGTGCTGATGCCACTGGGTGCGAGAAAAGTGACCCCGTAGGCACGGGCGTAGTACCGAAAGGCATCGTGCGAGGTGATGACCTTGCGCTGCGCCGGAGGAATGGCCTGCCATGCCGCGCGGATTTCCGCGTCCAAGGCTTGCAACTGCTCGATATACGCGCGGGCGCGCAGCTCATAATCGGAGCAGCCAGCGGCGTCCACCTTGCACAGCGCGCGGGCGATGTTGCGCACATACACGATCGCATTGGGCACTGCCTGCCACGCATGGGGGTCGAATTTGCCGTGGTCGTGTCCGCGGTGCGCGTGCGCGCCTTTGGTCTCCGCGTGCCGCTCGGCCGGCAGTGGCTCGATGCCGTCACTGACCGTGACCTGTAGGCCGCGGTAGCCCGCGGTGCGCAACAAGCGCTGCAACCACCCCTCGTAACCCAGCCCATTGGCCAACACCACCTGCGCCTGCGCCACGCGCTTGGCATGGGCCGGCGTCGGTTGAAAAATATGGGCGTCCTGCCCCGGCCCCACCAACACGTCCAACTGCACACGCTCGCCGCCGACTTGCTGCACCAGATCGCCCAGGATACTGAAACTGGCCACCGCGTGCACCACCGGGGCGGTTTGCGCCTGGGCACCCCCGCCAACGCACAGGGCCGCGGCGGCCAGTAGCACGCCGCACAACGTTTGGCGCCTCGAATGCCAACTCATGATGCTCTCCTCGTCCTCGGCTACACCGAAAAAATCAACCGCACGGATGCGGCAGGCTACCGCGGTTGCCTGCGGCCCTTGCATCCCGCGTTTGGGATGATAATGCAACTCTGTTGCGATATGGACGACACCCTAAATCCTGCTCCTGCTCTGGCGACCGTGCCCGTGACCGTGCAGCAGCGGCTCGCGCGCGCGGGTTTACGCCGCACGCTGGCGGTGCGCGCGGTGTTGCAACTGTTTCTGGCCGCACCGCAGCGCGACTTCAGCCACGCGCAAGCCCACGCGGCCCTGCAGGCGCGTGGGCTGGCGCTGCACCGCGTCAGCCTCTACCGCCTGCTCGACCGGTTGGTGGCGTGCGGCGTGCTGCAGCGCCACATCGATGCGGCCAGCGCCACACGGCGCTATGCATTGGCCCCCACCGACGAGGCGCCGCCGCTGGCGCCGCGCTTCGAGTGTGTACGCTGCCAACGACGGTGGCCGTTGCCGCCCCTGGACGATGGTGCGCGCCGCGCCATGGAAGCCATCCTGCAGGCCACCGCACACGCGGGTCACCAGGCGCAAAGGGTGATACTGTCGGTGCAGGGCTTGTGCGCCGGCTGCGCCTTGGCCGCGCCAGCGCCGCGCGCAGGCAGTAGCGCCCCTAGCGGCGGCTGACCAGCACGATGCCGGCCGTCACGCCACCCAGGGCCAGCAACAGTTGCAGTGTCAACGGCTCGTCCAGCAGCGCCACACCGAACACCAGCGCAAACAGCGGTGTCAAGAAAGTGAAGGTGGCCACCCGCGTGGCCGGATAGTGGCGCAGCATCCACATCCAGGCCAGATAAGTGGCAAAAGCCCCCACGGCGGTCTGCAAAAACACCGACCCCCAGGCCATCGCCGAATAGCTCCAACCCCAAGGCTCGCCCCACAGCAGCGACAACACGGGCGTGACCGCCGCCGTGACGCCGAGCTGATAGAACAGCGACTTTTCGGCCGACACCTGGGCGATGCGGGTGCTGCGAATGGCCACCGTCGTCAAGCCCCAGAACAAGCCGGCGGCCAGGCCCAAGGCGTCACCCCACCACTGCTGCGCGGCCACGGGCTGGGTCAGGGCTTCCGCAAACGCCAGCACCACGGCAGCAAAGGCCAGACACAGCCCCAACCACTGGCGCACGCGCAGGCGCTCGCTGGGCACGAAGCGCGGCACCAGCAAGGCAACCCAAAACGGGCTGGTGTAGAGAAAGACGGTCAGACGCGACGCAGCGGTGTACTGCAAGCCGACATAAAGACAGACGAACTCGGCGGCAAACAGCGCCCCCACCAACAAACCGGCGGGCAAGGAGCCATCGCGCTCGAACAACGGCACGCGGCGACCACGGCACCACAGCCACAGCAAGGCCGTCGCCCCCCACATGCGCAGCGCCGCCTGCCACATCGGCGCGATCTCGCGCCCCGCCACCTTGATGAGAATCTGTTGAAACCCCCAAAAGGCGCAACACACCACCAACAGCGTGATGGCGAGGGTGTCCAGATGCGCTTTGCGGTCCTGGGGCAGGGCAGCGGTGCTCACAGCGGGTGCTCGGTGTAAAAACGCCCGCCATGGTACAGAAGCGGCGCCACGCTCGCATCGTATCGGCAGCGCAACACCTCGGCCACGAAAATCACGTGATCGCCCTCCACGTAGGCGCTGCGGCGGCGACATTCGAACACCGCCACACAATCGGGCAGCAGCGGCACCGCCTCCGAGTTGGGCGTCCAGGTCACCCCGCTCCAACGCTCCACGTCACGGCGCGCGAAGCGCTCGGCCAGCGCCTGCTGCGCGGTGCTCAGCACATGAATGACGTGGTGCTCGGCCCGTTCGAAGACGGCACGTGCGCGCGAGCGCAGCGCCAAGCTCCACAACACCAGCGGTGGCTGCAGCGATACCGAATTGAAGGAATTGACGGTCAGGCCCACCGGGGCGCCATCGGCCGCGCGCGCGGTGACGATGGTCACGCCGGTGGGAAAGCGCCCTAAGGCGGCGCGCACTTGATCGGACGTGGGAGCGGACATCAGGTTGTGCATTGTGCCCGGCTCAGGCATGAGCCCACACGGGCCACGGGCTTGGTGGTGTCGCGGTCGAACGCGGTTCACTCGCCGGACCCACGCACGCCGACCGCATCGGCACGCCTGCACTCAGCCCAATGTCGCCGATGCCGACACTGCGGCCACGCGGGCCGGCGCCTCGGCGCCGATGCCCACGAAGCGCATCGCCAACGCCGGGCGCTCGCCGCTGATCAGCTCGGCCAGCGCGCGCCCGGAACCCGCCCCATGCGTCCAGCCCAGCGTACCGTGGCCGGCATTGATCCACAGCCGATCCAGGGGCAGGCGACCGATGAGCGGGATGTTGGTGGGCGTGGCCGGCCGCAGGCCGCACCAAAAATGCGGCTCGCCGCCCTGCTCCGGCGAGCGCGTGTCGGCCACACCGGGGAATAGCTCCTCGACCCGCTGCAGCAGCATGTTGCAGCGCGCGCGTGCCACCGGTGTGTCCAGACGCAAATCGAAACCGGCCAGCTCGATGGTGCCGGCGACGCGCAACCACCCACCCAGGCGCGAGATGGCGATCTTGCGACCGTCGTCGAGCAAACTGACCTGCGGCGCGCGATCGGGCGCGCGCAGCGCCAGCGTGGCGCTGTAGCCCTTGCCGGGATAAATGGGCACACGGATACCAATGGTCGCCAGCAGCGGCGTGGTGTACGAACCACAGGCCACGACGTAGGCATCGCCGCGCAACACCGCCGTACGCCCGTCGGCGCGTGCGCGCACCTGCACGCCCTGCACCGCGCCGGCCGCGACCTCAAGGCGCTGCACCTCATGGCCAAACAGCAGTTGCGCGCCCCGCTGGGCGCACAGGCGCGCCAAGGCCTGGGTGAACTCGCGTGCATCGCCGTGCTCGTCGGTCGGGGTGTAGGTGCCGCCGGCGATACGGTCGGCCACCGACCGCAGCGCCGGCTCGATGCGCAGCAGCTCCTCACGCGTCACCACGCGGCGCTGCACGCCATGGCGGCGCATCAGCTCGGCGGCCTGTGCGGCTTCCTCGAAGGCGCGCGCATCGGTGTAGACGTGCGCGATGCCGCGCTCGCTGCGCTGGTAGACGATACCCGTCTCGGCCACCATCTGCTTGAGCGTGGCGTGGCTGTAGGCGCCCAGCGCCACCAGTTGCGCCACGTTGCGCTCGAAGGCACGGTCATTACACTGCCCCAGAAACTGCAGCAGCCAGCGCCACTGCGCCACGTCGAGCCGAGGCCGCCACAGCAGCGGCGCCTGCTTGTCGAACATCCACTTCAGCGCCTTCAGCGGCGCCTGCCGGTTGGCCCAGGGCTCGCAATAGCTCACCGAAATCTGCGCCGCGTTGGCAAAGCTGGTCTCCAACGCCGCGTCGGGCTGGCGATCCACCAACACCACCTCGTGCCCGCGCTGCAACAGGTGCCAGGCCGTCGAAGTGCCGATGATGCCCGCCCCCAAAACCACCACTCGCATCGTCTGATCTCCTCATCAGGCGCGGCTGCGGCGGCCCGCGCGGCCACGCCGCTGCACATGCTCACCCCAGCCGTCATCCACCGCGAGTGTGCGGGAAGAAGGCAAAGAAATAAAGCACGATTGACGAAACGGCGGTAACATCAGTTGTACTTATGGAGCGGCCAGCATGACACCTCTCTTCGACCCCGACGCGCTGGAGTGCTTGGCGGCCATCGTCGAAGAAGGCGGCTTCGAGCGCGCCGCGCAGCGGCTGTCGATCACGCAGTCGGCGGTATCGCAGCGCTTGCGTGCGCTGGAAGCCCAGGTGGGCACCGTGCTGTTGGTGCGCAGCCGCCCCATCAAGCCGACGCCAGCGGGGCAGTTGCTCATCAAGCATGCCAAGATGCTGCGGCTGCTGCGCGTCGACCTGGAACACGATTTGCGCGAGCTCGCCCCCACGTTGGCACGTCGCCCGCGCGACGAGGGACGTATCTCGGTGGCGATCAACGCCGACAGCATCGCCAGCTGGGCGCTGCCGGCCATCACCCCTCTGGTGCAGGACGGCGTGCCGCTGGAGATCATTCACGACGATCAGGACTTCACGCACGAATGGCTGCGCGAGGGCCAGGTAATGGGCTGCGTGACGACGCTGGCGCAGCCACTGCGCGGCTGTCGACTCGAGCCGCTGGGGCGCATGGCCTATGTCGCCGTGGCCAGCCCAGCGTTTGCGAGCACGACCTTGCAGGGACGACTGACGCGCCACAACTTTCACCGCGTGACCTTCGTCGCCTTCAACCGCAAGGATGACTTGCAGCGCGATTTCGTCTGCCATGCGTTTGGCCTGACGCAAGTGAGACTGCAGCAGTGCTACGTACCGTCCTCCGAAGGGCAGGTGCGCGCCGCGCGCGCCGGCTGGGGCGTGACGGTGGTGCCGCGCTTGGTGGCGCAGTCAGCCCTGGATGAGGGCACGCTGGTCGATGTCTGCCCCGATGCGCGCTACACCGTGCCCTTGTATTGGCATTGCTGGAACCTGGCATCGGATGTGCTGGCGCGCTTGACACAGGCGCTGCGCGACGCCGCCGCCGCTGCGCTCGAACCCTTGTGACCGAGCTGCGCCGCGTGCCGCAGCGCACCTACGCCCTCTCGCGCCGCAGCCCGGGAATGCCAGACCAGATTTCGTCCAGGTCGGGAATGTGCCACTGGCTGGGGTCTTCGCGCTGCTCGATGCTGACGGTGCAGCCCGGCGCCGACAGATCGATACGCTGCGGAACCAACCGTTCTTGACTGCGCAGGGAAAAAACGGTCTTCACGATGGGTTTGAGCAATGAGTGCGACGACTGCTCCACCACCACCGCCAGGCGCTGATTGCTCAGCCGCACCAGCGAGCCCACTGGATAGATGCCCAAGCTGCGTACGAAAGCCTGAACGATGCGCGCATCGAAATGCCCCTGCCACGAAGCCATGCGCTTGAGGGACTCAGCCGGATCCCAACCCGCCTTGTACGGCCGGTTGGAGGTGATGGCATCGTAGACGTCACACACCGCGCCCATGCGCGCCATCAGCGTGATGGCCTCGCCGCTCAGACGGTCGGGATAACCGGTGCCATCGATGCGCTCGTGGTGGTGCAGACACACGTCCAGGGTCGGCTCCTCGACGATGCCCGCAGCGCGCAAACGCTCCCAGCCCCGGCGCGGATGCTCGCGCACGATGGCGTATTCCTCCTCGGTCAGGCGCCCGGGCTTGTTCAGAATCACCAGCGGGATGTCCATCTTGCCGATGTCGTGCAGCAAACCGGCAAAGCCGGCCGCCCGCACCTCTGGCTCGGACAGCCCGAGCTGACGCGCCAGCGCCACCATCAGCGCGCACACCGCCACCGAGTGCATATAGGTGTAGTCGTCGGCGGTTTTGAGCCGCGCCAAGCTGATCAAGGCGCCGCCATTGCGAGTCACCGAATCGGCGATTTCCTCGGCCACCGCGCGCGCCACCTGCTGGTCGATGGCGCGACCCATGCGCGCTTCCTCGAACATGCTGGCCACCGCGCCACGCGCCTGCTTGAGCAGCCGCGCGGCGCGCTGCAGCTCCACGGCCTGGCTGCTCGGGGTCACGTCCCGCACCCGCGAGCCGGTGTCGGGGCTGTCTTGGGCTGGCGGCATCGACGCGTCGACCGCGGTCGGCGCCGGTGCCTCCTCGGCAGCCACATCGACCCCCTGGCTGATGTCGATCCAGACCTCACGCACGGCGCTGGCGCGGATCAGTTCGAGATCTTGAGGGTCTTCGAGCAAAAAGCGGCTGCGCCAGAAGGGATGATCCAACCACGAGCCCGCGAAGCCGTGGATGAACATACCCAGGCGCACCTGCTCGACGGGAATGCGCTTGAGCGTGGTGTCGGCCATAGATGCACCACGGATCATAGCGTGCTGCGCCCGCGCCCACGGGGGCGCCGCTTGACGGCGCCGGGCACGCGTTGGCGCGCCGCCGAACCGGCCACGCCAGCACTCAGCCGAAGCGGCCGGTGATGTAGTCCTCGGTTTCTTTGCGGCGCGGCGTCATGAACAGCTCGCGCGTGGGGCTGTATTCGATGAGCTCGCCCAGGTACATGTAGGCCGTGTAGTCGGACACCCGCGCGGCCTGTTGCATGTTGTGGGTGACGATGACGATGGTGTACTTGCTCTTGAGTTCGATGAGCAGCTCCTCGATCTTGGCGGTCGAAATCGGGTCCAAGGCCGAGCATGGCTCGTCGAGCAACAGCACATCGGGCTCCAGCGCAATGGCGCGCGCGATGACCAGCCGCTGCTGTTGCCCGCCCGACAGACTCAGACCGTTGGCGTCAAGGCGGTCCTTGACTTCGTCCCACAGCGCGGCGCCGCGCAGCGACTTTTCCACCACTTCATCGATGTAGGACTTCTTTTTGACGCCGAGCAAGCGCAAGCCGTAGGCGACGTTTTCGTAGATCGACTTCGGAAAAGGATTGGGCTTTTGAAACACCATGCCGATGCGCCGGCGCAGCTGAGCGACGTTGACCGAGCGATCGTAGATATTGACGCCTTCGTGCAAGATCTCGCCCTCGATGCGGCAATTGTCGACGAGGTCGTTCATGCGGTTGAAGCAGCGCAGCAAAGTGGACTTGCCGCAGCCGCTGGGGCCAATGAAAGCAACCACTTGCCCTTTGGGAATCGTCATCGAAATGTCATGCAATGCATGCTTGTCGCCGTACCACAGATTGAGGCGCTTGACCTCCAGCGCCGCTGGCAACGACTCCAGTGGCGGGGCGCGGTGAAAGCTGACGTTGGTTTGGACGAAAGTGGTCGAGTCGTTCATGTGAGGAGCCTGATCGATTCGTAATCCGTTTAGACGCCTTCCAAGCCGCGATATTTCTCACGCAGCCGGTTGCGCAAATAAATCGCCGTCAAATTCAGCACCATGATGAGAACGACCAACAGCAGCGCGGTCGCATACACCACTGGGCGCGCGGCCTCGACGTTCGGGCTCTGGAAGCCGACGTCATAGATATGGAACCCCAAGTGCATGAACTTGCGATCCAAATGGATGAACGGCGGATAGCCGTCGATGGGCAGCGCCGGCGCGAGCTTGACCACCCCCACCAACATCAGCGGTGCGACCTCCCCCGCGGCGCGGGCCACGGCCAGAATGAGGCCGGTCATCATCGCCGGGCTGGCCATCGGCAACACCGTGCGCAACAAGGTCTCGGCTTTGGTGGCACCCAAGGCCAAGCTGCCTTCGCGCACCGAGCGCGGCACGCGCGCCAGCCCCTCCTCGGTGGCGACGATCACCACCGGCAGCGTCAAAATGGCCAGCGTCAGCGACGCCCACAGCAAGCCCGGCGTACCGAAGGTGGGCGCGGGTAGCGCCTCCGGGTAGAACAAGCGGTCGATGTTGCCGCCCAGCAGGTACACGAAGAACCCCAGACCGAACACCCCGTAGACGATCGATGGCACCCCCGCCAGATTGTTGACCGAGATACGGATGATGCGGATCAGCGGTCCCTGGCGCGCGTATTCGCGCATGTAGATCGCGGCCATGATGCCAAACGGCGTCACGAACACCGACATCACCAGCACCATCGTCATGGTGCCGAAGATGGCCGGGAAGATCCCGCCCTCGGTATTGGCCTCTCGCGGGTCGTCGCGCAAAAATTCCCACGCCTTGCGGAAATAGTGGCCGATTTTTTCTGCGACGCTCATCGCATTGGGCCGATAGACGTCGGCCACCAGCGCGAGCTTGATTTCGATATCGCTGCCGTCAGCGACTTCCAACACCACCGTATCGCGCCCGATGTCGTCGCGCAGACGCTGCAGACGCTCTTGCAAGGTGGTAAACTGCGCCTGCAAGGCTTCCCGCTGGCGCTCCAAATCGGCTTTCAGCGCATCGGTCAACTCGCCGCGCAGCTCGGCCTTGCGCTGGCGCAGGCGCAATTGTTCGATACGGTAGTTGATGTCGCCGATATCGAATTTTTCGATGCGGTAGATCTCGGCGAACAGACGCTGCGCCCGCTGCACGCGCTCGACCAGCGCGGGCCAGGCCGTGGCGCCTTCGGCGACGATTTGCTCGGCTTCCTTGACGGCCTTCAGGTGCCCGTAGGCATTGCCCCACTCGTGCCGCTCCACCGTCAGGATATCTTGTGGGTAGGACAGCTCGCCGAGCAAGGGACGCGGATACCAGCGAAAATCCTGCCCGGTCAGGTCCCGATTGCCCAGCTTGATGAGCACCCGATCCACGAACGCCGCCTGGGTGTCGATTTGAAAGCCTGCTTCGCGCAGGCGCCGCACCGCCACCTCTTCGGTGTCGCGCAACTCGCCAATGACGCGTACCTGGCGCTCGCCGTCGCGAAACGTCGTCTCCGCCACCGCGCGCGGCCAAAAATGCGTCAACCCGCGCGCCGCCGATATCCACAGCACGCCGGCCACCGCCAAAACGCACAGCGCCACCGCCCCGGCGGTCAACCAAATCCAGGGCGAGCCCGACTTGAACCAATCTTTCATGCTCATCTTTTCCGCCAACGGCCCGTCTCAGATGGTTTGGTAGCGCTCGCGCAGCTTCTGCCGTACCAGCTCGGCCGCGGTGTTGACCACGAACGTGAAGCCGAACAGCACCAAGGCCGACAAGAACAACAGTCGGTAGTGGGTCTCGCCCACGCCGGCCTCGGGCATTTCGACGCCGATGTTGGCCGCCAGCGTGCGAAAGCCGGTGAAGATGCTAAAGTCCATTACCGCGGTGTTGCCGGTGGCCATCAGCACGATCATCGTCTCACCGACCGCCCGCCCCAAACCGATCATTACGGCGGAGAAAATGCCGGGGCTTGCGGTCAGCAGCACCACGCGCCACAAAGTTTGCCAGGGTGTCGCCCCCAGCGCCAGCGAGCCGGTGGTCAGATGCTTGGGCACCGAAAAAACCGCGTCTTCGGCAATCGAGAAAATGGTCGGCGTCACCGCAAAGCCCATCGCAATGCCCACCACCAGCGAGTTGCGTTGCTCGAAAGTGATGCCGGCGACGTTGCTGAGCCAGTTCGGCATATCGCCATCGAACAGCCACGCCTCGAGGGGGTGGCCGATGGTCAAACAAAGCCAGATCTGCGCCATCGTCACTGGCACCAACAGCGCCGCCTCCCACCCAGGCGGCACGCGTTGACGCAGTGACTCGGGCAGCAGATGGAACAGCCACGCGGCCAGCACGAAGGCCAACGGGAAGGTGAATAAGGTCAGCAACACGCCGGCGAGATTGTTTTCAACGAATGGCGCCAGCCACAGACCGGCCAAAAACCCCAAGATCACGGTCGGCAAGGCCTCCATGACCTCGATCGTCGGCTTGACCATGCCACGCACGCGCGGCGACATGAAATAGGCGGTGTAGATCGCCCCCAAGATGGCCAGCGGTACGGCCACCATCATGGCGTAGAAAGTAGCCTTGAGCGTGCCGTAGGTCAGCGGCGCCAGGCTGAACTTGGGCTCGAAGTCGGCGTTGGCCGCCGACGATTGCCACACGTACGCCGGCTCCTCATAGCTTTCGTACCACACCTTCTGCCAGGTGGCGTAAAAAGACACCTCGGGGTAGTCGTTGTGCACGATGGCCGTGTGCATCTGTCCGCCGGCGTCCTCGACCATGTAGCCGTTGCCGCGCGGCGGATAGGCCAACGCCACGATGGGCTGCTCGGTCAGACGGCGCAAGAACAACAACCGCTTGGAGGTGGCAAAGTAACTGCCCAGGTGGCCCTGCGCGTCGCCGGCCATGAAGCCCTTGCGATGGTGCTCGGGCTCCAGCGCCGTGATCGCCGCCGGCATCGCCGGAAAGTCACGAATGTGGGTGAGCTTGAAGCGGGTGCCCTCCTCGCGCACGGGGAACCACTGCGCCAACGCCCCGCGTTCGGTGCCAACGATGAGGGAGAAGCCACCGGAGAGCATGGTCAACGCCGTAACCCGTTCGCCAGCGGCCGTCAGCGTCACTTTTTCGAGCAACTCGGGTTTGGCCTTGTCGCTGATGTCGTAGCGCCACAGTTCGTTGGCGCCCGCCAACACATACAACTCACGCTGCTTGTATTCGATGAGCAGCTGGCGCACCTGTGGGGGCGTCGGCGTCAGCTCAGCGCCATTGCTGTTGACCGACTCGGCCCCTGTGATCGGATTGCGTTCGATCTCGATACCGTTGACCAACACCCGCCCGTCCTCGGTGAGGGCCGCCACGGTGGTGCCGCTTTCGCTCGACTGCACGGCCAGCAGCTGCAAGGCGCGGCCATTGGCCCCGAGATCGATCGGATCGGAGCCAGCCGGGTAAGCCACCTCGGGCTCGATGACCCGGCGACTCTGCGCATCGAAGCTGACTTTGAAGCCCGCTTTGGCCACGACCACGCGGCCGTCATCCAACCCAAATGCGAACACCCCGCTGGCCCGGTCGGCCACGGCCGCCGACAGCGGCTTGGCCCCTGCGGGCAGCGCCACGCGGGTGCGCCCCAGCTCGCGGCCGTCGTCATAGCGCACCACGATGATGTGCGCGTCCGGCTGCACGCGCAGCACCTGCTCACGCAATTCGTCGGTGATGAGGGTAACCGCCGGGCGGGTGGCGTCGCCGGGAACGGCGAAGCGCTGTGGGCGCTCGATCTCCGGCTCCTGAAACAGCGGCACGACGACGCTGGCGAGATAAAAAAAGATCGCCGATATCGCCACAATCACACCTAGGCCGCCGACGACCATGAGGATGCGAAACCATTTGTCCGTGAGCAGCCGCCGACGCATCGCGCGGTCGACGCTGGTGACGGTCAAACTGGGTTGCGCGGAAGAAGTGGATGGAGCGTTCACGGTTGCTTCACACAGCGGACCCGGTGGTGTTCCGCGAGTCACCAAAAAATCGGGTGGGGCGACACGGACGTGCCGCCCAGCCCGGTATCGTTGTTATCACCGATGCGGCCTCAAGACCCGCGCCGCAGGGCTTGGAAACGCTGCATGCGCCCTTGCGGCTTGCCTTCCTTGACCGACTGAGCATTCATCACCCACACCAGCGAGGCGCCATTGGGACCGACGCCGATGTCGGTGAACGAGTACGGCACTTCACCATGCGAGGCGAAATCCTTGAGCTGTGCCAGATCGTCGAAGACGTAGTAGCGGCCGTCCTTGAAGACCTCACCGTAGAAGTCTTTCGCAACGGGCACTTTACCATCGTAGGCCAGCTCGCCCGCGCTCGGCGACTCTTTTTTGACATCATCGTTGGTGATGCCGAAGACCAGCGTCATGCCGTTCGGACCAGCGCCGATGCGGGTGCGTGTCAAGGCCACCTCGCCATGCGTCAGATAGCTCTGATAAACCTTGAAGTCGCCAAACGCATAGTAGCGACCGTCTTCGGGCAACACCACGTAGAACTCGCGCACTTCGGCGGCGGCCTGCGGCGCCGGGGCAGCGGCAGGCGCCGCTGCGGCCGGTGCAGCGGCCTTTGCCGCCGGTTGGCTTTGGGTCGCACAACCGGCCAGCGCCACCACGGCAACCAGCCCGATCCCGATCAGAGGTTGGCGGATCATGGTGCGCGCCTCACTTGCTCAGGTCTTCGAGAGCCTTCTTGGCCATGGCGGCGGGCAGGGGCACGAAGCCGTCCTTGATCACCACGCGCTGCCCTTGCTTGGACAGCACCATCTTGAAGAACTCGCTCTCCAGCGGCGGCAGCGGCTGGTTGGGCTTCTTGTTGACGTAGACGTACAGCACGCGCGCCAACGGATAGGTGCCGTCGATGGCGTGCTTGGCGTCCGGTTCCACGAACGGCTCACCCTTTTTCTTCGACAGTGGCAGCGCACGCACGCCCGAGGTCTTGTAGCCGATGCCCGAGTAGCCGATGGCATTGAGCTGCGTGGCCACCGACTGCACCACCGACGCGGAACCCGGCTGCTCGGCCACGTTGCGCTTGAAGTCGCCCTTGCACAGCGCCACGTCCTTGAAGTAGCCATAGGTGCCCGACACCGAGTTGCGGCTGTACAGCGCGATGTCGCGGTTGGCCCAGTCGCCGGTCAGGCCGACTTGACCCCACTTGGTGATGTCTTCACCCAGCCCGCACTTGCGCGTGCTGGAGAAGATGGCATCGACCTCTTGTACGCTCAGGCCTTTGATGGGGTTGTCTTTGTGCACGTACACGGCCAGGGCGTCGATGGCCACCGGCACCGGATGCGGCTTGTAGCCGTGCTTTTTCTCGAACGCCTCCACTTCCTTGGCGGTCATCAGTCGGCTCATCGGCCCGAAGTTGGAGGTACCGGCCGTCAGTGCCGGCGGCGCGGTGGAGGAGCCAGCCCCTTGAATCTGGATATTGACGTTCGGGTACAGGCGCTTGTACTCCTCGGCCCACAGGGTCATCAGGTTGTTGAGGGTATCCGAACCAATGCTGGTGAAGTTCCCCGACACGCCCGAGGCTTTTTGGTAGTCGGGCAACGCGGGGTCGACTTGCACGGGCTGGGCAGACGCCGTGGTCGACACAAAGCCCAGGCCGACGAGGCCCAAGGCGGCGACGAGCTTGCGTAGGGTCATGTGGATACTCCGTCGAGATGAAAAGAAACCCCTCGACCACCGAGGGTTCACACGGATGCTAGAGACGGGATGTGACGTTTTTGTGACAACGCGGCACATCGATGACACACTGCGAACGAAAGCCACCCTGCTCGCCTTTGTCGGCATAGCCCAGCGGATTGGCGACCACGCGACAACGGCCCACCCGGTAGTCGTGTGCGCAGTGCAGGTGCCCGTGCAGCCACAGATCGGCGTGCGCCAGCAGGTCGTCCCAAGCGTTGCAAAAACCCGCCGTGCCGGGTTGCAGCCCGTAGCGCGGGTCGGCGCTGCGCAGGCTGGGCGCAAAGTGCGTCACCACCACCGTGGGGCCGGCGAACGGCTCAGCCAGGGCGCGTTGCAGCCAGTCGCGACAGCGCAGCGCTTCGGCGCGCATCGCGGCGGCATCGAACAGCTGCCCCGCGCGCCGGGTAGCCATTTTGGTCAGGTAAAAGTTGGCAGCACGCATGGCGCGTTCGCGTTGCCGCTGCGCGTGCGCCACCGGGTCCCGGATCGGGCGTATCCGCCCCCGGCGCTGCAGCGGCACCGCGGCCAACGCGTCGTAGTCGCTCCACAGCGTGGTGCCCAGGAAGCGCACCCCACGGTGGACCCAAGCCGTGCGCTCCAGCCAGACGATACCCAGCCGCTCGCAGGTCCGGCGCAGGTTGGCGTGCGCCTCGTCCCAGTCCAGCGCGTCGTATTCGTGGTTACCCGGCACGAACAGCACCGGCACCGGCCAGCCGGCGTATTGCGGCAAGGGCGAAAAAGCCTGCAACCCCCAGTCGGGGCGCGTCATCACCGAACCATCCGCGCCGCGTTGGTACGAGCCGATATCGCCGGCCAGCACCAGCACCTCGGCGTCGGGCGCCGGCTCGGGCACGAAGCTGGGGTTGGCCTCCCAGTGCAGGTCCGACAGCAGCTGCAGCCGCATCAGACTCCCCCGGCGGCGCGCACGGCGGCGTCGTTGACGGCGCGCGCTACCGCCTCACGCAGCCAGCGCTGGGCGCTGACCGCATCGTGTTGGCGGTGCCACAGCAGGTCCACGTGCACACGCGGCACGGCCAGTGGCAGCGCACGCACTGCCAACCGCTCGGCGTGGCCGGTGGCCTGCAGAAAGTGCGCTGGCAGCACGGTAAGCAGGTCCGACGTGGCCACCACCTGCCCCGCCGTGAAAAATTGGTTGACGGTGAGCACGATACGCCGCCGGCGCGACAGCGCCGCCAACGCCTCGTCCACGAAGCCGAATGGGCGCCCGGAAAAACTCACCAACAGGTGACGCGCGGCGCAGTAGGCGTCCAGCGTCAGCTCACCCTTCGCCAGCGGGTGGTCACGCCGCATCGCCACCACATAGTGGCCTTCGTACAGCCGGCGCGACGAAAAGCGCGGCGCTTGCTCTTGTAGGTGGGTGGCGCCGAGCTCGGCCAGCACCCCGGGAAAGTAGCCGATCGCCAGATCCACGCCGCCGCTTTCCAGCAACGGGCGCGGGTCTCGGGTGGTCAGCGGCAACACGCGCAAGGTCACGCCTGGTGCCTCGCGGTCCAAGATGCCCACCAGCCCCGGCATGATTTGGCTGGCGGTGGCGTCGGCCATCGCCAGCACGAAGGCATCCTGCGCCGCGGCGGGATCGAACGGCCCCGGGGCGAGCGTCTCGCGCAGGCGTTGCAGCGCCTCGCGCACGGCTGGCCACAGCTGCAAGGCGCGCGCCGTCGGCTCCACCCCGTGACCGGCGCGCCGCACCAGATCGTCACCCAGCAGCTCGCGCAGGCGGCGCAGCGCGTTGCTGACGGCCGGCTGCGTCAGCGCCAGGTTGTGCGCCGCGCGGGTGAGGCTGCGCTCGGCCATCACCTCGTCGAAGACGCGCAACAGGTTGAGATCGAGGGTGCGGAAATTGAGCCGATCCATCACCACCGTGAATATAGGTCATTCAAAAAATAAAGTTGCATCACATTCGGGAAAACCCTAGTATCACGCCATTGCTGCACCACGGCAAACCGATAGGAGCACTGCCATGAGCACGTCGTTGACTTCATCCCCCGTTGCGGCGCCCACCCGCGCCGAGCTGGCGCGCCGGGCGGCTGCCCCGCGCGCCCTGGTGACCCTGCTGTTGGCCGCCGGCGTGGCCGCCTTGGCCGTCGTGGCCGAGCGCCTGACCGATACCTGGGCCGACGGCCATCTGCTCACTGCCTGGATCCTGATGTGGGCAGTGGTATTTTTGGGCTCCGTCTTGCTGGCGTCGCCGGCACGTCATCTGGCGCAGCGCTTGATGGCAACACTCGATGCCTGGGCACGGCGCCGCGCCGAGGCGCGTGCGGCGGCACGCACGCTACGCCTGGCGCAGCTGGATGCGCGCCTGCAGGCCGAACTGCATGCGCTGAGCATCCATCAAGAAAGCTCGGCCAACGCGCAAGCGTGGGCGCAGGCGCTGGCCCCCCTGGGCAGCGGACTGGACGATGAACGTGGGGCGCTGCGCGAGTGGGTCTCCAGCGCGGCCGAACAAGTCACCACGGCCAGGGGCCGCCGCTACAGCTTGTACTACATCTGAGGCACCTGCATCTGCGCACGCAACGGCCTGGCCCGGCGCCCGCAGACGGCAAGGTTGCGCGGCCCCGATCGTCGGCAGCCGCGGCGGGGTCACGATGCCGAGCCTGTCGGGCCCAAGATGCGCTGGGCCAAGCGGGCTTTGGTCTGGACGAGCTCGGCCGGCAGGTGATGCGCCAGCTGGTCGAACAGCTCCTGGTGCAGCGCCAACTCGCGCGCCCAATCCGCAGGGTTCATGTCGGTCACGGCCGCGAAACGCTCGCGCCCGAAGTCGAGTCCGTCCCAGTGGATCTCATCGTAGGTGGGGCTGATGCCGAGGGCGTGGTCCTCGCCCGCCACCCGCCCTTGCAGCCGATCGATGATCCAACGCAGAACGCGCATATTCTCGCCATAGCCGGGCCAGATGAAGCGACCGTCGGCGTCCTTGCGGAACCAGTTGACGCAGTAGATACGCGGCAGGGTGTGGCCGCTTGCTTCCAGCCGGCGCTCCATATCGAGCCAGTGCTGGAAGTAGTCGCTCATGTGGTAGCCGCAAAACGGCAGCATGGCAAACGGATCGCGCCGCACCACGCCCTGGGCGCCGAATGCGGCCGCCGTGGTTTCGGAGCCCATGGTGGCGGCCATGTAGACGCCTTCCATCCAGGTACGCGCTTCGGTCACCAACGGCACGGTGTTGGAGCGGCGCCCACCAAAAACGAAGGCATCGATGGGCACACCTTGCGGATCGTCCCATTGCGGATCCAACGCCGGGTTGTTGGTGGCCGCCACCGTGAAGCGCGCATTGGGATGCGCGGCCTTGCGCCCGGCCGCGCCATCCGCAGGCGTCCAGTCCTGCCCCTGCCAGTCCAGACAGTGCGCGGGCGCGGGCCCCATGCCCTCCCACCACACATCGCCGTCGTCGGTCAGCGCCACGTTGGTGAAGATGACGTCCCGGCTCAAGCTGGCCATACAGTTGGGGTTGGTCTGTTCGTTGGTGCCGGGCGCCACACCGAAATAGCCGGCCTCGGGGTTGATGGCATACAGCCTACCATCGGCATGCGGCTTGATCCAGGCGATGTCGTCGCCGATCGTGGTCACCTTCCAGCCCTCGAAGCCGCGTGGCGGCACCAGCATGGCGAAGTTGGTCTTGCCGCATGCGCTCGGAAACGCCGCGGCGACGTGGTATTTTTTGCCCTCTGGGCTGGTCACGCCGAGGATGAGCATGTGCTCGGCCAGCCACCCCTCGTCGCGCCCCATGACCGAGGCGATGCGCAGCGCCAGGCACTTCTTGCCCAACAGCGCGTTGCCACCGTAACCGGAGCCGTAGGACCAGATCTCGCGCGTTTCGGGGTAGTGAACGATGTATTTGGTGGTGGGGTTGCACGGCCAGGCGACGTCGGCTTGCCCGGGCCGCAATGGCGCACCCACCGAGTGCACACAGGGCACGAACGCGCCGTCGCTGCCCAGCACGTCATAGACCGCGCGGCCCATGCGCGTCATCAGCCTCATGTTCACGACGACATAAGGGCTGTCGGTGAGCTCGACGCCGATCTGCGCGATGGGCGAACCCAGTGGTCCCATGCTGAAGGGGATGACGTACATGGTGCGGCCGCGCATACAACCGTCGAACAGCCCCGGCTGGCCATCACGGCCATACTGCAGGATGGCGCGCATCTCTTGCGGAGCCATCCAATGATTGGTCGGGCCAGCGTCTTCGCGCCGCGCCGAACAAATGAAGGTACGATCCTCCACGCGCGCCACATCGGACGGGTCGGTCCAGGCCAGATATGAGTTCGGACGTTTGACCGGGTTGAGGCGCTTGAGCGTGCCCGCCGCGACCATCTGCTCGCACAGGCGGTCATATTCGGCCTGGCTGCCGTCGCACCACTCGATGCGGTCGGGCTTGCACAACGCGGCCATATCGGCCACCCAAGCGATCAGGCGGCTGTGTTTGACGTAGGCGGGCGGGCGCAGTGAGAGACCCGGCATCACGGGGGCATTCATGGGGCAACGATCCTGGTATGCGTATGCGACAGCGAAGGTACGTACCGCACCGGGCACGTAACGGCAAGGAAACGGCACCACCGCCGTTGGCGGTGCGCTACACCCCAGGGGGTTCGATCGTCACACGGATCGCGGTGGCCGCTGACGCCGAGCATGGGCGGGATGACGCCCGTGCCGGCCGACCCACTCGGGCGGTCGGCGCATTGTAGGAAGTGGAGGCGGCGCCGTGAAGCCAACCAAGCACCCATCCTCATGCAAAACATGCATGGCTTGATGACACCCCGATGACACTGCCGTTGGCGCGCCTGCGACGCCGTGCCGCGGATGGCCGACAAACGATAAATCCATGGGCGCCAACACCCGCCGGGCAGGGCGGGCCTGCTCGGAGGCCGAGGGAGCGACTGGCCAGAAGTGAAGGGGGCGCCGGCCACAGCGAGGGGCCGCACCCAGCCGACCACGACGGCGCGCCAGCGGTATGCTGGCGTGCTTGCTCAAGCCATGACCACGGCGATGAACGCCAGCAGGAACATCAAAATAGCGCCGGCCAACGGGATGAGCCAGGGAATGACACCAACGATGGATTCCGCCGGATCATCAGACGGCGGGGTGGATTCGTGGGTTTGGGCGTGGGCCATGCGGTCAGCCTCCGGTTGACAATTATCAAGTCGATTGTACGCAAAATGGCGCCATGACCACACCGCCGCCGTGCGAAGCGCTGCTGCTGGCCGCTGGCCGCGGCGAGCGCATGCGCCCCCTCACCGACACCACCCCGAAGCCACTGCTGCCCGTGCACGGCCGCCCGTTGCTGAGCTGGCACTTGGCAGCGCTGGCGCGCGCCGGCGTGCGCAACGTCCTCATCAACACCGCATGGCTGGGCGAGCAGCTGCCCCGCGCGCTCGGCGCCACCTACTGCGCGGCAGGCGCAGCGGTGGCCTTGCACTATTCGATGGAGGGACGCGATTTCGGCCGAGCGCTGGAGACCGCCGGCGGCATCGCGCGCGCGCTGCCGCGTCTGACCGACCCATTCTGGGTTGCTGCGGGTGACGTCTTCATGCCGACCTTCCCGTTCGCATCGCAGGCGCGCGAGCGCTTCGCTGCCAGCGGCGATCTGGCCCACCTGTGGCTGGTGCCCAACCCCAATCATCACCCCCGCGGCGACTTTGGGCTGGATGAGCGAGGGCGCGCGCTCGACCTGCCGGCCGACGACCCGCGCCCGCGCTGGACCTATGCCACCGTCGCCCTGCTGCGCCACGCGCTGTTCGAGCCCCCGTGGTGTGACATTGCGCGCGGCAATCCCGATGGCATCGCCGCCCCGCTGGCCCCGGTGCTACGGCGTGCGATGGCCGCCGGCCGCATCAGCGCCGAGGTCTGGCACGGCCCCTGGACCGACGTCGGCACCCCGCAGCGTTGGGCCGCACTCAACGCCGCTGCGCGCCCCTTCGTATCATCGGGGGCATGACCACACCGATTGCCCACCACACGTTGTACGCCGAGCGCCGCGCTCGGCTGGCGGCCCAGCTCGGCGACGGCGGCATCGCCATCGTGCCCACCGCGCCGACCCGGCTGCGCAACCGCGACAGCGAGTTTTTGTTTCGCTTCGACAGCTATTTCTACTACCTGACCGGTTTCACCGAACCGAATGCATGGCTGGTGTTGACGGCCGACGGGCGCAGCCGCCTGTTCTGCCAGCCCAAAGATCCCGAGCGCGAGATCTGGGACGGCTACCGGCTGGGGCCAGCGGCCGCCCCCGCCGCGCTGGGGGTGGACGAAGCCTATCCAGTCGATGAACTGGATGCGCGCCTGCCCGCCTGGCTGGAAAACCGCAGCGCGGTGTGGTATCCGTTCGCCGTCCACCCGGGGCTGGAAAGCCGCATCGATGGCTGGCTGCAGAAAGTGCGTGCACGCGTTCGCGTCGGGGTGGACTGTCCACAGACACTGCGCGATCTGTGCGCGCTGCTGGACGAGATGCGCTTGATCAAGGATGCACACGAGCTGGACGTGATGCGGCGCGCGGCGCGCATCAGCGCGCGCGCCCACATCCGCGCCATGCAGCGCTGCGCGGCCATGATTCGCGCCGGCCAGGATGTGCGCGAGTACCACCTGGACGCCGAACTGCTGCACGAATTCCGCCAAAACGGTTCGCAGTACCCGGCTTACGGCAGCATCGTAGCCGCTGGCGCCAACGCCTGCGTATTGCACTACCGCGCCGACGCGGCGCCCGTGCGCGATGGCGATTTGGTGCTGATCGACGCCGGCTGCGAACTCGACGGCTACGCCAGCGACATCACGCGTACCTTCCCAGCCACTGGGCGCTTCAGCGGACCGCAACGCGACCTGTACCAGCTCGTGCTGGCGGCCCAGCAGGCCGCCGTCGAAGCCACCCGCCCGGGTGCGCGCTTCGTCGATGCGCACGACGCCGCGGTGCGCGTTTTGGCGCAAGGCCTGCTGGACCTGGGGCTCCTGGACAAAAACGACGTTGGCCATCTGGACGACGTCATCGAGCAGCGCCACTATTTTCGCTTCTACATGCACCGCACCGGTCACTGGCTGGGGCTGGACGTACACGACGTGGGCAGCTACGTAGAGCCGGCTGAGATCGGTCAACTGAACGAACGGCGCGACCCCTTGAGTGGTGAGATCATCCGCGACCGCCCCAGCCGCATCCTGCGCCCGGGCATGGTATTGACCATTGAGCCGGGGTTGTACGTGCGCCCTGCCGAGGGCGTGCCGTCGGCGTTCTGGAACCTGGGGATCCGCATCGAAGACGATGCCGTGATCACTACCGCCGGCTGTGACCTCATCACCCGCGACGTGCCAGTGGAGCCCGACGCCATCGAGGCCTTGATGCGGGGGTGAGAGACCATGGCCGCCGCGGTGCGCGTCGCGCTCGAATACCTGTGCACCGGCAGCGTGGCGCCGCTGGTGGTGAACGGCCGGCGTTTCGCCAGCGCCATCGGGAAACGCCCACGTATGGACGCGGTGCCACTGGGTCCGCTGGGGCTGGCCGATGACGAACAGGCCGACCCCACTGTGCACGGCGGCCTGGATAAGGCCGTGTACGCGTGGCCGGTGCAGCACCACGCCTGGTGGCAGGCGCAACGGCGTCAACGAGCGGTCGATCTGCTGGATGAGGCATTGCCGCCGGGTTTCGTCGGCGAAAACCTGGGCCTGCGCGGATTGGACGCACCGCTGACCGAGGCCGACGTGTACGTGGGTGACGAGCTGCACCTGGGCGATGCCGTGCTGCGTGTGACCGAGCCGCGCCAGCCTTGCTTCAAGTTCGCCGCGGTGATGGGCTACGCACAGGCCGGCCGGGACATGGTGCAATCCCAGCGCTGCGGTTTTTACCTGGCCGTGGTGCAGGTGGGGGCACTGCAGGCGGGTCAGACGGGCAGCTTGCTGCCGGGCCCGCGCGCCCTGAGCATCGCGCAGGCTTTGCACGCCAAGCGCTACAAGCACATACGCTGACGGCGCCGGCTCGACAGCGTGTCGCCACACCGACACCGATCGGGGGAAATTCCGTATAGGCGCCGCGCCCGCACCGCCTCTATCATCGAACGGTCGTTCGACTTACGGGAGACGCGCATGCGCTGGACATTTCGAGTGACCACCCTTGCCCTGGCCGCGGTGTTGACCGCTTGCGGCGGCGGCTCTGACGTGACCTCCGTGAAGGTCGTGGGCGACAGCCTGTCGGATGGGGGAACCTTTGGCTTCAAGTTCACCGTACAGGCCAGCAGCTTGGTGCAGACCCGCATTTGGGTGGACCATGTGGCCGACGCGGCCGACGTCGATCCGTTGTGCCCGCGCTACACGGCCACGGGCCCCAACACGGTCGCCGCCAACCCCGCTGCCGCCCATTGCACCAACTACGCCGTCGGCGGTGCGCGCATCAACGTGATCGGCAGTGCCGGCGACTCGACGCCGTTTTCGGTGTTACAGCAGCTGCGGGACTTGGGGGCAACGCCGTACAACGAGCGCGACGTGCTGCTCGTGGATGGGGGCGGCAATGACGCCGCCGATCTGATCGGAGCGTATTTGCGCGCCTCCAGCGATGGCGGCGTGGCGTATGTGGCGCTGCTGGGCGAATTGCTCACGCCGGCGCAAATCGCCCAGGCCGCAGCGGGTGGAAACGAAGGACTCGCTCAGGCCGGCGGCCTCTACATGACTGCATTGGCTGACCAGCTGGCCGACACACTGCAAACGCACGCCCTGGCCAAGGGGGCCAAGCGGGTGGTGGTGGTCAACGCGCCCGATGTCACCCGCACGCCGCGCTTTCAAGCCGTACTGGCTGCCGTGGCCCAAGCCAGCGGCGGTGGTGCAGCCGGGGCAGCGGTGGCCGACCAAATCGCCGCCGTGGCGCGCGCTTGGGTGATCGCCTTCAACGCGCGCTTGGCCCAGCGTTTCAGCGCCGAGTCGCGAGTGGCGGTGGTGGATTTCTTCGGTGCTTTCAATCAGTGGCTGAGCACCCCGGCCACATTTGGGCTCGTCAACACCACGACCCCCGCCTGCCCCGCCACCGGCACGGACGATCAGGGCCTGCCGACATACAGCATCCAAACCTGCACCGAAGCGGCGCTCAGCGCTGCGGCCCCGGCCGGTGCCGGTTGGTGGAATACGTATGTGTTTTCCGACAATTTCCACGGCACGCCGCGTACCAATGAGCTGATGGGCCAACTGGTCAAAGAGACGTTGACGGCGCGCGGCTGGTTGTGATGGCGCTGTGAGGGAATCTCGGCATCCGCATCGAAGACGATGCCGTGGTCACTGCCGCCGGCTGCGAACTGATCACCCACGACGTGCCAGTGGAGCCCGACGCCATCGAGGCCTTGATGCGGGGGTAAACGGCGCGCCGATCTAGCGCCGCCGCCAGGCGCGCGGATTGCCGGCGCGCAGACAGGCACGGCGATACGCCACCAAAGTGGCGGCGGCGCGCCCCAAGACTGAGTCGGGGTGAAATTCGGGCGACGCGCCGTCTGCGTGGTCGGCCGCCGCCAAAGCGCCCAGCGCGGTGGGGTCGGCAGCGCCAAACGGTACCCCAGTCAGCAAGGTCATGCCGTCGGCCACGTGATCGACCGCCCAGACGTGAAAGCAGCCTGCGGCCACCGCTTCGCAGACGTCGTCGGCCAACATCAGGTGGCGGCGGTTGCGCGCCGGAATCAGCACGCCTTGGGTGCCGTCCAGGCCCGCCTGTGCACAGACACGGTAAAACCCCTCGATCTTCTCGTTGACACCCCCGATGGGCAACACCTCGCCAAACGGGTTGATGGCCCCGGTGACGGCAATCCCCTGGCGCAGCGGCACACCCGCCAGCGCCGACAGCAGCGCATAGAACTCGGCACAGGAGGCCGAGTCGCCCTCGATGCCGCTGTACTCCTGCTCGAACATGATGGAGGCCGTCAAGGCCAGCGGCGCCAGCGGTGCAAACAAGGCCGACAGATAGCTGTGCAGGACCAAAACGGCCTTGTCGTGGATGGGCCCCGAGAGCTCGACTTCGCGCTCGATGTTGAGCAAGCCCTCCTGCCCCGGTAAGGTGCGCGCCGCCACCCGAATCGGTGCGCCAAACCGATAGTCGCCCAAATCGACGACCGCCAAGCCGTTGAGCTGCCCCACCCGTGCGCCATGGACGTGCACCACGCGGTCGCCGTCGGCGATCGCCTCGCGCAGACGCTCGTCAGGGTAGTCGTGGCGGCGGTTGCGCGCGGCAATCGCCGCCTCGACATCGCCGCGCTCGACGCGGCGTGCCGCGCGCGCTTGCGCCACGGTGGCGGCCTCCACCACCAGCGCCTCGGTGCGGCCGAAGGCGGCGCTTTGGCGGCGCTGGTCTTCGGCCTCGCGGTGGCTGTCCTCGATCAGGCGCGCCACGGCGTCGGCACTGAACGGCGGCAGCCCCAGCCGGCGCGCGGTGTGGGCAACGAAAACGCCGGTGGCGCGCCGCGTCTCGTCGGTGGCGACGAACGTCTCGGCAAAGTCTACCTTTATGCGGAAGTGGCGCGCGAACTCCGGATCGGCCTCCTGCAGCGCATAGAACTGCTCGTCGGAGCCGATGAGGACGATCTTGACGTCCACGTCCACCGCTTCCGGCTCCAGCGAGGTGGTGGCCAGCGCCGAAAACATCGTGCCCGGCTCCTCGATCTGCAGCCGACCGCTGCGCAGGAAGCGGCGCAGCTTCTCCCACACCAGTTCGTCGGCCAGCAGGTCGCGCAGGTGCAGCATCAGGAAGCCGCCATGGGCACGCAGCAGGCTGCCGGCGCGGATGCGCGAAAAATCCGTCACCAGCACGTCGTTGTCGGTTTGATATTCGATGCTGCCAAACAGCGGCCGGTACAGCGGGTTGTCCTCGATGATGACCGGCGCCCCCTGTTGGTCGGCGTTGTCCACCACCAGGTTGACGCGATAACGCTGTAGCCGCCGCTCCAGTGCATCGCGTCGCTCGGCGTCATCGTCCTCATCTGCGGGCTCGAACAGCTCCAGATATTGCAGCACGTCGCGCTCGACGGCGTCGAGCCACTGGCCAAGCTTGCGCGTGTCTTTGATCTGTTTGCGCAGGCCTTGCCGGATGGCGTCGAGCTCGCGGTCCAGCAGTGGGCGCACCGCCTGCTGGCGCAGCGCCCCCACGCCCTCGCGCAGGGCGCGCTCCAGCCCGGCGGTGACCTCCAAAAAACGCAAGATTTCGGCGCGCAGCTCACGTTCGCCTTCGTCGTAGGCGGCGCGGCGCTCAGCGTCGAGCGCTGCCAGCGCCTCGGCGGTGAGCGGCTCGCCCCGGTCGTCCAGCAAGGTGAAGATCAGCTGCCCGCTTTCACGCCGCAGCGCGAAATGGCGCTGCCGCGCGAAGGCCGACAGCGCGGCAAACGCCTCGGTCTCGCGGTCACTGTAGGTTTTTTCCAGCGCCGACAGCGCCGCCTTGAACGAGGGCTCACTCAAGCGCTTGGGAATTTCCACCTGCAGCAGCTGGCAGAACTCGGCCATGCGCTGGCGCAGCTGGCGTCCTTGTCCCGCCGGCAGACGCAACGCGCGCGGACGCTCGGGCGTCGAAAAATTGTGCAAATAGCACAAATCGGGCGGCACCGGGCGCTGCGCCGCCACCGCGCGCATCTCCTGCGCCAGCAGGGTAGAGCGCCCCGTGCCCACCGCCCCCAACACGAACAGGTGCGTATGGGGCTGATCCAGCGTCAGACCGAAACGCGCCGCCGTCTGCGCGCGTGCCTGCCCGATCCAAGGCAGCGGCTCGTGCGCCAGCTCATCGGTGCTCGCAAAGCCCAAGGACGACGGATCGACCCGCAAGCGCAACGCCTGCGCAGGCAAGGCAACGATCCGCGCGGCGACGGAGGGAATAGGCACATCATTGGACATGGGGGCCAGTCTAGCGCCATTCGTCGGGCCTGCCTGCACGCGAGCGCGGCGCCACCGATATTCTGGACATGCACATCACCGACAGCCACTTGGTCTGGCACGCGCATGCGCAGGCCCAGCGCCACACCACCGTGCAAGAGCGCTTGCAGGCGTGGTCGGGTAGCGGCGCCGGTGCCGAACCGCGCGTCCAGCGGCCAGCGACCCCGCAGCCGCTGCCGATGGCGCACGGACCCAAGGGCACGTCCCGCCAGGACCAGCGCGCCGCCATTGCAGCAGCGCCGATGCGCGGGCAACCCGCCGCCACGCACGGCGAAACGCTCGCGACCAACCGACGCGACCGCACCACGGACGGTACCGCCGCCACCCGCAACGCGGGCGATGACCCCACGCTCGACCCCAGCTTGCGCACGCTGGCGCGCATGATCGAAGCGCTCACCGGCCTCAGAGTTCGCGTCTTCCGGGCCGAGGCGCTGCACACCTCGGCCTCGCTCGACGTGGCGGTCGATGCGGCCGCCGCGGCGACATCACCCGACTCGGTCGGCTCGGTGGGGTGGGGATTGATCTACGACCGCGTCGAGATTCACGTCGCCGAACAGCACCTGACGTTTCAGGCCAGCGGGCACGTGGCGCTGGCAGACGGCCGCCAGATCGACTTCGCACTCGATTTCGCCCTGCACAGCACCACCGTCGACGTGCGCGCGCTGTCGGTGCGCGCCGGCGATGCGGTGCAGCGTCTCAAAGATCCCTTGGTACTGGCGCTCGATGCCGGTCTGCCCGCCCTCTCCGACCTCCGATTCGCATTCGATCTGGATGCCGACGGCACGCTGGAGAGCATTCCTTTCGTCGCCACCGGCAGCGGTTTTCTGGCCCTGGACCGCAACGGCAATGGGCGAATCGACGACGGACGCGAGCTTTTTGGTGCGCTCACTGGCGACGGATTCGCCGAGTTGTCCGCCCTGGACGACGACGGCAACGGATGGATCGACGCGGCCGATGCAGGCTTTGCGCGCTTGCTGGTGTGGACGCGCGACGGTGCCGGCACCGAGCGCCTGCAACCCCTGGGCGACGCCGGGGTCGGTGCCTTGCACCTGGGGCGTGTGGCGACGCCGTTCGCTCTGGGCGAGGCGGGCCGGCTGCGCAGCAGCGGCATGTACCTGACGGAAGACGGCAACGCACGCTTGATGCAGCAAATCGACCTGGTGGTGTAAGCCCGCTGCGCGGCCAACGGCCGATCCGCATGCCCCTCCGGCATTTGGGCCCCCGCAACGGCAGGCCCAGCCCCCACGACACCGACGACCGGTCAACGGCCGGCGTGGCCCTCTTGCTACACTGCGGTGATGTCTGCACCTGCCCACCCCGAAGGGCTGCCGCCCACCGCCCTGAACGCGCCTCTGAGCGACGACGATTTCGAGCAACTCGAAAGCATTCTGGACGACCTGAAGTCGCGCCATGCCAGCGTCCCCACGACCTGGGAGTATTGCGACGGGTTTCTGACGGCGCTGCTGTGCTGCCGCCGTCTGATCCAGCCCAGCGAGTACTTCCCGGTGCTGTTCAGTGGTGGCGATCCGGCGCAACGCAGTGCCTCCGGCTTGGGCGACGTGGAATTTCGCGACGAGGCCCAATTCGAAACTTTCATTCAGCTGTGGATGCGGCGCTGGAACCAGGTGGCCCAGGCGCTGCAGCAGCCCATCGAAACCCTGACCGACGACGGAGGACTGGAGCCCTACGTCATCGATCTGCGCTCAATCGTGGCCGGCCTGCCCGAGGAGCGGCGTGCCGAGGCGCTGGCCACCTTGGACGACACGACCCTACCCGCCTTTGCCCAGATGTGGGCCCTGGGTTTCATGGACGCGGTCGAGGCCTGGCCAGAGGACTGGCGCACGCCGCGCGACCGCGAGCTGGGCCCGATCTGGGAAGATGCCCTGCGGGCGATTGCCGACCTGCTGGACGACGACACGGCCCCTCCCGAAATCAACCCCATCGACGACAACGGTCCACCGAGCATGAGCCTGGATCGCCTGCAGCGCTTTCATGAGGCGGTGCTGGCCTGCTACGACCTGCACGACGTGGCACGCGAGCTCGGCCCGCCGGTGGCCACGGTGCGCAAAGCGCCCGAGCCCGGCCGCAACGACCCGTGTCCGTGTGGCAGCGGCAAGAAGTACAAGAAGTGCTGCGGTGCGGCGTAGGCTGCCGTTTCAACCCGCTGCCGGCATCGGTACCCTCACGCGCTTGATGCCACGAACCACCATTCGGTCAAACGTGGGTCTCATCTGCCCCCAGCGTCGGACACGCGAACCCGCCTAACCAAACCCGCCAGCGCATACTCGACCGCCGCCGCGCGCACCGCGGCGCGGTCGCCGTCGAAGCGCATCCCCTCGGCATCGACCCGCCCATCCACGCACCAGCCAAACCAGACCGCGCCCACCGGCTTGGCTGCACTGCCGCCCGTGGGCCCGGCAATGCCGGTGATGGCCAACGCCACCTGCGTTTGGGTGGCCAGCGCGGCACCATGGGCCATGGCGCGTGCCACCGGCTCGCTGACCGCCCCGTGGGTGGCGAGCAGCGCGGCGTCCACCCCCAGTTGGGCCACCTTGGCGGCGTTGGAGTAGGTGACAAAGCCGCGCTCGAACCAGTCGCTCGATCCCGCCAAGGCCGTGCAGCACGCCGCCACCAGGCCCCCGGTGCAGCTCTCGGCGGTGACCAAGTGCCAGCCGCGCGCCCGCAACGCCGTGGCCAGATCACCCAACAGCGGCCACACCGCCGCCGGCACCCACAGCAGCGGTGCGGTACCTGGGGAGTCGTCACAAGCCATAGGTTCGTTTATTCCGCATCAACAGCATCTCGCATCAATAACTGTCCATCGGCCCGAGCGGGGTCTGTAGAAATACCCAGGCTTGCCGTGGACGTCGCGTTTGCAAGCGCCCGGACCAACATGAGCGCACCACCCCGGGGCACGGCTTACCTTGAACCGGACCTGCGCCGATACCGTGGCAGGCCAGAACAGGGGGGTCACGCGGCGCGATGGTCATGGCCGCTCACCCACCGAAGACGAAGCGCCACAGTGCGATCACCAGCAGCGTACAGAACGCCGCCACCAGGTCGTCGAACATCACACCCCAGCCGCCGCGCCAGCCCGTTCCTTTGAAGACGTGGTCGGCCCACGCCACGGGGCCCGGCTTGGCGGCATCAAAGAAGCGAAACAGGGCAAAGCACACCGTCTGTCCCCACAGACTGGCGGGAGCGGCCATCCACAGCACCAACCAAAAGGCCACCACCTCGTCGATGACGACGAAGCCGGGGTCGGCGATGCCGGTGCGGCGCGCGGTGGCGGTGCTGGCCCACCAGCCCAGCAGCAAAGCGCATGCGATGATGGTCGCCCAGCCGAGGTCGCCCGGGGCGGCCATTGCATCGATGAGCACGAAGGCCGCCCACGCCCACAGGGTGCCGACGGTGCCCGGGGCCACGCGTGCCAGCCCGGCACCGAAAAACAACGCGATGAGGTGCGACAGGCGCGCGCACATGAAGCGCGCCGAGGGCACCGGCCACGGCAGGGCCAGCTCGGGGCGGGAAGTGCGCTCGGGCGTGGGGTCGTTCATCGAAACCATCCTTCAAAACCGTCGTAGGGCTCGAAGCGCCCTCCCACCCAGCGCAGGCGCGTTGGCCCGGGCAAGGCGCGCTCGCGCACCGGGTGGCGTGCATCACCGGGGTAGCAGATGGCGCGCTCGCCGCCGTCGTCGAACGTCTCGGGCAGGATGCAGGGCGGCGTGCGGTGGGCCGCCGCGGCCCACGCGCTGGCGACATCGGCATGACGCGCCAGCTCAGCCAACCCCATCAGTTGCGGTGGAATCAGCTCGATCTCGCGCGCCCAGTAGCGCTGCAGCGCCTGGCGCGGCGTCAGCCACAGGGTGTCGGTCATCTCGCGCGCGTCGTGGCTGGCGTGCCCGCCCGCGGGCAAGCGGGCCAGAAAGAAGCGTGTATCGAAGCGCGGCGTGCCCACTGGCGGGCGACGCGGCGTGATCCAGCGTGACCAGGGGCGCAGGGCTTGGGTGCGCAAACGCACGCCTGCGGCGACCAGCATCTGCCGCCACCCGAGCGCCGCAGCGTCGCGCGCCACACCGCTGAAGCGCTCGGGCGCATCGACCAGCGCCACGCCAGCCTCTTCCCACAGCTCGCGCGCCGCCGCCACGTAGAGGGCCTGGGCCTGGGCCGGACTGAGGGCCGGCTCGGCCAACGGTACCGTCAGCGCCGCCGCTGGGGTGTCGAGCAGCGGCGCCCAGGCCGGATCGGCGTCGTCGTCATCGACCTTGCCGCCCGGAAACACATATAGCCCGCCCAGTACGCGCGATTGCGCATGGCGCCGCTGCAGCAGCACTTCCAGCCCCTGCGGGCCGTCGCGCAGCAGAACCACCGAGGCCGCCGCACGTGGGCATTCTTCGGCGGTCGGGTCGGACGTGCGGTCGTTCATGGGGCGATGGTAGCGAAATGGTCGAAGCCGTCCAGCCGCACACCGGGCGGCAGTGGGTAAGGGGCGCCGTCGGCATCGACCAAGCGCACGCGCTGCGCACCGTCGGCCAGCGCGTGGGCGGCTGGGGCGCCCGGCACGATGCGGCCCACCCGCGTCACCCGCGCGCCGACGCGTTGCGCCGCTCGTTCGATGGCGCTGCGCTGCGAAGGTGCCGCTGTGAACACCAGTTCGTAGTCGTCGCCGCCCGCCAGCGCCGCCGACAGCGCCGGCGCCAGCGGCAGCGCACGCAGCGCCGGGTGCAGGGCGCCCGCCAGCAGCGCGGGCACCTGCAGCTCGGCGGCCACCCCGGAGGCAGCCAGGATGTGGCCCAGATCGGCCAGCAGGCCGTCGCTGACGTCGATGGCGGCGTGGACGAGCCCGCGCAGCGCTAGGCCCAGCGCTACCCGTGGGGTGGGGCGCTCCAGGCGTTGGCGCAGGTAGGCCGCATGGGCAGGATCGGGCCAGGCAGCTGCGTGGCATTGCCCCCGCGCCAGCGCCAGACCGAGGCTGGCGTCACCCAGTGTGCCGCTGACCCACAGGTCGTCGCCGATGCGCGCACCGTCGCGCCGACTGGCCTGCGCGGCGGGCACCTCGCCGAACACGGTCAGGCACAGGTTGAGTGGCCCGGCGGTGGTGTCGCCGCCCACCAAGGTGCAGCCGTGGGCATCGGCCAAGGCAAACAGGCCGCGCGCCAGCGCCGCCAGCCAATCCGCATCGGGCCGGGGCAGCGCCAGCGCCAGCGTAAATCCCAGGGGACGCGCCCCCATGGCGGCCAGATCGCTCAGATTGACCGCCAGCGCCTTGTGACCCAACGCCTCGGGATCGACATCGGGCAAAAAGTGGCGCCCCGCCACCAGCATGTCGCTCGATACCGCCAGCGCCATGCCGGGCGCCGGCGCCAGCAGCGCGCAGTCGTCGCCGTTGCCCAGCAGCACGCCGCTGCCGTCGGGCCGTATGGCCGCGGCGCGCCAGAAGTGGGTGCGGATGAGGTCGAATTCGCCCATCGCCCTGATTCCGTGCCCCTGGTTGCCGCACGCGCCTCAACCGCGCGGCGCAGGCTCGGACGCCGGGGGCCAGAAAAAGCTGCCCGGTGCCTTGCGCCAACGGTACAGCAGCGCCTGACGGATGCGTTGGCGGTTGACCGCGTTGATGCCCTGCGCCTTGAGCGCCAGCCGAAATGCCAGGTAAAAGCTCACCGCCAAATTGATGGGCCCAACCAGCAGGGCCGCCAGCAGCGCCGACAGAACGTCCCATTGCATCAGGGCTTGCGGGCCGAGTGCGACCAGCGCCGCCGTGAGCTGCCCGGTCACCAAAGTCACGTGACGCACGTCGAAGCCCAGGCCGAAAAAGCCCAGTAGGGCGGGTACCAGCCCCAGCAGCAGGCCCAGGGAGACGTTGGCTGCCAGCCCCGAGATGTGGCTGCGCAGCCAGGCTGCCCAGCGCTGGGCCCGTTGCGGCCCCAGCCAGCGTATCCAGGCCGGATGGTGGGCCAAAGCGGTGTCGAGCCGGTACAGCACGAAGGCGTTTTCCGCCCAGCCCGCCATTAGACTGCTGGCAAACAGCAGCACGCCGGTGCCGGCGGCAAACAACAGGGTGGGCCCCCAGAGTTGGTGGGTCGCAATTAAGTGCAGCGCCTTGGCCTCATCGACGAGATGGCTGCCACTCACACTGCGCCACCCCCAGTCGAGCAGCCACACCGTCGGGACGACCGCCAGCAAATTGCCAGCGATGGCTGCGACTTGCGATCGCAACAGGTGCGCGATCTCGTCGACGAACCGCAGCACCGCCTCGCGACTGTGCAGGTGCTTCAAACGAGCGGCCAAGGCCGGGGCCGTCATCGCCGGCTGCTTGGTCGCCACCGTCCAATGCAAAAGCATGATGAGCACAAACCACGCCGCGTAATTGAGCCCCGCCACCAAGCCGCCCCAAAAGGCGCTCAGGCCCAATGCGGTCAGTGCCAACTTGCTCCATGTGGTCAGACCCAGTACCGCACCACCACCGAGCGCACGACGTAGCATCGCCCAGTACTCGGTGCGGTTACGGCTGATGTAGTGCTCCCCGGTCTCGGCATTGCGCTCGGCCACCCGTTGCGCCAGCAGCTGCGACGTCCGCGCCACCAGGGGACCGATGCGGCGCGCCTGGTGGTTGGCACGCACCAGCCGCGCCAGCAGATGCATCGCTGCCCGCTCCGGGTTGGGACTGGCCAGCGCTTCCAGCAGGCGCTTGGCCCGCAAAACACGCTCACGCAGTTGGTGCAGGCGAAACACCACGGCCGTGGAAATGCCATGCTCATCCAAATGGGCATAGGCGGTGTAGGCCGCGTGGCGGCACGCATCCAGCGCGGCACGCAGCGCATCCACCGCAGCCTGGGTCGGCGCAGCGTGGGGGCCGTGCGCGCGCACGGTGCTGCGCAAGGCATCCAGGTTGCGCGCCAGGCCCTCGAAAGCACGCAGACGGCGTGATGCCGGCACCATACGCTGCCACACCTCCGGCTCTACCAAGGTGACCGCCACGTGCGCTGTGCAGATGGCCAATGCGTCTAGCAAGACGCCACGCCACACGACCGGCACCGGCGGCGCACCGTTGCCCTCAGGTGCCAGCAGTTGCTGCAGACGCTGCACCTGCCGCGCCGGTATCGCCGCCAGCCAGCGGGCGTCGCGCTCGTCGTCGAATACCCAGCCAAACCATTCGGAGCTGTCGGTGGTGCGTGGCGACACCGGCAGCAGATGTCGGCGCAGGCGATGCGCCAACTCAGCAACGAACTCGGGCCGGCGCGCAATCCCTTCATCGGCCAACAACGGAGCCCAATCGGCGGCCGCCGCGCCCAAGCGCTGCCACGCGTGCGCCAGACGCGCTTGGGCCTGCGCATCGGCCTCAACGGCCTGCAGCCACGCTTGCAGTCGGGCCAGCACTGCCCGCACGTCCGTCCCCTCGCCACGCAGCCAGGCCACCCAGGCGCGCAACCACAACCGCACAGTCACGCCATCGGCGTCAGTAGCGGGGGCCAATAAATCCGCGGGGGGCACGTGAGGCGGCGTCTGTGGCATCGGAAAAGCTGATGGTTGGCGTTGCGAAACCCCAATGGTAGCCGCCGTGCGTGATGGAGAAAAAAGCCGACAATAGGGCGCTGGATGCAACGTCGTTTTGTCGCCATGACTGCCCGCACCTACCGTATCGCCCCATCCATCCTGTCGGCCGACTTTGCCCGTTTGGGTGAGGAAGTGCGCAGTGTGATTGCCGCTGGCGCCGACTGGATTCACTTCGACGTGATGGACAACCACTATGTGCCCAACCTGACCATCGGCCCGGGGGTGGCGCAGGCGCTCAAACCCCATTGCACCACTGCTGACGGTCGCCCGGTGCCGCTGGACGTGCATCTGATGGTGCAGCCGGTCGACGCCCTGGCGCAGATGTTTGCCGATGCGGGCGCCGATCTGATCAGTTTTCACCCCGACGCCAGCACGCACGTGCACCGCAGCATCCAGGCCATCCGGGCGCGCGGCTGCCAGGTGGGCCTGGTGTTCAACCCGGCCACCCCGCTGGATGTGCTGGATTGGGTGATCGAGGACTTGGACCTGATCTTGATCATGAGCGTCAACCCCGGTTTTGGCGGGCAGAGCTTCATCGACAGCGCGCTGCGCAAGGTGGAGCAGGCGCGCCGGCGCATCGACGCCTGCGGCAAGGACATTCGGCTGGAGGTGGACGGCGGCATCAAGGCGGACAACATCCGCCGCGTCGCCGACGCCGGCGCCGACACCTTTGTCGCCGGCAGCGCCATTTTTGGTCAGCCCGACTACAAAGCGGTGATCGGCCGCATGCGCGCGGCCTTGGCGTGAGCCGCTGGACACGCAGCGACAGCGGACGCGCACGCCGCCAAAGGCCACCGGCTCGGTTGAGTCGCTGGACACGCAGCGACAGCGGCTGACGCAGGCGGCAACGGACGAGGACAGACTGGGCTTGCCCGAGCAGGCACGCCCGCCGCCCGAGCCTGCGCGTGTCTGCGCACCCGCAACCTTCGACGCGCCCGGCTTGCTTGTCACAAAAAGAATAAAAAAAGAGACCTCTATTCGGGTTTTCCCGTATGTGCCGTGGGCGCGAATACGGCCGATTTACCGGATACTCATACGCGTCGTATTTCTGAACAGCCTGGGGCTCCCCCTGTTGCGCTCTTGCGCTGCGCGCCCAGCAGCAACCCAGATGAACGTCGACCCATGCTAGGCCCATTGACCGCCCCCGCCGTGGCGCTGCTGCAGCGCATTTCGATGCCCGTAAAAATGCTGGTAATGGCCGCAGTGGTGGTGTTGCCGCTGTTGGCGGTGGCGTGGTTGCTGGCGCTGGACCATTGGCGTGACGCGCAGCAGGCGCGCGAAGCCCGTGCCGGCCTACAGGCGGCGCGGGCCTTGTTGGTGCTGGGCGAACGCTTGCAAACGTGGCGTGACCTGACGGACTATGCGCTCAACAGCGGCAACGACGCCCTCAAGCAACGCCGCGAGGCGGCGCGCGCGCCGTTGCGGCAGGCGCTGGCCGAGGCCGACTCCGCCCTCGCTGGCCACCCCCACTGGAATGTCGAAGGCGCGTGGCTGCCGCTGCGCCAGGCCATCGATAAAAGCGCCGCTGCCGGCGACGACAACCCGCCGGTGCAACATGCCGACACCACGCAGCACCTGGCGCGCTTGCACCGGCTGATTGGCCTGGTGGCCGACTTCTCCCAACTCGAATTGGACGCGGATCCGGTGGTCAGTCACCAGGCGCGCATGGCGCTGTCGGTGCTGCCGGCGGTGCGCGAGGTCTCGAGCATGCTGCGTGGGCGCGGACCGGCACAACTGGCCCACCCCGACGCGATGACCGACTCGGTCATCCTCTCCAACGTGGTGCGGCTGGCTGGCACGACCGACCAGATCACGGCCTTGTTGCCAGCGCTGCAAGAGCGGCTCGACGCCTTGCAGCGGCGTGGCGAGACGGTGCCACCCCAATGGGGCGCGTTTCGCAGCAGCACCGACGAGTTGATCCGTGCCACCGATGCGCACCTGCGCACCGCCGCGATGACCATCGACGCCGCTGACTATTTCAAGCTGGCCGATGCAGCGGTGGCGGCGCAAACCGCCTTGATGAACGAGTTGCTGCAGCGCGCCGAGGCACGCCTGACGGCGCGCTCGACCCAGCGCGAGGTCATGATCGGGGCCATCGCCGCGGTGTGCGCCGTGGTCTTGCTGCTGCTGGCCTACGGCATGGCAGCGTTCTATCGCGCCACCGTCGGCGGCTTGACGCATCTGAACCAGGCCATCGACCGCGCCGCCGAGGGCGACCTCACAGGCGACGCCGTATTGCCTGGACGCGACGAAATGGCCGACATGAGCCAGCGCCTGCGCAATATGCTGGCGCATCTGTCGGAATTGGTGGCCGATGTGCGCAGCGCTGCCGCCGTGCTTGGCCACGTGGGCTTGCAGTTGGTGGAAGACAGCCAGCAACTGGCTGAGCGCACGCAAAGCCAAGCCGCCAGCCTGGAGCAGACCACCTCGAACGTGCGCCAGGTGGCCGACACGGTACAGGCCAACGCCGCCGGCGCGGATGACATCCGGCGCCTGACGGCCCAACTCAATGCCGAAACCGAGCGCGCCAACGAGCTGATGCAGCACACGGTGGGCGGCCTGGGGTCGCTGCAAGCCACCTCGCAGCGTATGACCGAGATCATCGGCACCATCGACGGCATCGCTTTCCAGACCAATATCCTGGCGCTCAACGCGGCGGTGGAGGCGGCGCGCGCGGGCGAGGCCGGGCGTGGCTTCGCCGTCGTGGCCTCCGAAGTGCGGCGCCTGGCGCAGCGCAGTCAAGAAGCCGCCAACGAAGTGCGCCAGCTCATCGACGAGTCCGCGCAGCGCGTGCAAGTCACGGTGAGCGAAATCCACACCGTCAGCGAGGCGATGGCGGCGCTGGTGCGCGGCATCCGTGACATCGCCGCGCGCATCGGCGAGATGGCTGAAGCCAGCCGCCAGCAGAGCACTGCGCTGGCCGAGGTGGTGGCCGCGGTAGGCGACCTCGACAAAGTCACCTATGAAAACTCGGCGATGGTGGAGCGCACCACGCACCGCGCCAACCGCTTGATGCAGCGCACCCACGAACTCGACGAGGCCGTGCGGCACATGAAGCTGCGCCAGGGCACCGCCGACGAGGCCTATCAGCTCGTCAAGAAAGCGGTGGCGCATATCCAAGCCGTCGGCTACGAGCGCGCCAAGGAAGATTTTCAAAACACTCACGGTCCCTTCGTCGACCGCGACCTCTACATCTTCGTGCTGGACCGCGCCGGCACCTACCATGTGATGGGCCTGGACCGCAACAAGGTGGGCACCCGCGTTCACGACGCGCCAGGCATCGACGCCGAGCGCTTCATGGAGGACGCCTGGCATCGGGCCGACCAGGGCGGCGGCTGGATCGAGTACAACATCATCAACCCAGTGACCGGGCAAGTGCGTGCCAAATCGTCGTACGTGGAGCCGCTGTCTCAGGACTTGCTGATCGGCTGCGGGGCGTACCGCAGCGCGCTCACGGCAACGCCAGGCAGCGCCAGCGTCGACTGATGCACACTGGGGTATCGCGGGCGCCGCACGCGATGTGCGGCGCTGCGGCACAATGGCGGTTTTTGAACGTCTGGCTCGACCGCACCGCCGCATGACCGCCTTTGGCGCCGCTTCGCCCACCGCCACCCGCATGACCGCCGATGAGCGCCGCACCAGCGCCGCTTTGGCCGGCATTTTTGCGCTGCGTATGCTGGGGCTGTTTCTGGTGCTGCCCGTCTTCGCGCTGGAAGCAGCGCGCTTGCCCGGCGGACACGACCCCGAGCGCGTCGGCTTGGCCTTGGGTATTTACGGGCTCACCCAGGCGCTGTTGCAGATGCCGCTCGGGCTGGCCTCCGACCGTTGGGGCCGCAAGCGCGTCATCCAGGCGGGGCTGGCGGTGTTTGCCGCCGGCAGCGTCTGGGCAGCGCTGGCCACGCACATCGACCACCTGATCGCAGCACGCGCCCTGCAAGGTGCCGGCGCCATTTCGGCAGCCGTTACCGCGTTGCTGGCGGATTTGACCCGCGACACCGTGCGCACCAAAGCCATGGCCCTGGTGGGCGCCAGCATTGCACTGGTGTTTGCCTTGTCGCTGGTGTTGGCGCCGCCCTTGGCCGGCGCGGTGGGCCTGTCCGGTTTGTTTGCGTTGACGGCCGCCCTGACCCTGCTGGGCATGGCCGTGGTGCAGTGGGGTGTGCCCGCTGAACCGGCGCGCCCGCGCCTGCCCACCCCCCATGCGCTGCGCACCGTACTGCGCGACCCGGCGCTGCTGCGCCTGAACCTGGGTGTGCTGCTGCTGCATACTCTGCAGATGGCGCTGTGGATGGCGGTGCCGGCGCTGCTGGTGCAGGCGGGCCTGCCCAAAGCCGCACACTGGCAGGTCTATTTGCCAGCACTCGTCGTATCGTTCCTGATCATGGGCGGCGTGCTGTTCCGCCTGGAGCGGCGTGGCCATCTGGCCGCCGTGCTGCGCGGCGCCATCGGCTTGTTGCTGCTGGCCCAACTGGCACTGTGGTGGGCCGCCCAGGCGCACGCTGGGCTGCTGGCGCTGGGTCTGACCCTGATGGTGTTCTTTCTGGGCTTCAACACGCTGGAAGCCAGCCAGCCCAGCCTGACCTCGCGCTTGGCGCCACCGTCGGCGCGCGGGGCCGCGCTCGGGGTCTACAACACCCTGCAATCGCTGGGCCTGTTTGCCGGTGGCGCGCTGGGCGGCTGGCTGGCCCAGCACCACGGGCCAACCGCCATTTTTGCCGGCGGCGCCGTGGTGTGCGCGCTGTGGCTGTGCCTGAGCTGGGGCCTGCGGGCGCCCGCACCCGCCGCCGCGGCCACGGCTGCCACGCCGTGACGGCACTGGGGTTGGTCCCCCATCCGACCGCGCCCAGCGCCGCTTGGGGCTGGGCGCAGCGTGTACAGGCCCTGCTCCCCCAACCGGGGGAACTCGCCGCGCCTGCATTGCGGCACAATGCGCTCGTGCACGCGGCCCGGCGCGAGCCGCCGCGCAGCCTCCCCCCTTTTTCCAGGACTTTCGCCATGGCATCCGTCAACAAAGTCATCCTCGTCGGCAATTGCGGCCGCGATCCCGAGATTCGCTACCTACCATCGGGTCAACCGGTGGCCAGCGTCAGCATCGCCACCTCCAGCCGCCGCAAGGACCGCAACACCGGTGAGACGGTCGAGGACACCCAGTGGCATCGCGTCACCTTCTACGACCGACTGGCCGAGATTGCCGGTGAGTATCTGAAAAAGGGCCGCCCGGTCTATGTCGAGGGCCGCCTGAAATACGGGAAGTACACCGGCCAAGACGGCATCGAACGCAACACGGTGGACATCATCGCCACCGAGCTGCAGCTGCTGGGCAGCCGGGAAGGCATGGGCGGCGCAGCCGAGGACGGCGCAATCGCCCCGCGCACCGCCACCCCGGCTGCGGCGCGCAGCAGCGCGCCGGCGGCCAGCCGTGCGGCGCCGGCAGCCACACCGGCGGCGGCCACCGGTTTCGAGGACATGGACGACGACATTCCGTTTTGAGGCCGGCGCGCGTACAACGCCCGGGCTGCGCGGGTCAGTGTCGAATCGACACGGTGCGTCTGATCACACGGCCCGCGGCGTCGCGCAATGGATCATGCTGGACCCGCATACCGATGCCGATCGGTTGGCGGCCCGGCAGTGACCGCCGGCGCGCTGGGCGTGGCGTCTGGGCCGTGGCGCGAGCGTGACGAACGGGTGGCGCCGCGCCCGTGAGGGGATGCGCACTCCAGTGCTTGGTGTTACTCAACCACTCCGGTACCGAGGAATGGACCTGTCTGCGCTGCCCCTCTCACTGGCCACTGCACTGGCAACACCGGCGCTCGGCCAAACACTGGCCCTGGGGGCGGCGGTGGGCATCGTGATGGGGCTGACCGGTGCCGGCGGCGGTATTTTGGCGGTACCGCTGTTGGTACTGGGGCTGCACCTGCCACTCACGCAAGCCGCCCCCACCGGCCTGATCGCGGTATGTGCGGCAGCCACGCTGGCGGCGTTGTTGGGTTTGCGCGAGGGAATCGTGCGCTACCGCGCAGCAGCCTGGATGGGCGTGCTGGGTATGCTGGGGGCACCGGCAGGGGTGTGGCTGGCCGCACGGCTGCCAGCGACCCCGCTGCTGCTGGCCTTCTCGGCCCTGCTGCTCTACGTAGCCTGGCGCAGCTGGCGTGGCCCGGCCCACGAAGCACTGGACACACCGCCTGACCAACCCTGCCGACTCGACCCGGTCCAAGGCCGGCTGCGCTGGACCACGCGCTGCGCGCGTGCGCTGGGCGCCACGGGGCTGGCTGCGGGTGTTCTCAGTGGTCTGTTTGGCGTGGGCGGCGGGTTCGTCATCATCCCGGCGCTGCAACGGTTCAGCGATCTGGACTGGCGCAGCATTCAGGCGACATCGCTGGCCGTGATCGCGCTGGTTTCGGCCAGCGGGGTGGCCGCTGGCGCCCTGCACGGCGCCCTGCCGTGGCCTGTGGCCGCGCCGTTCGGCTCAGCGGCGGTGGCCGCCTTGTTGGCCGCACGCACACTGGCGCGACACGTCCACCCCAAGGTGCTGCGTCGGGCCTTTGGTCTGTTGACGCTCGGCGTGGCGTTGCTGATGCTGATGCGCGCGGCCGGGTACTCGCTCGGTTGAGCGGCTGCCGATCGAGATCCCCCAGATGGCTGGTCATGCACCTGTGCACTACCGCGCACACCTGCGTTATGCTGGGCCCGATGTCCATTGGGCCCGCCGCTGTGACCATCAGCCGCGTGCGGCGCCTGCCGTCCACCGTATCGCTTTCCGTGCAATACGTCACCGCTTCACCGAGTATGCTTGCCCTCACCGATGCGCGCGCGCCCGGCGCGCACCACCGCCTTGCACCGCCCCCATGGCGCCGGCACCTCGGCCTGCGCCGCCGTCACTGGCTGGCGTGGGCGGCGTCGACCGCCCTCGGCTCCGCGCTGTCGCTGGCACGCGCCCAGTCCGGCAACAGTACCACGGTAGTGGCGGCGTCGGACCTGAAGTTTGCGCTGAGTGAAATCGCTGCCCTCTTCGAGCGCAAACATGGCCAGCGGGTGCGGCTCATTTTCGGCTCCTCGGGGCAGTTCACCGCCCAGATCCTGCAGGGTGCGCCGTTTCATGTGTTTCTGTCGGCTGACGAGGCGTTCGTGTATCGACTGGCGGATGCGGGCCTGACCGTCGATCGGGGGCAGCGCTACGCCATCGGACGCATCGGGCTGTTCGTGCCGCACGGCTCGCCGTTGAAAGCCGACGGCACGTTGCGCGATCTGGCTGCTGCTTTGCAGGACGGTCGCCTGAAAAAGTTCGCCATTGCCTCGCCCGAGCATGCCCCCTACGGCATGCGCGCACGGGAAGCCCTGCAGCACGCCGGCTTGTGGGCTGCCATACAGCCGCATTTGGTACTGGGCGAAAATATCGCGCAGACGGTGCAGTTCGCCTCCTCCGGTGGCACACAGGGTGGCATCATCGCCTACGCGCTTGCGCTGGCGCCGGAAGTGGCGGCGCGCGGCCACTTTGCGTTGATCGACGCCACGTGGCACCAGCCGCTGGCGCAACGCATGGTACTGCTGCGCGGCGCGCCGCCCTCCGCCCAGGCTTTCTATGCGTTCCTGAGTACCCCCGAGGTCCGAGCGGTGTTGCAGCGCTACGGCTTCGAATTGCCGAGCCCGGCGTCCTGAACCGATGCGTGCGCCATGGACTGGCCTGCATTCGTGCTGTCGCTGGAGTTGGCGGCTGCCACCCTGGCGGTGCTGCTGCCGCTGGGGCTGTGGCTGGGGCGCTGGCTGGCCCGCACCCGCTTACGTGGCAAGGCGCTGGTGGAGGCTGTGGTGGTTTTGCCGCTGGTGCTGCCGCCCACCGTGCTGGGCTACTATCTCTTGGTGACGTTGGGGGCCGGCTCACCGCTTGGGCGCTGGCTGCTGGCGCAGTTCGACCTGCGCTTGACCTTCAATTTTCTCGGCCTGTTGGTGGCCTCGGTCGTGTTCAACATCCCGTTTATCGTGCAGCCCATCCAGCGTGCGTTCGAATCCATCCCGCCACAACTGGCGGAAGCGGCAGCGGTCAGCGGCCTGCGGGCATGGTCCACCTTTTGGCGTATCGAGCTGCCTCTGGTGTGGCCGGGGCTGTTGTCGGCGATGGTGCTGACGTTCGTGCACACTTTGGGCGAGTTTGGGGTGGTGCTGATGGTCGGGGGCAATATCCCGGGTGAGACGCGCACCATCGCGATTGCCATCTACGACCGGGTTCAAGCCTTCGATCTGGCCAGCGCCGACCGCATGGCGCTGGTGTTGCTGCTGCTGTCGCTGGGGGCGGTGGCGGCGTCGTTTTTCGCCGCTGCGCGGCTCATCAAGTCGCGATGAGCACCTCGGTCGCCACGGGCATCCAGCGCGAGCCGGCAGCTGCGCCAGCGGCTCCCGGCGCGGCGCGAACCACCACCGCCGCTGGGGCAGCCCGCGATCGGGAAGGCGCGTTATGGGTAGAGGTCGAACAAGCGCAACCCATGCCGCTGCACGGCGCCTTTGCCTGCCCTCCCGGCGAGGTGGTGGCGCTGGTGGGCCCTTCGGGCGCGGGCAAAACGTCGATGCTGCGCTGCATGGCCGGGTTGATGCGGCCTGCACGAGGACGCATCGTCGTCGCTGGTCAGGTGTGGTTGGACACCGAGGCTGGGGTTTGCTGGCCGCCACAGCGGCGCCACGTGGGGCTGGTCTTTCAAAACTACGCCTTGATGCCGCACCTGAGCGCGCGCGACAACGTGGCCCTGGCGCTGTTGCATCTGCCGCGCCACGAGCGCCAGCGCCGCGCGGCGCAATGGCTGGATCGGGTACGCCTGTCACCCGACCAACAGACGCGCCGCCCCGCCGCCCTATCCGGCGGCCAACAACAGCGCGTGGCGCTGGCACGTGCGCTGGCGCGGGAGCCCGCCCTGCTGCTGCTGGATGAGCCGTTTTCGGCAGTGGATCAGATGACCCGTCAGGGGCTCTACGATCTGTTGGCGGAATTGCGACAGTCGCTGCACATTCCGATCGTGCTCGTGACGCACGATTTGCACGAGGCACGCCAGCTCGCCGACCGGCTGGTGGTGATGGACGCCGGCGTGGTGCTGCAGCAAGGACGGCCCGACCAGATCTACCGCTCGCCGCGCAACGCGCGCGTGGCCGACTTGCTGGGCATCCAAAACCGCTTTGCCGGGCGCTGGCTGGGACCACTGGACGACGCCGACCGCGCCGCCGGGGCGGGTTGGCTGGCGTGGTTGACGCCGGACGGGCAGCCCACTGCGCTGCGCCTGCGCGTGCGCGACAAGGGCAAGCTCAGCCCCGGGCAGGCGGTGACCTGGGTCATTCAGGGCGATGCGCTGCACCTGGGCGAGGAGGCGGCCGGGGCGGTTGGCAGCGGCTTGTGTGCGGTCACGCTGCCCACCCAGGTGGTGGGGCTGCGCCACCTGGGCGAGACCAGCTTCGTCGAGCTGGCGGTGGCGGGACTGGACGGCGTCAAACTGCGCGTGGTGCGCTCGGGTCCGCAGCGTCAGCGCCTGACGCCGGGGCAGTCGGTGCCGGTGCGGCTGGACTGCGCTTGGGTGCATGTGATGCCGATGAAGACCGCGCATGGCGCGCCGGCCGACGCGGCGGCGACTGCACGCGCGCCGGCAGCGGCCGCTGCGTCGCCTCCGATTGATCGATGACCCCGCCGCCCAGACACACCTCGCCGTCGTAGAGCACGGCGCTCTGCCCAGGGGTCACCGCCCACTGCGGCGCATCGAACGTGAGCCGAAAGCCGGTCGCGGTCAGCTGCAGCGTGCAGGCAGCGTCGCTTTGGCGGTAGCGCGTCTTGGCGCTGAAGCGGGCAGCCGTCGGCGCCTCGCCCGCGATCCAGCTCACGTCCTGCGCATGCAGCCAACGCGACTGCAGCCACGGATGATCGTGCCCCTGCACCGCCCACAGCGTGTCGCTGGCCACGTCTTTGCGCGCCACGAACCAGGGTGCGTGCTCGCCCGGTGCGCGCCCCGCGTCGCCCCCTCGGATGCCGCCCAAACCCAAGCCTTGCCGCTGCCCCAGGGTATAAAAACTCAGACCCACGTGGCGCCCGATCTCGCGCCCGTGCTCATCGACGATGGGGCCGGGTGTGCCGTGCAGATAGCGCTGCAAAAACGCGCGAAACGGCCGCTCGCCAATGAAGCAAATACCGGTGGAGTCTTTCTTGCGCGCATTGGGCAGGCCGATCTCGGCCGCCAGGCGCCGCACCTCGTGCTTGTGCAAATGCCCTACGGGAAACAGGGCGCGGCTGAGCTGCGCCTGAGTCAAGCGGTGCAAAAAGTAGCTCTGATCTTTGCCCGGATCGACCCCTTTGAGCAGCTCGAAGCGCCCATCACCGGCGCTGGCCTCATCGGCAGGCACTACCCGCCCATCCGGGGTGACGCAGCGCACGCGCGCGTAGTGCCCAGTGGCGATCTTGTCCGCCCCCAGCCGCATGGCGTGGTCCAAAAACGCCTTGAACTTGATTTCGGCATTACACAGGATATCCGGATTGGGTGTGCGGCCAGCCTCGTACTCGCGCAAAAAGGCGGCAAAGACGCGATCTTTGTACTCGGCGGCGAAGTTGACGTGCTCGATGTCGATGCCGATCACGTCGGCCACCGCAGCCGCATCCAGCCAATCTTGCCGGCTGGAGCAGTAGGCGCTGTCGTCGTCATCTTCCCAGTTTTTCATGAAGATGCCGACGACCTCGTAGCCCCGCTGCTTGAGCAGCCAGGCGCTGACGGCGGAATCCACCCCGCCCGACAGTCCGACGACGACGCGTGGTTTGGTCATGGACGGGATTATCCCTTCATCGAATCGATCCATGTCACCCACACCACCCGCACGCGCGCAGCCAACCACCGCCCGCCGCGGATACGCCGCTTCACTCACCCGTGCTCGCCAGAATGAGCCCGACGAGGAGGGTGTCGGTCACCCTCTATTGCATATGCGAATGATTCGTATTACACTCAAGTCACCCCTGCCGTTCTGCAACGGAGTTTTTCAAGGAGCCCCACGATGACCTCGATACCCCCACTGGCGCCGCTAGAGCCGCTGCTGGCTGGCACGCTTGCGCTGCTCCATTACCACGCGGTGCGCGATGCCGATCGCCCGCTTTGCCCGTATGCAGCTCATAAACTGTCGCGCAATCTGCAACGGTTGGCCGACCATCCCGCCATTTCCGAGGCGCTGGCCATCGTGCTGCACCGTCTTTCACGTGATTGGTTGCAGCGGGCTGCCGTCGCCGGTTGCGCCGAAGCGCCAGATGCCGAAGGCCCAACCGCGCTACCTCCCTTGCACTGAACGGCTTAGTGGAAAACGCGTAATGGATCGAGCCGACAACGACTACACCGTGATTTGCCGGCAGTGGGCCCGTGCACAACGACACGCCGAGCGCGCACAGCGCGAGTGGCACCAAGCAGTCCAGCGCCTGGAGCGTGAAGTGATGCAATTGCGCGGCCAGCTGCTGGCGCTGCGCACGGCGCAACTGTGGGGAATACACGCGCCAGCGCTCTTGCTGCCACGGCCGCGTCGCACCAATCAGTTGCCATTGAGCGCCTCGGCGCGGACAGCCCTGTGTCACATCGGCTGCCACGGCCACGGACACCCGTGGCTCGACACCAGCGGCCACTGCCGCCTACACGGTGGTAACTGCACCAGCGCCGCGGCGCTCGATAGCGATTGGCCGCACCCAGTCGGCGCTCGTGATACCAAGCCGTGCATGACGCTGGTCGACCTCCACGCCACCCCCGAAACACCCCGTCACTGACACGATCACAGCCAAGGCGGCGACGTGTGACGCAACACGTCCGACTACGCCAGCCCTGTGTGGCGCGGCACGCTGCTCACGTGCGCACTTCGCCTTGCCCCAGCACCACGTACTTCAACGAAGTCAACCCGGCCACACCCACCGGCCCGCGGGCGTGAAACTTGTCGGTGCTGATGCCGATTTCCGCCCCCAGCCCATACTCGAAGCCATCGGCGAAGCGGGTGCTGGTGTTGACCATGACGCTGCTGGAGTCCACCTCACGCAAAAAACGTTGCGCGTGGTTCCAGTCGGTGGTCAGGATGGCGTCGGTGTGGTGGCTGGAGTAGCGGTTGATCCAGGCGATCGCCTCGTCCACGCCGTCCACGATCTTGATGCTGATGATGGGCGCCAGGTACTCGGCGTACCAGTCATCCTCGCGGGCGTCGAGCACACGCGCGCCAGGCAGCACGCCCACAATGGCCTTCGCCTCGGGGCAGCAGCGCATCTCCACCCCCTTGGCGGCAAAGATGGCGCCCATGCGCGGCAAAAAGGCCATGGCCACACCGCGCGCCACCAGCAGGCTCTCGGTGGCGTTGCAGGGGCTGAATTTTTGCGTCTTGGCGTTATCGGTGACGCGCAGCGCCAGCTCGATGTCGCACGGGTCGTCTACATAAGTGTGGCAGTTGCCGTCCAGGTGTTTGATGACCGGCACCTTGGCCTCGCGGCTGATGCGCTCGATCAGCCCTTTGCCACCACGCGGAATGATGACGTCCACGTACTCGGGCATGGCGATGAGTTGGCCGACGGCGGCGCGGTCGGTAGTGGGCACGAGCTGCACCGCCGCGCTCGGCAGCCCGGCTTGTTCCAGTGCCTGCTGCACCAGGGCGCTGAGCGCGCGGTTGGACTCGATGGCCTCGGAGCCGCCACGCAAAATGCAGGCATTGCCGCTTTTGATCGACAGCGACGCGGCCTCGATGGTGACGTTGGGGCGGCTTTCGTAGATCATGCCGAAGACGCCGATGGGCACGCGCATCTGCCCGACACGGATGCCGCTGGGCTGCTGCGTCAGGCCGATGATCTCGCCGATGATGTCGGGCATGGCAGCCAGCTGCTCACAGCCCTGGGCGCAGGTTTCGATCACTTTGGGTGTGAGCCGCAGCCGATCCAACATCGGCTCGCTCAAGCCCTCGGCGCGCGCACGCTCCAGATCGACCGCATTGGCCGCCAGCAGCGGCTGCACGTGCGCCCGCAGCAAGGCCGCCAGCGCGCGCAGCGCGGCATTTTTTTGTGCGGCGGTGGCGCGCGCCATGGCGGCGCTGGCAGTGCGCGCCTGTTGGCCCAGGGTGGCCATCAACTCGACGACGGATTCAGCAGGTGTCGCAGCATTCATGGCCTGTGATTGTCGCACCTTGGCCGAGCGTTGGCGTGACCGCCGGCTCAAGTTCCAGCCGCTGGGGCGCGGCTGCAATCGTTGTTCTCGCGTACCAAGCGCTGCAGCAACGCCATGAACAGCGCACGCTCCGCCGGGGTCAACGGGGCCAGAATGCGCGCCTGCGCGCGCTGCATGGCTGGCACCACGGCACGCAAGGTTACCTGCCCCTCGGGCGTCAGCACCAGCCGGCGCACACGTCGGTCGTTCGCATCGGGCTGGCGCTGCAGCCAACCGCGCGCCTGCAAGCGGTCTACCACACCCGCCGTGGTGGATGTATCTTGAGCGATGCGGCTGGCCAAGGTGCGCTGGTCGATGCCCGGCTCGTTGGCCACCGCCTGCAGGGCAGCGTACTGCACCGGGGTGATACCGTGCGCAGCGGTTTCCTGCAAAAAAATCCCCACTGCAATCTGATGCAGGCGACGGATCACGTGCCCCGGCTGGGCATTGAGATCGACGATGGCAGCGGATGCGCTCATGGCTGTGATTGTGCATGCCCCCAGCCTTCGGCAACGCCGCAGTGACACCCAGCTGCCAAGGGATAACCCGTATTTCAAGATCGTGGTGAAATTTTATACTGATCATCAGTGTACTGATAATATGTATGCGCTTAGACATTCACTCCCCGATTCCGTCAATCCTTAACCTCCCGCCCTGGAGCGCCGAGCCATGATCACGTTCGCCGCCCCTCAAACCGAACCCGTGCTCGTCGTCGGCGGCGGCATCGGGGGCTTGGCCGCCGCCCTCGGCTTGGCCCAATTGGGCTATGCCGTGCAAGTCTTCGAGCAGGCGGCCCAGATCGGTGAAATCGGCGCCGGCATCCAACTCGGGCCCAACGCCTTTTCGGCCCTGGACGCCCTGGGCGTGGGGGAACGAGCGCGCTCGCGAGCCGTCTACATTGATGAGCTGGTGATGCACGACGCGTTGGACACCAGCCTGGTGGCCCGGGTGCCCACCGGGGCCACATTTCGTGCGCGCTTTGGCAATCCGTATGCGGTGATCCATCGCGTGGACGTGCACGCCGCGCTGCTGGAGGGTGTGCAGGCCAGCGAGCGCGTGTGCCTTCACACCGACACGCGCATCGTGCGCGTCGAGCCCGACGACATCGGTGTAACGATCATCGACCAGCGTGGCCAGCGCTGGCGCGGCCAGGCGCTGATCGGGGCCGATGGGGTGCGCTCGGTGGTGCGGGCGCAATTCGTCGGCGACCCGCACCGCGTCACCGGCCACGTCGTCTACCGGGCCGTCGTCGATCGAGCGGACTTTCCCGAAGCGCTGCAATGGAACGCGGCCAGCCTGTGGGCCGGGCCCCGCTGCCATCTGGTGCACTACCCGCTGCGCGGCGGCCAACAATACAACGTCGTCGTCACCTTCCACAGCCGCGAGACGGAAGAATGGGGGGTGCGCGAGGGCAGTCGAGAAGAGGTACAAAGTTATTTCCAGGATATCCATCCGCTGCCGCGCCAGCTCATCGATCTGCCCCGGAGCTGGAAACGCTGGGCGACCGCGGACCGAGACCCGATCGAGCACTGGGTGTTCGGGCGGGTGACGATTCTGGGCGACGCCGCCCACCCCACGACGCAGTACATGGCACAGGGGGCCTGCATGGCGCTGGAAGATGCGGTGACTTTGCGCGAGGCGCTGCGCCACACCGATCACGATTGGGCGGCGGCGTTGGACCTGTACCAACGCAACCGCGTAGCGCGCACCGCCCGCGTGGTGCTGAGCAGCCGAGAAATGGGCCGTATCTACCACGCCAGCGGGGTGGAGCGCCTGATCCGCAATCAAATGTGGCGCGACCGTCCCGCCGAGCGCTTCTACGACGCCTTGGAATGGCTGTACGGCTGGCACGTCGGCAGCTGCCTGCAACAGGGCTAAACCACCCGAACAAGGAGACCCCCGATGAGCGACCGCCTGGGCCGTCTGGACGAACTGCCCGCCGACTACCGTGACGAACTGCGTCAATACCATCTGGTGCCGCTGTGGCCGAACCTGCGCGCGCTGCTGCCCGCCAACCGGCCAGCGCGCGCCACCCAGGCGGTGCACTGGTCCTACGCAGCGCTGCGCCCCTTGTTGCTGCGCGCCGGCGAACTCACCCCCATCGACAAGGCCGAGCGACGCGTGCTGGTGCTGGCCAATCCCGGCCACGGTCCCGAGGCCCTGCAAGCCACCCCAGCGATTTACTTGGGTATGCAGCTGCTGCTGCCGGGCGAATGGGCGCCCGCCCACCGCCACACCCCCAATGCGGTGCGCATGGTGGTGCAGGGTCAGGGTGCCTGGACTGCGGTCGACGGTGAGCGCTGCCCCATGCAGCGCGGCGACCTGATTCTGACCCCGTCGGGCCTGTGGCACGAGCATGGCCACGACGGCACCGAACCCGTGGTTTGGCTGGACGTGCTGGACCTGCCGTTGATCTACGCGCTGGAGGCCAGCTACCACGAAACCGGCACACGCCAACACACCCACGCCCGCCACGGCGAGCGCGGTTGGACGCGCGCCGGCTTGGCGCCGACCACCGTATTCGCCCGTGACAATCCCCGCACCCCACTGCTGCGTTATCCCTGGGTGGAGACCCGCGCAGCGCTGCTGTCGCTGGCGGCGGACGACCCCCAGCGCGCCTGCGTGCAACTGACCTACACCAACCCCGCCACCGGCGAAGACGCGCAAAACATACTGGGCTTTTACGCCCTGATGCTGCGCCCCGGCCAAACGCTTACCCTGCCGGCGCGCTCGCCCGCGCAGGTGTTTCACCTCATCGATGGGGCCGTGGACGTCACCATCGGCGCACAAACCTTCTCGCTGGACGAAGCCGACACCTGCTGCGCCCCCGGTTATGAACTGGTGACGCTGCGCAACCGCTGCATCGAGCGTCCCTCGTTTCTGTTTATCGCCGATGAAGCACCCCTGCACCGCAAACTCGGCATCTACGAAGTGTGCGACGACCCCACCCGCCCTACGGTCGGCCATGGCGTACCATTGGCACCTGCCGCCTGATGCGCTGCCCCACCATGACCACCGAACTCTGGCCCGCCCCACAACCCGCCGTGCTCACCACCGTCGACGGCGCCGCCCGCTTGCCCGTATATCGGCTGTTTTTCGTCGGGCGCAATTACCACGCCCACGCGCGCGAAATGGGCGTTGCCATCGACAAGGCCACCGCGCGGCCGTTTTATTTCACCAAGTCGCCGGTGCATCTGCTGCCCAGCGGGGCTACCCTGCCCTACCCCAGCGAAACGCACGACTTTCACCACGAAGTCGAGTTGGTGGTGGTGCTGGGGCGCGGCGGCCATCGCGTACCCGTCGAGCAGGCACACGAGTTGATTTATGGCTACGCCGTCGGCCTGGACATGACCCGGCGCGACGTGCAGCTGCGTCTGCGCGACAAGGGCCACCCCTGGTGTCTGGGCAAAGATGTCGAGGGCAGCGCAGTGTGCGGTGCGGTGACGCCGATGCCGGGACACGCGCTGTCGCGCGGCGCCATCGCGCTGACGGTCAACGGCACGGTCCGCCAACGGGCCGACATCGCCGACCTGATCTGGAGCGTGCCCGAGCTGATCGCCGATTTGTCGCTGTTTTACCACCTGCAGCCCGGCGACGTGATCTACACCGGCACCCCAGAAGGGGTGGCGGCCGTTCAGCCCGGCGACCGCCTGCACGGATCGGTGGACGGCGCGGGGGCGGTGGACGTCCACATCGGCCCTGGCCTATGAGTGGCGCGGCGCGTGCACGGCCGGCCGTTCCGCTGCTGGAGCGCAGCAGTGGACTGCACAATGCCAGTGCTGCACTGGACTATCTGGTGCGCATGCTGTCACTGGCCGCGCGGCGCGGCCTGCACACCACCGTGCTGGCCCTGCAATTGGACGAGGCCGCACAGCTGAGCGCGGCGGCGGTGCGGCGCGCCGAGCGCCGCCTGGTGCCCGCGCTCAAGGCACGGTTGCGCACGCACGAACTGCTCGCGCATTGGGCACCGGGCGCCTTCGTCGTCGTGCTGCCCGACGCCGACATTCCCAGCGCGTTGGTACTGGCCAGTGATTTGCGTCAAGTCGCCGCCGATGCTGGCGCCCGCCCCGGCCACAGGGGCGCCGGCGGCATCAGCCTGAGTATCGGCGTGCACACGCGCGCCGCGCACCACGACACCGTGGCCGACTGGCGCACCCTAGCGGCGGAGATGATCATCGCTGCCCAGCGCGCGCTCGACGTGTCTGCCGCCAATGGCCCCGGGCGTATCGAAATCGAGCCCTGAGCACGCCGTTCGCCGCCTACCACGGCCAGCCATCCGTCGTCCTGGCACCACGCGCCCCCAGTGCGGCAGCGCTTCGTTTACGGTAGCGCTGCCGCCCACTGCACCAGGGCATCCAACGCCGGGCGCGCCGCCCGCGCGTTGGGATGGTTGACGATGGCCACCAGCACCCGCCGCTGCCCCTGCGGCCCATGCACCACCCCGGCCAAGGCCTGCACATCGGCGAGGCTGCCGGTCTTCAGGTGCGCCACCCCAGGCGGCATCGGACTGCGCCGCAGGGTGCCGTCGATGCCCGCTGCCGGCAGTGTGGACAGCAGCTCCGGCATCCACGGGCGGGTCCACGCCCACTGCAGCAGCTGCGCCAGCGCCGCCGCCGTGGTGCGCGCGTCGCGGCTCAACCCGGCGCCATTGTCCACCTCGGGCGGGCTCGGCTGCGTGCCGAAGCGCTCACGCCACCACGCTTGCAGTGCAGCGCGCGCCGCCTCGAACGTGGCCGGTGCTGCCGGGGGCAGGGCTTGCCCATCGGGCACGCTGGCCGGGCGCACCACCCCCTCCGCGCGGCGTGCCTCCTCCTGCGGTGCCGGCAGCGCCAGCGTCAGCAGCAGGTGCTGCGCCATCACGTTGTTGCTGAATTTGTTGACGTCGCGCACCACCTCCGCGAGCGGCACCGACTCGAAAACCAGACGGGCGGGCAAGCCCGCAGGCACCGCGCCTGCGCGCACCGCACCCGTCAACTGCCCGCCCAACTGTGCCCACAGCCCTGCCACCGCGCGCGCGGCGAAATACGGTGGCTGCGGATGCGCCACTGGCCACGACCGTACGCCGCAACTGAGCGGGTAGCGCCCAGCAAAGCGTGGGCGCAGCGCATCCGACAAATCGGCGCGCAGCGCCGCCCGCCAGTCTTGACACGGCCCGTCGGCCAGCGGCACCGGCACGGGCGGCGTCACTCCTGCCAGCGGCGGCTCCAGTTGCACGCGCGCCACACCGGCCTCGGTGTCGGGCACGAAGGTGAACACCTGGGCGCCAAAATTGACCAGCAGCGCATCTGGCCCGACGTTGTAGGGCCGCAGCGGCTCGCCATCGAAGGCGGCCGGGTCGTGCGGCGGCAAGGCAAAGGCCGTGCGGTCCAGCACGATGTCGCCGTCGATGGCGCGAATGCCCAGTCCATCGCGAATGCGCTGCAACAGCAGCCACAGGCGCTCCGCCACTAGCTTGGGGTCGCCGCCGCCGCGCAGGTACAGGGTGCCCTGGAGCGTGCCGGCACGCACGGGCCCGTCCACATGCACCGTGGTGCGCCAGGTGTACGCCGGGCCCAGGCGGTCCAGCGCCGCGGCGGTGGTCACCAATTTCATCACCGACGCCGGGTTCATCGGCACGTCCGCACGGTGGCGCAGCCATACCTGCCCGCCGGGTGCCGCATCGGCCACCACCGCTGCGACCGCGTCGGACGGTACACGGGCGGCCTGCAAAGCCTGCTGCACGCCAGCCGGCAGGCCTTGCGCATGGACGCCGGCTACCCACACCGCAGCGCCGCACAGCAGCCACCACCGCAGCTGCCAGCAAGGCTGCCGCGCCATCGGGGTCCGGCTGGGCGCTGGCTGCCCAGGCATTAGAGCGCGCCGCGCTGGCCTCAGATCGTCACCGCGAAAAGGGAAAACCCCAGCGGTGCGCAACACCTCGGCCGCGCGTGAAACTGGTGCTTGCTGAAAAAACGGGTTACCCATACCGCTTGCAGCGCTGACGTGTCAGGGCAGCAACGGCGCCGAGACTAGGGGCAGTTCGCACTCAATCCAGTCCCACCGCTTGTCCTTGACCATCACAAAGCGGCAGCGCCCATTTGACAAACTGGCCCACAAGCCGCCAATCAAACGATCATCCTTGGCTGCCTCCCAGCGGTCGGCCCCTTTGTATTCAACCGCCAGAATCGGGCCGGGCTCGTTGGCGCGGCCCGGCAGGCGACACAGGAAGTCGGGATAAAAACGTCCGTCTGCTTTTTGCAGGAAGAACGCGCAGCCCTCACGCCGAACCAGGTTGCGCACCCAGAACTGGATGCGCCCTTGCTGCGCCCACATATCCAACTGGCAGGCGCACTCGAACTCCTCCTTGCTGTCGAAGTCGCCAATGCGTCCGTAGTAATGCTTGCGGAAGTCAAAACGCCCGAAGCGCCCGTCGTAGTCGCGGCTGGGGGCGTAAGCCTGGGGGTGAAACTCGAAGGTGTACGAATCGGTGACCGCCACCCGCGCGTCCGCGTCGCCACCGAACAGGACCTGCTGGAATGCCTTGCCAACAGCTTGCTTGCGCAGCTCGCGAATGCGCACTTCCAGCAGATCGCGAATCAAAAATTTTTGCAGATTGGCGCGGGCCAGCGTGAAGCCTTCGCGGCGCAGCAAGGCGGCCAGCCAGGCCGCGACGAACGCCAGCTTGCTGGTGTGGATCAGCGACGGTTCAGGCAGGTTGCGGCACAGCCACGCCGCCAGGCGCACCTCGTCCCAGTTTTCCGGTGGGTAGACGAGACCCAGATCGCGCTGCAACTCGGGCAAAAAGCGCGAGACCACGCGGCCATACTCATCGACATCGATCTCGCCCCCTTGCGCCACCTTCAGCGCTGCATCCAGCGTCGCCAGTTCCGCCTCTGTCGGCGCAGACTCCTCGGCGGCCAAGTCCCACGGATACTCCAGCACCTCCGGATCGTCAAAAGGCACCAGCTCGCCCTGCACGCGCAAGGCCAGCTGGGGCACGCGGAAACGCTCGCCCAGCTCGGCAGGCGTCTGGAAGAACTCGATGGCCGTGGTGCGGCTGACTTCGGCAGCTTCCGCGATGGCTGCCGCAGCGGTTTCGCTGGTCACCGCTGTCTTGAGCACCTCGGCCTCATCCTCGGTCAACGGAGCGGTGATGGTCAGCGTGTGGCGTTGGCCATCCCAGCTCACTTTGTCGCGCACCGGCTTGGGCACGCTCGAAAGAGTCGGCCTCTCGTTCAGGGCAATCGCCACCGGCCGAAACACGACCCGGCCGCTGTGGCCTTCCAGGTCCAACCGCCCTTGCTCCGGTTTGGCTGCGGCCACGAACTCGCGCACCTCGCGCCGCTCAAAGCCTGCACCAGCCACCAAGCGGTCGCGCAAGGCGGTGGCGGTTTCGGCAAAGCTGCGCGACACCACGAAGGCGTAGGACTGATTCAAGGCGTTGGCCTGCCAACGCCGCGCCCCCGGCTGCCGCAGTACCCGCCCGAGCAACTGCTCCACCGCGGTGGCCGATTGCAGCTCCGCCAAGCTGACCAGAATGTAAGCAAAGGGGCAGTCCCACCCCTCGGCCAGCGCCCTCTGGGTGATGACGAACTTCACCGGACAGGCCGGGTCAGATAGTCCCAGCCTGTAATCGGCCTCGATGCTCTCCAGCCCCTTTTCCTCGCCGGTGGCCACCACGATCTCACGGGCAGGAATGCCGTGGTTGGCCGTCAGCTCGTTTTTCACTCGCTCGACATCGAGCGTCTCCACCCCGGCGCGTCGCGGCTGCGCCTGAATCAATACCATGGGCCGCAGATAGGGCGCGCCGGCCCGGTATTCTTCATCCGCCAGCCTGTGTAGGGCATCGCGTCGGGCGATGGCATCGGCCAGGCATTGTTGCCAGTTCGGCTCCGTTTCCAGCATCACCGGCAGCTTGATCATGTCTTCCGCCTTCAACTCGGCGGCGGACACACTGTGCAGCACATTGCTGGGCGTTCGTTCCAGGTCGGGCGTGGCGGTCAGCTCCATGATACCGCTGGGGCGCAAGCGCGCCAGCATGTCAAAGGCCAATTCGGTGCGGCTGTTATGCGCCTCATCGACGATCACGAATGGGCGCCGCAGACGCAACACATTGGCCAGGGAGTAAGGCGTGGTACGTTCGCTGCCCTCGCCATCGGTCAGCAGCGCCTCGCGTTGGCTCGGTGAAAGGTGCTCGAAATGATGCATCAGTGCGCCGCTGCTCTGATATACCTTGCGCGACTCTTCGTCTTCCACCTGGAATGCCTGACGTGTGGCGACGATCACCGTAGTCGAAGTATCCAGCGTGGCACGGGTCACGCTCATGGCCTCTGCAAGATCGAGCACCGTAATCGGCCCCGCCTCGCGCAGCACAGCATGATACGGGTGGCTACGATCCTTCAGCGCCTTGATCGTCTGCGCGCGGATCGCCTTGCTGGGCACCAGCCACAGAATCACGCTGTGCTCGGTGCGCAAGAGATGTGTATTGACGAGCGCTACACTTTTTGCGGCCAGCCAGGTCTTGCCGCCGCCGGTGGGCACGCGCAAACAAAAATACGGCATGTCATCCGGAAAGCCCGACAACGGGTTGTAGGGCAGACCGTGTCCCCACAGTCGCTCGGTGGTGACCGTGAAGGCAATCGAGGGCGACAGCAGCTCGTGACAGGCCTTGAAATAGGCCTCGATGCTGTCGAGCACCTGCTGTTGGTATGTTTTGGGGGCAAAGGCCGTCATGGTGAATTTCCTACAGGTAGCGGCGGTGATCCTCGTCGGGCATCTGGGGCAGATACTTGACGTTCACATGGAGATACCCGGGTTCGTAGACCTTGAACGGCTTGTGCCCCGACTTTCCGGCAGTGGGCTGCAAGTCCGTCAGGCGGCCGACGTCATGCCGTTGCAGGCAACGGTTGAGGCCGGAACGGGAGACGTTGGGGTGGATGAACTCCCGCGTCACCACCAGGAAGTCGTCCAGGGGGAGCAGAAGGGGTCTTGCGCAATTGCACCACCAGAAGCTCCTGCGCCGGGGGTGAGCGTGGTTTGCAGGCGATGCGCGGTATGCGAGCGATCTTGCACCGAATCCCGGCTCTTAACAGGCCGTTGAAAAAATCCCCCGTCGACGCTGGCCTCCGCCAGTATGATCTGAAACGATCGGCGAACGACGCGGACGAGGACGATGAGAGGCAACCAAGACTTCCCAGGCAAGCGATGTTCAGCTACATCAGCCTTGAAGAGCGCGTGCCGCAGACACACCCGCTGCGCAAGCTGCGCGCCGCAGTCGTTGCGCTGCTGGCGACGATGAACCGCGAGTTCGACGCGGTGTACGCCCGCCGGGGCCGCCCGTCGGTGCCGCCGGAGATGCTCGATGCCCTGCTGCTGCAGATCCTGTTTTCCATCCGCAGCGAGCGCCAGTTGGTCGAAGCGGTCAACTACAACCTGCTGTACCGCTGGTTCGTGGGCCTGAACATCGAGGACAAGGTCTGGGGCCACTGCCCCTTCAGCGCCAACCGCGAGCGGCTCTTCAACGAAGACTTGGCCCGCGCCTTCTTCGAGCGGGTCAAGCACACCGCCGATTGGGCAAGCTTGACCAGCGACGAACACTTCAGCGTGGACGGCACGCTGATCGAGGCCTGGGCGGAGCCCTTGAGCTTCAAGCGCCGGGACGACGACAGCGCCAGCCCGCCCGGGCGCAACCCCGAGGTGGACTTCAAAGGGCAGCAGCGCTGCAACGACACCCACGCCAGCACCACGGACGCCGATGCCCGCCTGTTCAAGAAGAGCCAGGGCGACAAGTCCCGCCTGTGCCACATGGGCCACATCCTGATGGAAAACCGCAACGGTCTGATCGTGGACGTGCAGATCACCCATGCCCGCGGCACCGCCGAGCGCGAGGCAGCGCTCGCGATGCTTGGGCGCCGGGGCAACAAGAACAAGCGGGCTACGGTCGGGGCCGACAAGGGCTACGACAGCAAGGCCTTCATCGAGGGCTGCCGAAAGCTCAAGGTCACGCCGCACGTGGCGGCCAAGGACAGGCACTCGGCGGTGGATGCCCGGATCACCCGACACGAGGGCTACAAGACCAGTCAGAAGGTGCGCAAGCGCATTGAGGAGGCCTTTGGCTGGATCAAGACCGTGGGTGGTCTGGCCAAGACCAAGCTCATCGGTCAGGCCAAGCTCACGGGTCAGGCGCTGCTGTGCTTTGCCACCTACAACTGGGGTAGCGCCTTGGGGCAATCGGCGGCTGGTGGGACGCGCATCATGCGTGAGCCCGGGGATACGTGCGCCCAAAATGGGCCAACAGGCCTGAAACGGGCCCCGAAAAAGGGCTGCGCAGACCGCGAAATGGGCTCTGAAGTCGGCTGAAAACCGATGTGCATGCTGATGGCGTTGCGTTGATGTACATTTTTTCAACGGCCTGTTAAAGCGCCGGATCGTGTCTTCAGAGACCCCCAACTCATCCGCCAGCGCCGCCACGGACAGGGGCGAAGCCTGGATGTAGGCGCGGATAGCCGGCGTAGTCGTGGCGTTTTTGTGCAGGCGGATCATCAGGGTTGGGGGCTCCGTAGGTTGTCGATCAGTTCACGCATCGCTTCGCGACTGACGAAGAGTGCATGACGGCGGGCGTCTATGTAACTCTACATTTACCCCATGGGATGCAGAGGTTCCTGAATCGAAAAATCAGCTACATCCACTGGCTGGCCACGCAAATACAGCATGTCTGGAGAGAGGTCGATCTCATCCGTCCACACCACTGTGCCGTGCTCGACGTGGGCGCGCCGAAACAAGGCTTCGTCTTGCAGCGCGGAAAATGCCGGGTAGCGTAACAGGCTCCGCATATCGAAGCGACGGCATTCACCGGATGCGAATTGGACGACAAGGACGTAACCCGGAAGCGGTCTGACTTGAATTACGTCGGGCGTCATGACGATCCCCCCTCAACGCAATGGGTCGATTTTGAAAGGCGTCTGCCCCGTGCTAGCCAAATACCAGTCTGCCATCAACTCGTCGCGGTGAATTTCGATCCACGCCTGCAGCAGTTTCATTTGTCTTGGCGGCAACTCTCCCTCAAGCAAATACCCATCGGGAATCTGGATCACGGCCTTGAAATCGTTGTAGCGTACATGAATATGTGGCAGGTGATGCTTGTCGGTATCCAACACATACATGGCCACCAATATGCCGTAAAACATGCTGATCGTCGGCATCGTCACATCTCCAAGGCGTAAGGCGTTTGCTTGAAGGTGATGCCTTCGCGCGCGGCGCGAGCGCCCATGCGGTTGGCGGCAGCGTAGATCACCTTCGGGCCCGCAAACTTGGGCAGTGTATCGAACACGGGGCCGGTGAGGACATTGCCGCCACCGATCGACCTGTCTTTGAGGATACCGTTGTAGAGCAGATAGATCGCGCGGCCTTCGTGCACGCCCAGCAGCGGTGAATCGGCGGTGCCGGTAAAACCCGTGCCGGTCTCAGTGAACCAGACGAACTCGGCCAGTTGCGCAAAAGTCACGTCGCGGCGAATCTGGCCGTCGGCATCGAACAGCGGTTCGGCGGACAGACGACAGAACTGGAAGCCGCTGCCAAGGCCAGTCACCGCTTGCCCTTTGGCATTGGTGTAGCCCAGCGCGGCGCGCCGCACGCGTTCGGCGGTGACATTGCGGGCGATGTTTTCATCCATTTCGACCAGGATGAAGCGACGCTTGCCGCCGTCCTCGGCGTTTTGCTTGAGCACGGCATGGGCCGTGGTGCCGGAGCCGGCGAAGGAGTCGAGGATGAGGGAATCCTTGTCGGTGGCGATTTGCAGGATGCGCTGAATGAGCCGGGTGGGTTTCGGCGTGATGAAAACGTCGTCAGACGTGTTGAAGTCGACCAGTTCGAGCAGTTCTTTTTTCGCTTCCTGAGTGTGCCCGACATCTTTGTAAAACCACATGGTCTGTGGCACCACGCCATCCTTTACATCGGAGAGATAGCGCTTGAGGCGAGGCATATTGTTCCCAGATTCGCCCCACCAGATACGCCCCTCTTGATTCAGGCGGTCGAAGTTGGCTTTTGATACTCGCCAGTACATTCCTTTTCCTGGACCGGATATGACTCGACCAGATGGGCAGGTGACCGGGTAGGTTCCTTCAGAGTAGTAGTTGCGTGCTTGCAAGTCGCCCGATGTCCATGGGCCACGTGGGTCATTATCCGGATTCTTATATCTCGCGTTCGCGCCTTCGTCACGAGGAATCAGGTTAGGGCGCCAACTGTCCGCGTTTAAAGCGTAAATGACAATGTAATCGTGATCCTCAGAAAAATGGCGAGCAGAGTTCTTCGGCGCAAAAACCTTCTGCCACAGGACGGTCGCCACAAAATTTTTCGCCCCAAAAATCTCGTCCATCACCAACCGTAGCGCGGCCACCTCGTTGTCATCGATGGATACGAAAATCGCGCCGTCCTCGCGCAGGAACTGCCGCAACAGCACCAGGCGCGGGTACATCATGCACAGCCAGCGGTCGTGCCGGTCCAGCGTCTCACCTTCCTTGCCAACCACCTCGCCCAGCCACTTGCGAATCTCCGGGCTGTTGACGTTGTCGTTGTACACCCAGCCCTCGTTGCCGGTGTTGTACGGCGGGTCGATGTAGATGCACTTGACCTGCCCGGCGTAGCGCGGCAAGAGGGCCTTGAGCGCGTGCAGGTTGTCGCCCTGCACGATGAGGTTGCCACTGCTGGCATCGCCGCAGGAGCGCTCGGGCACCGCCTCCAGCAGGCGGAACGGCACGGCCTGGTGGTGTTTGACGACGGCTTCCTTGCCAATCCAGTTCAGCGTGGGCATGGGGTGTGGAGGTCGGCGGTTGGCGCGGGCGTCAGGGGAAGGCGTTGCCCGGCGCGCGTGTTCGTGCAACGGCTGCGCGTCGATGGCGCCGGTCACGCAGACACGGTCGATGCGAAGTCTATCAGCGGGCAGGCGATTACCCTGCCCGTTGGCGGCGCACCGCTGCGCACCGCGCAGACACCGCCCCAGCGCGGTCTGGCCCCAGGGCGGCAGGGGCAGCGTCCCCCGTCAACTACGGCCGCAACCTTGCCATGGGGACGCGGGGCTACGCCCCCCCCAACCAGTACCCGATTGCAAACGCCGTGACCAGCCACCGGAGGGTTCCGCTACCCCGCCCGCGCGTCTTGAGCACCACCCAGTTGACGAAGTCTCGCACCTCGCGCTGGCAATCGAAATCGACAGCAATCGACATCTGCCCGTTTGCATCGGCCCAGCGTAGTGCCTCCTGGGGGTGCTGGGCGAAGTGGATATAGGCCGCGAAGACTCGATCAAGTCGCGTATCGATCGCATCCAGGATCGCTTCGACGCGCGCATCGCCCACGGGGTCATGGGCAAAGGTGCGTTGGGCCAGCGCGGCGCGCACCGTCAGCCAATGTTCCAAGGTGGCCGCAAAGCGTGCTGCGGCAATCTCTGGCATGCCTTGGCCAGCCCCGACCTCGTAAGCGGCCCTGGACAGCGCCGCCAATTCTCGGGCCAGCCCCTGTATGGCGGGGCGCACGGCATGCTCCAGAGCGGCTGCCGCCTCTTCATAACTACCCCAGAGCTTATGCCCGGCAGGAGTTTCCCGCCGATTCAGCCGCTCGCGCCATGGGCGCATCTGCTCGGCGAGCCAGCGCACGCCGGGTTGGATCGTGACCGTGTCGGCGTGCGCAAGCGATCGGTTCAGCGGTGTGGGCAAGCGCACGCCGGAGCCGAGGGCGCCGGGGTCGGAGTCGGCGGCTCGCGCCCACTCTTCGCCGACAAGCGCAGGAACGGCGCGTGACAGGGAGCTCGCCTCGACTTCGGCGGGAAATGGTACACGGCTGTTTCCCGAGCAAGCGCTGGTCTTCTTTGCGGGGCTGGCAAGCCACGCCTGCGGACGGGCGCTGTCATCGAGCACCGTTGCGCGCGTGCCGAAGTGACGCTCAAGCCAGGGCTCCACGCGAACGAAAGCCAGTTGCGCCCAGCGCACGGGCGGATAGAGAAGCAGCATGACCATAAAACCCGTCAGGCTCATGGCGATGGCGATGAAAAGCCCCTCGCCCAGCCCTTCGGCGGCGAAGAACCCGATGAGCCCGATGACCGCCGCAAAAATGAAGGCGGCGAGCCGATACGTCGGCCACAGCGCAGGCACAGTGGTGGCGGTTTTCATTTGCCCTCCGCGATGACAAACTCGATTTTGCGCCAAGCGGCCGCCGCTGGGGTATAGCGCAGCAGGCGGCAGACGAGCGGTTCGCCTCGATCGAGCCGCCGTGCGATCTCGGCACTTTCGGCGCGCGGCACATGGCCCAGATGCGCCCCTTGCCAGAGAATGCGCACGGCGAGCGGATCACGGGGATTGTCCGGCTCGCGCTCGAGCGTGAGAGCGTCGCCGCTGGCAAAACCGGCCTGCCCTTGTGCTTCGAGCTGGGGCCCGTCGTAATGGGCGTAGCCGGCCACGTTGGCGATGAGCAGCGTGCCAGGGGCAGCGGGTTCCAGCCCAAGGCACGACAAGACCGGGATCAGGCGGGCGCGGCTGGTCGCGTCCAATGCGGGCAAGGCCGGCTGGCGCACGTCGTAGTCCGCTACCGGGTCAAACGGCGCCGCAGCTACCGCCGCTTCGCGCGCAGCGGCGGCAGCGTGCATTCCAAAACCCCCTACTCAGCCAATGCGCTCGCCCTCGAAACAGGGGGACACAGCGCTCACAAAAAGAAGAATAGGCAGCGCATACCGCTGAAGACGTCGGCCCGGCCCCCGTTTACAAAGACGGGGCTGTGTCCGCTCGCGAGAGCCGACTTGCCAGTTGCTGCTGTAGCCAGCCATAGCCCACGCGCTCTTGTTCCATTCGCAGCCGGGGTTGGTAGCGATCAAAGCGCAAATCGTCGTAAACGGCGGCCTCTTCGATGGTCAGATGGGGGAGGTCGTGGTGGACCGGTTTGGGTTCTTCGCCCCAGTGGAGGCGGTGGGCCAGCAGTGTTTCGCGGTCCATGAGGAAGGAGGCCGTGTGGGGGAAGTGGCTGCGCAGCTGGTTGAGAATGGCAAAGCCGTGGGTGTCGAGGTCGCCCCAGTAGTGCAGCCGGCAGCGCTGGAGCCATGTTGCGGGCGGCAGGGCTTCCCAGCCGTAGCCCGCGCCAAAGATGATGATGGCCTTGGCCACGGGGGGGAAGGCAAGGAAGTTGGTTTCGTTCTCGGTGATGAACACGCGCTGCACGGGTAGCGTCAGGGCCGCGAAGCTGGCCATGTCCAGGGTGATGTCGGGCAGGTTCTGCGGTGAGGATGGGCAGCCCGGTAGACTGGGCAGGGTGGCATCGAGCAGTCGAAAGCGGATCCGCGCGGGCTTGTCCAGGAAGCCAAAGCGGCGCGTGAATTGGGCAAGGCCGGTGGCGTCCGCTTCGATGGCGGTGGGAGGCAGGGCCAGATTGAGCAGTTCGGTGAGCACGCCGCGGTGGGTCTCGATGAATTTGCTGTCGACGCCGGGGATGTCGACCTGGCGCATATAGATGCCCGGGCGAGGGTGAGCCTGCAGCCAGGCGACGATTGCCAGGAGTTGTTCCCAGCGGTCGAGCCAATCCAGGGCCTGGATCGGCCGCCGGGCAAGCCAGTCGAGCAGGCAAGGCTGCGCGGCTGCCGTTTGCTGCCACAGGGCCTGGAACTGTTCGGCCTGGCGGGTCTTGCCGATGAAGGCCAGGGTGTCTCCCAGGGTGTCGAGCCACACTGTCGCTGGCAGCCGCTGCATGCCCTGGATGCGGTGGTTCCAGTCGCGCCATTCGATGCGAACATACGGAGTGTTGGCGATGTTGTACAGCCAGTCTCGTACGGCTTCGAAGCGCTCGGTGAGGTCGGCAGGCGAGGGGCCCTTGAGATTGAGGCGCAGCGGCCAGGGTAGGGTGTCCATCACCGCTGCCCGCAGCAGTTCGCCGCGATCCCACAGGCGCTGGACTTGCGCGCGCAGATCGGCAGGCAGGGTCCAGTTCATGGGGGCGTGCCCATCCCAGCCGTTGCATTGGCGGCTTTCTGCGCTTGGTATGCCTCGATCGACAGGCAGCGCAGCCGGGAGTCGCGCCCGCCTTCGTTGTGCACAAAGCCGACGCTGGCCACATAAGGCTCGATGATGTGGATCTTCTGCAGCGGTGTGACGATGAGAAGCTGCAGGTTGAGCTGCTGGAACAGGCGCAGGCCGTATCGCGCCGATTCGTCCGAACCGCGCCCGAAGGCTTCGTCAATGACGACGAAGCGGAATGATCGTGATCGCACCGCTCCCCATTCCAGGCCAAACTGGTAAGCAAGGCTTGCCGCCAGCACGGTGTAGGCCAGCTTTTCCTTCTGGCCGCCCGACTTGCCGCCCGAGTCCGAGTAGTGTTCGTGCTCAGCGCCATCGGCGCGCCAGCGCTCGCTGGCCGAGAACAAAAACCAGTTGCGCACGTCGATGACTTTGGTGGCCCAGCGGCGGTCGATGTCCAACAGTCCCTCGCGGCCACGGAAGCGGTCGATGATGGCCTTGACTTGCAGGAACTTGGCCTCGGAGTAGGTTTCGTCGGCCGAGCCGGTCAGTGTCCCCTCGGTGCAGGCGCGCAGGGCTTGCTGGAATTCGCGGATCTCGGCATCCGGGCTGGGGGAGGCCACCAGGGTGATATATCGGCCGGGGTTGTAGTCGATGGCCTGCAGCGACAGGTTGATGCGCTCGACGCGCTCCTTGATGCGCTCGCGCCCGCGGTTGAGCTGGGCGTTGAATTGGGCGATCTCGTTGATCGTGTTGACATTGAGCAGCTCTTTGAAACGCGCTTCGAAGCGCGGCAGGTCGTCGCGCTGCAAACCCTCGAGCATGCGTTCATATTCGGGCAGGGCCGCCAGACTGGCATCCATTTCCACGGTCTCGGCCTTGAACGCCTCTTTGAAACCACGCATGGCGTTGACGATGCGTTCGGTCAGGTCGGTCAGGTTCCTGTTCTTATTGTCGATGCGCATCTGCAGCCATTGACGCATCTCCTGCTCGCGGTTGTCGCAGGATTCGACCGAAAGCTGGTGTTCACCCAGCGCCTGCGCGCGTCACTGATCCAGCTGCCCGATCTGGGCCTCGGTCAGCGGCGCCTGCTGCCATAGCAAAGCGGCCTGGTTGCGCATGGCCTGGGCCGTTTCGTGCTTGTTCTTGATCTCACCCCGCTTGCCCAGAAGCTCGGCGTACTGGCCCTCCAGCTCGCCAAGCCGGTCCTGCGCGGTCCTGAGCTGGCGTCCCAGTTCCTGCAAGGTGTTCGGGGCGGTCTCCAGCCGTGTGCGCTCCTCGGTCAGTGTTGCGATTCTGCGCGCCAGGCTCATCCAGTCGATGTCGGCAAAGCGGGTGAATTCTTCCAGCCGGTTCAGCGCATCCAGCCGGCCCTGCAATTCACGGCGGGACTGGCTGAGCTCGCTGATGCGCTGGGCATGCACCGCCAGTCTGGCCTCGAGCTGGGCGCGCGCATCGCGCAGGGCCCGCAGCTTGTCGGCATTGCTCCAGCCCAGCACGTAGCGGCTGCGATTGTCGATCCGGCTGCGGTCGTCCTTCTCGTGACGGCCACCCGGCTCTTTGATCTGCCCGGCGCGGGTGATGGCCCGCGCCTCGCGCTGAAACTGCTCGGGGGTGTCGCAGCAGGCAAAGTCAAAGCGGCTTTGCAGTTCCTGTTCCAGCCATGCGTGGTGGGGGGAATCGGGCTTGATGACGAGTTTTCTTACCAGGGATTGCGGATGCAGGCTGGCACCCGGCGCAACCTTGCGCGGCCGTACGTGGAAGTACACCAGGCGGGCGCCCAGATGCTGGCGGTCCACCCATGTGGCGACGGCCCTGTAGTGGCCGTCCGGTACCAGCAGGGCCAGGCCGAAGCCGCGCAGCAGCCGCTCGGCGGCGCCTTCCCAGTCGCGCTCTTCCGCGCGCACCTGAATCAGTTCGCCCGCGAAGGGCAGCTCGTCCTCGGGCAGCCCCAGCGCCGCACACAGCGCTTCGCGGATGCGGATCTGGGCTGTGTCGATATTGCTCTTGCGCCGCGCGAGGCTGTCGATCTCCTCGGTGAGGGCGGTGTGTTCTTCCCGTCCCTTGCGGAAGGCGAAGTCCTCTTCGCGCTCGCGGTTGTCCAGGTCGGCCAGTTGCGTGCGCAATGCTTCGGCCCGCTGGGCCATGCCCTGCTGGAGGGCAAGGAAGCCGGCCTCATCTTCCGGTGCTGGCTCATCCATGCGGGCGAGCAGGACATGATAGCGGTCGGCGCGTTGCTGCCGTTGGACCTTTTCCTGCTGCAGGCGGCGAATCTCGGCGGCCAGCTCCTCCAGGCGGTCGCCGCCTTGGTCGCGCATGGCACGTTCCAGTCGGCCGATTTCAACGCGCGCGGCCTCCCGCTCGGCTTCCAGGCGCTCGATCCGTGCATCGAGCCGGGCGGCCTCCTGCGCCAGCAGGTCGAGGCGGCGCTCCAGCAGCTGGCCCTTGAGGCGGGCGAAGTACGGCCGAAGCTGATCCCGCGCCTGGCGCCAGCGCTCGATCTCGTCCGTGAGCTGGCGGTGACGTGCGCCGTTTTCGACCAGCGGGGTCAGCATTTCCACCTGCCGCTTGGCCTTGAGCACCGCCTGCTGGGCCCGGTCCAGATCATCGAAGTGACCGATCAGGGATTCGATGCGACTGCCCACATCAAACGGTTCCAGCATGTGATTGCGGACAAAGTCGGTGAGGAGATTGCCGACCGATTTCATCGAAACCGTCTGGTGGAACAGTTCCAGGGCCTGTTCGTGCTCAATGCCGAAGCGGCGGCGAAACCAGGCGGCATAGGGCGGGAAGCTGTCGAATAGCTGGCAGTCAGCGCTGCGCAGCTTTTTGCGCAGGGTATGGATGTCGCCCTCCATGACCCGGAAGTCATCGGCGATGCTCAGGGCCCGCTCGGCCGTGACGAACAGGCGCTGGGGCTAGCCTTGCGTGTCTTTTCCCCAGAAGAAGACCTGGGCCAGCGTCACGGCCTGGTCATAGCCCTCATTGCGGAACACCGCGAGGATGATGGAGTGGCTGGATGCATCGCGCAGCGCGACCGGGCGGGTGCTACCCGTGATTTCGTTGCGCTCGCTCTTGTAATGGCCAACGACGTAGGAGCGCAGGGAGCGCTCGCGGGCCTCGGCCCCCGCCGCCTTGTTGTAGGCCACGCGTTGCGGTGGCACGAGGAGGGTTGTGATGGCATCGACCAGGGTGGACTTGCCCGAACCGATGTCGCCGGTCAGGAGCCCGTTGCGCCCGCCAAGATCGAGCCGCCATACGCGCTGGTTGAAGGTGCCCCAGTTTAGTACCCCCAGCGAGTGCAGCCGAAAGCCCACCCGACTGTCGTCCGCCACGAAGTCAAGCCCAAGCATCGGTGCATCAAGCATCGCGGTTGTCCTCCTCCACCTTCCCTGACAGGGCCAGGCGATACGCTTCGAGCCGGGCATCCAGCTCCGCTAGCCAGGTTGCGTCGATAAAGGCCTTCAGGATGCGGCGTACCTCGTAATGGCCGCGGTCGTGCGCACTGCCAACGGCGGGCTTGAGCCGGCGCAGGAAGCCCAGCTCCACCACCTTGGTAAGGGTTGCGTCCACCTGGTCGATCAAGCGGGCCTCGTTCGTGCCATCGGGCAGGTATACGCGCATCAGCTCGACGATGTCATCACGGGACAGCACCAGCCGTGTGTCCCCGCCAAGGGCATCGAACTCTGCCAGGCGCTTGCGCAAGAGCGCCAGCATCAGGCTCACCGCATAGGACAGCGGCCACCGCGCAACGAGACGGGGCAGGCGCGGACCGTCCTCGGATTCGTCCGGGTCGGGGCGGCTGCGCAAAAAGGCATAGCCCTCCGCTTCTTCCACTACCAAGTCAAGCAACAGCACGGCGGCGTATTCCCGCACCTGCGTCTGCAGATGCAGCAGGCTGGCCCACAGGCGCTCATCCTCCTCACGGTAAAGCACCCCTTTGAGCAGGTGCAGCAACAGCTGAGTCAGCTCGGGGGTGGCATGCGGGGTGCCTTGGTGCCCTTGGGGTGAATCGTGCGCGTAGAAGACTTCGCCCATGTTTTATCTGTTCGCGGTCAATGGTCAGCGCGTGAAAATCACGCGCGGCAGGCGCGCCTCGCGCATCACCGCCTCGCCCTCGGTGTTGCACGACGACCAGCGGATGGTATCGGTCACGCGCTCATCGATCACAGCGCGTATCCCGTCCAGGCCATCCTGGGTGTGGGCCAGTTCCAGATAGGTCAGCAGTTCGGCCAGACCCTGATGCAGCGGCTCATCCTCCACAAGCTCGCGCAGCGTGACTTGCGGCCTGTTACGCAGCGCGTGTAGCACATTGGCGCGCAGGCGCCCCTTGTCCACCACCCTCTGTCCGAACAAGCTCGTGGTGTCGATATCGTCCCCGCCCGCGACCAGCGCGAATTCGCCCAGGCGTGGCCTGACCTGCGGCGTGTACAGCGGACGCTCCAGCGGCAGCTGGATGTCCGCCGCCATGCCGTCGATGCTCATCACCATACCGGCGGGAATGGCCTCGCGCAAAGCCAGCGCCTTGCTCTCGATGCCGTGCAGCAGGTCCAGGATGCGGCGGTTTTCCAGAAAGGCCCGGTCGTCCAGGAAACGGCGCAACTGCTGCGAGAGCATTGCCACCGTGCGCTGCGTGTGCTCACCAGCTTCCAGCCAGTCATGATGCACCCGGCGCAGGCGCGGGTCGGGGGCAAGCTCAGCAATCGCAGGAAGCGCAAGTATCCGCTCCAGCCGCTCGGAAAGCTCCTCCTGCCGCCGGCTGGACATCAGGAAGTCCCAGAAGGCGCGGAAGCTGCGGCCTTGGTCAGAATCCCCGATGGCATCGCGCTCGCCCATGATCTCATCGAGCAGCGCACCCTTGCTGCCTTCCCACAGCGCGATCTTCTCCCGCACCTTGCGGTCTAGCTGGCGGAAATTGTGCTCCACCTCGCGAAAGTCGGCCAAAAGCTCGCGTGCCAGCTGCTGGAACTGGAGAAAACGATCCTTGATGGCCGTATCGTCCAGGATTAGTACCTCGCCTGCCAACAGCCGGGCAATCTCCGCATCCAGCGCGTTGCGCCTGGCGCGAAGGTCTGCCAGACGCTTGCTCGGATCGGTCTCGGTGCCCGTGCTGATCTGCTCCAGAAGCGTGAACAACGTGAGCAGGCGCGATTCAGTGCCAACAAAGGGCCGATCGGTCAACGACAGCAGCCAGGCAATCGCCTTTTCCGTGGCTGGCGTCAGGTCGAACTGTGCCTCATCCGTACCCGGCTTGTAGAACTTGCGCAGCCAGCCCTTGTCCGCTGCGGCCCAGTCATTGAGGTATTCGATTGCCGACTTGGGGTAGGCCTCAGCCCCCAGTTGCTCGCGCAGGGCGTACAGCTCGTCCTCCAGTGCCTCGGCCAGATCGGCCTCGCTCATCACCCGCACATTGGGGGCCACGAACACCCGGTGCAGGAAGCTCGCCACGAGCGGGGCATGCGGCGAGGCCAGAAGCCGCCAGGCCGGGTGGCGGTCGCGCAGGGCGGAGAGGGTGGCGTGGTCCATTGGGCAACGGTTTAATCCCTATGTCATGCCCTCTCGCTTTGGTGCCGCCTGGCTAAAGCGCAAAGGGCATCGACCGAACTGCGGAGTGACTTCATTGACGACGAATTATTGATCCGAAACGAACGAACTTTGATTAAGGAAGGTCTGCAAAACCCCCACCTGACTGCCGGGATGGGACAATAGCGACATGAAGCAGATGAGTCTTCAGGTGCCGATGTATACGGGCTTTGAGCTGCGCACCAAGCGCACCCGCAAGCGTGAGTTTTTGGAGCAGATGGAGCGTGTGGTGCCCTGGAAAGAGCTGGTTGCGCTCATCGAGCCGTATGCGCCCAAGGCAGGCCCCAAGGGTGGGGTTGTCCACCCTTTGCGGTCGAGAAGCTTTTGAGGATTTACTTTCTGCAGCAGTGGTTTGGGCTGTCGGATCCGGCGGTGGAGGAAGCCCTGTATGACACGCCGCTGCTGGCCCGGTTTGTTGGGTTGGACCTGGGGGTGGATGTGGTGCCGGATGAG
>NZ_VJON01000089.1 GCF_007556685.1 Tepidimonas charontis | reverse complement strand
CCTAGCGACACGAGGAACTGACCCCCTCGTTCGCAAGGAGGCCATCGTTGGAAACGAAGCACATTGAGGTAGATCCTGTGCGCCGTGTGGTTTGCGGAGTGCAGGAGATGTTGGAGCCGGAAGCGATCACGACGATCGTTCGCTTGGGGCAGTCGGGGTGGGGCGCGAAGCGGATCGCCAGGACGTTGGGCATCGCGCGCAACACGGTGCGGCGGTATCTGAACGCGGGTGGGCCGGTGCCGTATAAGCGGCCACAGCGCACCGGCGTTTTGGTCGGTCATGAAGCATGGCTGCGGGAGCGCTTCCTGCAGCACCGGGGTAACTGCGACGTGGTGCGTCAGCAGTTGAGCAAGGAGCTCGGGATCGACACGAGCCTGCGCACGGTCGAGCGCGCGTGCCGAGGGTTTCGCCAGGAACTCGAAGCGAGCCGCCGTGCGACGATCCGCTTCGAGACCGCGCCGGGTGAGCAAATGCAGATCGACTTTGGGCAGACGCGCGTGATGATCGGCGGCGAGTCGGTACGGGTGTTCCTCTTTGTGGCCACACTGGGCTACTCACGCAAGGGGTTTGCCTGCGCATTCCGCCACGAGCGCCAAAGCGCCTGGTTCGCTGGCATCGAGGCGGCGTTCGCCCACTTCGGCGGACGGCCGCAGACGCTCCTCATCGACAATGCCAAGGCACTGGTCGACAAGCACGACACGCCCACGCGCCAGGTTCGGCTCAACAGCCGCTTTGAGGCGTTCTGCCGCCACTGGGACATCGCAGCCCGGGCGTGCGCGCCGTTTCGCGCCCGCACCAAGGGCAAGACCGAGAACGGCGTGGGCTACGTGAAGAACAACGCCATCGCCGGTCATGCCTTCGAGAGCTGGGCGGCGATGCAGGCGCACCTGGCGCGCTGGCAGCGCGAGGTGGCCGATGTGCGCATCCACGGCACGACGGGCGTCACGCCCGCTGAGCGCTTCGAGTTGGAGCGTGCGCATCCTGCGCCCGATCGCCGGCATCGCCCCCTTCCTGCAGGTGCGCGAGCTCGTGCGCCGGGTCAATGCCGAGGGCTGCATCGAACTGGACACCAACGCCTACAGCGTGCCGTGGCGGCTGATCGGTGAGATGGTCACGGTCGTCGTCAGCGCCGACACGGTGGTGGTCGAGTACGCCGGTGAGGAAGTGGCCCGCCACGCGCAGCTGCGCGGCAGTCGCGGGCGCAGCATCGAGCGTAGCCATCTGCTGGTGGGGTCACCGCCGCCGGCCGCAATCGAAGTGCCGCCGCCCACCGATGCGCTGCTGCGTCCGTTGGCCGAGTACGAAGCGCTCGTCGGAGGAGGCTGGTGATGATCGATACCGACCGACTCGACGAACTGCTCACCCGGCTGCGGCT
>NZ_VJON01000088.1 GCF_007556685.1 Tepidimonas charontis | reverse complement strand
ACCGCCCGCGCGCCATCCACGGCTTCTACCCCCCGATCGCCGTCTACCAGGCCATGCTGGAGAAGGTCACCCAAACCAGCCACTCCCTTCAGTGATTCCACCGTTGCACTTGGTGCTTGATACCGCCCGACCTTGCCGGTGAATTACCGGTGCGCGCCCAACATCCTCAGTCATGCCGCCAAGCTGATTGCGCACAACCAAAACCGTGCGCCGAAGAAGATCATCGCTCACCGCGAAGATGCCGGCGAGATCAAGGTAATTCGCGCCCCTGACCGATGGTCGGAGGCAGACGAGATTGCCGAGACGATCAACCGTGACCAGCCCGACGCGCAATGGGTCATCCTCGCCAGAACGAACGCCATCCTCGACGCCGCCGAACTGGCCCTGTTTTCCATGAACAGGTCATTCATACGTACCGGCGGCAGAAGCGTATGGGAACATTCGGTTGGCAGCGTCCTCGTCGGCTTGCTGCGATCGATCCTGGATGATTCATGGACGGGAGTAGCCAATGCCCTTTCCTTTATCGGCATAGACGCGGAATGGATCAATGACCAGTCCCTACGATCATCCGGCGGATGCGTCGCCAGGCTTGAATCGGCCCTTGATCAGGCAAAGCACTCGGAGGATAAACGAAAAGCGCTCCTTGCCCTGCGCGTCGGCCTGCCGTCGTGGCGCGAGCAGGTGGCGAAAGGTCGGGTGTCGCTGGTCGCGCACGGCATTGCCGCTTTGCTTGCCGATTACTGTAAACCACAGCAGCTGAAACTGCTCCGGAAGCTGGAGGCCACGGTCGCAAGGATGCACGGCACGCTGGCGCAGCGTCTCGCGATCCTTGGCCGCTCCGGCCCTATTCGTCGGGGTTCCGAAGTGCAGATCATGACGCTGCACGCCTCGAAGGGGCTCGAGTTCGACAATGTCTGGATCATGGGTTGCGAGGACGGAAATTTGCCCCATGCAGACTCGACCGAAGAAGATGAACGGCGTCTGCTATACGTCGGCATGACCCGCGCCAGACATCGGCTCATCCTGAGCAGCTCCATCGAGGATGGTCTTGAGTCGCGGTTTCTGCAGGAATCCAGCGTGATCTAAAATGATACAAAAGTGCGCGCTTTTACCCAACGAAAACACCGACAGAACAGCTACGATGTTCTAGCAAGAACAGGCATGCAGGAGCAGTTATGCGCACCATTGACGAAGGCGAACTCAAAATCCCCGGCCGTGTCCTCATCAACCGCAAGCAGCTTCTCAAGATCGTCCCGTTGTCGGACCGAACGATTTTCGACATGGAGAAGCGCGGCGAGTTTCCGAAACGTTTTGCGCTTACTCCGCGATCGGTGGCCTGGGACTTGAAAGAGGTCGAAGCATGGATAGAGGCGAGGAAGGCGGCGGCACAACGACCCAAAGCGCCGGGTCGCCTTTCACCCAGAGGTCGATCATGTCAGCCCAGTCCTGAAGCATGACGCGACGCTGCTCAGCATATTCGGCCTTGTTGTAGATCGCTCTGACGCCCTTTTGCTCATGAGCGAGGCACTTCTCGATCCAATCCGTGTTATAACCCGCCTCATGAAGCAGAGTCGAGGCGGTGCGACGCAAATCGTGGACGCAAAACTTGCCTAGCGGCGCCCCATCTTTCTGCGCCGCCTTCCACACGAGCGTCGTTACTTGGTTGAGTGTGGCCTTGCTCATGTTGGCGTCAGTATCGTAGCGCGACGGCAACACATAGCGCGACCCACCCGCGCACGTCTTGAGAGCAACGAAGATATCCAACGCTTGGCGCGACAGGTACACCACGTGGGGGCGCTTCCTCTTCATCCGTTCCGCCGGAATGGTCCAGGTCGCCTGGGTAAAGTTGACTTCGCCCCACGTCGCTTCAGTCAATTCCGACTTTCTGACCATCGTCAACAGCAGCAACTTGACCGCCAAGC
>NZ_VJON01000087.1 GCF_007556685.1 Tepidimonas charontis | reverse complement strand
CAAGCGGAAGAAGTCCTCGGTGGCGGGGCAGGCAAACATCGAAAAACTCCCAGAAAACGGCGCATCAGACCATCAAATCTGGGGGAAATTGTACTCGCAAACAGACAATAACACAAGAAAAATCATGATGTTATGAATATTTCAGGGGCGACTCATTACAGTCTCCGCTCGATGCCTATTCACAGCATAAGCTTAATCCAGCCACCTGGCAATGGCTGCAAGCTTGCGGGGCTGCTTGCTCATGACCGTTGGGGGGGGTAGGTCCGGTCGCGCCTAGATTTTCCGGTAGAGTCTTTCTCTGCCGGGGCTCTCCGAATCACGTCTCAGGCCCTTGCCGAGAAAATAATAGCTGAAATTGAGGGCGCCACCGTCCTGCGATGGTGAGTTTGGTTCTGGCCGTTGCGGTGCTTTCCCGATGGAACTCGACCCATCCACCTACGCAGGCTGGTCGGCTATCCGCACGCGATGCGCCTTTGTGCTTCGCGTCGCCCGTGCCCTCAGTCGGTGACCCGGCCAAATCCGAGCTGCCCATTTCTACCGTAATCAAGCTGGGGTAGTCGTAGGCGGCGCCGCTGCTGGCATCCACAGCCGCACCGATGACGCCGCCGATCAGGATGTTGCCAAACGCCATGGCCTTGGTGGTGGACTTAACGGTGGCAATGCCGGGTAAAAAATGTGCCTTGTCACAGCGAAGATGCAGGTCATGGTAGCTGCGCACCACAGTGACCGTGCCTGGCGTGGTGACGTACCACGTGCCCTTGTCGTTGTTGAGCTTGCAGTGGGCACCGGTAACCGTCTCGCCTTCGTGGCGGGTCTCTACGCTCACGGGCTGATTTTGACCGGTGACGACGGAGGCGCAGCCGCTGGTCAGCCCCGCGAGAGCCGAAATGAGGATGAAGATTTTGCAACGCATGGTTTTGCTCCCAAGTGAATGCCACGCCGTAGCAACGAACGCATTAAAGATCACGCATGGTCACTTGTCCAGGACTGCAAGCTTGCAAGGTTTGGCACAGACGCAGCGGTGGCATAACCGGCCCCCGGCGACGTATTGGTCCTGCTAACTGTCAGACTGCCCAGTGCGCGCCCTTGGAAAATACCACAAAGGTCTTAATCCCTTCTTCATCAGGTCTGTGGTTTAGACAACACCAACACCAACACCGCGGCCAAAAACCTGGTCTTAATCCCTTCTTCATCAGGTCTGTGGTTTAGACCTGCTGCGACGCGGTATGCACGCCGAGGCCATGTCTTAATCCCTTCTTCATCAGGTCTGTGGTTTAGACCGGCGTGCTTTGACCTGTATGCGGCCACCGTCAAGTCTTAATCCCTTCTTCATCAGATCTGTGGTTTAGACCCCAAGGCGCCAGCAAAGGGCGCCGAGACGGCATCGTCTTAATCCCTTCTTCATCAGGTCTGTGGTTTAGACGTCCTGGATGAAAAAATGAACCCAGTGCCACAGGTCTTAATCCCTTCTTCATCAGGTCTGTGGTTTAGACGCGCGGGTGTGGAATGATATGTTGTGCTGCGGCGGTCTTAATCCCTTCTTCATCAGGTCTGTGGTTTAGACCAGCCACGAGTGGGTCAACAGGATATCCGGCGGGTCTTAATCCCTTCTTCATCAGGTCTGTGGTTTAGACGGCTACTGGTTGGCAGTCATCGACCGCGTGGAACGCGTCTTAATCCCTTCTTCATCAGGTCTGTGGTTTAGACTGGACGAAATCGACACCGCGCGCAGCTCGCTCCAGGTCTTAATCCCTTCTTCATCAGGTCTGTGGTTTAGACGGCGCCCACCTCAAAAAGTCCGCCTCTTCGACGGGTCTTAATCCCTTCTTCGTCGCCCCTGAAATATTCATAACATCATGATTTTTCTTGTGTTATTGTCTGTTTGCGAGTACAATTTCCCCCAGATTTGATGGTCTGATGCGCCGTTTTCTGGGAGTTTTTCGATGTTTGCCTGCCCCGCCACCGAGGACTTCTTCCGCTTG
>NZ_VJON01000086.1 GCF_007556685.1 Tepidimonas charontis | reverse complement strand
GGCGGGGGCGGGGTCAGGGGTGGTCATGGGTGACACTACAATGGGCCCATTCTACTTTTTTGCTTGTGCACGAGGCCGAACCCGTCATGACGACCGCAAACCGCACCTGGATGTGCCTGATCTGTGGCTGGATCTACGACGAGGCCGCGGGCGACCCCGAGCATGGCATTCCACCTGGCACGCGCTGGGAGGACGTCCCCGTCAACTGGACCTGTCCGGAATGCGGCGCGCGCAAGGAAGATTTCGAGATGGTCCAGATTTGAGTCGTGCTGCCCACGCGCGGCGCGCCAGCCCATTGGCCCCTGAGACGGCAGCCGCGCACGCGCTCATCCTGCTTTGAGTCCGGCGTAGCGCTGTAGGGTGCGCGCGCGGGCTTGGGCGTGATCGACGACTGGCAGCGGGTAGTCCCGCCCCAGTTCGACGCCAGCGGCCTGCAGCGCCGCCGGCGCTGCCTGCCACGGTGCGTGTATGGCGTCGTCGGGCAGGCGTGCCAGTTCGGGCAGATAGCGGCGAATGAATTTGCCCTGCGGGTCGAACTTCTGGCTTTGACTGACCGGGTTGAAGATACGGAAATACGGCTGGGCATCGCAACCCGTGGAGGCGGCCCATTGCCAGCCGCCGTTGTTGGCGGCCAGGTCGAAGTCGATCAGATGATCGGCGAAATACTGCTCGCCCCAGCGCCAGTCCAGCCCCAGGTCCTTGGTCAGGAAGCTGGCCACCACCATGCGCAGCCGGTTGTGCATATAGCCGGTCTGGTTGATTTGCCGCATGGCCGCATCCACCAGCGGATAGCCGGTACGCCCTTCGCACCACGCGGCAAACAGCGCCTTGGCGTGCGCGCCGCGCTCCCAGCGTATGGCGTCGAACGTCGGCTTGAAAGCCTTGCCCTCGCCCACGTGGGGGAAATTGGCCAGAATCTGGTGGTAAAAATCACGCCAGATCAGTTCGTTGAGCCAAGCCGTGGCGCCGGCGATGCCGCGCCGATGCAAGCCGTAAGCGGTGGCGGCGACGCTGCGGATGCTCAGCGTGCCGAACCGCAGGTGCACGCTCAGGTAGCTCGGCCCCTTGATGGCAGGGAAGTCGCGCGTCTGGTGGTAGTGTTCGATGCGGGTGAGAAAATCCTCCCACAGCGCGCGCGCGCCGCGACTGCCGGTGCGGATTTTGAGCTCGCGCAGATTGGTGCGCACGAATCCCAGCGACTCCAGTGGCGGTACCCAGGGCGGCGCCGTGGCCGGGCAGGGCGCCAGGGCGTCGGCGTAGCGCTCCACCGGGTAGGCTTTCAGATGAAAGTCGGTCAGCGCGTTGAGCCAAGCCTTCTTGTAGGGGGTGAAGACCGTAAACGGTTGGCGACTGCTGCTCAGCACCTCGTGCCGCTCGAAGATCACATGGTCTTTGAAGGTGTGCAGCACCACGCCCGCGTGTGCCAGCGTACCCCGCGCCTGAGCGTCGCGCGCTTTGGCGTAGGGGTCGTCGTCGTGGTTGGCAAATACGGCTTGTACGCCCAGTTGTGCCGCCAGCGCCGCCACCTCCGACACCGCCGCGCCGTGGCGCACGATCAGCCCGACGCCCTCCGTGCCGTTGGAGCGGCCCAGGGCGCGCAGCTGTTCATCCACATCGATCAGGCTTTCGTGGATGAACTCGACGCGCCGGTCGGCCCGCAGGCCGCGCTGCAGCAGCGGCGTCAGAATGCCGGTGTCGAAGACGAACACGCACCACACCCGGCGACACTGCTTGAGCGCGTGGTACAGCGCCGCGTTGTCCTCCGTGCGCAGGTCACGGCGAAACCACATCAAGCCGGCATCGAACGGTTTGGGCGCGCTCATGGTGTTCAGTCTAGCAGCGCTGTCCGCGGCGGTAGTGTGCTGACTTGTGTGCAAAATCGCCTGGGGTAGTAAGCGGGCGGGTGGTCATGGTAAGAGGTTGATTGCGAGATCGACCTTGAACCCTGAAGGAGGGCAAACCATGACCACGAGCAAGCATAAGACGAAGTTGTCGGCAGTGGAAGCCGTTGCGGGGGACC
>NZ_VJON01000085.1 GCF_007556685.1 Tepidimonas charontis | reverse complement strand
CCAGGCAGGACAGCTGGATTATGACGGTTCAGGGCTGTTGACGATGCGAGCGGCGGCCTCCTTGAGGCGGTAACTCTTGCCCTCGAACTCCAGCATCGCGCAGCGGTGCATGAGTCTGTCCAGTATGGTGGTGGCCATGGTGGCGTCGCCCAGATATCGGCCCCAGTCCTGCGCCACGCGGTTGGAGGTCACCACGATGGCACGGCGAAGCTTGTAACGCTGGTGCACGACGGTCTGCAAGACCTCTGCGGCGTGCTCACTGATGCGCCGCGTCAGGAACAGATCATCCAGAACCAGCAAATCCGGCTCCACCCACGCCTTGAGCAATTCGCTGCGCTCTGTGGGATTGCCCAGCGCGTAGCGGGCAAACTCGGTGTCGGCCTCGAGGTAGCGCACGTCGTGGCCGGCCAGTGTGGCCTGGTAGGCCACCGCCTTGGCCAGGTGGCTCTTGCCCGTGCCGGGCTTGCCCACGATCAGCGCGTTGGCGCCTTCGGCGATGAATTTGAGGGTGTGCAACTCGAAGCAGGCGGCCCGTGGCAGCTTCGGGTTGAATCGCCAGTCGAAGTCGGCCAGGGTGACCTTCTCGTCGAGGCCCGAGCGTTTGAAGGGACGCTCCAGCAGGCGCGTGCGGCGCCGGTCGAGCTCGTCTTGCAGCATGGCGCCCAAGGTCTCCAGGAAGGGCTCCTGGCTGGCCTGGGCCTGCATCACCCGGGTCGACAGGGTCTCGGCGATCCCTGAGAGGCGCAACTCGCGCAGGGCGCGTTCGATCTCCACCATGTTCATGACCGGCTCCTTTGCGTGCTGGCAGTGGCCACCATGGTGCAAACAGCGGTGGCCGCGGCCTGTGCAAACAGATCACCGTATTCCTCGGCCTCCCGGATCAGCTCGTGCTGCTGGGTCAACCCGGCCGCCGCCACCGTGGTGGTGCTACTGGCACTGGCCTGCGCTTCAATCGCAGCCAGCGCCTCGGCAAAGAGGGATTCGGTCAGGCCCTGCACCCGTTTGTAGCTGTAGATGCCTTGCTCGAGCGCCTGGGCGCAGGCGGCGTTAACGCAGTGCGCGGGGTAACGTCGAACCAAGCCGACGATGCCCCACAGCTTGCGTTGGCCGACCCTGCCTTCGATGGCAAAGAGAAGCTGGCACAGCCGGGCCGCATGCTCGCCAATCTCGCTGGCCTGGCGCAAGATCAGACGGGTCTCGCGCGAAGGATTGAAGACCCGTTCGTCCTGGGGCAGCACCACGGTACCGGGGCGCTCGGCCTTGGCATGGGTGCGTAGCAGCTTGCCCGTTCGGATGTCCCGGATCTCCAGACGCTGGGCGTAAATGCGCACCAACACCTTCGACCCGATGGCCGCCGGCCGCGCGGCATAGCTGCAGTGCTGCACCCGCACGCAGCTGTCATCGCAGACCGTGCGCTCGACCTCGTCGAAATACTGCATGCCCAGCAACGGCAGCGCCTTGAGGTGGGCGCGCTCCTCCTCGAACATGGCCTGCACCTGGCGGCGCTCGGTACCGTGGATGCGCTTGGCCGCCCAGTTGCGCTCCCAGTGCGCCAGGAATTCGTTCTGGGCCTCAAGGGACTCAAAGCGCCGGCCCTTCAAGGCCGTGGATTGCGTGTGTCCGATGGCATGCTCGACCGTGCCCTTGCGGTTCGGATCACGTACCCGGGCCGGGTCCGCCACCACGCCGTAGTGCGCCAGGGTGGCGGCGTAGACCTTGTTGAGCTCGGGCTCGTAGAGGTCCGGGGTGAGCACACCTTCCTTGAGGTTGTCGAGGACCACGTACTGGGGGCAGCCACCGAAGTGCCGAAAGGCCCGTTCATGCAGCTCAGCCCAGACCCGTTGGCTGGACTTCCAGACCACGCAACGAAAGCTGGCCCGCGAGTAGCGCAGCGTGGCCACGAACAGACGCGGCTTGCGGTACCGCTCAGAGCCCGCTACTCGGGTAGGGGCGCCTTCGCCGTAGTCGACCTGCATTTCCTCGCCGGGCAGGAAGGACAGGCGGTCGAACTGTTCGGGCACCTTGTGGCGCAGCTTGGCCACGAAGCGTTTGACCGAGTTGTACTGACCGGCAAAGCCGTGATGGTCG
>NZ_VJON01000084.1 GCF_007556685.1 Tepidimonas charontis | reverse complement strand
GCGGTGAGGGGCTGGGGCACGGGCCAGCCGCGCCGTGCCCAACGGCGCGCAGCCCGGCCCAGCAACCGCGGCCAGGGATCGGTGGGTTGCCAGCGCGCACGCGCCAGCAGCGCCAGGGCGACCAGCGCCGCTGCCAGCAGCACCACCCCCAGCGCCTGGGCCACGTCGCGCCAGTCTTCGGCTGCCCAGCCTAGGCGCTGCAGCAGCGAACGCTGGCGCGTCGCCCCGTAGTTCAGCACCCAGTCGTTCCAGCGTTGATTGGCCGCTTCCCACAGGGCCCGCAGCGCGGCGTGCAAGTGCGGGTCCACCGTCCTGGCCAGCGCGAGCAGTGGGGGAGCCGGTGCCACCAGCCGTTCACCGCTGGCTGTACGTTCGGGAGCCACGGCGGCAGTGGGGTCGATGCGTATCCAGCCCTGGCTGGGCATCCACACTTCGGCCCAGGCGTGGGCGTCGCTGTGGCGGACCGTCCACAGACCGTCGATGGGGTTGCGCTCGCCGCCCTGGTAGCCGGTGACGATGCGCGCCGGAATATCCATGGCGCGCAGCGCCACGACGAAGGCGGAGGCGATGTGCTCGCAAAACCCGGCGCGACGATCGAACCAGAACTCGTCGGCGGTGTCGCGGCCGTAGCGTCCGGGTTCCAGGGTGTAGCGGTAGCCCCCCTCACGCAGCTGGCGCAGCAGGGCCTGCACCAAGACAATGGGTTCTGGCTCGCCCAGTTCGCGGCGCAGCCGTTGTGCCCACGCCAGCGTGCGGGGGTTGAAGCCGGGTGGCAGCTCACGGTCTGCCTGTAGCGCCAGGCGCGGCGCGTCGTGACCCCAGCGCCGCTGCGGATCGGCCTCGCCGCGATAGTGCAGGACGTCGGTGAGGGGGGCACCCAGCCACCACTGGCCATCGGGCGAGCCGTGCACGGGCCCGTCGGTTGCCCCGGCGCCGATGACGGGCGCGGCGCGCGTGCCATCCAGCGTGACCAGCCAGGGCCGCCCGCTCGGCTCGAGCGTGATCTCGTAGCGCAGCGGTGCGCCGCCGTCCGCCCAGCCGCCAACCACGTCGAAGCGCTGCCAGCCCGCCGCCTGCGCTGGCGCATCGGGGCCATACAGAGGCTGCCAGCGGCGGCCATCGAAGACGCGCAGCACGGGGCCGCGGAAGTACAGGTCGGCGCGCGCCGGCGCACCTGCGGGGAAGGCCACGCGCAGCGCGATGCGCTCATCCAGCGCCAAGCGGGCGACGTCGCCGATCTGCATTTGGCCCGACAGGCCACTGCGCCCGATCGTGCTGTCGGTGGGAATGCCCCACAGCGGCGGCAGGCGTGGAAACAGCGCAAACAGCAGCGCCATCAGCGGCGTGCCCAGCAGCAGCAAGGCGCCGGCGGTGCGCGCGGCTTGCCACAGCGGCGGGCGCCCCAGCGGACGCTGCGCCATCACCAGCGCGGTCAGCAGTCCCCACAGGGCGGGCAGCAGGCCCAGCGCCGTCAGCAGCGACTGCGAGTGCAGCAACGGCGTCAGCAACACGAAAAAACCCAGAAAGAAGATCACGTAGGCGTCGCGCTGGGCACGCAGCTCCAGCGTTTTGAGCGCCAGCAGCACCACCACCAGCGTGACACCGGCTTCGGGCCCGAGCAAGGTGCGATGGGTGGCCACCGTGCCGGCCACCGCCGCTGCGGTCACGGCCAGCCGCCACGGCCAGCCAGGCAAGGGTCGGTTACGCCAAGCCAGCCAGCCACGCCAGGCCAGCACGGCGGCCACCAAGCCCAGTGTCCATGCGGGTATCTGGCCCCATTGCAGGGCCGCGATCCAGGCGATGACGGCCAGCACGAACAAGGTGTCGCGGCCTTCGCGCGTGAGCGCATCGGGCGCGGCAAGGCGGCGCTGGCGCCGGTGATCGGGCGCTGGCGACGCAGGCGCTGCGGCCGCCTGGGCCCGGGCGGCGGCGGTGGCGG
>NZ_VJON01000083.1 GCF_007556685.1 Tepidimonas charontis | reverse complement strand
GAGGCCCACGAAAGGGGCTTCTGGAGCGGAAAATAACTCAAAATCTGCCCCTGATCCCGTCATGTGAAACAAAGTCTACCATCACCGCGTCCTCTGGAACGAATAGGCTGGGTTGTGCAGAGGTTTCCCAGAAGCTCTCCGTGGGAGCATTGTCCCAGCAGTTACCCGTCCTGCGCATTGATGGACGCATGCCCCAGTTCTTCAAGGCCTGCTATAACTCATGGCTGCAGTAATGACTGCCACGGTCGCTGATGCACCATCAGTCCTGGTGACGGGTGGCGGCACCACCACGCCATGGCCAGTGCATTCTTGATCAGGCCGGTCTGCGTGTACGGCTGCAGGCTCCAGCCCACCACGTGAGGGCTGAACAGGTCAATGGCCGCAGCCAGGTACCGCCAGCCCTCGTCGGTGGCGATGTAGTTGATGTCTGCACTCACCAACTGTTGGGGCCCCTCGGGATTGAAGCGCCGCCGCACCAGGTCGGGCGCCAGCGGCAAACTGTGCCTGCTGTCGGTGCTCACCACGAACTCACGCTCGGTCTTGGCTCGAATACCGTGTTGCTGCGTGAGCTTGCGCACCCGGCCTTTGCCCGCCCGGATGCCACGGGCCAGCAATTCTTTGTGCGTACGCGGCCATCCGTACTCGCCCTCGACCTCGGCTGGATGGCTCGGATATGGGTCAGCAGGGCTTCGTCGCTGAGACGACGGGCAGGCCCACCTTGGCCCCTCTGACGCCGCTGTAGCCAGTTGAAATATTGATCCGAAACGCATCATCTTGAAACTTGCCCTACTGCCCCAAAGTAGTTGGCATGGAAAGAAGAGACATGAGAACGCTGTCGTTCGAGGCGCGCGAAGAACGGCGGCGGCAAGTGGTTAGTCTGCGTCGGCGGGGCTGGACATATGAAGCCATCGCCGAGCAGACGGGCCTGTCGCGCACTGGGGTGTTCAACATCTGCCGACGTTATGCCCAAGAGGGGGTGCGTGCTCTGAAGGACAAGCGCGGCGGGCGCAAGGTGGGAGAGTGCAGGGTGCTCAGTCCCGAGCAGGAGGCCGAGATCAGGAAGCTCATCTGCGACAAGACGCCGGATCAGCTGAAGATGGCCTTCGCCCTGTGGAGCCGGCAGGCGGTGCGTGAGCTCATCAAGGAGCGATATGGTGTTTTGCTCACCCCGCAAGGGGTTGGCAAGTATCTGGCGCGCTGGGGATTTACAGCGCAAAAGCCGATCAAGCGCGCCAACGAACAGCGCCCGGAGGCGGTGCGGACGTGGCTGGACGAGACCTATCCGGAGATTGCGCGGCGCGCCAAGGCGGAAGGGGCCGAGATCCATTGGGGTGACGAGACCGGGCTGCGCTCGGATGACGTGCGCGGACGCTCTTATGCCCCAGCCGGAAAGACGCCTGTGATTCGGGTGCGGCAGCGACGCGAAGGGTTGTCAGTCATGTCGACGGTGACCAATCGCGGCAAGGTGCGCTGGAAGGTGTTCGAAGGTGCGATGAACGCCGCCATTCTGATCGACTTCATGAAGCGGCTCATCAAAGACGCGCAGGGCAAGAAGGTGTTTTTGATCCTCGACAACCTCAAGGTGCATCACGCCAAGGTCGTCAAAGCGTGGCTGGCCGAACACGACAAGCTCATCGAGGTGTTCTACCTGCCCTCCTACAGTCCCGAGCTCAATCCCGACGAATTGCTCAATGCCGATCTCAAGGCAGTGGTGACCAGCAATGCGCCGGCGCGGGTCAAGGGCGACCTCAAAAAGGCCACCGTCAGTCACTTGCGTCGGCTGCAAAAGTCGCCCCGTCGTGTCATGCGCTACTTTCAGCATGGCCCAGTACGATATGCCGCTTGATCCCAGTTCATTTGTTTCGGATCAATAACCGCTGGCACTGACCTCCAGCACCTCGCATGTCAAGCGACACGAAGATTTGACCCCCTGACGACATCTGGAATTGACCCCCGGGTTAATCAACTCTCTGACGTGATCGGGGTGGGGGCAGCGGCCTTCTGCAGAAGGCCGCTGCGGCGCTTGTCGCGCAGCCGATAGCTGTCGCCCCGGATCGTGATGACCTGGCTGTGATGGAGCAGCCGATCGAGGATGGCGGTGGCGGCGACCGCGTCGCCAAACACCTGCCCCCACTCGCCAACCGGCCGGTTGCTGGTGATCAGCATGCTGGCCCGCTCATAGCGCCGCGACACGAGCTGGAAGAACAGGTGCGCAGCCGCCGGCTCAAGCGGCAGGTAGCCCAGTTCATCGATGATCAGCAGCTTGGGCTTGGAGAGCTGCAACAGCTTCTCCTCGAGCCGGCCATCGGCGTGCGCCTTCGTCAGCCCGGCCATCAGCGCCG
>NZ_VJON01000082.1 GCF_007556685.1 Tepidimonas charontis | reverse complement strand
TGTGAGGCAAGCGCATCGGCTGTTGCACGGGCAAGAGACGGACGTCTTTGCCGATGCGGGCTATCAGGGAGTGGACAAGCGAGCGGAAAACCAGGGCAAGCAAGTCGCTTGGCACGTGGCCATGCGGGGCCGGGCAAGCGCCGGGCATTGGACAAGAGCACTTTTCTTGGCCAGGTGATGGATGCCTTGGAACGCACCAAGGCGCGCATTCGTGCCAAGGGCGAGCATCCGTTTCGGGTACTCAAATGCCAGTTTGGCTACTGCAAGACGCCCTATCGAGGCTTGGCCAAGAACGGCGCGCAACTCAACGTCCTGTTTGCGCTGCTCAATCTGTGGCTGGTGCGCAAGGCCTTGTTGGCTGCAACGGGATAAGTGCGCCCGCCACGGCGCCACTGGGGGCCGACGAGGCCTCAGGAGGCCCACGAAAGGGGCTTCTGGAGCGGAAAATAACTCAAAATCTGCCCCTGATCCCGTCATGTGAAACAAAGTCTACCATCACCGCGTCCTCTGGAACGAATAGGCTGGGTTGTGCAGAGGTTTCCTAACGTCCAAGCTCAGGGGCGCGCCGCTTGGGGCGCGTCCCCCTGGAGCGAGGGGTTAGCCGAAACGGCGGATACCAGCGGAAAACGCTCTGGATGTCGAATCGACTCGACCGACAAATCCACATCAAGTTGAGGCCAGTAAAGATGATCGGCTGTGGGCCACTCGACGGTACAAAGCTGATCGATGGTTGCTTGACGAAACCAGGGAAACTCGGAAAAGGGAACCAACAACTCTTCGTCGCCGAGCAGTAGCCAGAAGCCGTGTCTGGAAATATGGGTGACCTCAGCGGCCAAAGTGTTTGTACCAGGCATTTTTGATCTCCTGCAAGTGGCGGAGGATGATTTCCTCGGCGTCGGAAAGCTCTTTCGAGGATAGGCCCGTGTGGCTTGCGAGCGAAATCGCGGGTTCGAGCCAGAACTTGGCCTCGCCATCGGGATGAGCGACATGGATGTGCATTCTCGGTTCTTCACGGGAAAAGAAGAAGAGCCGAAAAGAACCTTCGCGGACGACTGTGGGTGCCATAGTGCTGTCGTCGGCTAACGTCAGGCTTCAGGGGCTGGCGCGATAGCGACAGTCCCCTGGAAGTAAGGGTTGGGTCATTGCAAACTTAGCACTAGCTGATTATTTCCATAAGATGTTCCATGTATTTCTTTGTCTAAGCAAACTGCTTTGCATGCATTCTTGTCTACTGTTAATGTTTTTCCGTCTCTTGATACTTCTAAGTAACAAGTATGGCCATTTGCTACATAGTTTAATGGAATGTTCTGGTCGTTGTCAGGTATTTTGAATTTGATGGATACTCGTTGTGCATGTTCAGGTGCATAACTGAAATTTTCTTCAATCCCGTCAAATTGCAGCGAAGAAGCATATTTGTTTAAACCAGGGCAAGCTTGTTTAATTTTTGGCCAAGCTTCTGTCACGATGGTTTTGGCCTCTGGATTTAAATCAGCAGCCACAGAAATCTGTAATTCTTGTTTTGGTTTTTCTGAACAGCCAAAAATAGTTGCGAATATTATTGCAGGGACGACATGCTTCAATTGCTTCATAACTTCCTTCTATAACCCAACGCTTCGCTTGAGGGGCGCGGCGATTAGCCGCGTCCCTCTCGAAGCGATTGTTAGGCAAACTACCTCGACGGAACCACATAGATAGGTTTATTTGAATATGGATTGCCTGCTCCGTATGGATTATTGATGCTGTCCGGTGAATACTGGCTTCCATATCTACCGTAGGGATTCGACGTGGAATCAGGATCGTATGGGTTATTGCTAAGGCGTCCTCGGTAATTCCCTTGGCTGTCGTAGAGTTTCGGTGCGTCCGTGGCATAAGGATTTGTGTGCGACTTATTGCTGTAGGGGCTGCCGTACTGGCTATAGGGATTGTTCAGCCCGTCTGCTTTGTATGGGCTACCGGCACCATATGGATTGTTTAAGCAGTTCGGGTCATATGGACATGCTGCTGATGCCATTGTTGGGAACGCTACCGCAAAAATGGTGGCAACGATTACTTTCTTGACGTTCATAGTGCTCTCCTTTGTTTGCCTAACGTGTTATAGGGAGCAAAACTGCTGCATAACACCGACGGCTGTCTCCCTAACACCGGCGGCTCGATCAGGCGTAAAGCCGCGCCCAGCCTGCGTTTCCAGGCATTGACTGGATGTTTGTGCAGTACTAAATTTCATGCAAATTGGCGCAACGTTCGTACCACGCACTTTACCTGTGCGCGCGGGCGTTGGCAACCCCCCCCGAAAGGGGGTGTAGAAGCAAGATAGTAATGTCCGCTTCCGGCAAAGTAGAAATGTCCGCTTGTTGGTCTGGAAGCGGAGGGCTGGGTGGACAAGCGCATCGAGATGAGCGAGCGGGAGATCGAGCGGCTCAAGGTG
>NZ_VJON01000081.1 GCF_007556685.1 Tepidimonas charontis | reverse complement strand
GCGACAAGCGCCGCAGCGGCCTTCTGCACAAGGCCGCTGCCCCCACCCCGATCACGTCAGAGAGTTGATTAACCCGGGGGTCAATTCCAGATGTCGTCAGGGGGTCAAATCTTCGTGTCGCTTGACATTGGCTGCAACGGGATAAGTGCGCCCGCCACGGCGCCACTGGGGGCCGACGAGGCCTCAGGAGGCCCACGAAAGGGGCTTCTGGAGCGGAAAATAACTCAAAATCTGCCCCTGATCCCGTCATGTGAAACAAAGTCTACCATCACCGCGTCCTCTGGAACGAATAGGCTGGGTTGTGCAGAGGTTTCCTAGCAGTCTGCCCCGCGTGAGCGGGGATCGACCCGGCCTTGAAGCAAAAGCGTGAGCATCCGGAGCTTTCGGCTTCCGAATACGCCATCGCCCAGGGCGTCATTGACCTGGCCACCCACCGAGTGCAGGACGGCGCAAGTCTGATCTACGTGCGCGCACTGTCAGCCGGGAAGTCCGGTGGCCACGTGCTGGTGGTCAAGGCCACCCGCACGGGCAAGGCGTTGTGGGTGACGAGCGTTCGACGGCTTTCCAGGCAACAGGCGGAGCGCGAAGCCGAGATCGCCCGCCTGCTGCGCAAGGCGGAAAAGAAATGAGGCGGCACCTGGACCGCCTCGTGGGGCTGGCGCGCCGGACTCCCGCGCCCGGCGACGGCACCTTTGGGCCCCAGGTCTGCCCTCACCAGATGGAGGGAGATTTTGCCGCCAACCCTTGCGTGCAGTATAGCCCATGATCCGCATCGACATCGACGACCGCGAAGTGCGCGCGGCGCTGGCCAACCTTCAGCGCCGCGTCTCCGACCTCACCCCGGTCATGCACGACATCGGCCAGGCGCTGGTGGAGGGCATGCGCGCGCGGCTGCGCGATGGCCGCGACGTGGAGGGCCGCCCCTTCGCGCCCAACTCGCCCGTGACGCTGGCACGCAAGAAGGGCGCGCGCCCGCTGGTCGATTCCGGCATGATGGCCAGCCAGTTCGCCTACCAGGCCGGGCGCGATACGTCCGATTACCGCCTCTTGCCGCGCATCATCGGCGCTGCGCGCATGGAGGATGCCGGTGTCACGGATACAGGCCGGTGATCCATCGAGCTGATCCATGAGATCGACGGCGCCGAATACCACGCCGTATTCGAAATTCTGACGAAGCGCCGCATGCTGGCGCTCAAAACGATGTACGAGAGATCAGGGCGTCCCCCCATCCTACGTCCGTGACGCATCGCGGTATAAGCGCGACGACGGGATGCAACCGCCCCTTGGAACAAGCTTAGCACAGTCATGAGGCGATGACCAAACCCCATCCGCATCGAAATCGACGACCGCGAAGTGGGCAAAGCGCTCGCCGAGCTTCAGCGCCGCGCCGGTCAGGGGCACATCGAGCGCAGCAAGCTCATCTGCGCTCATGTTGGCGGTATTGCCAAGTGCGGCAAGTCGATGCTCAACACCGATGGCCTGCCGCATGTAGCTCTCCAGCCCGAAACCGGTTACGACTTGACCAACGGCAGCAAGCTGCGCCGCAGTGGTGCCCATGCGAGATGCCGCGTTCGATACGCCGGCAATGGCAGCGCTCAGGCGCTCGGATGAAGAACGCCATCTATCCATCACGCCGCGCATGCCATCAAGCGAGCTCGCCGCGGCGCGCAGCGGTGCGCTAAACTGGTCCTTGAGCGTCAACAGCGCCGAGATGGCAAGGGTGGCGGACATGCTGGATTCGATCCTTTCCTACGCCAATGATCACGCCTGGGCGGGCTGGGCATTGACGCTTTTTCTGTTTGCGCCGCCCATCCTCATGGCCGCCGCCAAAAAAGCGAGCGGACTGCAGTCGCTCGACATGATCATCGGCTGGCTGGCCTTGCTGCTCATACTGGCCGTGCTCATGGCGTGAACCCACGCGCCTCGAGCGCGGCCTGGGCGCGGCGGCACCACTGGCGGTACTCGTCGATGTCCATCTCGCGCACCACGGCGGGCGGCCAGTTTTACTGGCTCCCAAGGCCAGTGGGCTTTGAAAGCCGCAGCCTATCGCGCATACCCTCGGCCAGCGCCTGGCCGATGTCGCGCATGACGGGGTGAGATCACCTCGGCGGCACTGGAGGCTGGCAAACGCCTCGCGCCCTTTGCAGTCGTCGACGTCGATGCGGATCGGTGCCTCAATGAAGCGCGGTCTAACAGCGCCGTCGTCGCGGGAGGGCGCTTACGCCTCTCGGTGATGTGCTAACCTTTGCGTTGAGCGGCGACGATCCCCCTTGGTGGGGGCGCGCTAAGTAGATGGCCGGTTCGAATCCTGGCGTCGCCGCTCAAGCGCTCGCCTCGCGCCAACGCCCGCGGGCCATTCATCGGCTGTAGCTGGCCCAGCTGCCGCGATCGCACTAGGGCCTGTTAACACTACGTGCTAACATACTGCGCATGGAACTTACGCCTGCGCAATTCGCGCGTATTGAGGATTGCCTGCCGCGGCAGCGGGGCAATGTGTCGCTGGACAACCTTCAAGTGCTC
>NZ_VJON01000080.1 GCF_007556685.1 Tepidimonas charontis | reverse complement strand
CAACCCACCACCCCCACCCAACCCACGACGCCCACCACGCCCAACAATACTCCCGTCGCCACCATGGGGGACGACACCCTGGTGGGCACAGCGGGCAACGACCAAATCGAAGGCCTGGCAGGCAACGACACCCTGCGAGGCGCCGCGGGCGACGACCTGCTGGAAGGCGGCGACGGTGCCGACAAACTGTACGGCGACGCCGGGCGCGACACCCTGTACGGCGACAGCGGTGACGACTGGCTGCAAGGCGACGACGACGACGACACCCTGCATGGCGGCAGCGGCAACGACACCCTGCATGGCGGCATGGGCGTGGACGCGCTGTACGGCGGCGACGGCGACGACAAGTTGTACGACACCGCGCCGGGCGACCTGCAGGGCGGCTACTACGACGGCGGGGCGGGCAACGACATCATCGCCTTCAACGTCGGCGGCGTGGCCAAGGGCGGCGACGGCAACGACCGCATCACCGTCGAAGGGCACGTAAGCAGTCTGGCTACCGGCATCGAAGCCGGCGAGGGCGCCGACAGCATCATCCTCAACGACCTGCGCTCGCCCGTTGTCATCGACCTGACCGAAACCACCCCTGCGCGCGACACCGTCACGTTCACCTACCCGTTGGCCGTGCCCGAGCAGCCGCTCATCGTCATCAAAGGCTTTGCTCCGGGTTCCGACGTTTTCGACCTGGGCTTGTTCCACACTTGGGCAACGGGCTCAACCTTCCCCAGCCTGCTCAGCGGGGCCGGCGCCACCCTCAGCAACGGTACGGTCACCAAGAGCTACGTCCAGTTCCTGGAAAGCCCCGCCGAGCCGTACCAGGCCTACCTGTCCCCGCCGCGCACCAAGGACGACTACGGCAAAGGCTTCTTTGTCATCACCGGTGTGTCGGCCGCGGGTACCGACCGTGCTAGCGTCGCCGCCTTCTTGGACGACTACGGAAACAACGCCAGCTACAAGCCGGGCAAGTCGCACTACTTCCCACTACTTCCTCATCAACGTCGGTGCCAACGACATGGCGCTGTACAAGTTCACCGACGACACTGGGGGCAACGACCGCATCGTCGCGGACGAGCTCGCCCCCCAAGCCATCTTTGTGGGCGTGCGCACCGAGCAGCTGACCGAGGCCCAAATCATCGCCAGCTTCTGGAACACTTGACCGCCCCGCAGGGGTGGCCCGCGGTGGTGCCCAACGGCCCTGCTGTCGCATCCGTGCAACAGCAGGGCCCCCAAGGCGCCACAAAAGCGCCCCGCAAGCCCGCTCGGTACCCAAAAACCCGCCGTACGGCCCGCCCAGTAGAGCGCGAACAACAACTTTGGCTATACTATCCTGGCGACAGTGCGCGACAGCAGGGAATGCGTGTTGCGCGTACGGTGTTCGTAGCAGCAACTTTTCACGGAGAGTCAAATGGCTTCATTCATCACCGCGTGCGTATTCCACGCCATGGCGGACACGATTCCATGCTGATGGCGGACAGTGTTCCAGCGTGAAGCCGGACGCGGTTCCACGCTGAAGGCGGACAGCATTCCAAACGGATGGCGGACACCTGCAGGGTGTTCTGAGTGGCCCGAACGCGGCATACGCTGCCCGGTTTTTTGACCGGAGCCAGCGATGCCCACACCCAGGGTCACCATGAGCAAACTACGACACACACTGCAACTGCTGCACGGCGGGGCCTTGAGCACCGCGCCAAATCGGCGCGGCGCTTGGCATCTCCAAGTCCACCGTCAACGACATCGCCAGCTACGCGCGCGCCGCCGGCGTGGACTGGGCGCTGGCCCAGAGCCTGAGCGACGAGGAATTGCAAGCCCGGCTCTACAAGCCACCCGTGGCGCGCGCCTCGCGCCACCTCGAACCCGACCATGCCCACATCCACCGCGAGTTGCGCCGCCCCGGCGTCACCCTGCAACTGCTGTGGGAGGAGTACCAGCAACAGCACAGCGGTCAGGCGTACAAGTACAGCGCCTTTTGCGAGAAGTACAAAGCCTGGGCCCGGGGGTTGAAGCGCTCCATGCGCCAGACCCACATGGCCGGCGACAAACTCTTCGTGGACTACGCCGGCCAGACGGTGCCCATCGTCGATGCCGACACTGGCGAGATACGCCAAGCCCAGGTCTTCGTGGCCGTGCTGGGCGCATCGAACTACACCTACGCCTGTGCCACCGCCAGCCAGAAGGCCGCCGACTGGGTGGCCAGCATCATGGGGGCGCTGGAGTTCATCGGTGGCGTGCCTCGCCTGCTGGTGCCCGACCAGCCGCGTGCCTTGATGGCCCGTGCCGACCGCTACGAGCCCACCGCACACCGCTTGCTCGAAGAGCTCTCGGCACACTACAGCCTGGCTGTCATGCCCGCACGCCCGGCCAAACCCCGCGACAAGTCCAAGGTCGAGGTTGCCGTGCAGGTGGTCGAGCGCTGGATTCTGGCGCGGCTGCGCCACCCCCCGATGGCCACCCCAAAATGCTCCACTTATGGCCGGTCAAACTGCGCCAGGCAGGACAGCTGGATTATGACGGTTCAGGGCTGTTGACGATGCGAGCGGCGGCCTCCTTGAGGCGGTAACTCTTGCCCTCGAACTCCAGCATCGCGCAGCGGTGCATGAGTCTGTCCAGTATG
>NZ_VJON01000008.1 GCF_007556685.1 Tepidimonas charontis | reverse complement strand
CCGCTTCACAGGCCTTGAGCCCGTGCTGTGTCATCTCTTGAACCATCTGCAAGCGACGGGCGAAGGTAAGTCGGGCATTCTTATGGGTGTTCATCCGGCTGTTCCTGAAAGTGCTGGATTGTTTGGCGACTCCCAGTCTCCCAGACGCAGTCCGGGTGAACCGCAGATACAACCTATTGAAGCTTCACAACTAGGCCTTGCGCACCAGCCACAGATTGACCAGCGCAAACAGGACGTTGAGTTGCGCGCCGTTCTTGGCCAAGCCTCGATAGGGCGTCTTGCAGTAGCCAAACTGGCATTTGAGTACCCGAAACGGATGCTCGCCCTTGGCACGAATGCGCGCCTTGGTGCGTTCCAAGGCATCCATCACCTGGCCAAGAAAAGTGCTCTTGTCCAATGCCCGGCGCTTGCCCGGCCCCGCATGGCCACGTGCCAAGCGACTTGCTTGCCCTGGTTTTCCGCTCGCTTGTCCACTCCCTGATAGCCCGCATCGGCAAAGACGTCGGTCTCTTGCCCGTGCAAGAGCCGATGCGCCTGCGTCACATCCGAGACGTTGGCAGCGGTGGCCACCACCGTGTGTACCAGCCCTGTCTCGGCGTCGACCCCAACGTGCGCTTTCATGCCGAAGTACCACTGATTGCCCTTCTTCGTCTGGTGCATCTCAGGATCGCGCTGGCCGCTCGCGTTCTTGGTCGAGCTGGGCGCGGCTATGAGCGTGGCGTCCACGATGGTGCCACTTTTGAGCATGAGGCCACGCTCGGTCAGGATGCGATTGACCGTCTCGAGGATGCGCGCGCTCAGGCCGTGTTGCTCCAGCAGGTGTCGAAAGCGCAGGATGGTGCTCTCATCCGGCACCACATCCACCCCCAGGTCCAACCCAACAAACCGGGCCAGCAGCGGCGTGTCATACAGGGCTTCCTCCACCGCCGGATCCGACAGCCCAAACCACTGCTGCAGAAAGTAAATCCTCAAAAGCTTCTCGACCGCAAAGGGTGGACGACCCCACCCTTGGGGCCTGCCTTGGGCGCATACGGCTCGATGAGCGCAACCAGCTCTTTCCAGGGCACCACACGCTCCATCTGCTCCAAAAACTCACGCTTGCGGGTGCGCTTGGTGCGCAGCTCAAAGCCCGTATACATCGGCGCCTGAAGACTCATCTGCTTCATGTCGCTATTGTCCCATCCCGGCAGTCAGGTGGGGAGGTTTTGCAGACCTTCCCTAATGGACAATTTGGGTTCATGGTATGGGAACCTTGTACGTGCACGATGAGTCCATGCAGCATACAATGGTTTTGTCTAGGACAACGTAACGCCCGATCGGGTTCAATCTCGGATACGCAACAATGAAAATCGCCATCGTGGGATCGGGCATCGCCGGCTTGGGTGTAGCGCACCGATTGCGGGGACACGCGCACCTGACACTGTTCGAAGCCAACGATTACTTCGGCGGCCACACGCATACGGTGGGTGTCACGCTGCCTGGGGCGCACGGGCAGTCCATCACGCATGGCGTCGATACCGGCTTTTTGGTTTTCAACGAGCGCACCTACCCGAATCTGATCGCGCTGCTGGCCGAGCTGGGCGTGCCGACGGCGCCGTCGGATATGTCGTTTTCGGTGCAAATCCCCGCCGATGGCGATCGCGCCGGGCTGGAGTGGGGCGGCGCCTCACTGGCCAGCGTCTTTGCGCAGCGGCGCAACCTGGTGCGCCCGCATTTCTGGGTGATGCTGGCCGACCTGCTGCGCTTCAATCGGCGCTGCACCCAGCTGGCCCGCGATGGCCGCGCGGATGAGCTGCAGCAGCCGCTGGGGGCATTTTTGGATGCGCACGGCTTCGGCGCTGCCTTCCGCGATTGGTATCTGTTGCCAATGATCGGGTGCATCTGGAGTTGTCCCACCGATCAGATGCTGGGCTTTCCGGTGGCGACGATAATTCGCTTCTGCCACAACCACGGACTGCTGCAAATCAACGGACGGCCGCAGTGGTTCACGGTGGCCGGCGGAGCGCGCCAGTACGTCGAGCGCATCGTCGCGCGCATCGACGAGGCGCGCCTGCGCACCCCGGTACGCCGCATCGAGCGTGATGCCGCCGGCGTGACGCTGTTCACCGACGCCGGTGCCGAGCGTTTCGACGAGGTGGTGCTTGCCACGCACAGCGACCAAGCCTTGGCCTTGTTGGCGCGGCCCACGCCGCAGGAACAGGCCGTGCTGGGCGCGATCCGTTACCAGGCCAACCGTGCGGTGTTGCACACCGATACCTCGGTGTTGCCGCGCCGCCGCAGCGTCTGGTCGGCATGGAATTACGAGCGCGCGAGCGACCAGCGGCAGGAGGCGGCCCACGTCTGTTTGCATTACTGGCTCAACGTCTTGCAGCCGCTGCCGTTTGCCCAGCCGGTGGTGGAGTCGCTCAATCCGCTGCGGCCCATTGCCGCCGAGCGGATCTTGGCGACCTTCGAGTACCACCACCCGGTGTTCGATGCCACCGCCATCGCTGCGCAACAACACATCGACGCCCTGCAGGGACAGGCGCACACGTGGTTTTGCGGTGCTTGGACCGGCTACGGCTTTCACGAAGATGGTCTCAAGTCGGGCTATGCGGTTGCCGACGCGCTGCTGGCGCGGCAGGGCCTGCAGCGCGCGGCCGCTTGAGCGCGCATGTCGAGTACCTTCGCGCCATGACGACCCAGCCCAGCGCTGCACCAGCGTCCCTCAGCGACACCGTGCTGATCGGCGAGGGCTGGGTGCGTCATCATCGCTTGCGCCCGCGCGAGCACGCGTTCGCCCACCGCACGTGGTTTTTGCTGCTGCCCATGCATCGCCTGGCGGCGGCAGCAGCCCAGGCCGGCCTGGCCCTCAACCGCCGCGCCCTCATCAGCTTCGACGACCGGGATCACGGCGATGGACGGAGCCCCGAACGTGGGGGCGCCCTGGCGTGGTTGCGCGAGCTGCTCGCTCAGCACGGCATCGCGGACGCCGACGGCCCCGTGTGGTTACACACCTACCCCCGCGTGCTGGGCTATGCCTTCAAGCCGGTGAGCTTTTGGTACTGTCACTGCACCGACGGCGCGCTGCGCGCCATCGTGGCTGAAGTCAACAACACGTTTGGCGAGCGTCACTGCTACCTGCTGGATGAGCCCGCCTGGGGACACACGCTGCAGGCTCCCAAGCGCTTTCACGTCTCGCCATTTTTACCTGTGGCCGGCGGCTACCGCTTCCGATTTCTGCGCACCAGCACACGGCCGGAGGGCGAGCGCACTGTCGTGCGTATCGAATACGACGACGAGGCGGGACCGCTGTTGCGCACCAGCGTCGCTGGTACGCTGCGGCCGGCCCAAGCCAGCGATTGGTCAGCGCTGCTGTGGCGCTACCGTTGGCACAGTGCGATGGTGATCGCGCGCATTCACGCCCACGCCCTGACCCTGTGGCGCAAGGGCGTGCGCATTTACCCGAAACCGGCCGCGCCCGCCGAGCCGGTCACCCCCCAGTCGCCGCGTCCCTTGCTGCCCGAGAGGTATCCCACGTGACGTCTTTGCTCGCCCCCCAGCTGCCACGCCACGACCCCGACCAACAGGCGGTCGCCATCGCCGACGCGCCAGCCGCCGCCCGTGCCGCACTGCGCTTGCTGCAGCGCCTGCGTCACGGCACGCTGGAGCTGCGCACGCCCAGCGGCCACACGCTGCTGTTTGGACAGCGCGGCGCGTGTGATGCGCCGCACGCCCGGCTGGAGTTGCGCGATTGGTCGGTGGCCACGGCAGCCTGGCGGCGCGGCGACATTGGGTTTGCGGAGTCGTACCTGGCGGGCGACTGGAGCACGCCCGATCTGGCCGCACTGCTGCGTCTGATGCTGGCCAACCGGCAGGCACTGGAGGACGTCATCCACGGCACGTGGGCAGGCCGACTGCTGTACCGCTGGCGGCACTGGCTGCGCCGCAACACCCGCAGTGGCAGCCGGCGCAATATCCATGCGCACTACGACTTGGGCAACGGCTTTTATCGCCTGTGGCTGGACGAGACGCTGACCTATTCTGCGGCTTGGTTCGATGGCGATGCCGGACGTGATCTGGCCAGTGCACAGCGCGCCAAAATAGCGCGTGCCTTGCGCATGGCCGGCGTCACGGCCGGCACCCGGCTGCTGGAGATCGGTTGTGGCTGGGCGGCGCTGGCCGAAATGGCAGCACGCGATTTCGGGGCCGATGTCACCGGCATCACGCTATCGACCGAGCAGCTGGCGTACGGCAGGGCGCGCCTGGCCAGCGCCGGCTTGAGCGATCGCGTCGAACTGCGCCTGCAAGACTACCGTGACGTCAATGACGGCCCTTATGATGCCATCGTCTCGATCGAGATGATCGAAGCCGTCGGACGCGCGTACTGGCCCGTCTATTTCGAGACCCTGCAGCGGCTGCTGCGCCGTGGCGGACGCGCCTGCATCCAGGCCATCGTCATCCGCGATGCGTTGTTCGAGCGATATGTGCGCTCGACCGACTTCATACAGCAATACATCTTCCCTGGCGGTTGCCTGCCAAGCCCGTCGGCCTTCCGGGCGCAAGCCACGCGCGCCGGTTTGCAAATCGTCGATATGCTCGCCTTCGGGCGCGACTATGCCGAAACCTGCCGACGCTGGCGACGCAACTTTTTGGCCCGGCGCGAGGAGGTGTTGGCCCTGGGGTTCGATGAGCGCTTTGTGCGCCTGTGGTCGTTTTACCTCGCGTATTGCGAGGCGGGCTTCGAGGCCGGAGATATCGATGTCGTGCAGTACACGCTGGTCAACTCGTGAACGGTGGTGGTGCCCGGCGCTGTTGGCCGCGTGCCTGGCGGCCTCCCCCGCCTGGGCCAACGCCGCAGATCCAGGGTCAGCGCCCGCCGAGGCGTCAACCGCCTCGCCTGGCGCCGCCAGCCTGCTGCCCGCAGCGGCGCTGGTCGGCGCGGGCACGCTGCGCTTTTTCGGTATCCCGATATACGAGGCCCGGTTGTATGCCGGCCTCGGCTGGCGCGCCGATGCGCTCGGGCGCGAACCGATCGTGTTGGAGTTGACTCACGCGCGCCGTTTTCGCGGTCGGGACATCGCGCGCCGCTCCATCGACGAGATGCGACGCGCTGGCCCGCTGGAGCCCGCCGACGAGGCGGCCTGGTTGCGCGCCATGCAGCGCCTGTTCCCCGACGTGCAGGCGGGCGACCGCATCGCCGGCTTGTGGCAGCCCGGGGTGGGCGCGCGCTTCGTCCACACCAGCCCCGATGGGCGCATCCGCGTGCTCGGCGAGTTGGCCGATGCGCGTTTTGCCGAGCGCTTCTTTGGCATCTGGCTGGCTGCAACCACCTCCGAGCCGGGTCTGCGCCAAGCCTCACTCGCGCTGCCGTCACCGCCGACCACGCCATGAGTCTCGCGCCGCCGTCCATCACCGACGCCTGGCGCTACGGGCTGCCCGGACTGCCTTTGGCCTTCATCGCCCTGCCGCTGTATGTCCACCTGCCCAAACATTACGCCACCATGGATATTCCGCTGGCGGCACTGGGCGCGGCGCTGTTGCTGGCGCGCGCGTTCGATGCCTTGTCCGACCCCTTGATCGGCCGCTGGCTGGACGGCGTCTTCCGCGCCGGGCCAGCCGCCGTGCTGCGGCGCGTGTGGTGGACGGCCTTGGCGCTCTGGCTGGGAATGTTGGGGTTGCTGCTGCCGCCGCCGGCAGCGCATGACCATTTGCTCGCGTGGTTCTTGGTCCTGGTCACCGTCACGACCTTGGCCTACAGCGTGCTGACCATCGCGCATCAGAGCTGGGGCGCTCGCCTCGGTGGCGAGGCGACCCATCAAGCGCGCATCGTTGCCTGGCGCGAGGGCTGGGCCTTGCTGGGCGTGGTGTTGGCAGCGGTGCTGCCCACGCTTGCCGGCTGGCCGGTGACCTTGGCGGTGCTGGCAGCGGCCTTGGCGGCCGCGCTCGGGGCGTGGGGTCGGGGCCCACGGCCGGCGCTGGCGGCTGGCTCTTTCAGGACCAAGGCCGACCTCGATTGGTGGCACCCGTGGCGGCACGCTGGCTTTCGGCGCTTGATGGTGGTCTTCGTACTCAACGGCTTGGCCAGCGCCATGCCCGCTACGCTGGTGCTGTTTTTCATCGCCGATCGGCTGCAGGCGCCGCAGTGGGAGCCGCTCTTTTTGACCAGCTACTTTTTGGCCGCCGCGCTGGGGATGCCCGCGTGGCTGGCGTGGACACGTCGGGTCGGCTTGGCGCGCGCCTGGCTCACCGGCATGGTGCTGTCCGTGGCGGTATTCGCCTGGGCAGCGTTACTGGGCGCCGGCGACGCCGCGGCTTACTGGGTCGTCTGCATGCTCTCTGGGTTGGCCTTGGGAGCCGATTTGATTCTGCCCGCGGCGCTGTTGGCGGGCGTGATTGCCGAAGCGGGCGACGGCAGCCGGCACGAGGGCGCCTACTTTGGCTGGTGGAATCTGGCAGCCAAGGCCAACCTGGCGCTGGCCGCGGCCGTGGCGCTGCCGGCGCTTGCGGCGCTCGGCTACACCCCGGGCAGCCGCGATGCGGCGGGTTTACAGGCTCTGTCCCTGACCTATGCCGTGCTGCCCTGTCTTTTCAAAGTGATGGCGGCCGGGCTGCTGTGGCATGGGTTCGGACGGCATCCTCACCACCCGGCTGCTGCCCCCCATCCCAGCCAGCTCCCACCCGCCCCGTGTCCCTGACCGCCCGAGGAGTCGCCCGTGCACCTTTCCGATGCCCCCGCCCTGCCCCGCCGCTGGCTACTCGCCGCCGCCGCCGTGTTGCTGGCGAGCTGCGCATCGCAGCAGCTCGACACCTACGTATCCGAACGCCCAGTCCTCGACCTCAAAACCTACTTCAATGGCCGTCTGGTCGCCCACGGTATGTTTCAGGACCGCAGCGGCCAGGTCGTGCGGCGCTTCGTGGTCGAGATGACGGGCACCTGGAGCGGCAACCAGGGCGTGCTGGATGAGCGCTTCACCTACAGCGACGGCAAGACCGAACGGCGCGTCTGGCGCCTGGTGGATGAAGGCAATGGCCGCTATCGAGGCACGGCCGACGACGTGGTCGGCGAAGCCAGCGGCCGCACCAGCGGCAATGCCTTAAACTGGCGCTACACACTGCGCCTGCCCGTCGATGGCCGGGTGTATGAGGTACAGTTCGATGACTGGATGTACCTGATCGACGAGCGCATCATGCTCAACCGCGCCGTGATGAGCAAATTCGGCATTCGCTTGGGCGAAGTGACGCTGGCCTTCACCAAGCTGAGCCCATGAGCCTGAACCCTGTGCTGCGCGACTGGCACAGCCGGCGCGCCTGGATCGTCGGCGCCTCCTCCGGCATCGGACTGGCCGTGGCCGAAGCCTTGCACACGCGCGGCGCCGAGGTACTCGTCTCGGCGCGCCAGGCAGCTGCGCTGCAGAGCTTCGCCGCAGCCGCGCCACGGCGTCGAGCCTTGGCGCTGGACGTGACGGACCGCGCCGCCGTCGAGCAAGCCACCGCGCAAGTGTTTGCCGACGGGCCGCTCGACCTGATTCTTTACTGCGCTGGTCATTACCGGCCGCTGCGTGCCACCGCCATCGACACCGACGAACTGCTGCGCCACCAGCGCGTCAATGTCGAGGGCGCCCTGCATCTGCTCGGGGCCTGCGTGCCGCGCCTGCTGACGCAGGGTCACGGACACCTCAGTCTGGTGGGTAGCGTCGCCGGCTATCGAGGGCTGCCGCAAGCCTTGGCCTATGGCCCCACCAAGGCCGCCATAGCCAATCTAGCCGAGGTGCTTTTTCTGGACCTACGCCCGCGCGGGCTGGGGGTCAGCCTGATCAGCCCCGGCTTCGTCGCCACACCGCTGACGGCGCAGAACGCCTTCCGCATGCCCGCGCTGATCACGCCCGAGCAAGCCGCTGCGGCCATCTTGCGCGGCTGGGCACGCGGGGCGTTCGAAATCCACTTTCCCAAGCGCTTTACCTATGCGTTGCGGGCGTTGCGCTGGCTGCCCGATCGCTGGTACTTCGCCCTCATTCACCGTGTCACCGGTTTGTGAGCCATGAATCCCCTGCCGCCTCCTGCGCCCCCCACCGCCGGCGCCGCCGCGCCGACACCGGCCGATGCCGTGGCGCACTTCTTCGAAACCCTGACCCCCGCCGCGCTTGGACAGCTGGATCGCATCTACACCGAAGGCGCCCGCTTTCACGACCCCTTTCACTCGGTACAGGGGTTGCCAGCCATCCGCGCCATCTTCGAGCACATGTACGGCCAGCTGGATGCGCCGCGCTTCGTCGTGCGTGAGCGGCTGGGCGACGCCCGGCAAGCCTTCCTGATCTGGGACTTTTTCTTCTACTTTCGCGGCCAGCGGCGCGAACGCCGCATCCATGGCAGCACCCACCTTCGCTTCGCACCCGATGGGCGCATCCGTGAGCACCGCGACTACTGGGACGCCGCGCAGGAATTCTACGAACAATGGCCAGTACTGGGCGCGCTGATGCGCTGGCTGCGCCGGCGCGTGGCGGCACCCGGATTCGAGATGGAGGCGTAGCGAAGGCATGGCGGTGCAACTCGTGTGGTTCAAACGCGATTTGCGCGTCCACGACCACGCCCCGCTGGCAACGGCGGCGCGCTCGGGCCCCGTGCTGGCCATCTACATCATCGAGCCCAGCCTGTGGCGCCAACCGGACGCTGCCGCTCAGCACTGGGGCTTCATCCGCGAAAGCCTGGCCGAGTTGGACGCCGCGCTGCGCGCAACCGGTCTGCCGCATGCACGGCTGCACGTGCTGATGGGCGAGGCGGTGCCGGTGCTGCAGGCATTGCATCAACGGCTTGGCGTGCAGGCCATCCACGCGCACGAGGAAACCGGCAATGCCCACACCTTTGCGCGCGACCAAGCCGTGCGCCGCTGGGCGCGCGCGCATGGCGTCGCCATGCACGAGGCGCGCCAATTCGGCGTCGTACGCGGCCTGCGCGACCGCAACCACTGGCTGGCCGAGCGCGAAGCCCTGATGGCGGCAGCCCAGGTGCGCTGGCCGCCGCCGGCGCTGACCTTTGCGCCGTGGCCGCTCGAGCGGCCAGCGCAGCTGCTCGGCGCCTGGGAAGGTGCCGCGGACACCGTCGTCTGGCGCGAGTGCGACGGCGCCTTCGCACCGAGCGCGTGGCCGGATGCAGCAGCGCTCGGCCTGGACCCCTGGCAACCCCCGAACCGCCAGCGCGGCGGCCGCAGCGCTGCCGTGACCACGCTATCCGACTTTCTGCAGGACCGCGCAGCGCTGTACCGCGGCGGCATCTCGTCGCCGTTGACGGCTCCGCAGGCATGCTCGCGCCTGTCGCCGTACTTGGCTTACGGTGTGTTGAGTCTGCGCGAGGTGGTACAGGCCACGCGCGCCCGCTGCGCTGCATGCCGCGCGCAGCCAAGCGCGAACCGCCTGGCACACCGCTTGGCAGCCGGCTTGCGCGCCTTTGAAAGCCGTCTGTTCTGGCACTGCCACTTCATCCAGAAACTGGAGAGCGAACCCGAGCTCGAATGGTGCAACCTTCACCGCGGCTACGACGGTTTGCGCGAAGACGACTGGAACCCCGCGCACTTCGATGCGCTGCAACAAGGCCGCACCGGCTGGCCCCTGGTGGACGCCTGCGTGGCTCAGCTGCGCGACAGCGGCTGGCTCAACTTTCGCATGCGCGCCATGTTGGTATCCGTGGCGGCCTACCCGTTGTGGCTGCACTGGCGGCCGGTAGGGTTGTGGCTGGCGCGCTTATTTCTGGACTACGAGCCCGGCATCCATTGGCCGCAGATGCAGATGCAGTCGGGCACCACGGGTATCAACGCCACACGCGTGTACAACCCCATCAAACAAGCGCGCGACCACGATCCGCACGGCGTATTCGTGCGGCGCTGGCTGCCGACACTGCAACGCGTGCCCGATGTCTGGCTGTTCGAACCGTGGCGCATGCCGGCTGCGCTGCAACAGCGCTGCGGTGTGCGGATCGGATATGACATCCCGGTGCCGGTGGTGGAGCTGGAGTCGGCTCTGCGCAGCGGCAAAGCGCGGCTACACGCGCGGCGCGGCACCCCGGCGATGGACGTGCTGGCCGCAGCCGTGTTACAGCGCCATGGCTCGCGCCGCGGCATGCCGGGCGCGCGCGACGCCCATGGCCGTGAACCGGCCCCGCCGCGCCGCCGCACGCCCCCCGCCGAACAACTGAGCCTGTGGTGATGATGCGCCGCAAAGCCGACCTGCCCAACAAAATCTGCCCCGTCTGCGGCCGCCCCTTCGTCTGGCGACGCAAGTGGGCGCGCGACTGGGAGGCCGTGCGCTACTGCTCCGAACGCTGCCGCCGCAACCGCCGCGGCCCACCCACCCCATGACAAACGCCGCCGCCCTGCCGCCCGCCCTCCTCGATCCAGGGCAGGCCCCTGAGCGTCCCGTGCTGCGCCTGATCTTGGGCGACCAGCTCGACCCCCAGCACCCATGGTTGGCCGAAGTGCGGCTCGACGTGCTGTATGTGCTGATGGAAGTGCGCGCCGAAACCGACTATGTGCGCCACCACGCGCAAAAGGTGTTGGCGTTGTTTGCCGCCATGCGGCGGTTTGCCACGCGCTTACACGCCGCCGGTCACTGCGTGCGCTACCTGCCCATCGACGCCGCCGACAACCGGCAAGGCATTGTCGCCAACCTGCAGGTGTTGGCGCAGTCGTTGCAGGCCGTGGCGGTGGAATACCAACAGCCCGATGAATGGCGGCTCGATGCCGAACTGCGTCTCTGGGCCCAAGCCGCCGCACTACCAGTGCGCACGGTCGATAGCGCGCACTTCTACACCGCGCGCGATGGCGTCGCCCGCGCACTGGCCGGGCACCGCCACTGGGTGATGGAGCACTTCTATCGCCGCATGCGTCGCCAGCATCGCGTCTTGATGGATGGCGATCAGCCAGCGGGTGGTCGCTGGAATTTCGATGCCGACAACCGCCAGCCGTGGCGCGGCGAGCCCGCACCGCCGCCAGACCCGCGCCCCCGCCACGATCTGCGCGCGCTGTGGGCCACGATCGTCGCCGCCGGCGTACACACCCTGGGCGACCCACAGGCACACGCCCTGCCTTGGCCGCTCGACCGCACCGAGGCGCTGGCCCAGCTCGATGCCTTCATCGCCCACGCGCTGCCCCACTTCGGGCGTTTTCAGGATGCCTTGTCGGCGCGCCACGAGCGACTGTTTCACTCGCAGTTGTCGTTTGCCCTCAACACCAAAATGCTGCGCCCCCACGAAGTGGTGGCACGCGCCGAAGCCGCTTGGCGCACCGGCCACGCCCCCTTGGCGGCGGTGGAGGGTTTCATTCGCCAGATTCTGGGCTGGCGCGAGTATGTGCGTGGGGTGTACTGGGCAAAGATGCCCGGTTATACCCGGCTCAACGCGCTCGGGCATTCCGGCCCGGTGCCCGCTTGGTATTGGACGGGTGAGACCCGCATGGCCTGCCTGCGCGCGGCCTTGCGGCAGACGCTCGATGGAGCCTACGCCCACCACATTCAGCGTTTGATGGTCACCGGCAACTTCGCCTTGCTGGCGGGCTGCAACCCCGCCGAGGTCCACCGCTGGTACCTCGGGGTCTATATCGACGCCTTCGAGTGGGTGGAGGCGCCCAACACCCTGGGCATGAGCCAGTGGGCCGATGGTGGCCTGATGGCCACCAAGCCCTATGTCAGCAGTGCGGCTTATCTGCAGCGCATGGGCGACCACTGCACCGGCTGCGCATACGACCCCAAGCAGCGCGTCGGCGCGCGCGCCTGCCCGTTCAACGCTCTGTACTGGGACTTCTTGGCGCGCCAGCGTCAGCGCCTGGCGGCACACCCGCGCATGGCAGTCATTGTGCGGCAGCTCGATCGCATGGCGGCCAGCGAGCGCGAAGCCATCACGCGCCACGCCGACGACCTGCGCGCGCGCATCGATACGCTGTAGCCACCACAGCCGATCGGCACACGCCGATCAGCGCACGGGGCTCAGGTCGAGAGCCACTCTTCGACCTTGTCGCGGGCGGGAATGCCGCCGGCATGCACCACCTTGCCGTCGATCACCACGCCCGGTGTACGCATCACGCCATAGCGCATGATGTCCGGCAAAGCCTCGACTTTTTCCAGCTTCACCTCGACACCCTTGGCCTTGGCCACCTGTTCGATCAACGCCACGGTCGTCTTGCAGTTGGCACACCCCGTGCCCAACACTTTGATGTCCTTCATGACTTTTGCTCCATTTCGATTGCACGACGAGTGCAGTGACACGAAGGCGCGATCCGAAATGCGATGCGCGCCCCACTCACTCCATTTCCATTTCCAGATACGCGCGGTTGGCCAGCTGCGGCAGCCAGACGTCCGCGTGCTTGAGGTGACGAAACGGCGTCCCATCGAAAGTCCGGATTGCCGTACTCATATCGACCCCCGCCTCCACCGCCCGCCCCATGTGCGCGCGCAACGCCCGCAGCAGGTCGCCGGTATCGCGTTGCGCCTGGGCCAATGTGGTCACCCGGCCATGGCCCGGCACCACCACCTTCGGGGCCAGCGCCTCCAGCGCCTCGAAACTCTTGAGCCAGGTGCGCGTCTTGCTCACTGGGTGCAGCCCCAAGATGCGGTCCACGTACACCACATCGCCCGTAAACACCACCCCGCTGTGCGGCAGCCACACCATCGTGTCGCCCGGTGTGTGTCCGCCGCCGCGGTGCACCAATTGGACGGTGACGCCGCCGAAGTCCAGCGTGGTGTCGTCGTCGTGCACCCAGCGCGTCGGCAACACCGGTTCGGTGCCGACCAGTTTCTCCTTCAGCACCGGCGAATTGGCCCGAATGTGCTCGGGCCCGCGTGCCAGCATATCGTCCCGCGCATGGATATGGGCGATGATTTCCGCCCCCTGCGCCTTGAAATAGCCGTTGCCCAGCCAGCGGTGGTCTTGGCCGCCAGTGTTGACGACCCAGCGGATCGGCTGATCGGTGATCCGTCGGACGGCCGCGGCGATTTTCTGGGCGCTTTGAAACGTCGCCCCACTGTCGATCAGGAGGGCGCCCGTCGGCGTCACCACCAAGCCCAGATTGGCGTTGAGCGCCTCGTTTTCATACGTGCGCCCCTCGATGTCGCCAATGTAGGCATACACCTGTGGTGCCACGGGTTGAAATACGATCTCCAACGCCTGGGCGGGCCAGGCCACGATCAGCGTCAGCGCCGCCACCAGCCCCACCCACGAGCGGTACCACCCCTTCTGCATACGAAGCCTCTCCACGGTCGTCACACTCCCCGCAACCGATCCCATCACAACACGGCGTTGAAGATGAAGCCGACGGCCAAAATGCCGGTGGCGACAACGCCCACGAACGTCGCGATCAAGCGTATCTTGAGCACCTTGCGCAAAATGATCATTTCAGGCAGCGACAACCCGATCACACTCATCATGAAGGCCAGCACGGTGCCCAACGCGGCGCCTTTGGCCAGCAGCGCCTGTACGATGGGAATGATGCCGGCGGCGTTGGCATACATCGGCACGCCAATCAGGACGGCCAACGGCACCGACCACCACGCCTCTTTGCCCATGATGCTGGCCATGAAATCCTGCAGCACCCAGCCGTGAATGCCGGCCCCCACCGCGATGCCCGCCAAAATGTACGGCCACACTTTGCCCACGATCTCGCGCACGGCAGCCAAGCCCGCCTGCACGCGGTCGGCCAAGGTGATGGCCACCGCTTCGTAGTCGGCCGACTGTTTGGGCATCGCGCGCACCCAGTCTTCCAGATGGTTCTCCAGTCGCAGCCGGCCGATGATCCAACCGGCCACAATCGCCACCGACAACCCCAGCCCCAGATACAGCGCAGCGATTTTCCAGCCGAACAAACCGACAGCAGCGCTAGGGCCACCTCGTTGACCATAGGCGCGGCGATCAGAAACGAAAACGTCACCCCCAGCGGCGCGCCCGCCTGCACGAAACCGATGAACAGCGGCACCGCCGAACACGAACAAAACGGGGTGACGATACCGAGCAAGGCCGCCATCACATTGGCCAACCCCTCGCTGCGTCCTGCCAGCAGGGCGCGCGTGCGCTCCGGGGTGAAAGTGCTGTTGACCATGCCCATAACGAACACCACTGCCGTCAACAGCAGCAGGACCTTCGGCGTGTCATAGAAGAAAAATTGCAAGGCGCTGCCCAGATGGCTGTTGCGCTCCACCGGCAGCGCCGCCACCAGCGCATCGGAGGCGGGGATGAGCGCTTGGTACAAGACCCACCACAGCAAAGCGCCGCTCAACAAAAACGGCAGCGGCTGCTTGCGCGACCAGGCGCTGACCTGGGATACGAGTGTTGCCTTACCGCAGAAGACGAAGCAGGGTGCAAAAAGATGCAATCGCCGCTTGCGCAGCAGCAGTCAACCCTCGTGGACATCCAAACCGGCTCTACACGGCGCACACCACTCCAGTCTCGGCCGCGACAGACATCACCCGCAGCGCTCGACACCACGCTGAGTGCTGTCCGCGCGCGGCGCTGCCACTGCCGCGTTGCCTCCAATCACCCTCGGTGGCTCGAACGCCGCACCTGGGCCAGATAGCAACGGGTCATGGGACGAGCGCCTGTCGCAGCGCCCGCAGCATCGCTTGGATACGCACTGGCGACTCCCACGCGCGGCCAGGGGCAAACAGCAAAACGCGCCCGCGGCGGTATTCGATGTACAGCTCACCCACCGCTGCCACCATGCGCGCCCCAAAGATGACAAAACCATCATCAGCGGCCCCCTCCTCGGCGTACAGTCTGTGCCCAGAAGGCAGGCTTTCTTTGTTTTCGACCTCGGTCAAGCCGACCAGATAACGCTCCAGGTAGTGGCCAGGCGCCAGAACCTGTACCCCCGGCGGGGCGGCTGCATCAGGCCAATCGAAAAACAACAAAGTGTGGCGGTGGGCAACGTAATAGTCGGGCGGTGAGGTGTGCTCATAGTCCAGTACCCGCACCGTGACACCCTGATAGTTACCACTGATCGTATTGCGCTCCTCACGCTGATCGCCGCGGCGCAAATAAACGAAACCATCGCGGTTGACCGTAACGCGCACACTGGCGTCGAACGATAACCCAAGCGCTTCGGCCAACCCCGCCATCGTGCGTGCACGCTCATCCAACACCACCTCGCGCCACTTGCTACCCGGTTCTTGCAGCCGCGTGGCCAGAGGATGAGCGGAAAAAGGGTGGAAATGCTCCAAGCCCTGCACCTCAAACGGACGTCCTTCAGCCGCGTACTCCTCTTCTGTGTGCTGCAAAAATTCCATTGCACTGTGGTCGATGAGCTTGGCTGACTCGGTAAAGCGTAAGACTGTGGGGTGTGCTGGCGGCACGCCTGCTATTTCTTCTTGCAGGCGCAGCGTGTTGAAGCCCAGCAAGCTACCCAGAGTGAAAACATGATGGGGTGCCGCCCCCGCATCGGTTGGCGCGTCTACGACGCGCTCGATGCGATGCTTGATAACCGGATTGCGAAACATGCCGACGATCGTCTGACGATAGAGCTGCATGGCGTCCTTGAATGTCATGCGCCCAGTGATGATCCAGCGCAGCGACGGTGTTTGCAAATAAAGCAACAACACCAATTCGATGGCGACGCCGATGAACATTCCTTTGAGCAAATCGGTCAGCAAAATCGCGATCACCGTTGCCGTAAAAACCAGTAAACGGTCACGACCAATGGCGGCAATGCGCACGAAAACGGCGGGCTCGCACAAACGCCAGCCGATATAGATTAGAATCGAAGCGATGGCTGCCAGCGGAATCAAGGTAAGCAGGGATGGTAGCGCCAACGCGAAGACGAGCAAAAAGACACCACTGTATAAATTGGACCACAAGGTCCGGGCGCCGGCGTCGATGTTGGCACGACTCGGCACGGCGTTAGGTATCACCGTCAAGCCACCTAACATACCCGAGGCCACGTTGCAAACTCCCATCGCACGCAGTGTTTTGTTGGCGTCCGACTGCCGTCGCCAGGGGTCGATTTTATCCACGGCTTTTACGCTGGCCACCGACTCCACACCATCTATCATCGTAAATGTCAACACCACCATCAACATCGGCAACCACAGATCGGGGCTTTGCAGCCACCCGGCGAAATCGGGAAACACGATACCATCGATCAATTGCTCTGGCATCGCAATACGGAAACCGGCAGGCAATTCCGCCAACCAGCCCACCAGGCCGCCGAGTGCTGCTACCACGATCGCAGGCGGAATCCAACGCCACATGGCCTGTTTCGGACGGCGCAACGCGAACAGCAGCAACAAACCACCCACGCCAATGGCGAGCGGCACAACCTGTGCCTGCGCCAACTGGGTCGGCAATTGGGTCAACGCTTCCAATACAGACTTTGCTGGCGCGGAAGGCGCACCAACCAAAGCGGGCAATTGGCGAACGATGATCATGATGCCGATGGCGGCCAGCATCGCCTCTACCACCGTCACCGGCAACAAGCTCGTGTAGCGACCGGCCTTCAGCGCCGCCAACACCAGCTGCAATATGCCAGTGAAAACCACGGCCACCAGCACCAATGGGTATCCAGCCGCCAAGTCACCGTGCCCCAGGGTGAGCATGCCCCACAGTAACACGGGCGCCAGCGCCGCGGCTGGACCGCTGACGGTCACGTATGAACCACCGAGAAAGGGATACAACAAGCCGGCGACAATGGCCGAAATCAGGCCAGCGACGGCTGGCGCGCCAGAGGCCAACGCCACACCCAACGAGAAAGGCGTCCACAGCAAGGCAACCTGAAAGCCTGCCAGCATGTCGTGCCGCCAGTGACGCAGCCCTGCCCATCCGTTTTGGGGCGCCTTTTGGGGCGCCATCTCAGCAGCGGTGGAGATTCGTGACATTTCCTTGCCCTCACGCAACCCATCGGCTCAAATAAGCATCGGCCAGTGCACACACCTCCTCGGCCTTGACCACCAACCCCAAATCGATCATCTCGGCGTTGGTGCCACCCGGGCTGTGCGATGCGGGCACCGGCTGCGGCACCAGCCCGCGGGTCTCTTCGCGAAAAAATACCGCGGTCACGACGCCCGCAAAACGTAGCGTTTCCGCCCCCACTGGCGTGGAGCCGACAATGAACACCGGGCTACCACTCGATCCCGGGTAAACTGCGGCATCGATCAAAAATTCCCGGCGTCCTTCGAAATCGAGCCCCGGCGGAGTGGCCGTGATGCCGCGCCGCAAAATTGGTAGACCGTTGACCTGATCCCACACCCCACTGGGATAGCCGACGAATAGCACATCCTCCAGTGCGTCGAGCGCTGCCGCGTCGTGACTCGTGAGCGCCTCGTGACTATCGATTGGCTGCCAATACAGCTCCACCCCTTGGTCCGCCGCAGCATCCAGCATGGGCTGCAGAGGCGTGATGGCCAAATCGACGCTGGCGTCGGGGTGCGGCAGCCAGGCGTCAGCAAAATCCTCGATGCGCAGCTCGAAGCGGCTGCGCAGCAGCGGTTGTCCCGCACGCGCCATCGTGAAGACGAGTGCCCCGCTGGCCACGTCCTCAACCAAATGGTGGTTGGTGACGACGAACAAGGCACGTCCCCGTGCGTAGGTGTGCGCCAAAACGAAAGCAGTACCCGTACCCCGGGTGCCATCGCGCAATACGGTATCGACGCGCAGGGTGTGATAGAGCAACCGCTTGTGCGCCGTGTCAATCGTCCATGCCGTCATGGCCGCGTCTCCTGCTGAGTGGCACACCTCGCGTTGATCTCCTGCACGGCGCGATGCGCCGCGCGTTGCGCTTCGGCCGCCTCGGCCTCGCTACCCATCATGGTCAAGCGGCCGAAACTGCCAAACGGCTTGACATCGATCAATGTGACATTCGCAGCTTTTTCCGCTTCGTTAGCTGCATAAATCACGTAGCCGGCCGGCTCGACCTCGAGGATGAACATGCTCTTGCCAGGCAGCAGCATGGAGCCCTTCCGCAGCTGGCGGTTGATGAGCGTGGCGTGGTCGGGTGTGACGGCGCGAATCACCTCGCTCCAGGTAACGCGGCACGGCAAGCGCGCCTGCTCGGTGGTGCGCAACTGTTCCAAAATAACGCCGCCAGCAGCCAGTACTTCGCTCTGGTTACGGTAGTGGATCTCCATCGAGCCAAATGCCCGCTCCACGACTTGCTCGCCCATGCGCACATTGGTGGCTTTGAGCGCGATGTCGGATAAGCGGTGTACGGCCATTCCAGGCGCCACTTCGACCCACAAGCAGGCGTCCCCGGGTACTGGCAAAAATCCCTGCGACGATGTGGCGATATGCGACGCCAGCTGAGGCTGCAGCGCATCGATGAACACGTAGGTGCGCAAGGTGATCGTTTGCATCGCCATCCCTAGCGCGTCAGACCCAGGTACAACAGGGGCAGCTGCTGCGGTAGCCGCTCCACCCGATCCAACACCGTGTAGTGACGTGGTCCAAAAATACGCGCCACATAGCGATCGGCGTGCGGGTCGAGCGACAAGCAATAGGTCACGATGCCATCGCGCTGCAAATCCTGGACCGCACGCTGCGCATCCAAACGTAGATATTGCGGGTCGGGCACGTCACGGTCAGCAGGTTCGCCATCGGTGATGACAAACAGGATCTTTTTGCGCTGTGGCTGCCGCCGCAACCAACGGCCACCGTGACGCAGCGCCGCGCCCATTCGTGTGGAGTATTGCGCTTTCATTGCCGCCAAGCGAGCTTTGGCGGCATCGCGCCACGGCTCATCGAAATCCTTGAAGCGCAGGTACTGCACGTCATGCCGACCATCGGAGCAAAAGCCATGCAGAGCAAAGCGATCGCCCAGCCGGTCCAACGCCTCGGCCAACAGGACGCTAGCGGCGCGCGTCAGCTCCAACACCGTGTGGTCTTGCCCGCGCACGCGCTCATTGGCCGATTCGGACAAGTCCAGCAGCACCAGCACCGCCACGTCGCGTACATGGCGCTGGTGCCGCATCATGATCCGGGGATCGGGCTGCTGACCCATACGCACATCGGTCAGGGCACGTACGACAGCATCCAGGTCGAGGTCGTCGCCCTCTTCCAAACGCCGTATGCGCTGCACCCCCTGTGGCGCCATCGCCTCGATGAGATGGCGCAGGCCCTTGATCACCAACTGATGCTCTTCGATCAAACGCTCGATGATCTGCAAGTCGCCAGCACTACCACGGCGCTCGATCACCGTCACCCAATCGGGTCGCTCAAGCTGTAACTGATAATCCCATTCGGGGTAATGCACTGGGTCGGCCACCGGTGGACGGCCCTCCAGGCTGTTGATGGTCACCCCTTCCTCATCCAGCCAAAACTCGGTGGGCAGCACCCAGATTTCTTGTGCATCGTCACCCGCGAATTCGACCGGTACTTCATTGACCATCTCCATCAGTGAGACCCGGCGCCTGACCTGGCGCGGCCCGCTCCAGCTGGCCGCCCAGGCCATCGCTTCGTCGTACTGCCCGGCCATCCAAATCCAGCGGTTGTCGTCGCGGTACAGCGCGCGCAAGCCATCCAGCCGCGCAGAAAACGCCGGTAGCCCGTCGCCCTGCAAGCACTCGCGCAAACGCTGCGCCAAGTGCCGACCGGTCTGCAGGCTGAGTTGCGGGTCATCCCAGCGGGGCCATGCCGCCAGCGCCGCCACGCCCTCCGCCACCCACGGATGGGAGTCATCGCCGCATCCGGCCAACCAAGCACGTGCCAAGCGGTTAATCAAATCACCCGCCCGCTGCACCGAGGGATCCGGTGTTGGATGTAGGGCCAACCACGCCTGCCGCATCCGCGGAAAACGCTGGCAAGCGAGGTACTCAACACGTGCATCTTCGACTGCCTCGACCATGGCGCGCTCGAGCGCATCGAGACCCTCTTGCGGCAGAGCCGTCGCACCGAACACCAAATGGGCAGCACAGTGGTTGAGCGCGGCGCGATAGACCTCCATCGCCCCGACTACCGCCTCCGCCGGGGTGGCGTCACCATCGGGGCGCACATCATCGTACGCGTCGGCGACATAAATCACATAACGCTCGATGTAAGGGCGCAACCCTTCGCGGGACTCGAAGTCGCCAGCAGTGGGACGCATCAGGAAATCGCGCCCCCACATTGCGCGCAGGTATATGCCCAGCTTGCGCTGCACGTCTACGAACAACGTACCGCGCCGCTCCTGTTGCAACACGGCCAGCGCATCTGGGCTTTGCAACGAAAAATAGCGCTGTTGGCCCTCAAAGTCGGTTTTGTACGCCTGGGCACCCCACTGCACCCACCGGCGCAACCCTCCCAGGGTCAATTGCGATAGCAAGCGATCCAGGTGCTCCAACATCGGGCGCAGCCCACGGGGGGCCTGCGCCAGCATGATAGATAATACCTGTAGGTACTGGCGAAACAGGTTGGCATCCCCCAAGCGATCGGCTGCCAGGGGCGCGGTCTGCACCACCAGAGTAAGTACCTGCCCGCTGGTTTTCGAGGCCATGCTGAGGAGAAAGTTGACCAAGTCAGGCAATACCTCCTCGCCCAAGGCGCGCGCCACGGCTGGCACGTGCTGCAAATAGCTCACCACGAGCTCTTCGCCGCGACCGAGTTCATGCAGAGCGCGCGCGCCCCTGAGGTAGTTGTCCAACCCACGCGCCGAAAATGCCCGCGCCGCCTCGTTCCAGGCGGCGCGCAGCACCGTCTGGGCATCTCCCGGCAACTCGGCCAGGAGCTCGGCATAGTCATCGAGTTGGATGGCCATGAACCGCCGCTGTGATGTATTTAGAAATAAGTTGCTACAGCCGCTTCGAGCGCATCGCGCATGTCGGGATCGTCCGTGATGGGGCGCACCAACGCCATGTGACAAGCAGCCACAGGCGAGACACCGTGCGCGATCAAACCGGCGGCATAAATCAACATACGCGTCGACAGCCCCTCATCCAGGCCATGACCCTTCAGATTGCGCGACCGCTGCCCGATGTGAACCAATTTTTCCGCAATCTCGCGCGCCACCCCCGACTCATGTGCAACGATTTCCGCCTCGACTTCCGGTTCAGGGTAATCGAAATCCAACGCCACGAAACGTTGCTTGGTCGACTGCTTGAGATCCTTCATCAGGCTTTGGTAGCCGGGGTTGTACGAGATCACCAACTGAAAATCCGGATGAGCGTGGATCAATTCACCCTTCTTGTCCAATGGCAGCTGGCGGCGTGCGTCGGTGAGCGGATGGATCACCACCGTGGTGTCCTGCCGGGCTTCCACCACTTCGTCCAAATAACAAATCGCACCATGCCGCGCCGCCAGCGCCAACGGCCCATCTTGCCAACGCGTACCCTGCGCGTCCAACAAAAACCGCCCCACTAGGTCAGAGGCCGTCATGTCCTCGTGGCACGCCACGGTCACCAATGGCTTGCCCAACCGATGCGCCATGTATTCGACGAACCGGGTCTTACCGCAACCCGTGGGACCTTTGAGCATCACTGGCATGCGTGCCGCGTAAGCTGCCTCGTACAAAGACACCTCATCGGCCACGGGCCGCCAGTACGGTTGATGGCGAATCCGAAAGGGATCGAGGACCCCATGCTCCGCGCTTGTGGCCGACGCGGCAACGACGCGAACTGCCGCTGCCGGCTCGACGTGTGTGGCCGCCGGTACCGCTGACCACGCTTGCGGCGTCGTGTGAGCCGCCTGACGATAAAAACGGGACGTGTTGGTTCGCATCGCTGAAGGGTTCGAGGGCGGAAAAAACAATTTGAAAACTCAACGAGTCGGTGGGCCCTGCTCAATCGGGCCAGATCCGCGCTGGAAAGAGCACAGAACCACTGGCTGGCGGTATTTGTGCCGGATCGTGAAGTGGGGCCACTGTTACCGGCGCATCCGTCGCGGGTGACGTCGTTGCTGCGGTGGCAGATGGCCGGCGTCGGCGCGGTGACCGAGGAGAGCTCGCTGTCGCGGTCTCGGCTGATGCCGCTGCAGCAGATGGTGCGGGTACGCCTGCGGACCCGGCGGCCGTTTGGGCGGCAGCACGAACGCTGCCTGCCAGCTTGCGTGACAAAGTACTCATGGCCATAACTCCTCGATAATGGCGTCGATTTCTTGCACCGCGGCCGCGGCACGCAAACCCATCGCGTAAACAGACGTCCCTTCCATGGCCGCCATGCGATAGACGGCTCGCTTGCGCACTGCGGTGCGCAGCACCGGCACACCGAATTCGCGCAAAGCATCGTGCATTGCGGCAGACAGCGCACTGCCTGGTTCGGCCTGGTTGACCACCAACCTGACCTGCAATGCAGGGTTGTCGGCGCTTGCTTGCCGGATCGCATCGATGAGCTGCCAATTGGCCCATAGATCCAGGGGAGATGGCAAAACGGGCACCAACGCCCACTGGACTTCGCGCAGCGCGCGCTGCGTTGCCTGATGACCGCTTGCGGGGGGGCAGTCCCAAACCAGATAACGCACGTCGGACGCCGTGTCCGCTGCTGCGTCACCCACTACCGGAAAATCCAACGCTCGCGCACCTTGCCGCGCCCACTGTGTCGCCGAGCCCTGTGGATCTACATCCACCAACGCAGTGCGTGCCCGGCGGGCAAGGCCAGCTGCCAACTGAACGGCGAGCGTCGTCTTGCCACAGCCGCCCTTTTGGTTGACGACGGCTACGGACGCCGGACGCGCACCGGTCATGGCTGTGTCGCCTCAGAGGCAGGGCGCACCAGCGCATCGATGCGCCGCGCCGCCTCCCAATCGGCAGGCGACAAGGAATCGCCCTCGGCACTGATGGTCACGTTCACATACGTGGTGCCGAAGTTGACGTTTTGTGGCGTCACACCACATGCATCGCACACTGCCTGCATGTCATCCAAAAAGCGACGTGTTTGGGCGTAGCTGTCAAACACGAAGCGACGAAACAGGTGATCAGGACGACTGCCGCGGGTCCAGCCAGACAGGTCTGAGGTATCCATCATGCGATCCTTTCTCGCCCTGCATTGCGAAAGTGCTGCACTTCGGCTTGCAGCAGCTCTTGCATCAACGCGTGGGTGCCCTCGTCGCGCATGCGCTGGGCGTGTTCAGCCGCATCTTGGTACAAGCGCACCGCCTGCCACTCCATGGCATGCACGATGCCATCGAAATCTTGCGGCCCCCGCCCCAAACGCGCGGGCGGCAGCGCCCCTGCTGAGGGCGCCGCGCCCAACTGGATCAAGCGCTCCATCAACCGCTCGGCGTGAGCCAGCTCTTCCAATGCCTCATCACGCCAGCGTTCGGCACCTTCGGCATCCCCCAGCAAACGGGCCAATACCGATTGCGCTAGGTACTGCTGAACGGCACCGAACTCGTGCTGCAGCGCCCGATTCAGCCAACCGATGGTGCGGTTGTCGCTCATCATGTCTCCCGCCGGCTCGCTGGAGCGCTCAGCTGCGCGTGGTCGCCACCTCGAGGTCGCGTCCACCACCGTCGGCTTGCGGACGCGTGGGCAAGATGCCCTCGACCTCGCTATGCACGCGCGCGATGATGTGCGCCGCCACCAGCCCGTCGCCCACACGCTCGCAGGCGTCGGCACCGGCGCGAACCGCGGCATTCACCGCTCCCGTTTCACCACGCACCATCACGGTGACATAGCCGCCACCGACGAACTGGCGCCCGATCAGCCGTACCTCTGCGGCTTTGGACATGGCGTCGGCGGCTTCGATGGCGGGCACCAAGCCACGCGTCTCGATCATCCCCAGCGCAATTCCGGTGTATTGAGCCATCTCGTTCTCCGTAGCGTTGGACAACCATCATCAAGCGCTGGGCGCGGTGGGCAAAATGCCCTCGACTTCGCTGTGCACGCGCGCGATGATGTGCGCCGCCACCAGCCCGTCACCAACGCGCTCACAGGCGTCGGCACCGGCACGAACCGCCGCGTTCACCGCCCCCGTCTCACCGCGCACCATCACGGTGACATAACCGCCACCGACGAATTGGCGACCGATCAGTCGCACTTCGGCGGCCTTGGTCATCGCGTCTGCCGCTTCGATGGCAGGAACGAGACCGCGAGTTTCGATCATTCCCAGGGCGATACCTGTGGTGTTGGCCATGGCTGTACTCCTTCAAAGTGTGCCCGGTGTGCCCCGAGCGGGTTACAAAAAATCACGTCCTGTCGGCTGGCTTGGCGCCCCCCGCCAGCCCAGGGGGGTTCGTCGTTCCCACTGGTGCCGGACCTTCCTGCCCCCAGTGGTCGATGATTCCGCAAATCGTCAAGTCGGTAATCGCAGTGTGGTCCGGCATCGCCAAGCGCGCGGCGCTGCCCGTGGTCGCAAAAACCCAGCTACCCACGGGGGCACCCACAGCGTCGGTGGCCACCGAAACGACACCCTGCGCGCTACGTACAATCCGCAACGCGTGGTGGCGCAGCCCTTCGACCCGGCGTGTGCATACCAGCTCATCCATGACACGCACGATATCCATCTCAGCCCCCCTCAGGTGACCAGTGGTCGATGATGCCGACGATGGTGAGATCGGACGGGAAATCCTTTGATCCGGCCGCTTCGCGCGCCGCCGACGAGCCCACACAAATCACCCAGTCACCGGGCACGCATCCAACCGCATCGACGGCCACGCTACGAGCCCCGCCAACCTTTTCTTGCACCACCAACAGCGGCCGATGTCCAAAGGCCTCGATGCGGTTGGTCGATACGAGGGTTTTTTCGACGCGCATGATCTTCATGGTTCATGCCTCTTTAGTGCATACAAGGGCTGACCGAAGCATCATCGGCGACGAACGCCAGTGGCTCACGCCCACGGCGGTCGCTGACCGCGACACAGCACTGCAACAGCCCGCGCGAGCACAACTCCGCATAGCGCGTCGCGATTGCCGCCCGTATACGTTGCCCGCGCTGCACCGCACGCGCGCGCGAGTCCGGTACTGCCGAGCTGTACTGAAAATGCACGAGCACCGGCACCGGCAAACCGCGACGAACATTCAATCCGGAAAAGATGCGGATGCCGACGTCAAGGTCTGCGGCCCCCTCTTCCACCGTATCTAAATGAGCGTAATAAAACTGATTACGAAGGTGCAACCGCGGCACCATGTCGCCGACGCAAATGAACTGTTCATCGTGACCGATGACTGCATACCGCCCGGCGTGATGATGGAGCACATATTCGATTTGAGAAAAATTCGCCACCAGCCACGCCACAGCGAGCCCCTGCATGCCTGACTCGTTGCCTTTCGCACCTAGTCCACCGAGGTCATGTGCGTATGATTTGACAGCCTGCTCGATATGCCCGAGCGCAACGTCGGCCGGCAATCCCAGTGTCTGGCGATACAAATGTGCACTATCTAGAAATCGCTGTGCATGCAAACGGCCCGAGATATCCGGCAGATGAATACGAATGGCATCCAGATCGGTGTCGACGCCGATGAGCACCACCTGCGGGGCCATATCGGGGCCGAATTGCTCCGCCACCGCATGACGCAGTGCATAAAGACGCTCGATGGCTGCTGTGATCGCCACGTCGTCGTGACTCCCGTGCGCAGCACATCCCTGCTGCGTTGGACTCGACGAACTGAAGTGATATACCGCCACTTTCAAATAGTCTAGGCCAAAAACGCCCGATGCGTATTGGTGTACCTGACGCTGCGCCCAATCCGCCACGTCGTTTTCGATGTCGAACAACGCTCCGGCATAGGCTTTGACCAATACAGCTTCGTCAGGGACGGTACGCAAGACGAAGGGCAACAAACCCTGCAAGCGACCATCGGCACACGGACTGATGTCAACGGTGTGATAGCCGAATTCACGCCAGCGTGCGACATTGAGCGGCAACGCAGTACGCCATGCAGCTTGATCGAAATCGGCACTCGCCACACAGCGGGCAACTCCCTCGAACGTTGCGTGCGCGAACAACGTCTTCATGTCGACACCAGCCACCCAAGCATGCTCCAGGGCCGACTGCGGCCAACGCAGACCGAGGCGCTGCTCGGCCATGACCTGCGCTTTCTCGGCGAAATCCAGATCGTGCTGATACGGTGACAACGAACGGAGTACATCTTCGATCGCGTCGAATCGATCCCGAATGACGCGCTCGTAGCGAAACAATGCCTCGTTGAGTCGCGCATCGACCAACGCATGCGCGCAGGATTGCGGGTCACTCGCTGCGCACGCGGGATGCGACGGCAAGGTGGCGCCATCCGCGCGCCGCACGGCGATATGCCGCACGAGAGCCGGCGCTGCTGGCCGACGCCCCAGGGCTTGCATACGCTTGTACGTATTCATGATGCGCGACGTGTCAAAGCCGATCCAACGCGGATAAAGCGACCCTCAGCCGCGCGCCCCGCCCGAGACGGTTACCACGGCGCCGCGCTCCGTAGTCCCGGATGAGCCAGTGACCGGACTGGCGGGAACGTCAGCCCGCGGCAGGTCTCTGTGAGCCCGCGCGTGTGTACCAACGCTGCGTGGCTGACCACGCAACGACGGATTGCGTGCGGCAGCAGAGGGCCCTTCGGTGCCTGTGACGCGCCCAGTGGATCCCCAAGCGTCCCCGGTGATACGCACACCCGATTGACTGCCCTCTCCAGTCAAACGATAGGCACTGCTTTTTTGCGCGTTCCACTCCGGTGCACCACCCTTGCGGTGGCGAAACTCCGGCGTGCCGGTCACCAGACCGCCTGCCTTGTTGCCAGGCCCGGTGATGCGGTCATCCGCTTGCGATGGTATGCCGGTGACGACGGCCTCACGCCGTTCACGTGCCAGGCGGGCGGGCGAACGTACGCTGAAATCCGAGGGCGGCTCGACAGCCGGCGCACTGTTGGCTTGAGGAAAGCGCGTCAACCAACGGCTGCTAACCGTGCACGATGCGTGCAGATTGTCCGGACCGATATACGGTGTTCCGGTCACCGGCTCACACGCACCACGTTCATCACCCGTGATGTCACCGCCGCCAACACCCGGTGTATCACCCGTGGCGCTTTGTGGCCGCCACGTAGCGGGTTGACGCCCGCTGTGCCCGGAAATCACATTCGTTTGAAGGAAGCGGGCGTACTGCGTACCCGTGATGGTGCGCTCGCGGCCTGCCTCTGCACCGGTAACCTCGGGTACCGGCGTGGCCACCGCCGTACCCGTCACCGCTTGCCCTCCACGGCTGGACATGACGCTGACTTTTTGCGGCTGGCGTGGGCGCTCCGTCATACAAAGAGCTATGTCCTCGCCAGACAGATATTGGGTTCCGGTGATGCCGCGACACAGACCGGTTTCATTACCGGTGATGCGGCTACCCGCCCGCATGGCCGGACCGGTCACAGAATTACCCCCGAGGGTTTGACTTGACACCACTTTGGCGGCCTCCGGTACCGGAATCTGCTCGCAGGCCGCTTCATAGTGATCGGCCCCCAAATATTCATCCCCGGTGACTAGCCGGCAAGCGCCGTGTTCGTCACCCGTGACACGCGGACTACGCGACAAATTCAATCCCGTGACGCGTTGCCCTTGCAGCGTGCGCGACTCCTCCACACCAGAGGTGCTGAGCGAGGCGGCCGGCCGTGGGCGAATTCGTCCCGAGGGACGCGAACTAGGGGTCGCAGCAGTAGCTACGCGCCCGCTGAGCGACTGCACGAGGCGACGCTGCATGGCCAGCTGGCGCCCTGTGGCCCCTTTGTCCAATACAGCTTTCCAATCGGCTTGGGGCAACGTCGCGACCAAGCGCGCGGCCTGCGAGACGCGCTGTATCCCGTTCTTACCGTCCCGGGCGAGCGCCTCGCGACGGGCGCGCGCCAAAGCACGCCCGGTGGGCGCTGGCACCGACGCCCGTGGCGCGTCGCCAGCCCCGCCGACAGATGACGCCTCGGCGCGACAGACCGCGCCACCGCAGCCGCAGCCGCAGCCACCGTTGAACGAGCCCGCGGGCGTGGTTACAGGCATCCGGTCCCCTGTGCTTGCCGGCAACGCCGCACGCATCTGATGGGCGCCGGTCTTGACCAATGCTGCGCGCCCCTGTGTCGCCAGCGCGGCACGCCGCTGTCGCGCCAGCTCGCGCCCCGACAACGTGGCGCTCATGCTTGCCGTCAAGCTCATGGTGCGTCCCCCATTTGGATGCGGCTTTCAGCGATAGACGACAAACGCCAGACCCTGACTTTGGGCGTAGTTGTCATACGCCACAAAGCGCACCAGATGATCGGGAAATTCACGGTGGCAGGCCTCCAGTTCGGCCATCACAGCGTCCACGCTCTGCTCACCGAACATCGGCAACTTCCACATGTACCAAAAGCTCACGCTGGCCGGGGTACCCCGTTCGCTGTGTTCGACCGCCGGGTTCCAACCTTGTGCGATGGCATAGGCGATTTGCCGACGCACTTGTTCGGGCGTCATTTGCGGCAGATAAGAAAACGTCTCGTAGCGCAACTGCGACTTGTAAGCTTCGACAGCCATGACGACACTCCTTAATACGATGGGCAAACTGGGAAGACGAATCGACTCTGCTTTACGCGCTCACTTGTGCGCGACATCGAGCTTGTCGACCGTATCAAATTCGAACTTGATCTCCTTCCAGGTCTCCATGGCGATCTTGAGTTCCGGCGAGTGCTGTGCCGCCGCGGTCAAGATTTCCTTGCCTTCCTTCTCAAGGTTACGCCCCTCGTTGCGTGCCTGTACGCAGGCTTCCAACGCCACCCGATTGGCATGCGCACCGGCTGCATTACCCCAAGGGTGCCCCAACGTACCACCGCCAAACTGCAGCACCGAGTCGTCTCCAAAAATGGTGACGAGGGCCGGCATGTGCCAGACGTGAATACCACCCGAGGCGACTGCAAACGCGCCCGGCATCGATCCCCAGTCCTGATCGAAGAAAATGCCGCGCGAACGATCCTCGGGCACATAGCTTTCGCGCAACAAATCGATCCACCCCAAGGTCGAGGCCCGATCACCCTCCAACTTACCCACCACGGTACCCGTGTGGAGGTGATCACCACCGGACAGACGCAGTACTTTGGTCAAGACACGGAAGTGGATGCCATGGCGCGGGTTACGATCGATGACGGCGTGCATGGCGCGGTGGATATGCAACAGCATCCCGTTGTTGCGACACCAGTTGGCCAGTCCAGTGTTGGCACAAAACCCACCGGTGATGAAGTCGTGCATGATGATGGGAGCACCAATCTCTTTCGCATACTCGGCACGCCTGTACATTTCCTCCGGCGTCGGCGCCGTCACGTTCAGATAATGCCCCTTACGCTCACCAGTCTCACGCTCGGCTTTCTGGATGGCTTCCATGACGAAGTCGAAGCGTTCACGCCAACGCATGAAAGGCTGGCTGTTGACGTTTTCATCGTCCTTGGTGAAATCCAGACCGCCGCGCAGACACTCATAAACGGCGCGACCGTAGTTCTTGGCCGACAGTCCAAGCTTCGGCTTGATGGTGCAACCCAACAGGGGACGGCCATATTTGTTGAGCTTGTCGCGCTCGACCTGGATGCCGTTGGGCGGCCCGCCGCAGGTCTTTACGTATGCCAGCGGAAAGCGGACATCTTCCAAGCGCAGTGCGCGAACGGCCTTGAAACCAAATACGTTGCCAACCAGGGATGTAAAGACATTGACAACCGAACCCTCTTCGAAGAGATCGATCGGGTAGGCGATGTATGCATAGAAGGCCGTGTCATCCCCCGGCACATCCTCGATACGATAGGCTCGACCCTTGTAGTAATCCAGATCGGTCAACAGGTCGGTCCACACCGTGGTCCAGGTACCGGTGGAAGATTCAGCAGCCACCGCTGCCGCCGCCTCTTCACGGTCTACCCCTGGCTGGGGTGTGATCTTGAACACCGCCAAAATATCCGAGTCCAGCGGTGTGTAATCCGGCATCCAGTAGGTTTGGCGGTATTCCTTGACACCGGCGTTGTAGGTCTTGACGGCCATGGGTGCTCCTCGCAAAGATGGTTCAGGGACGGTGGGTGCAGGTGACTGCCTCAGGTCTGCATTGTGTTGGGGTTTTCCATTTAGACAAAGTAAAATGTTCTAACTGAAATCATTTACTAATGTAAAATGAGCATATGAACCCACGCCATCTGACCCTCCACCAACTGCGCATCTTTCTGGCGGTCGCGCGCCGCGGCAGCTTCGCCCGTGCCGCCGAAGCACTGCACCTGGCTCCCCCTACACTGTCGCTGCAAGTCAAACAGTTATCCGATGCCGTGGGGCTGCCTCTGTTCGAGCAAATCGGCAAGCGTATCTACCTGACGCCAGCCGGCGAGCTGCTGGCACAGGCAGCCGGCGACGTGGAGGAGCGTTTGTTGCAGCTGGCCGACGACGTTGCGGCGTTGCGCGGCGTGGAACGCGGGCGGGTGCGCGTGGCGGTGTTGACCACTGCGCAGTACGTGGTACCCAAGCTGCTGGGGGCGTTTTGCGCCAGCCACCCGGGCATCGACGTGGCCATGCACGTGGGCAACCGTGAAGCGTTGTTGCAGCGCCTCGCCGCCAATCAGGACGACTTGTATGTACTCGGCGCCGCACCCGAGCACCTGGACGTGGTCACCGAGCCGTTCGCCGACAACCCCCTGGTACTGATTGCGCCACCGACGCATCCCCTGGCGCGTGCCCGTGACATCGACCCGCAGCGCTTGGCCGAGGAGCCCTTCGTGCTGCGCGAACCGGGCTCGGGTACGCGCTCCACGGCGGAGCGCTTCTTCGCCGAGCACGGCGTGAGTCTGCGCGTGCGGCTGGAGGTGGGCAGTAACGAGGCCGTCAAGCAAACCGTCGCTGGTGGCTTGGGGGTGGCCGTACTATCGGCACATGCGGTGGCAGCCGAATTGGCGCTGGGCGAACTGGTGGCCTTGGATGTGCGCGGCTTTCCCTTGCTGCGGCGCTGGCAGTTGCTGCACCCGGCGGGCAAGCGCCTATCGCCCGCGGCGCTGGCGTTCAAGCAGTGGTTGCAGACCCACCGTCCGACCTTCCCGCCGGCAGCGGGCGAATGAGCACCTCGTCGATGCGGTGCCCTTCGGTACGCGAGACCTCGAATGACCAACGCCCGATGGTGATGTGGTCGCCCACGTTGAGCAGGCGCCCTGCCGCCAACATCAACAAGCCGGCCACCGTATGGTAACGCTCCTTGTCTTCATCTGGCAGCTCATCGATATCCAGGCGTGCCTTGAGCTCGTGCGCCGGCATGGCACCGTCCACACGCCAGCCGCCGTCTGGCAGCGGCGTGGCCCAAGCGTCTTCCGGAACCTGCGCTGACAACTCGCCCGTGATGGCCTCCAACAGGTCCAGCGGGGTCAACAAGCCTTGTACCACGCCGTACTCATCGACGACAAACACCATGCGCATGGCGCGGGCGCGAAACTGCTCCAGCAACTCCAGGCCGCTGAGCGTCTCGGGCACGAAGGTCGCCGGCAGCGCGTCGCGCGCCCAGTCGGTCTCGCGCCCGCCGATTTCGTCCAGGGCCATCAGGTGCGTCAGCGCCACCACGCCTTGCACATGGTCCAACCCGCCACGGGCCACCGGATACCACGAGTGCCCGCTCTGGCGCGCGCGGCGCAGCACCTCGGTCAGCGGCTCGCCCGCCTCCAGCCAATCGATGTCCGAGCGCGGCACCATCAGGCTGCCCAGCTGCCGGTCATCCAGCGCCAGCACATTGCGCACCATGCGGTGCTCCTGCCGCTTGATCACGCCGGCGCCCAAGCCTTCGCGCAAGCTGGCGTGGATCTCCTCCTCCGTCACCGCGCGGGCCGCGTCGGTGTCGATGCGCAGCAGACGTAGCACCGCATGCGTGGTGGCCGACAGCAGCAGCACGAAGGGCTTGGCCACCCGGGCCACACCGGCCATGGGCCGTGCCACCCAGCGCGCGACGGCCTCCGGGTAGAGCTGGCCGATGCGCTTGGGCACCAACTCGCCAAAGACGATTGTCAAGAACGTGATGGCCGCCACGACGATGGCCGTGGCGGACACCGAGGCCGTCACGTCGGACCACCCCCAACCGCGAAACCGGTCGGCCAGCCCGTCGCTGAACGCCGCCTCGCCCACGATGCCGTTGAGCATGCCGATGGAGGTGATCCCCACCTGCACGGACGACAAAAACTGCGTCGGGTTGTCCAGCAGTTGCAGTGCGGCGCGGGCCCCTTTGTCCCCCGCTTCGGCCAGGGCCGACAGTCGCGCCCGGCGGCTGGCCGCCAACGCCAGCTCGGACATGGCAAACGCCCCATTGAGCAGGGTCAGAAAGACGATCAGCAGGATATCCATAATGTGCGCCCATGGCACTGTACCTGATTGGCGACGTCCAGGGCTGCGACGGCGCGCTGCAGCACCTGCTGGACGAAATCGGCTTTTCCCCCAGCCGGGACCGCCTGGTCCTGCTGGGCGATCTGGTCAACCGCGGGCCCGCATCGCTGGCCGTACTGCGACGGCTGCGCGCTCTGGAGGGGGCTGCCGAGGCGCTGTTGGGCAACCATGATTTGCATCTGCTGGCGGTGGCCGCCGGCGTGCGCCAGCCGCATCGCAACGACACCCTGCACGACATCCTGAACGCACCGGACCGCGCCACGCTGCTGGACTGGCTGCGCCAGCGGCCGCTGGCCTTGACGGCCGAGGGGTGGCTGTTGGTCCACGCCGGCGTGCTGCCGGTTTGGACGCCCACCGAGGTGCTGCGGTTGGCGGAGGAAGTGCAAGCGCGGCTGCGCGCGCCCGATCACGCCGACTGGTTGCGGCAGATGTACGGCAACGAACCGGCGCGCTGGGACGAGACACTGCAGGGCAGCGCGCGCTGGCGCGTGATCGTCAACGCCCTGACACGGCTGCGCTTCTGCCGCCCCGACGGAGAGATGGAATTTGCGACCAAGGACAGCGCAGCGGCGGCCCCGCCGGGCTTCGTGCCGTGGTTCGACGTGCCGGGGCGCCGCAGCGCCGGCACGCCCATCGCCTTCGGTCACTGGTCGACTCTCGGGCCGCTGCAGCGGCCCGACCTGCTGGCGCTGGACAGCGGCTGCGTCTGGGGCGGACAGCTCAGCGCGGCCTGCCTGCCGCACGCCCCCGTGGCGGACGCACGGCAGGTCGAAATCATCCGGATACCGTGTCCGCAGGCTCAGGCACCGGGTCGGGGGATGTGAGCGCCGGCAACGGCGCACGCAACAGGGCCGGCACCTTGCGCTTGGGGCGGATATAGGCCGACAACCCGCGCGGCGTCGACGCCTTGGTCTGGGCCTCCCACTGCGGTTTGGCATCGGGTGGCAGCGACGGTTCGTAGGGTTGATCGTAGAGCGGATCGGCGGCGGCCACGGCCACCCGTGCCGCAGGCGACGTCCCCCGCTCGCCTCGGGTGCCAGCACCCGCTGGTCGGGACGGCCGCGCCTGATCGCGCGGTTCGGCGTCGCCACCAACCGGCCGCTCCTGACGACGGGAATGCGCCCGGCGCGTCTCTTCCAGTGTCAGCGGCTCCACCTCGACGCGGCGACCGATGAGCTTCTCGATATCCGCCAGCAGCTTGGCGTCTTTGCCCGTGACGAACGACACCGCCAAGCCCGACGCTCCCGCCCGTCCGGTGCGGCCGATGCGATGCACGTAATCCTCGGCATTGAACGGGATGTCGACGTTGAACACCGCGGGCACATCCTTGATGTCCAGACCGCGCGCGGCCACATCGGTGCATACCAGCCAATCGACCTGGCCTTGCTTGAACGCATCGAGCGCCTTCAGGCGCTCTTCTTGGCTCTTGTCGCCGTGCAGGGCCGCCACGCGCAGGCCGTCACGCTGCAGCGCTCGCGCCAGCCGTGCGCAGCCCAACTTGCTGTTGACGAACACGAAGGCCTGTTTGACCTGCAACTGCTGCAGCAGCTGCAACAGCGCCGCGCGCTTGTCGGCCTCTTCCACGCAGAAAAAACGCTGCTCGACGGTGGCGGCGGTGGTGTTGGCACGCGCCACCTCGATCACCACCGGGTCGTGCAGGTAGCTCGCCGCCAGGCGCTTGATCTCCGGCGAGAACGTGGCCGAAAACAACAGTGTCGTGCGCTGCTGGGGCAGATACGACAGGATGCGCTGTAAATCCGGCAAAAAGCCGATGTCGAGCATGCGGTCGGCCTCATCCAGCACGACATACTCGACCTGATTGAGCACCGCCGTCTTGGCCTCGATATGGTCCAGCAGACGGCCGGGCGTGGCAACCAAGACCTCCACCCCCTTTCGCAATTCCTCGATCTGCGGCTTCATGTCCATGCCGCCGAAGACCACGGCGCTGCGCAGGGGCGTGTACTTCGCGTAGAGCTTGATCTGCTGTGCCACCTGGTCGGCCAGCTCGCGGGTGGGCAATAGCACCAGCGCCCGCACCGGGTGCCGAGCCGGCGAGGTCGAGGTGTTGGCGTGGCGCAACAAACGTTGCAACAAGGGCAGCGAAAACGCGGCCGTTTTGCCGGTGCCGGTCTGGGCCGCGCCCATCACGTCGCGCCCTTGCAGCACCACCGGAATGGCCTGCGCCTGGATGGGCGTCATGGTGGTGTAGCCCATCTCAGCCACGGCGCGGGCCAAGGGTTCGGCCAGATTCAGTTCAGAAAACGCTTGTGTCATCGGGCCCTATTGTCGCACCGCAGCACCCGCCGCGCCAGCGCGAAACGACGCGGGGGCCCGGCTCGGCCCCTGCGGTCCTGCCGATCGGCTCAACCACCGGCCCCCGTGCACGTTACCACCGCGCGGGCCAGGCTGCTGCATCACGCATACGCCGGCGCCGGCTCGCTCGTCGGCCGGCCACGGAAGTCGGTCCAGCAACGGCGCGAGAAGTCGTACAGCTTGCAGCGGCGCGCGGTGTCGAAGTACCACTTCCAGCTAAAGCGCTGCACGATGATGCGACCGGGCAACATCTCCTCCAGCTTTTTCTGCGCCTGTTTCAGCTTGTACAGCGGCACACTCATGTCCACGTGGTGGGCGGTGTGCTCCATGATGTGGTGCATCAAGGCACCGATACGCAGCGGAAACACCAGATGGACGGTGGTCGAGACGAACGGCGCCGCCTTCGCCCAGGCCAATTTGTCGTCATGCCACTGCACCGCCGGGTGGGTGTGGTGCACATACACCACGAAGCCGATCATGCCGTTCCAGAACACAAAGGGCACCACGAACCCCATCAGCACCTGCAGCCACACCGGCTGGCCGGTGGCCATCGCGGCCCACACCATGCCCGCGATCCACAGCAGGCCCACCACCAGCACGAAAACACCATCCCAGATGAATTCGGGCCGGCGCGTGCCCATGTAGGTCTTGCGCGGGAAGAACATGCGCAGCCACCACATCTCAATCAGGTAATACAGCGCCGGGCCCCAGCCACTGCGGTAGATGCGCTCCAGCAGCCGACGCGCGGGCGACAGCGCGTCGAACTCCTCCTTGGTCAGCGGCGCCCACACGAAATCCACGCCCTTGAGGTTGGTGTAGCCATGGTGCACCACGTTGTGGCCCACTTCCCACAGGCTGTATGGCGTCAGCGATGGCAACATCGCGATGCGCCCGAGCAGCTTGTTCAGACCGCGGTGCGGCGTGTAGCTTTGGTGGCAAGCGTCGTGTCCGATGATGAACAAGCGCCCGATGGTGAACCCCGCCGCCAGCCCGCACAGCAACTTGGCCCACCAGCTCTCGAAGACGATGGTGCCGGCGATCAGCGCGGCGAAAACGACCCAGTCGATGACCAGCAGCACGATGGCGATCGCTGTGCGGCGCTCGGCCAGCGGCGTGATCCAGCTGCGGATGACCTTACGATGCGGCAGTGGCGCCCCGGGCGCAATGGGCTGCTGCGGCTGGGCAGCGGAGGCAACAGAAGCGACGGCTTGTTGGACGGACATGGCAGACGAATGAAACGCGAAACCGAAGACTGTGCAAGTGCCGCGCCGCGACCACCCCAGCGATGCACTTGGACCAGTGCGCCCGCGAGTATGCCCGAGATGCCTTGCACACGCTTGACACAGGTCAATCGAGCCACCCTTGGGGCACGGCCAGCGCCCACCGAACGCACATCTCAGGGCACCATCGTGCGCCAACCAAACGCCCAACATAAGTTCGAATAACGCCAGGCCAAGCACCCATTTCGGCGCTCAACAGTCGCGCGCACCGGCCCCGTTATAATGCACAGTTTGCTGGCAACATCCACCAACTCCGAAGGACATTTTCATGGCCACCAAGTCGAAAAAATCGCCGCGTCTGGCCTCGGGCCGCAAACGCGCCCGCCAAGACGTCAAACTGAACGCCCACAACAGCTCGCTGCGCTCGCGCTACCGCACCGCCATCAAGAAGGTCGAAAAAGCCGTCGCGGCCGGCGACAAGGCCTTGGCGACCACCCTGTTCGCCCAGATGCAGTCGATCGTCGACTCGATCGCTGACAAGGGTATCTTCCACAAGAACAAGGCAGCACGCGACAAGAGCCGCCTGTCGGCCAAGGTCAAGGCCCTGGCCGCCGCATCGGCGTAACGATGCCCCGCCCGGCGCAGCCACGGCTGCACCGCCGTTTGGACCGGGTGCGCTGCCAGCCATACCCCTCAAACGCCGCCTGTGGGCGGCGTTTGTTTTGTCGAAAGCAGACGAGTACACTCCACCGTGCCCTGCACCGCCAGCGTCCTGCCGACGGCATCTGCATCCGTTCGGCCGGATCACCCCTGGCTGGGCGCCTTTCCTGTCGGAACGGCTTCGGGCAACAGGCAAGCCTCGGTGACGACCAAATCGTTGTCGCGCGCAAAACCCAGCACGAAATCCCACGCCCGCTCGTCGTAGTCGCGCAACGCACGGTTGACGACCACGCACTTGAGCCCGTTGACCACGGTGGGAATCACCCAAGGGGAATAACGCAAATGACCACCCGGCCCCTGCGCCGCCTGAGGATGGAACGGACTCATGACCCCCGCCAGACGTTCGGCCCAATCGCTGGGACGAAACGTTCGGCCACTGTGCGTGACCCCCAGAATGAAGATCTGTTGGGCATTGGGTGTGACCATCGCGCGGCGGGCCGCACGCCGGTGGGCGCTCGGCGACAAATAGACAAGCCAGTGGCAACCCCGAACCGGGGCCACCGTGCATCAGACCCTTGGGGATCGCCCAAGGCTTGGGTATTGTATCTTATATAAGACTTATCACCTCTACCCAAGCGCCTGGGTACACCGTCACGCCCACACGGAGGACGGGCCACCGCCCGGCGCGCATACGGGTCGCAGCACGCCTAGAATCGCCCCTTGAGCGCACCGACTGCGCTTTCGTTCCGCCCCTGTTTTCCGATTGCTCCTTGCGCCGCCCGATGAATACCGCCGCCCCCCCCGTTGAACCGCACGTGATGTCCACCTACGCCCGACTGCCCATCACCCTCACGCATGGGCGCGGCTGCCGCGTCTGGGACAGCGCGGGCCGCGAGTATCTGGATGCACTGGCCGGCATTGCTGTCAACACCTTGGGGCATGCCCACCCGCGCCTGGTGCGCGCCTTGCAAGAGCAAATCGGGCAGCTGATCCACATCAGCAACTACTACCACCACCCATGGACCGAGCCGTTGGCCGCCGCCCTTTGCGAACGTGCCGGGCTGGACAAGGTTTTCTTTTGTTCCAGCGGGCTGGAAGCCAATGAAGCCGCGTTGAAACTGGCGCGCAAATTCGGGCGCGACAAAGGCGTCGAGCGCCCGCAGATCGTGGTGTACGAGCGCGCTTTTCACGGCCGCTCGCTCGCCACCCTGTCGGCCACCGGCAATCCCAAGGTCCAGGCCGGCTTCGAACCGCTGGTCGAGGGCTTCATCCGGGTGCCGATCAACGACCTGGAGGCGCTGCGCGCCGCCACCGCCGGCAATCCGAACGTGGTGGCGGTGTTTTTCGAAGCCATCCAGGGCGAAGGGGGGGTATATCCCTTGGAGCCCGACTACATCGCCGCTGTGCGTGCGCTGTGCGATGAGCACGACTGGCTGCTGATGATCGACGAGGTGCAATGCGGCATGGGCCGCACGGGCAAATGGTTCGCGCACCAGTGGGCGGGCGTGCGCCCCGACGTCATGCCGCTGGCCAAGGGCTTGGGCTCGGGCGTGCCGGTGGGCGCGGTGGTGGCGGGTCCACGCGCAGCGCATATTTTCCAACCCGGCAACCATGGCACCACGTTCGGCGGCAATCCGCTGGCCATGCGCGCGGGGCTGGAGACGATTCGCATCATGGAAGACGAAGGGCTGCTGGACAATGCCGCGCGCGTGGGCACGCACCTGCACACCCAGCTGTGGGCGGCGCTGCACGGCGTCCCCGGCGTGCGCGAGATCCGCGGCAAGGGCCTGATGATCGGCATCGAGCTCGATCGCCCGTGCGGCGTGCTGATGCAGCGCTGTGCCGACGCCGGGCTGCTGCTGTCGGTCACCGCCGAGCGCGTCATCCGCCTGGTGCCGCCGCTCATCCTCAGCACGGCCGAGGCCGACGAGATCGTCGCCAAGCTCGTGCCCCAGGTGCGCGCTTTTCTCGATGAGACTGCTGCATGAAACACTATCTGCAATTCAAAGATTTCAGCGCCGACGAGTACGCCTATTTGTTCGATCGTGCCGCCCTCATCAAGCACAAATTCAAAACCTACGAGCGCTACCAGCCCCTGGTGGATCGCACGTTGGCCATGATTTTCGAGAAAGCCAGCACGCGCACGCGCGTCAGCTTCGAAGCCGGCATGTACCAGATGGGCGGCTCGGTGGTGCACCTGACCACCGGCGACAGCCAGCTCGGCCGCAGCGAGCCCATCGAAGACACCGCGCGCGTGATCAGCCGTATGGTCGACTTGGTGATGATCCGCACCTTCGAGCAGAGCAGGATCGAGCGCTTTGCCGCGCATTCGCGCGTGCCCGTAATCAACGGCCTGACCAACGAGTTTCACCCCTGCCAAATCCTGGCCGACCTGTTCACTTGGCTGGAACACCGCGGACGCCGCGCCGACGGCACGCTCGACGTGGGCGCGCTGCGCGGCATCACGGTGGCCTGGGTGGGCGATGGCAACAACATGGCCAACACCTGGCTGCAAGCGGCGCAGATTTTGGGCTTTCGCGTGCACATCAGTACACCGCGCGGCTACGAGGTCGATCCGGCCGTGGCTGGCGTGCCGCGCGGCGACTTCTGGCAGGTGTTCGACGATCCGATGGACGCCTGCCGCGGTGCCGACCTGGTGACCACCGACGTCTGGACCAGTATGGGCTACGAGGCCGAAAACGAGGCGCGCCAGCGGGCGTTCGCCGCCTGGCGGGTGACCCCCGCGATGATGGCGCAGGCCAAGCCGCAGGCCCTGTTCATGCACTGCCTGCCGGCGCACCGCGGTGAAGAAGTGGCCGCCGAGGTGATCGACGGCCCGCAGTCCGTGGTGTGGGACGAGGCAGAAAACCGGATGCACGTGCAAAAAGCGTTGATGGAGTATCTGCTGCTCGGGCAACGATGAATGCATGCCTGCAGTGCGGCGCCTGTTGCGCCCATTTTCGGGTCGATTTTTCCTGCTACGAACTGGCCAGCGCCGGCGGCCACGTGCCGGATGGTTTGACGGTCGAAGTCCACGGCGTGACGGTGCGCATGCGTGGCACCGATCACTGGCCGCCGCGCTGCGCCGCGCTCACCGGCAACGTGGGCCAACGCGTTGCCTGCGCCATCTACGAGTGGCGCCCGGGCCCCTGTCGTGAATTCGCTGCTGGCAGCGAGGCCTGTGACCGCGCCCGCGCCCGTCATGGATTGCCACCGTTGTCCACCAGTGGCGAGGCGCCGTGCTAAGCCACCTGAGGCTGCGCACGCCACCCCGCCGAGCGGCGTCGCGCCGCCGTCGCGATGACCGGCCGCACCAATACCGCGCGACCCCGAAGACGGTGCTGCGCGGCGGGTGTCAGTCCCGGCGGTCGAGCTGGCGCTGCACATAGCGGCACAGCGTCTTGAGCACCTGCACCCGCATCCACAGCTTATCGTCGCTGGCCACCACGTGCCATGGCGCCACGCGCGTCGAGGTGCGGTCCACCATATCCTGCACCGCCCGCTCGTACTGCGGCCACTTCTCGCGGTTGCGCCAGTCCTCGGGTGTGATCTTGTGCTGTTTGTAAGGCGTGGTCTCGCGCTCGCGAAAACGCCGCAGCTGCTCATCGGGTGTAATGGCCAGCCAGAACTTGGCCACGATCACACCGGCTTCGGTGAGCTGCTCCTCGTAGGCGTTGATCTCATCGTAGGCGCGCATCCAGTCCGCCAGACTGCAAAAGCCCTCCACCCGCTCCACCAGCACCCGCCCGTACCACGAGCGGTCGAATACCACCGCGCGGCCGTGTGCCGGTATGTAGCGCCAGAAGCGCCACAGATAGGGTTGGGCGCGCTCGTTCTCATTGGGGGCGGCGATCGGCACCACGCGGTAGTAGCGCGCATCCCACGCCGCCACCAGGCGCCGGATCGTGCTGCCTTTGCCAGCGGCGTCCATACCCTCGAACACCACCACCAGCGAGCGCTCGCGCATTCGCGCATCGCGGCTGAGCGCATTCAGCCGCCCCTGCCAACGCTCCAGCAAGCGCTCATAGCGCTCACGCGAGACCCGTTGCCCATAGTCCAGCGCTTGCAACAGGGTCTTGCCGTCCAGCGGTGGCGCCGGCTCGGCTGCCGCCACCGGGGTGGCGGCAGCGGCTGGCGGCGGGGACTGCACAGCGCTTTGCAGCATCGACAGCAGATACCGGCCCGCCGCCAAGTTGCGATAGGCTTCATCGCGCCCGTCGATCACGTGCCACGGCGCCTCCGGCTGGCTGGTTTTGCGCAGCGCCTCGTCGCTGGCAACGATGAAATCGTCGTAGCGCTTCAAGTGGGCTTTCTCGCGCGGACCGATGCGCCACGCGGTGCGCGGATCGGCTGCCAGTGCCTTCAGGCGCGCCCGCGCGGCTTTTTTGGGCAAGTGGAACCAAAATTTGACCAACACCACACCCTCGGCCACCAGCATGCGCTCGAAATGCCGGATACGCTCCAGTCGGCGCGCGAAACGGTCGGCATCGTCGCGTCCATAGACTCGGCTGACGATGGGGTCGGTGTACCAGGAACCGAACAAAATGGCCATCTGCCCCTTCGGCGGCAGCACCTGCCAATAGCGCCACATTTCCGGCCGCCGATAGTCTTCCTCCGTCATCACGTCGAAGGCCTCGGTGCGAATATGGCGCGGGTCCAGCCACGCATTGAGGGTGTTGACGGTTTCACTGCGCCCCGCCCCATCGACACCGTTGATCAGCACGACGAGCGCGCGCTGCGCCTGCTGCAACAGGGCATACTGGGCCTGCAACAGCGCCGTGCGCAAAGCCGGGACCTCGGCTTTGTAGGTGGCCCGGTCGATGTGGTGTTCGATTTCTGCGGATTCGAACATGCGCCCCTCCTCAAATTCGTGACGGCATGGTGACAAACCATCATGCCATAGACGACACGCGACGCCGACGGGCTGGCGCCGGCGGGCCGAAAATGTCACGCCGCGGTGCGACGCCCGCGCCGGCACGGTTTGCAGGCAGAGGCCACACAGAAGGGCATGGTTGGCGCTATAATGGAGATCTTTGCTGGCGTAGACCCGTCGGCCGATGCTCACATCGAAGACGGGGAACCTGCCAGAGCGGTGGGCGTCGGGCCTCACATCCTTCCCGCGCGCACCCCTGGCGCAATCCTGGAAACCATTGGCCAATGACCACCATCCGCGTTAAAGACAACGAACCCTTCGACGTCGCTCTGCGCCGCTTCAAGCGCACCATCGAAAAACTCGGCCTGCTCAACGAACTGCGTGCGCGCGAGTTTTATGAAAAGCCCACCGCCGAGCGCAAGCGCAAAAAGGCCGCCGCCATCAAGCGCCACCTCAAGCGTGTGCGCTCGCAACAACTGCCCCAGCGGCTGTACTGACCCAGCGGCCTGAGCACGCCGTCGAGCGCAGCGGCAGGCACGCGCATACACACCGCGCCTGCGGCTGGCCTGCGCTGCCAGGTGGCCATTCACCAGCCCGCCCGAGGACGCTCCGGCGGGCTGATTGCTTTTGCTTGGCCGCCGGGACGGTGGCAACGTGCCGGTCTTCGTCATACGCGGGATTGCCGATCGGCTATCCTTCAACCCCTCGCCCCCTGCAGGAACACGCCATGGGCTTGAAAGACCGTATCACCGACGACATGAAAGCGGCCATGCGCGCCAAGGACAGCGCGCGGCTGGGCGCCATTCGCCTTCTGCTGGCCGCCATCAAGCAACGTGAAGTGGACGAACGCATCACGCTCGACGACGCGGGTGTCGTCGCCGTGGTAGACAAGCTGCTCAAACAGCGCCGCGACGCCATCGCTGCCTACGAACAGGCGGGGCGCACCGACTTGGCCGACAAGGAACGCGCCGAAGTCGAGGTCCTGCAGGCCTATCTGCCGGCACGACTGGATGCCGCCGGCGTCGCCCGCGCCGTGCAATCCATCGTCGCACGCTTGAGTGCCGAACTCGGGCGTGCGCCCACGCCGGCGGACATGGGCAAGGCGATGGCGCTGGCCAAGGCGGAGCTGGCGGGCCAGGCCGACATGGCTGAAGTCTCGGCCGCCGTCAAGGCCGCGTTGGCCCGCTGAGCGACACCGCGTTCGCGGCGCACAGCCGTGCGCCAGCCCGTGCAGCCGCCTGCCCGGGCGGCGGCGCAAACCGGATGTCGGCTGACACGGACGGCGCGCATGGCTTCCCCCTCCCCACCTCCGACCGCACCAGCCCTCCCGTATCCCGGGCTGCCGGCCGACCCGCGCCTGGCGCCCATCGGTGTCTTCGATTCGGGGGTGGGCGGCCTGTCCGTGCTGCGCGAGATTCGTCGATTGCTGCCAGCCGAAGCGCTGATCTACGCCGCCGATTCTGGCCATGCCCCCTACGGTGACAAGCCGCCGCAGGTCGTGCAGGCGCGCGCTGAACATATCCTGGACCAATTTCGGCACGCGGGCTGCAAGGCCGCCGTGGTGGCCTGCAACACCGTCACCGGCCTGTCCATTCAGGCACTACGCGCGCGCTACCCCGGCTGGCCCATCGTCGCCATCGAGCCGGCCGTCAAACCCGCCGCGCAGCGCACACGCAGCGGCGTCGTCGGCGTGCTGGCCACCCGCAACACAGTGGCCAGCCCCGGGCTGGCCCGACTCATCGCCACCTACGCCGCGCACGTACGGGTGCTTGCCCAGGCGTGTTCGGGTTGGGTGGAGCGCGTCGAGCGCGGCGAACTGGACGGCCCGGAAACCGAAGCCGCAGTGGCTGCGTACGTGCGTCCGCTGTGTGAGGCGGGTGCCGATGTGCTGGTGTTGGGCTGCACGCACTACCCCTTTTTGCGCCCGGTGATCGAGCGCGTCGCCGGCCCCGGCGTCACCGTGCTGGATCCGGCGCCGGCCGTGGCACGGGAGCTGGCACGCCGGCTCGATGAACGGGGTAACGCTGCCCCTGGGCCAGCCGCGGCAGACGTCACGTTCTGGACCAGCGCCGACCCGCAACAAACCGCTGCGGTGATCACCCGGTTGTGGGGGCAGAGGGTGCGGCCACAACGCTTGCCCGACAGGGCATGAGCCATGCCCCGGAGCCCATCGAAACGTAACGAGCAGCGGCCAATCCGGGGCTGCAAGACCGACTCTCGGCCGACCACGTCACCCATTGGCACCGCGCCGTAGCGCCCCCAGCAGCCCGAACATCCGAAAATGAGCTGACCCATGGCTTGGCGCGCCTTCGCCACGCAGTTCGCCGGGCACGGCACGCCCGGCTGCGCGGAGCACCTTGATTGGCGCCGGCTGTAGCCATTTACCGGACTGTTTGGCTGAAACTGGCTGGCTACATGGACGCTTTGGATTGACGTCCGGCTTTTGAATTGGCCAGCTATGCATTGATTGGCTTGGTGGGTCGTGCAGGATTCGAACCTGCGACCAACGGATTAAAAGTCCGCTGCTCTACCGACTGAGCTAACGACCCACGCTGCGATAAGTGGCAGCGCTTTGCGCGTTTCGCTTATCACGTAAAGCTAGCATTATAGACCAAAAGACACCGCATTTGCCTCGTTGACGTTCATCACGAACTGTGGGCATGGGTGCGCGGCTCTGCCATGGTAGCCAGCGTCTGCATCACCCAACCTGCGGCGCACAGCCCGAAGGTGGCCGTCACCGCGACGCTGGAGCCGAAGCCGTGACAGTTCAACGAGGTATCGCGCCCTTCGGTTGCGCATGAGGTTTGTGGCGGACGCACCGGCTCGCAGCTGAATACGGCTGTGACGCCGATCGGCCCCTGCCGTGGCGCACCGTACGACTTGCGCAGGCGCTGACGCAGCTGCGCCAGCAACGGGTCGTGCGTGGCTTGGGCCACGTCGCTGACTTCGACGGCATCGCCGCGCTGTTTGCCGCCGGCCGCGCCCACCGTGACGAATACCGCCTGGGCACTGCGGCCCCATGCCGCCAGGGTGGTCTTGGCGGCCATTTGGTCGCACGCATCGATCACCGCCAGCGGCCCGTGCACGCCTTGGGTCCGCTGGGCCTGCTCGAGCAAGTCGGCCCAATTGTCGGGCGTCACGAAGGCCTCGATGGGCAAGACGCGGCACCCAGGGTGGATGGCGGCGATGCGGGCGCGCATCGCCTCGACCTTGGCCATACCGAAGGTGCCGTCAAGCGCGTGGATCTGGCGGTTGGTGTTGGACTCGGCGATGTGATCGAGATCGATCAGCGTCAGCCGCCCCACGCCACTGCGTGCCAGCGCCTCGACCGCCCACGAGCCGACGCCACCGATGCCGACCACGACGACATGTGCAGCCCGCAGCCGCGCCGCGCCTGCCTCACCGTAGAGCCGGGCGATGCCGCCAAAGCGGCGTTCGAGGTCGGGGCCAGCGGCGACCGTCTCGACACTCACCCGTCGCGCTCCAGCAGCCAGAGCTGAAAGCGAAAACCAGCCCACGCGCCAGCCACGATGCCCGCCAAGGCGAGCAGGCTGGTCAAACTGAGCGTGGACACCCCCGACAGACCCTGACCGATGGTGCATCCCATGGCCGTGACACCACCGATGCCCATGCAGACCGCACCCACCAGGTGCAAGGCCGTATCGCGCGTGCCCGCAAAACCCTCCCAGCGAAAGCTGCGCGTGGCCAGCGCGTGGACAGCCGCCCCTGCCACCACACCTACGACCGATGCCACGCCCAGCGTCAAGATCTTGTTCTTGTCGCTGAAATAAATGAGCCAGTCGAGCGTGTAGGCCATGGGGGCGGTGAAGGTCAAGGCCTCCATGCGCCCGCTTTGGGTGGCCACGTACACCGCTTCCAACGTCTGGGGATGCTCTGGCACGAAGCCCAAATGACCGGAGACCCACCACATGCCCAGTACCGTGGCGCCGATACCAGCGCCCCCCAACCACGCGTTGGTGGAGCGGCGCACCTCGCGGTCGGCCAGCGCCCAGGCGATGAGCAGCGCTCCGACTGCGATACCGATGAACGCCACCGCGCCGTCCCCCCAACCGAGTCGAGCCGCGAGCCACATCGGCAACGGGCTGCCCGGCTCCATCTGAAAGGCGACGCGATCGACCGTGGCATCACGCAGCACGGCCGTGATGCCACGCAAGGTGGCAAACGACGCCACCCCCATCACGAAAAACACCACCAGGCTCTTCAGACTCCCGCCACCGATGCGCACCAGCGTCTTGCTACCGCAACCCGAGCCCAGCACCATGCCAAAGCCGAACAACGCGCCGCCCAGCAACGCCGACAGCCAAATCACCCGCCCGCTGAAATAGATGGTTTGGGTGGGATCGATCCAGCCCACCCCGACCATGGCGTGAAAACCCACCATGGCTACGCCCATGGCCAACACCCACATACGCATACGCGTCCAGTCGCCCATGTTGACGATGTCGCTGAGCGCCCCCATGGTGCAGAAATGGGTGCGATGTGCAATCGCCCCGAAGACGGCCGAGACGGCAAACGCCGCCCATAAGACGGTGGTGTAGAGGGATTGGAAGTCGGAAGGATTCATGGCAGGCATCGGCACTCGTCCCGGACGCAGCGCCGGCAGACGACGCAAGTGAGGCCGGAATTCTACGGTGCGCCGTGGCGCCGTGTGCGCCCCACTTCAGCGCACGCGCGCCAGGCGTTCACGTGCTGCGGCAGCCGCTTCCGATTCGGGGTACCGCTGCACGACCGCCTGCCAAGTCGCCCGTGCGGCTTTGACGTTCTTCAATTCCAATTGGCAACTGGCGATCGCCAACAGCGCCTCGGGCGCACGCGCATGGCGCGGGTAGCGCTCGAGCAGTTGCTGATAGCTCTCGATGGCCTGCGCATACTCGCGTTGTGCATAGCGTGCATTGCCTTGCCAGTACAGCGCCAGTGGCGCGTAACCACTGGCGGGAAAGCGCTGCAACAATTGCCCGTACAGCGCAGCAGCGCGCGCGAAGTCGGAGGCGCGCAGCGCCGCCATCGCTTCGTCGAACGCCGCCTTTTCTTCGGGACGGGCGAGAAACTCCTGCCCCTCCACCGTCACTTTCAGGGGTTCGAGTGCGCGCAGGCGTTCTTCCAGCGCCGCCCAGGCATCACGCTGCTGGCGCTGCGCATCGGCCACCTCGCGCGCCAGGCGTTCCTGCTCACCGCGCAACTGCGCCAGCTCGCGGCGCAGCGCCTCGATCTGGCCCAGCAGATCGACAACACCACGGCGCGCGCTGTCGCCGCCGCTTTCCACCTCGGCCAACTGGCGCTGCAGCGTCTGCAGCGCTTGCTGCTGTGCCTCGATGGTCTGGCGTTGCGCCTCGACGCGGGCGCGCAAATCCAAAATGGCTCGCCGCGCATCATCGTCGCTGAAGAAGGCGTGCGCGGGCGCGCCGACCCCGAGCGCCGCTGCCAGCAAGGCGGGCGCGATGCGCCGCGCCCAAACCAGGGCCTGCACCGCGGCGCCGCGCGGCGGTCCCATGCGAACGAACCGGGGCTGCATGACGTGATCCCGCCTCAACGGTAGGTCAACTCGACACGGCGATTGCGCGCCCACACTTCCTCACCGCTGCCCGCCACGGCCGGCTTTTCCTTGCCGAAGCTGACCGCCTCCATCTGCGCTTCCTGCACGCCCATCAGCGCCAGCGCGCGGCGTACGGCCTCGGCGCGTTTCTGGCCCAGTGCCAAGTTGTATTCACGTCCGCCGCGCTCGTCGGTGTGCCCTTCCAGCACCACGCGCCGGCTGCGGTCGGCATTCAAAAAGCGCGCGTGGGCCTCCAGCGTACCGACGTATTCGGGCTTGACGACGTAGGAGTCGAAATCGAAATAGATGACACGCTCGACGTTGGCCGGTGGCTGGGCCATCTCGGCCGACCCCGTTTGCACGGGCACGACGGTGCGGTTTTCCACCGCAGCGCCGCTGGCGCCGGCCGCCGAGGAGCCCGCGGTCACGGGGACCGCCGAGCGCTCGCTCACCGGCGCTTGGCTTTCATCGAGCTTGACGCTGGAGCAGCCCGCCAGCACGGCGGCGATGGCAGTATAGACGACGACCGCGCGCCCTGCGCGGTGGACAAACGAATGGCGGTTCATGTTGGTGCAAGGATTGGATGGGTGGGAAGGGAGAAACACGGTCCAAACGGCGGCATAGAGATCGGGGGCGAGCGGCGACAGGGGCGTGTGCCGTCAGCCCACAAAAGGCCCCCAGTCGGGTTCGCGCACCACGCCAGTGGCAGCCAGCCGGGTTTTGATGCGGCCGTCGAGCGTGGTCGTCATCAGTGACTCGCGCCCTTGCACCCGCGTGGCGTAGATGATGAGGCGGCCGTTGGGCGCGAAGCTGGGGCTTTCGTCGGCCTGCGACTCGGTCAACGAGGTCACGGCGCCGGTGGCCAAGTCGAGCAGGCGCAAGCGGTACGCGTCGCCGATACGAGCGATGTACGCCAGCTGCCGCCCATCGGGACTGACGGCCGGCGAGATATTGTAGGTGCCTTCGAAGGTCACGCGCGTGACTTCGCGCCCGTCGGGCGTCATGCGGTAGATCTGGGGCGAGCCGCCACGGTCGCTGACGAAATAGACGGCTTTGCCATCGGGCGCGAACGCCGGCTCGGTGTCGATGCCGCCGGTCTGCGTGATGCGCTGCGGCGCGCCGCCGTCCACGTCCAACGCGTAGATTTGCGAGCTGCCCCCCAGAGTCAGCGTCGCGTACAAGCGCCGCCCGTCGGGCGACCACGCCGGCGCGCTGTTGGAGCCACGGAAACTGGCCAACAAGCGGCGGCGCCCCGTGGCCAGATCGTGCACGTAAATGACGGGCTTGCGCGTCTCGAACGAGACGTAGGCCAGTTGCGTCCCCGTGGGTGACCAGGCCGGCGAGATGATGGGCTCGCGACTGGTGAGCGCGGCTTGGGCGTTTTCGCCGTCGGCGTCGGCCACCCAGAGCTGATGCCGCTCGCCACTGGCGGTGACATAGGCGATGCGGGTGGAAAACACGCCACGCACCCCGGTCAGCTTTTCGTACACGTAGTCGGCAATGCGGTGCGCGGCCAGCCGCAGCTCACCCGCGCCCACCGGGTAGCTGAGTCCACCCAGATCGGTGCTGCGCACGGCATCCCACAGCCGGAAGCGCACGTCGTAGCGCCCATCGGCCAGCCGCCGCACGCTGCCGGTGAGCAGCGCGTCGGCGCCCTGCGCACGCCATGGCGTCAGATCGGGGCGGGCCACCTCGTCCAGCACGGCGCTGCCACCCGGCAGCTGGCGCAGCTGCCCGCTGCGCACCAAGTCGGCGCCGACGATGGCTGCCACGTCGTGCGGCACGCCGCCATCGACACGAAACGGCGCGATGGCGAAGGGGATCTGCGCCACCCCGACCCCGGTGACCTCGACGCGGAATTGGGCCCATGACAGGGGGCTCCAAACACTGGCCGCCCCCGCCACCGCACCGGTCAGCCAGCGCCGGCGTTGCCAACCCAACGAAAAAATCGCCTTCATGAATGTTTGCCGTCGTATCAACGCAAAGGGGCACCCGCCGCACACACCGCCGGGGTACGGGCGCCACCGCGATGTCCACTGCACTCACGCCGTGGTCGACCCGCGTCGGCAACGCCTGCGGCTGGGCACGATGGCGGCACCCGCGGCGGGAAACATAACAGCCCCGCGACCACATGGCGCTTGCGCGCCGATAATAGCGGATGCCGATGCTCATATTCCCATGTGGTTCGCCTCGGCTACAAAAGTTCTTCGCCGCTTGTGGCGTTAGCGCGGGGACGTGTTCGTTTCGTCGGACTCGGTGCTCGTCCATCCGCCTGGCCACCACCGCTTTCGCCCCTGCCGACCTGCCTTGACCGCACCGCCCCCTGCTCCCTCGCCCGCCGGCGCCGCCGCGCCCACCGTCTGGGCACGCATGCGGCGCCTGTGGCCCTACTTTCGTCCGGCGCGCGCCGGGCTGGGCTTTGCCGCCCTGGGGACATTGCTGGCCGCGCTCACCGAGCCCGCCATTCCGGCCTTGCTGCAGCGCCTGCTCGACGAAGGCTTCGTTGCCGGCGCGCTGCCGCTGTGGATGGTGCCGGTGGCACTGATCGGGTTGTTTTTGGTACGCGGGCTGGCGACCTTCGTCGCCCGCTACGGCTTGGCCTACACCGCCAACGGCGGTATGCTGGCGCTGCGGCAGGCGATGTTCGAACGCTTGGGTGCGGCGGATCTGGCACTGTTTCAGCAGCAAAACGCGAGCCGCCTCTCCAATACCCTGGTCTATGAGGTGCAAAACGGGGCCGTGCAGCTGGTGGAGGCGTTGCTGACGCTGGCGCGCACGGTGTTGACGATCGCGGCGCTGCTGGTGTATCTGCTGTGGCTGAACTGGCAGCTGACGCTCATCGCCGTGGCCATCTTTCCGCCGCTGTCGTGGGGCATGAAGGCCTTGTCGCGCCGCCTGTACCAGGTGACGCGGCGCAGCCAGCATGCCACCGACGCCCTGGCCTACGTGGTGGAGGAGAATGTGTTGGCGCACCGGCTGGTGCGCCTGCACGACGCCCAGGGGCAACAGCAGCGGCGCTTTGCCGATCTGAACCGAACGCTGCGCGGGCTGGCGCTGCGCAGCACGGTAGCGGCAGCCGCGATGACGCCGCTGACGCAGATTCTGGCGGCCATTGCCCTGTCCGCCGTGGTGATGGTGGCGCTGCACCAGGCCAGCGGTGGGGTGTCGGTGGGCGGCTTCGTCGGCTTCGTCACCGGCATGCTGATGCTGGTGACGCCGATTCGCCAACTGGCCGATATCGCCACCCCGATCACGCGTGGGCTGGCGGCGCTGGAGCGCGGTCTGGAGCTGATCGAAGGCACGCCGGCGCAAAGCAGCGGCACGCATGCGCCCGGTCGCGCGCGCGGCCACCTGGCGTTGCACCATGTGTGGGTGCGCTACCGAGGGCGCCACGGCAACGCCTTGCGCGGCGTCACGCTGGAGATCGCGCCCGGCGAGCACGTGGCGTTGGTGGGGCCGTCGGGTTCGGGCAAGACAACCCTGGTCAACCTACTGCCGCGCTTCGTCGACGCGGCTCGTGGGCGTGTGGAGCTCGACGGCGTGGATGTGCGCAACTGGGATTTGCGCAGCCTGCGGCGCCAATTCGCGATGGTCAGCCAGGACGTGGTCATGCTCAACGACACCGTGCTGGCCAATGTGGCGCTGGGCGACGACCGCCCCGACGAGGACCGGGTGCGCGCCGCCCTGGCCGCAGCCCATCTGGATGACTGGTGGCCGCAACTGCCGCTGGGCCTGCACACGGTGGTGGGGCACAACGCCGCCGAACTCTCGGGCGGGCAGCGTCAGCGGCTGGCCATCGCGCGCGCCCTCTACAAGGACGCACCGGTGCTGATCCTGGATGAAGCGACTTCGGCGCTGGACAATGAATCGGAGCGGCTGGTCCAAGACGCCTTGGCCCGCTTGATGCGCGGGCGCACCACCATCGTCATTGCGCATCGGCTCTCCACCATCGAGCATGCCGACCGCATCGTGGTGCTGGAGGACGGACGCGTGGTCGAACAGGGCGACCACGCCACGCTGCTGGCCGCCGGCGGGGTCTATGCGCGGCTGCACGCACGCGGACGCGCGGGCTGGTTGGACGATGAGCCGGCCGCCGAGGATGGCGAACCAGCCTGATGAGCAGCGGCGCTACAGTAGGACGATGTCGTATTGCTCCTGCGTCATCGCGCTGTCGCTTTGCAGCGAAATCGGCTTGCCGATGAAGTCCGACAGACCGGCGAGATGCTGGCTTTCTTCGTCCAAAAAGCACTCCACCACCTGCGGCGCGGCGACGATGCGGAACTCACGGGGGTTGAAGGCGCGCGCTTCACGCAGAATCTCGCGCAGAATGTCGTAGCAGACGGTGCGCGTGGTGCGCACCCGCCCGCGTCCCTGGCACGCTGCGCAGGGCTCGGTGAGCATCTGCGACAGCGACTCGCGCGTGCGTTTGCGCGTCATCTCCACCAGCCCCAGCTGAGAAAATCCGCCCACCATGGTCTTGACGCGGTCGCGCGCCAGTTGTTTGCGCAACTCGGCCAGTACCGCCTCGCGGTGATCGGCACGCACCATATCGATGAAGTCAATGACGACGATGCCGCCCAGGTTGCGCAGCCGCAGCTGGCGCGCGATGGCCTGGGCCGCCTCCAGATTGGTGCGAAACACCGTATCGTCGAAATTGCGCGCACCGACGAATGCCCCGGTGTTGACGTCGATGGTGGTCAGCGCCTCGGTCTGGTCGATGACCAAGTAGCCGCCGGACTTCAGCTCCACCCGCCGCCCCAGCGCACGCTGGATTTCCTCGTCCACATGGTAGGACTCGAAGATCGGACGCTCGCCGCGGTACAGCGTCAGGCGCTCCAGCACCTGCGGGGTGTACTCCTGGGCGAAGGCCTGCAGCGCCACGAATTGCTCACGCGCGTCGATCTGGATGCTGCGCGTCAACGGCCCCGCCAAGTCGCGCAACACACGCTGGGCCAGATTCAGCTCCTCGTACAGCAGCGCTGGCGGCGGCTCATGCAGCGCACGCGCGCGAATGTGCGCCCAGGTCTTGCGCAGGTAGGCGATGTCCTCGCGCAGCTCGTCGTCGCTGGCGTCTTCGGCGTTGGTGCGCAAAATGAAACCGCCGCCACCTTCACCGGCCAGCCGCTGCAGACGCTGGCGCAGTTCTTCACGCTGGGCGTGCGGAATTTTTTGCGACACGCCGATGTGATCGTCCTGCGGCAAAAAAACCAGCAAGCGCCCGGCGATGCTGATCTGGGCGGTCAGACGCGCGCCTTTGGAGCCGATCGGATCCTTGAGTACCTGCACCAGAATCGATTGGCCTTCGAACACCTGGCGCTCGATCGGCGGCGTCGCCTCCGCCTCGCGGCCGGCGGCGTGACGCGCGGCGATCTGCGGCATCAAGTCGGCCACGTGCAGAAACGCGGTGCGCTCCAGCCCGATGTCGATGAAGGCCGACTGCATACCGGGCAAGACGCGCTGCACGCGCCCCAGGTAGATGTTGCCGACCAAGCCGCGCTCCAAGGCGCGCTCCAACAACACCTCCTGTACGGCGCCTTGCTCGATGATGGCGACCCGCGTCTCTTGCGGCGTCCAGTTGATGAGGATGTCGTGTGGGACCATGGTGGGGGCAAGCTTATCGCAGCGCCACACCGGCGCGACGCAGCAAGGCGCCGGTCTCGAACGCCGGCAGGCCCACGATGCCGCTGTGACTGCCGCTGATGCGGCGCACCCACAGCGCCGCCCGCCCTTGGATGGCGTAGGCGCCGGCTTTGCCCATCGGTTCGCCCGATGCGACATAGGCCGCGATGTCGGCTTCGCTGAGGTCGGCGAACCACACGCGCGAGCGGCTCAGCGCGCGCCACTGCCCCAGCGGACTGGCCACCGCGACCGCGGTGAGTACGTGGTGCACGCGGCCCGACAAGCGCCGCAGCATCTGCGCCGCCTCGGCCGCATCGGCTGGCTTGCCCAAAATGGCCCCATACAGCGCCACGGTGGTGTCGGCGCACAGCACCACGCCGGGCGGCCAGCCGCGTCGGCGCAGGCGCTGCTGCGCCGCACGCAGCTTGGCCCGCGTCACCCGGCGCACGTAAGCAGCCGGGGCTTCGCCGGGCTGCACCGCCTCCAGTGCCTCGGCGTCCTCCTCCGGGTCCGGCGGCAGGGGCACCGGCGTCACCCCCCACTGCAGCAGCAAATCGCGCCGGCGTGGACTCTGCGACGCCAGGTACACCCACGGACGGCCATCGGCGGGCACGGCAGGCGCAGCGGTGTGCGTGGTACGGGCCGGTTCGTTGGTCGTCGGTGTCAACGCTGCCATGTTCAATCCCGGTGATACGGATGCCCCTGCAGGATGGACCAGGCGCGATAGAGCTGCTCGATCAACAGCACCCGCGCCAGCGCATGCGGCAGCGTCAAATCCGACAGACGCAAGGTGGCGAAGGCCGCCGCACGCAGCGACGGATCGAGGCCATCGGCCCCGCCGATGACGAACGCGACATCGATGCCATCGCGCTGCCACTGCTGCAGCCGCTCGGCCAGTTCGACAGTGGTGCAGCGCTGCCCACGCTCGTCCAGCACCACCCAGCGCGCCCCTTTCGGGGCGGCGGCTTGCAGGCGTTGGGCTTCGGCCGCCATGATCGCCGCCGCGCTCTTGCCACCGCTGCGTGGCTCGGCCTTGACGGTGCGCAACTGTACGCGTGCCTCAGGCGGAAAGCGCTTGGCGTAATCCTGATACGCGGCCTCGGCCCAATCGGGCAGCCGCTGCCCGACGGCCAACAGGTGCCACCTCATGCGTCGGCAGCGCGAGCCGCGCGGCGGGATGCGGCAGCCGGCGAGCGAGCCGGCGACGCTGCAGTGCCCGCGCGCGCAGCAGCCTGCCCGCGCCCGGACGCCGCCTTGCGCAGCCGCACCGGCTTGCCGCCCCAGATTTCCTCCAAGCGATAGTACTGACGGATGGCCGGCTGCATCACGTGCACGACCGCCGCGCCGCAATCGACGATGATCCACTCACCGTTGTCTTCGCCTTCGACCCGAGGCTTGGCAAAACCGGCTTCCGCCACCTTGTCGCGCACACTGGCGGCCAACGCCTTGGTCTGGCGATTGGAGGTGCCGCTGGCGATGATGACGCGCTCGAACAGCGGCGTCAGCGCCTCGGTGTTGAACACCTGGATGTCTTGGGCTTTGACGTCCTCCAGGCCATCGACGATGGCCCGTTGCAATTTGCGAATGAGGCGTTGCGCGGCAGTCTCGGTCATGGATGTACGGAGGATGGAGGGTCGTCACCAGATGGCATCTGGTACAGCCCATGGGTGGAAATATACCGCGCCACCGCCGGCGGCACCAGGCGCGCGGCCTGCGCCGGATCACGCAGCCAGGTGGCGCGCACGGCGGTGGCGCTGAGGTCCATCGGCGGCAGCGGCAAGCGCAGACAGGGCAAATCGTCGGGGGTAGCTGGCGCGGGCGGCGCACCATCGGTGGGCGGGCGTGCTGCCACCGCCACGGTGGCCAGCGACAGGATATCGGGCCAGCGGCGCCAGGTGCGAAAAGCCGCCCACTGATCGGCTCCGAGCAGTAAAAACAGTTGCGCCTGAGGGTACAGGGCGCGCAATTCGCTCAAGGTATCGACCGTATAGGAGGGACCTGGGCGCTCGATCTCGCGCGTATCGATCACCACGCCCGGTAGGTCGCCAAACGCCAGCCGGCACAGAGCGACGCGATGCACGGTCGGGCTCAAGACCCGCGCTTTGTGCCAGGCCTGCCCGGTGGGCACGATGTGCAGGCGATCCAAGGGGAGGAGCCGTATGGCCGTCTCGGCCAGTGCCCGGTGGGCGTTGTGCGGCGGATCGAACGCGCCACCGAAGACGCCGACGCGCCGCGGGGGCAACGCCTGCGGCGCGCTCACAGCCAGTCTCGGCGCACCAGAAACTCGGTCAGCAAGCGGTGCTCGGGCGTGCCCGGCGCCGGCCGCTCGTCGTAGGCCCAACGCACCAGCGGCGGCATCGACATCAGAATCGACTCGGCCCGCCCACCGGACTGCAGGCCGAAGTGCGTGCCGCGGTCCCACACCAGGTTGAATTCGACATAGCGCCCGCGGCGCAGCAGTTGATGTTGCCGCTCGCGCTCGCCCCACGGCGTGTCCTTGCGTCGGTACACGATCGGCAAATAGGCGTGCAGGAAAGCGTCGCCAACGGCGCGCGTCAGCGCGAATCCGCCGTCGAACCCCAGTTCCGACAGGTCGTCGTAGAAGATACCGCCGATGCCGCGCTGCTCACCACGGTGACGCAGACAAAAGTAGTCGTCGCACCAGGCTTTGAAGCGCGGGTATTTGTCGGCCCCAAAGGGCGCCAGCACCTGCGCGCAGGTGCGGTGAAAATGCACGGCATCCTCTTCGAAGCCGTAGTACGGCGTCAAGTCCATGCCACCGCCGAACCAGCTCACCGCCTCGCCGTGGGCGGGGCGGGCGCTGATCATGCGCACGTTCATGTGCACCGTGGGCACATAGGGATTGCGCGGATGAAAGACCAGCGACACCCCCAGCGCCTCGAACGGCGCGCCGGCCAGCTCGGGCCGATGCTGCGTGGCCGACGGCGGCAGTCTCGATCCGCTGACATGCGAAAAGCCACAGCCAGCGCGCTCGAAGACGGCGCCGTCTTCCAGTATCTGCGTCACCCCCGCGCCCTGCAGCGGCTCGCCGGGCGCCTTCTCCCAGGCGTCGGAGCGAAAGGAATGGCCATCGATCTCGGCGATGGCGCTGGTGATGCGCTGCTGCAGCCCGAGCAGGTATTCGCGCATCAGGCTGACGGGGTCGGTGCTCATCGGGTCTCCTCGGCAGCCACGTCGCGCGCCAACGCGCGGTGGCCGATATCGCGCCGGTACTGCATGCCCTCGAAGTGTACGCCTTGCACCAGAGCGTAGGCGCGCGCCCGTGCGCTGGCGACATCCGCCCCCAACGCGGTGGCGCACAGCACACGCCCACCCGCCGTCACCAATCGCCCATCCTCCTGCAGTGCGGTGCCCGCATGAAACACCACGGCATCCGGTGCCTGCGGCGGCAACGCGGCAATGGGATCGCCCTTGCGCGGCGCCTGCGGGTAGCCGTGCGCGGCCACCACCACACCCAGCGCCACCCGCGGGTCCCACGCCAGCGTGACGCGGTCCAGGCGCCCTTCGGTGGCAGCCCACAGCACCTCCAGCAGATCGGAGCGCAGACGCATCAGGATGGGTTGCGTCTCCGGGTCGCCCATACGGCAGTTGAACTCCAGTGTGCGCGGCGTGCCGTCGGGGGCGATCATCAGCCCCGCATACAAAAAGCCAGTGTAGGGGTGCCCTTCGGCTGCCATGGCGCGCACGGTGGGCTCGATGATGTCGCGCAGCACGCGCTCGTGCACGGCGGGGGTCACCACGGGGGCGGGCGAGTACGCTCCCATGCCGCCGGTGTTGGGGCCGGCGTCACCGTCGAGCAGGCGTTTGTGGTCCTGGCTGGTGGCCAGTGGCAGCACGTGCTCGCCATCGACCAATACGATGAAGCTGGCCTCCTCCCCGTCCAAATATTGCTCGATGACGACCCGCGCGCCGTCGGCGTTGTGCTGCACACCCAGGCGGTTGTCCAGCAGCATGTCGTCGATGGCGGCGTGGGCTTCGGCCACGCTCATGGCCACCACGACCCCTTTGCCTGCCGCCAGACCGTCGGCCTTGACGACGATCGGGGCGCCCATGCGCTCGACGTACGCATGGGCCGCAGCCGCGTCGGCAAACGTCTCATGCGCCGCGGTGGGAATGCCATGACGCTGCATGAAGGCTTTGGCGAAGGCCTTGGAGCTCTCCAGCTGGGCCGCCGCTCGCGTCGGCCCGAAGATGCGCAGGCCCGCGGCGCGAAAGACATCGACGATACCAGCGGCCAGCGGTGCCTCGGGGCCGACCACCGTCAGGCCGATGTCATGGGCCAGCGCCCAGTCGCGCAGCGCGAGCACGTCGCTGATCGGCACATTGGTCAGCTCGGGATCGAGCGCGGTGCCGCCATTGCCGGGCGCCACAAACACCTGCGCCGCCCACGGGGACTGCTTCAGCTTCCAAGCCAGTGCGTGCTCCCGGCCGCCGCCGCCCACCACCAGCACGCGGATGCGCTCGTTCATGCGTCCAGCTCCGCGTTGTGAAACACGTCCTGCACGTCGTCCAGGTCCTCCAGCGCGTCGAGCAGCTTTTGCATGCGCTGCGCGTCCTCACCGTGTAGCGTCACGGTGTTGGTCGGGCGCCAGGTGACCTCGGCCATCGCCGGCTGCAGGCCCGCCGCCTGCAGTGCATCGCGCACCTGCTCGAAGTTCGCCGGGGCGGTCAGCACCTCGATCGAGCCGTCCTCCTGCGTCAGCACATCCTCGGCGCCGGCCTCCAATGCCACCTCCATCACGTTGTCCTCGGACGTACCCGGCTCGAACACGATTTGCCCGCAGTGTTGAAATTGAAACGCCACCGAACCCTCGGTGCCCAGGTTGCCGCCGTGCTTGGAAAACGCGTGCCGCACCTCGGCCACCGTGCGCACTCGGTTGTCGGTCATGCAGTCCACGATCACCGCCGCGCCGCCGATACCGTAGCCCTCATAGCGCACTTCCTCGTAGGCCACGCCTTCGAGGTTACCGGTGGCCTTGTCGATGTTGCGCTTGATGGTGTCGGCCGGCATGTTGGCCGCCTTGGCCTTTTCGATGGCCAGACGCAGGCGCGGATTGGCCGCCGGGTCGCCTCCGCCCTGCCGCGCCGCGATCATGATTTCGCGCACCACCCGGGTCCAGATGCGCTGGCGCTTCTCGTCTTGACGCGCCTTGCGGTGCTGGATGTTGGCCCACTTCGAATGTCCTGCCATGCAAACCTCACTCGTTTCGTGGCGATAATCGGGCACACCGACCCGATGGGTAACCGGCGATTTTAGCGCCGGGGCTTGCTGCCACCGAAGAAGAAATCACCACCATGCACAGCGAACCGACCCTACTCGTTGGCCGCCACGGGGCCACGGAATGCGTGCTGCGGCTGGACAAGGCCAACCGCCACGGCCTGATCACCGGCGCCACCGGAACCGGCAAGACGGTCACGCTGCAGACCTTGGCCGAGGGCTTCTCGCGCCACGGCGTGCCGGTGTTTCTGGCCGACGTCAAAGGCGACCTCACGGGTATCAGCCAGCCGGGGCACATCGAGGGCAAGCTGGCCCAGGTGCTGGCCGAGCGCGGCATCACGCCGCCCACCCCCGCCGCTTGCCCGGTGACGCTGTGGGACGTCTTTGGCGAGCGCGGCCATCCGCTGCGCGCCACGGTATCGGATATGGGGCCGCTGCTGCTGGCGCGGCTGCTCGACCTCAATGACGTGCAAACCGGCGTGCTGACGCTGGCGTTTCGCATCGCCGACGACCAGGGCTTGCTGCTGCTCGATCTGAAAGATTTGCGCGCCCTGCTGCAACACCTGGGCGACAACGCCCGCACCTACACCACCCAATACGGCACGATCAGCGCCGCCAGCATTGGCGCCATCCAGCGAGCGCTACTGGCCCTGGAACAGCAGGGCGCCGAACGTTTCTTCGGCGAGCCCATGCTCGACGTCGATGACCTGATGCAGACCGTCGATGGCCAGGGCGTGGTCAATATTCTGGCGGCCGAGCGGCTGCTGCATGCGCCGCGCCTGTACGGCACCGTGCTGCTGTGGTTGCTGTCGGAGCTGTTCGAGCGCTTGCCCGAAATCGGCGACCCCGACAAACCGCGCCTGGTATTCTTCTTCGACGAAGCGCACCTGCTGTTCGCCGACGCCCCCAAAGTGCTGCTCGAGCGCGTCGAGCAGGTGGTGCGGCTGATCCGCTCCAAAGGGGTGGGCGTGTATTTCGTGACGCAAAACCCCCTCGACGTGCCCGATACCGTGCTCGGGCAACTGGGCAATCGGGTGCAACATGCGTTGCGCGCCTTCACACCGCGCGACCAAAAGGCGGTGCGCGCCGCTGCCCAGACCATGCGTCCCAAGGCGGGGCTGGATGTGGAGCGCGCCATCACCGAACTCGCGGTGGGCGAAGCGCTGGTCAGCCTGCTCGACGCCAAGGGCCGTCCGACCGAGACCGAGCGCGTGTGGATCGTGCCCCCGGCCAGCCGCATCGGTCCTGCCACCGAGGCCGAACGGGCCGAATTGCGCCAACGGTCCTTGGTGGCCGGGGTCTACGAGCAAACCCTGGACCGCGAAAGCGCCTATGAGCGGCTGCGCGCGCAGCATGCAGCAGAGGCCCCAGCGGCAAGGGCGGCTGGCGGCCCAGGAGGCGATGCTGTGGCGACGGGCTCCGGCGGCTTGACCGATCGCGTCGGCGAGCTGTTGTTCGGGCGCAGCGGACCGCGTGGCGGCCATACCGACGGTCTGGTGCAGACCGTGGCCAAGACCGTGGTGCGGCAAGTGGGCACACAAATCGGGCGTGAGCTGGTGCGTGGACTGCTCGGGGGACTGCTGGGCGGCACGCGCAGTCGTCCCCGCCGCTGACCGCCCACGCGTGACGGGTGGGGACGGGCGTCGCGCGCCCTGTTTCTGCCGAACCGTTGGGCATGCGCCGCCGTCGCCCGGCGATGAGCGTCGTCTCATGCCGGGTGCCAGACGCGGCCATCGCATCGAGGATGGCCCGCACGCCTGCGCAGCCGCCTGCGGGTTTGCGCGCATCGCCGCAGGGAACGCGGCAGCCTATACTGGCGGGCCAACGCAGAGGAGACACGAAGTGACACCGAGCGACTTCGCGGGCGTGGGCTACGGGTTGGCCGCGGTCCTCGCCATCGTATGCGGGGGGCTGATGTGGCGCTTGCGCGCGACGCGTCGCTTGTTACGCGAAGAACAGCGCTGGGTGTCGCAGCTGTTCGATCAGCTCGGCATTGCGCATTGGCGCCGCAACCTCGACACCCAGGAGCTGTGGTGGTCCGACGTTTTTCGGCGCATGCACGGCGTCGGCCCCGACGAACCGGCGGAGCGCGCGCGATCGTTGCGTCAACTCGTGCCGGAAGACCGCGCGCGGATAAACCAGATGCTTGAGGACGCCTATGCGCGCGGCGGCGGTGAAGCCGGCTACCGCATCCAACACCCCGACGGGCGGATCACCCACCACATGTTGCGCATCGCCGTCACGCGCGAGCCCGCCTCGGGACAACGCTTGGCCTATGGTGTCAATATCGACATCACCGAGCGCGTGCAGTTGCAAAACGCCCTGCGTGAACGCAGTGCCTATCTGGAGGCCATCGTGCACCATTTGCCGATGGGCCTAAGCGTGCTCGACCGCGCACTCAAACTGCGTGTCTGGAACCCCCAGTTCGGACAGGTGCTGGATCTGCCACCGGAGCTGCTGTACGAGGGCGTCGACTTCGACGATCTCATTCGGGTGCCGGCAACCCGTGGCGAATATGGGCCGGGTGACCCGCAGCAGCTGGTGGCCGAGCGCCGCGCGTTGGCATTGCAATTCCGTCCTCACCGCCTGGAGCGTACTCGGCCCAACGGCCGCACGCACCTAGTGATTGGCGAGCCCATCGTGCGCGATGGCGAAGTCGTTGGCTTCGTCACCACCTACACCGACATCACGGAGCAAAAGGTCGAACGCGAACGCTTGGCGCAGGCGCTCGATATCCTGCGCACCCTGGTGGCCAACATTCCGGTTGGCGTATCGATGGTCGATGGTGCGTTGCGCCTGCAGGTCTGGAACGAGCGGCTACTCGAATTGCTGGAGCTGCCGCGCGCCCTGTTCGAACAACCCGGGGTGACGCTGGTGGACATCCTGCGCTTCAACATCGAGCGCGGCGAATACGGCCCCACCGATGACCCTGAAGGCATGCTGGAAGAAATGCGCAGCCGCGCGCTGCGCTTCGAGCCGCACGAGTTCGAGCGCGTACGGCCCAACGGGCGCGTTTTGCACATTCGGGGTCAGCCTTTGGCCACGGGCGGCTTCGTCACCGTCTACGCCGACGTGACCGAGCGCCACCAGGCGCGTGCCGCGATGGAGCGACTCGCCAACACCGATGCCCTGACCGGACTCATCAACCGCCATGCCCTACCCTGGGCGCTACAGCAAGCGCTGGCGGCTGCCACGCGCGATGCGCGGCCGCTGGCGTTGCTGTTCATCGATCTGGATCGTTTCAAGACCGTCAACGACTCGCTCGGCCACGAGGCCGGCGACGCGGTCTTGGTGGAGACTGCGCGGCGGCTGCGCGAGCGGCTGCGCAGCAGCGACGTGGTGGCGCGCATCGGCGGCGACGAATTCGTCGTGGCGCTGACCGGGCTTCGCAGCGAAGAGGAAGCCGCGCGCGTTGCACTATAGCTGGTGCAGGCGCTCGGCGCTCCCTATCGCGTCGCCGACCAAGGCGATGGCGCACAAGACGCTTATCTCTCTCCCTCGATCGGCATCGCGCTGGCGCCGCGCGACGCCAACGACCCCAGCGAACTGCTGCGCCTGGCCGACATCGCGATGCACCACGCCAAAGCGGAGGGTGGCGCTGGCTGGCGCTACTACACCCCTTCGATGCACGAAGCGGTGCTGCGTCGCATCGAACTCGAGGGCCGCCTGCGCGAGGCCATTGGTGCCGACGCGCTCGAGCTGGTCTTTCAGCCGATTCACGCCGTGCGCCCAGGGTTACCGTTGGTGGGACTGGAAGCCTTGCTGCGCTGGCCGCAAGCGGACGGCAGCGTGCTGTCGCCAGGTGTCTTCGTGCCGGTGGCGGAGCAAGCCGGTGATCTGATCGAGGTCTTGGGGGAGTGGGTGTGCCGACGTGTCGCCATCCAGCGCCAGCAGTGGCGGCGGCAGGGTCTTGGGGTGCCGCTGCTCAGCGTCAATCTGTCGGCGCGGCAATTCGATCGGGCTGGCGTGGCCGAACGCATCCGAGCGGCTTTTGCTCAGGGCGATCCCGCCACCGCCGAATCCTCATTGCCGCTGCTCGGCATCGAATTCGAAATCACCGAAAGCGTGATGATGCGCGATGCCCAGCGCGCCGAGACGGAACTGCAATGCCTGCGCGCGCTGGGGGCGCGGGTGGCCATCGATGACTTCGGCACCGGCTACTCCTCACTCACCTACCTCAAACATTTGCCGATCGATCGCCTCAAGATCGACCGTGCCTTCGTGCGCGATTTGGCCGATGACGACGACGATGCCGCCATCGTGTCGGCGGCCGTGGAACTGGCCCATCGTCTGGGCCGCGAGGCCGTTGCCGAAGGCGTGGAGTGCGTGCGCCAACTGCGTCTGCTGCACGCAATGGGTTGCGATGCGGTGCAAGGCTACGCCCTGGCGCGCCCACTGTCAGCGCTGCAAGCCGACGCCTATCTGCGCGGCTCGGGGCAGACCCATCTGGACGCCTTGTGGGCCCAGGCGCAGGCGTATGAGCCCGGCGCGTGCTTTCCTTCCGACTCGGCGGGCGCCGGCACCGCCGCCGCTCACACCGACACCTCCAATTCGGCGACGTAGTCGGCCACAGCCGCCAGAATCGTTTGCGCTCGGTGATCGTGGCGCGATTGCGCCTGCGTCATCAGGGCGTCCAAGCGCTGCCGGTACGCGGTCAGCGGCATGCCGCCGCCCGCACCGTCGATCAGACGGGCGCGGCAGTGGGCTTGCCAGCGCGCACGTTCGCTCGCCTGCAGGCTGTGCGGGTGGTTGCGGGCCCGATAACGAAACACCAGCTCGGGCAAACGAGGGTCGTCGAAGCCTGCATGTCGCCACGCGGGATCGGTGGGGTCGAGCATGCGCAGCCGCGCCAAGCGACGCCGGTCCTCGTCGCCCACGAAACCGTCATACAGCGCGGCGTCCACATCGCGTGGCGCCGGCGGCGCGTCACGTGCGAACACGGCTGCCCACAGGGCACTCAAATCGGGCAACGCGTGCGCATGAACCGTATTGCGCTCGATGGCTTCCCAGTCGATGCCGAAGCGCTCGGTCGGTGTGCCCTCCAGTACGCCCACGTTGCCCACCACCATCGGCGCGCGGTTTAGATGAACGCTCTTGATCGGCAGGCGCTGCACCCCTGGCGGCAAATTGGCCTGGGGGGTGAACAACCGGTAGCGCACCTCCTCGGCGCGCAGCTCGGCCAGCTCCCGTGGGTCGAATGCCAAATCCCACGCCAGCAGCTCGTTGCGGTTGGTGGGATGCATGGCCAGTGGCCACATCACCGCCAGGCAGCCGCGCTCCACCGGGAAGCGGCCGCTGATGTGCACGAAGCGCCGCTGGGCACCGGCGCGCACCGGCAAGCCGAGCTCCTGCAGCACGCGCTCCTTGCGGTGCAGGCTGAAGGCGAAATCGAACAGGCGCGGCTGGCACGCGCGAATGCGCTGGGCCAGCGCGATGGTGGCGCGCACGTCACTCAAGGCATCGTGGGCCTGCTCGTGCAGCAGCCCGTTGGCCGCGCTCAGATGCTCCAGCTTGAAGCTGGGCCTGCCGTCCCCGTTGAGCGGCCACTCCATACCCTGCGGGCGCAGTGCCCAGGTCATGCGCACCACATCCAGCAGGTCCCAGCGCCCGCAGCCGTCGCGCCACTCCCGCGCATAAGGATCGAGCAGGTTGCGCCACAGCAGATGCCGCGTGAATTCGTCGTCGAAACGGATGGAGTTGTAGCCCACACCGATCGTGCCCGGCCGCCCGAGTTCGGTCGCGATAGCCTCGGCAAATCGCCCCTCGGGAATACCATGGGCGCGACAGTGCTGTGGCGTGATGCCGGTGATCAGGCAACTGTCTGGGTCGGGCAGCACGTCGGGCGTGGGTTGGCAGTACCACACCACCGGCTCACCCATCGGGTTGAGCTGCGCATCGGTGCGCCAGCCGGCAAACTGCGCCGGACGATCGTACTGTGGATTGGCACCGAAAGTTTCGTAATCGTGCCAAAAAAAGGTATGGGCGGACATGGTCGCCGGCATTCTCGCACGAGCTCACTGCCCCCAGGACCGTGGGCGCACACAGAGGCAGCGCCGCCGACCCCGGCGTCGGTGGCCGGCACCGGTCCCACTGGGCCGCGCCAGCACACCGTGCGCATCGGCCACGGCGCAGCAGAGGCCGTGCGGAACGTCGCCGCCGACCCGCCCGCGTTTCGTCCGACGGCCGGCGACGACTGACCGGCTCATGCTCGGGTAAAGTGCGGTGTAGTCGGCGGTGACGGAATGGGTGCCGCAAGGCGTGGAATTTCGCCGAGGGCGCACCGTTCGTCGATCGCGGATGGGTATCCCGGACGTCGCCTTCACCCCCGACGACTGCGGCATCGTCGCTGCGTTGTCGGACGGCTTGGCGGCCGTCCGACCGAAAGGAACATTCTGTCATGACAGAACCGACACCTCATCGCACCTGGACGGCACTGGCCCCCTGCCGCTGGGGCTGGGCGCTCATCACTGGCGACGCCGATGGCGTGCGCACAGTCTGGCTGGTCGATGACGCCGATACGGCCCATCGCGCCGCTCGGCGCGATGACACATTCCTCGGTGATACCGCGAAAGGGCCCGTCACGCTCACCGACAGCGCCCCTGCCGTGACGATACGGCCCCATCCAGAAGCGAGCGAGGGCAGGCCGCCGACGGCGCTACTCACGGCGATCTTGGCAGCGCTGGACGACCCGGTCACAGCCCACCTGCAACCGCTGCCGCTGGCGCCGATCGGCACGCCCTTTCAGCAGCGCGTCTGGGCCGCGCTGCGTGCCATCCCCGCGGGGCAGACGGTGAGCTACGGCGCTTTGGCGCACACACTGGGTCTGCCCCACGGGGCGCGCGCCGTGGCCCGCGCCTGCGCCGCCAACCCGCTGGCGGTGCTGATCCCGTGCCACCGTGTGGTGGCCGCCCACGGCCGGCTGACCGGATACCGCTGGGGCTTGGAACGTAAACGGGCATTGCTGGCGACGGAGGCAGCCGCTACGCACGGCGGCTGATGTCGCCGCCTGTGCAACGCCGAGGCGCTCGGGTGCCCTTCGGCGGCGCCCCCACCCCGGCCCCGCGATGAGGACGGATGCCCCCTGCCTAGGCCCCCCGCTATTCCGACTCGGCGGTGGCCTCCTCGGGCTCAGCCGGCTCGGCCCGTCGCCCGTCTTTCTTGGGCAAGGGCTGAATGTCGAGCTTGACCTGCGGTTCTTTGCCCTCGACTGCGGTATCGATGTCCACCGTCAGGCGCCCGCCGTCGACCAGGCGACCGAACAGCAACTCGTCGGCGAGGGCACGCCGGATGGTGTCCTGGATCAGGCGCTGCATCGGGCGTGCGCCCATCAGCGGATCGAACCCCTTCTTCGCCAGATACTTGCGCAGCGCGTCGGTGAATGTGACCTCCACCTTTTTCTCGGCGAGCTGCTGCTCCAGCTGCAGCAGGAATTTGTCCACCACCCGCAAGATGACCTGCTCGTCCAGCGGCTTGAAGCTGACGATGGCATCGAGCCGGTTGCGAAACTCCGGCGTGAACAGCCGCTTGATGTCGGCCATCTCGTCGCCCGCCTGACGCTGCGTGGTAAAGCCGATGGTGGACTTTTGCATCGTCTCGGCCCCCGCATTCGTCGTCATGATGATGATGACGTTGCGGAAATCGGCCTTGCGCCCGTTGTTGTCGGTGAGCGTGCCGTGGTCCATCACCTGCAGCAGCACGTTGAAGATATCGGGGTGCGCCTTCTCGATTTCGTCGAGCAGCAGCACGCAGTGCGGCTTCTTCGAAATGGCTTCGGTCAGCAGACCGCCTTGGTCGAAGCCGACGTAGCCCGGCGGCGCGCCGATCAGGCGGCTGACCGCATGGCGCTCCATGTACTCCGACATGTCGAAGCGCACCAGATCGATGCCGAGGATATAGGCCAGCTGCTTGGCGGCTTCGGTTTTGCCCACGCCGGTGGGCCCGCTGAACAGGAAGGCGCCGATGGGCTTGTCGGGCTTGCCCAAGCCCGAGCGGGCCATCTTCACCGCCGAGGCGAGCACCTCCAGCGCCTGGTCTTGCCCGAACACCACGGCCTTGAGGTCGCGCTCCAGGTTTTGCAGCTTGCCGCGGTCGTCGCTGCTGACGGTGGCCGGCGGAATGCGCGCGATCTTGGCCACGATCTCCTCGATTTCGGCCTTACCGATGGTCTTCTTGCGCTTGGACGGTGGCGCCACCCGCTGTGCCGCGCCGGCTTCGTCGATGACGTCGATGGCCTTGTCCGGCAAGTGGCGGTCGTTGATGTATTTGGCCGACAGCTCCGCGGCCGCCTGCAGCGCCGCTGCGGCGTATTTGACATTGTGGTGCGCCTCGAACCGCGACTTCAGACCCTTGAGGATCTCCACCGTCTGCTCCACCGTCGGTTCGACCACGTCCACCTTCTGGAAGCGCCGCGACAGCGCCGCGTCCTTTTCGAAAATGCCGCGGTACTCGGTGAACGTGGTGGCGCCGATGCACTTGAGCTGACCACTGGACAGCGCCGGCTTGAGCAGGTTGGAGGCGTCGAGCGTGCCGCCCGAGGCCGCCCCCGCCCCGATCAGGGTGTGGATTTCGTCGATGAACAGAATAGCGTGCGGCCGGTCTTTGAGCGCCTTCAGCACTCCCTTGAGGCGTTGCTCGAAGTCGCCACGGTATTTGGTGCCAGCCAGCAGCGCCCCCATATCGAGCGCGTACACGGTGGCGTCGGCCAACACCTCGGGCACCTCTTTTTGCACGATACGCCACGCCAGCCCTTCGGCGATCGCGGTCTTGCCAACACCGGCCTCACCCACCAGCAGCGGGTTGTTCTTGCGCCGGCGGCACAGAATCTGGATCACGCGCTCGACCTCGTAGTCGCGACCGATGAGCGGATCGATCTTGCCATCGCGCGCGAGCTGGTTGAGGTTTTGCGTGAATTGCTCCAGCACCGAAGCCTTCTCACTGCCCTTGGCCTCGCCGCTGTCTTCCGCGTCGGTGGCCGACCCCTCGGCCGGTTTGGCTGGCTCGGGCGTATCCCCCTTGCGAATGCCGTGCGCGATGTAGTTGACCACGTCCAGGCGCGTGATGCCCTGCTGGTGCAGGTAGTACACCGCGTGCGAGTCTTTCTCACCGAAGATGGCCACCAGCACGTTGGCGCCGGTGACCTCTTTTTTACCGTTGCCGGTGGACTGCACGTGCATGATGGCACGCTGGATCACACGCTGAAAACCCAGCGTCGGCTGCGTGTCCACCTCCTCGGTGCCCGGCACGACCGGCGTGTTGTCCTTAATGAAGGTGGTCAGCGACTTGCGCAAGTCGTCGATATTGGCGTTGCAGGCACGCAGCACCTCGGCCGCACTGGGGTTGTCCAACAGCGCCAGCAGCAGGTGCTCGACCGTGATGAATTCGTGCCGCTGCTGCCGGGCCTCGACAAAGGCCATGTGCAAGCTGACTTCAAGTTCCTGGGCAATCATGGGGCACTTCCTTCACTTCTGGGTTCGACTGTAGCGCGTTGGACATACCGGCGCCAATGGGTATGTGGGGCAAATGCGGCGCTATTCAACGGGCTCGGCGATGCACTGCAGCGGATGACCCGCCGCACGCGCCGCCTGCGTCACCTGCTCGACCTTCGTGGTGGCGATGTCGCGTGTGTACACGCCGCACACGCCACGGCCATGCACGTGCACCTTGAGCATGATCTGGGTGGCCGTCTCGCGGTCCTTGTTGAAAAATTCCTGCAGCACGCGCACCACGAACTCCATCGGCGTGAAGTCGTCGTTGAGCAAAACGACCTGATACATCTTGGGCGGCTGCACGCGCTGGCGGCGACGCTCCACCACCACCGCGTCGCCCGCCTCTGGCAGGCGCGGCGTCAGATCGGGTTGTCGGGGTGTCGTAGCCATGGCAAACATTCTGCAATAAATCGGACGTCCCCGCAGGGCGCGCGGTTGCGCCGTTTGTCGCCTCACCCGCACCGCTGAAAGCGCTGCAGCCGCCTGAGGAGGCGGCTGCAGCGCGCGACGGCCGGGCGGCGTGACCACACGATCCACGTACCCGCAGACCCGCGCGGCCATCCACGCCCACAGGGCGTTACATGTGGTCGATCATGACCTGGCCGAAGCCCGAGCAGGAGACCTGCGTGGCGCCCTCCATCAGACGCGCGAAGTCGTAGGTCACTTTCTTGCTCTGGATGGCCTTTTCCATGCTGCTGATGATGAGGTCGGCCGCCTCGCGCCAGCCCATGTGGCGCAGCATCATCTCGGCCGACAGGATCTCCGAGCCCGGGTTGACGTAGTCCTTACCGGCGTACTTGGGCGCTGTGCCGTGCGTGGCCTCGAAGCACGCCACCGAATCCGACAGGTTGGCGCCGGGGGCGATGCCGATGCCGCCCACCTGCGCCGCCAGCGCGTCGGAGATGTAGTCGCCGTTGAGGTTGAGCGTGGCAATGACCGAGTACTCCGCCGGGCGCAGCAGGATTTGCTGCAGGAACGCATCGGCGATCGAGTCCTTGATCACGATGTCCTTGCCGGTCTTGGGGTTGGTGAATTTGCACCACGGCCCGCCATCGATTTCCACCGCGCCGAACTCCCGTTTGGCCAGCGCGTAACCCCAGTCACGGAAGGCGCCCTCGGTGTACTTCATGATGTTACCCTTGTGCACGATCGTCACGCTGGGCTTGTCGTTGTCGATGGCGTACTGGATGGCCTTGCGCACCAGCCGCTCGGTGCCTTCCTGCGAGACCGGCTTGATGCCGATGCCGCTGGTCTCGGGGAAGCGGATCTTGGTCACGCCCAGCTCCTCTTGCAGAAATTTGATGAGCTTGCGCGCCTTCTCGCTTTGCGCCGGGTATTCGATACCCGCATAGATGTCCTCGGAGTTTTCGCGGAAGATGACCATGTCGGTCTTCTCAGGCTCCTTCAGCGGGCTGGGCACCCCTTTGAAGTAGCGCACCGGCCGCAAGCACACATACAGATCGAGCTCTTGGCGCAACGCCACGTTGAGCGAGCGAATGCCGCCGCCAACCGGCGTCGTCAATGGCCCCTTGATCGAGACCACGTATTCCTTGAGCGCGTGCAGGGTTTCTTCCGGCAGCCACACATCCGGCCCGTAGACTTTGGTGGACTTCTCGCCGGCGTACACCTCCATCCAGTGAATCTTGCGCTGGCCGCCGTAGGCCTTGGCCACTGCCGCGTCCACCACCTTGATCATGACCGGGGTGATATCGATCCCCGTGCCGTCCCCCTCGATATACGGGATGATGGGATGGTCCGGCACGTTCAGCGACATGTCGGGGTTGACGGTGATTTTTTGGCCGTCTGCGGGCACTTGAATGTGTTGATACATACGCGGTGGTCTCCGTGTGGGGTGAGGTCCCGCCGCCTGTTGGGCTGCAGGATCTACAATCGATTCTATCGACAAAACCTCCACGGACCTGACACGAATGGCGTCGTTCCAGCCATCGTCGCCAGTGCGACGTGCACGCCTGAGCTCAGCCCGAGGCGCTGGACATCGGCCAGCCGCCGCCCGCCGATGGCGCATGGACATGCGGCGCGTGGCCGCCGCCGCGATGGGTGCCTGCGCTCTGCTGGCGGGCGCAGTAGCCGCCTTGCGCGCAAACGCGCAGCCAGCCGGCATCCCCCAGCTCGATTTGCCCCGCGTGGAGCTGCGCGCAGGCATGCACCGCATCGAAGCCCAGGTCGCTCGCACGCATGAGCAGCGCATGACGGGGCTGATGTGGCGGCGCGAGATGCCCCCCCACGAAGGCATGTTGTTTATCTTCGAGCGACCTGCGGTGCAATGCTTTTGGATGCACAATACCTTTTTGCCGCTGACCGCAGCATTCCTCGCCGACGACGGGCGCATCGTCAACCTAGCCGACATGCAGCCGCTGGATGAGACCAGTCACTGCTCGCGCGAGCCGGTGCGCTACGTGCTGGAGATGCACCAAGGCTGGTTTGCCCAGCGCGGCATCGGCGCCGGTTTTCGCTTGGCCGGCGGCCCCTTTGCGGCCAGCGGCCGCTGAACACGCCGCTGGTACCACCCGATGCGGCGGTCCGGCTGGGCCTGCCGGCCACGGCCACCACGCGCATCGACGTGGCGGCACTGGGCTCGGTCTGGCCGATCAGGCAAAGTTCGCTTGCGCAAACTCCCAGTTGACGAGTTTGTCCAGGAAGGTTTCGACGTACTTCTGACGCAAGTTGCGGTAGTCGATGTAGTAGGCGTGCTCCCACACGTCCACCGTCAGCAGGGCTTTGTCGGCGGTGGTCAAGGGGGTGCCGGCTGCCCCCATGTTGACGATATCCACCGTGCCATCGGGCTTCTTCACCAGCCAGGTCCAGCCGGAGCCAAAGTTGCCGACCGCGCTCTTGACGAACGCGTCGCGAAACGCCGCGTAGCTGCCCCACTTGGCATTGATGGCCTGCGCCAGCGCGCCGCTGGGCTCGCCACCGCCGTTGGGTTTCATGCAGTTCCAGAAGAAGGTGTGGTTCCACACCTGCGCGGCGTTGTTGTAGATCGGGCCGGGGTTGGGCGCCTTGCGCACGATTTCCTCGAGCGTCATCGATTCGTACTCGGTGCCCTTTTGCAGATTGTTCAGGTTGACCACGTACGCGTTGTGGTGCTTGCCGTGGTGGTATTCGAGGGTTTCTTTGGAGTAGTAAGGCTCCAGCGCGTCGATGGCAAACGGCAGCGGTGGCAAGGTATGTTCCATGGTGTGTCCTCGCGATAGGCAACGATTGAATTAGCGTTGGGATAAGGGCGCATTGTAGGCAAGCTGGCCCCCGGCGGCACAGCCACGCGCGGCTTGACCCTTTTGGCGTCGCACCCGGCCAGCGGGCCGCTTGGCCCGCCGGACGTCGGCGGCACGCCGCCCGCGCGCAGACGACTGGCGCAGCCGCTGCGTTGGCGCTTGGTGGACACAATGGCAGTGTTTCAATCCCGCGGTGTGGGCTCGGGTCGGGTGACGCGCACATCCACGTCCAGCGCCCCATGGGCCAGGGCAATACCGAGCGTCTGCCCGACCTCGACCTGGGCCGCCGAGGTCACCACCTCGCCATGCGCGGTCGTCACCCAAGCGTAGCCCCGTTGCAGCACCAGACCCGGATCCAGCAGTCTGAGCTGCGTTTGCCAGTGCTCGAGCCGCTGGCGCTGTCGCTGCGTCGCAGCCTGCACCGCTTGTACCCAGCGCCCCTGCAGCGCCTGCGCCTGCTGCAGCCGACGCACGCCGTCGCTGTGTGCTGCAGCCCACCAGGCGTGCTGCAGCCCCTGCAGTCGCTGCGCCTGCCGCCCCAGGGTTTGCTGCGTCCCCTGGTTCAGGCGGTGGTGCAACCGCAGCAAGCGTTGTTGTTCGCGCGCCGTCAGCGCCGAGGGGCGCCCCAGCCGTTGTGCCAAACCATCGAGCCGCTGTGCCTGGATATCGAGCCGCCGCTGCAGCGCGCTCTGCAACCGCTGCTGCGCCTGTGCCAGCGCGGCGTGCAGGGTGACGGCATCGGGGGCGCACAGCTCGGCCGCCGCGGTGGGTGTGGGCGCGCGCAGATCGGCCGCAAAGTCCGCCAGCGTGAAGTCGGTTTCGTGCCCCACGCCGCAGACCACGGGCAGTGGCGCCTGCGCGATGGTGCGCACCAGTTCGGGGTCATTGAAGGCCCACAAATCTTCCAGCGACCCGCCGCCGCGCACCAGCAGCAGCACGGCCGGGCGGCCATGCGCGCGATGGTCGGCATAGGCGCGCTGCAACGCCGCACACAGTTGTGCCGGCGCCTCGGCGCCCTGCACCGCCGACGGGTACACCCACACCAGCAGGTGCGGCACGCGCCGCTCCAGCGTGGTGGCCACATCACGCAGGGCGGCCGCGTCCAGCGACGTCACCACGCCAATGCTGCTCGGGTATCGCGGCAGCGCACGCTTGCGCGCGGCGTCGAACCACCCCTCGGCTTGCAAGCGCGCCTTGCGGCGCAAGAATTCCTCGTACAGGCTGCCTTGCCCCAGTGGCAAGACGCGCTCGACGATCAACTGCAGATCGCCGCGCGCGGTGTAGACGTCCACCCGCCCCAACACCTCCACCTGCAAGCCGTCGCGCAGCGCCACGGCCGCCTCTTGCGTCTGCGCCGCACGCCGAAACCACGCACAGCGCAACTGGCCGTCGGCATCTTTGAGGATGAAGTACTGATGGCCGCTGGCCGCACGCACGCTCGCCGACACCTCGCCGCGCACACGCACCGGGTTGAAGCGGACACGCAAGGCATCGGCGACGGCATTGACCAGCGCCCCGACGCGCCAGGCAGGGATGTCTTCCTCGATACGATCGTCGATCATCGGGCAGGCACAGGCAAGTGGCTTGGCCCCAGCGGACGCCGATCGGCTGGGCCGGCGCACCGGGGTCGGACATAATGCGGGGCAATTCAACGGGTGGCCAGGCCTTGCCGCGCGGCCGCCGGGGGGTATTGCCGTTGTTGTCCATCATACAAGCTGCAGGCTGGCCCATTTGGACCCTGATCGTGTGCTCGGTCGTGGGACTGGCGCTGATCATCGAGCGGGCGCTGAGTCTGCGTACCGCGCGCATCGTGCCGCCGCGCCTGCTCGACGAGGCCATGCAGGCCTCGCGTGCCGGGGTGCCACCGCCGGCGGTCGTCGAGCAATTGGCCGAGCACTCGCTGCTGGGGGCGGTGCTGGCGGCTGGCCTGCACACGCTGCAGGTCAACCCGCGCGCCACCGAAGCCGAACTGCGCGCCGCGCTGGAGTCGGCCGGCCGCTTGGCGGCCGCGCAGCTGCAACGCTACCTCGGGGCCTTGGGCACCGTGGCTTCCGCCGCCCCGCTGCTGGGGTTGCTCGGCACCGTCATCGGGATGATCGAGATTTTCGGTTCGCAGGCGGGCCCCGGCGGACTGACGCCCGGCGGCGGCAACCCGGCACAGCTGGCGCACGGCATTTCGGTGGCCCTGTACAACACCGCGTTTGGTCTCATCATCGCGGTGCCGGCCCTCATTTTCTGGCGTTATTACCGCGCCCGCGCAGACGCACTGCTGCTGCAATTGGAAGTGGCCGCCGAGGCCTTTTTGCACCACCTGCTGGCGTTGCGCCGATGAGGCCGTGGCGAAGGCCGCTGGCACACCCGCCGCGCCACCGTGGTGCCTGGTCTTGGCCTGCGGGCAGTCGTCGCGCCCACGCACCGATCATCCGTCCGACGAGGAGAGCTGTCCCATGCGTTTTCGGCACGGCCATCGCGATGAGCCCGAAATCAACCTGATTCCGTTCATCGACGTCTTGCTGGTCATCCTGATCTTTTTGATGTTGACGACTACGTTCAGCCAGAGCAGCGCCTTGCAGGTCAACCTACCGCTGGCCCAAACCGAGCAGCCGCCACAGGCGCCGCGCGAAATCGTCGTCAGCGTCGGCGCTGACGGCCGCTATGCCGTCGACAACCGGCTGCTGGAGCAGCACGGGGTCGAGGCCCTGGTGGGCGCGCTGTCGCGCGCACCTCGAGACAGCGACACCGTCCTCGTGATCCAGGCGGACGCAGCCGCCAGCCACCAGTCGGTCATCCATGTGATGGACGCCGCGCGCCAGGTTGGGCTGGTCCAAATCACATTTGCGACCCAGCGTGACGGGAAACGCTGATGCTCGAACTCGATTTGCCATCCGCTTGGATGGCGCGCGGTGCCCTGGCCTGGGCGTTGCGCCCCCTGTCCTGGGTGTACGGTGTGGCCTGGCAGGTGCGCACCGCGGCTTGGCACTGGCGCGCCCGCCGCAACCAGGCCTGGGGCGTACGGCTGCCGGTGCCGGTCATCGTCGTGGGCAACGTGGTGGTCGGCGGGGCCGGCAAAACACCCACGCTCATCGCCCTGGTGCAGCACCTGCAAGCGCGCGGCTGGCAACCCGGCGTAATCGCGCGCGGGGTCGGTGGCCGCGTCAGTGCCAGTCGGGACGGCATCGCCGTCCATGGCCGCGGGGAGGCCGTCGACCCTGCCGAGTGCGGTGACGAGCCCGCTCTGGTAGCGCAGCGCACGGGCGTTGCGCTGGCCGTGGGGCGCAACCGAGCCGCCGCCGCACGTGCATTGCTGCAGCACCAGCCAACGGTCAAGGTGCTGGTCAGCGACGATGGCATGCAGCATTGGGCGCTGGGGCGCGACCTGACCATCGTCGTCTTCGATGAACGCGATGTCGGCAATGGCTGGCTGCTGCCGGCCGGCCCGCTGCGCCAGCCCTGGCCCGCCGCCCCCTGGGGAAACGAGCGGCTCCTGGTGCTGCGCACCGCCGCTGCGCAGCGCCCACCGCGCCCCCACCCCTATCCGGAATTTCGCGCTCAGCGTACCCTGTCGGCGCTGGCCTTCGATGCCGACGGCCAATCGCAACCGCTGGCCGACTGGGCTGCGCGTGCAACACCGGTGGGCGCACTGGCGGGCATTGCCCGTCCGCAGGCGTTTTTCGATGCGTTGCGGGCACGCGGCTTGCAACTGACCGCCACCGTGCCGCTGCCGGACCACGCCAGTGGCCCCGTACTGCACGCCGCGCTGCAGCATGCCGCGCAGCGGCCGCACGCGCCACGGGTATGGCTGTGCACCGACAAAGATGCGATCAAACTCCAGCGCCACCGTGCCCCGGCCGGCGTGACGCTGTGGCGCGTACCCCTGCGGCTCGAAATCGACCCCGCCCTGTTCGACGCCGTCGATGCCGTGCTGGCCGCCCACGCGCTATCATGACCGCCATGGACCGCCAATTGCTCGACCTGCTCGTCTGTCCGGTGACCAAAGGGCCACTGGTGTACGCGCGCCAGACGCAAGAGCTCGTCTCGCGCGGCGCCAAGCTCGCCTACCCCATCCGCGACGGTATTCCCATCCTGCTGGAACACGAGGCGCGTGCGCTCAGCGACGAAGAGTTGGACCAGTTGGCGCCGCCCCGCCCTGCCTCCACCCCCTAACGTGCCTGGTGTCACCGGTGGGGCGCGCGCATCGGTGGGCGTGCCCCACCATCGGCACCCTGGCCGCCCCACCCGGCGTGGCGCCGCATCCGGCGCGGCCGCACGGGTCAAGACGGGGTGACGCACGCTGCCGCCAGCGTGTCGCAACCATGCTGTACTGAAACCACCCCCCGTTGCGTCGCGTTTGCTGGATATCCTGCCCATGACCGATTGCGTTTTTCACGTCCTCATTCCGGCGCGCCGCGCCTCCACGCGGCTGCCGGACAAACCGCTGCTAGACATTGGCGGTGCGCCGATGATCGTGCGCGTGGCCGAACGCGCGCGTGCCAGCGGTGCGCTCAGCTGCACGGTGGCCACCGACGATGCCGAGATCGCAGCGGTATGCCAACGCGCCGGGATCGCCGCCGTCTTCACCCGTGCCGACCACCCCAGCGGCAGCGACCGCTTGGCCGAAGCGGTCGAGCATCTGGGCTGGGCCGACGACACCGTGGTCGTCAATGTGCAGGGTGATGAGCCGCTGCTCGATCCCGCACTCGTGCAGCGCGTCGCGCATACCCTGGGTGAGCATCCCGACTGCGTCATGGCCACCGCGGCCCACCCCATCGAACGGGCCGCCGACCTGTTCAACCCGAACGTCGTCAAGGTGGTACTGGACCGTCGTGGGCGAGCACTTACCTTCAGCCGCGCCCCCTTGCCGTGGTGGCGCGATGCGCCACGGCACGACGCCAGCCTGGACCTGACGAGTTGGCCAGCAGGGGCTCGGCCGCTACGTCATATCGGCCTGTATGCGTACCGGACCGGCTTTTTGCGCCAGTTTCCGCGCCTGACACCTGCCCCGCTGGAGCGCTGCGAATCGTTGGAGCAACTGCGCGTGCTGTGGCATGGCGAGCGCATCGCAGTCACCGTAACGCCAAACGTTCCCGGCCCAGGCGTCGATACGGCCGAAGACTTGGTGCGCGTGCGCGCGCTGTGGGCCGCCGCACCGTCATACCCGCTCATGTAAGCCTGTGTCGGGCAGTGCGTGCTATTCTTGCGGCCGCTGGCCGCCGCGCCAGTGGCTGGGTCCGGTGTCCGAGGAGAGCACGACCCTGCGCCACCCTACCCACCGTTTGCGACACGTAAAGGAAACCCATGAGACTGATTCTGTTGGGCGCTCCGGGCGCTGGCAAAGGCACGCAAGCCGCGTTCATCTGCCAGAAGTACGGCATTCCGCAGATCTCCACTGGAGACATGCTGCGCGCCGCCGTCAAAGCGGGCACCCCGCTCGGGCTGCAAGCCAAACAGGTCATGGAAGCGGGTGGCCTGGTCAGCGATGATCTGATCATCGATCTGGTCAAAGAACGCATCGCCCAGCCCGACTGCGTCAACGGCTTTTTGTTCGACGGATTTCCGCGCACCATTCCGCAGGCCGACGCCATGCGCGAGGCGGGTGTGCGCATCGACTACGTACTGGAAATCGACGTGCCGTTCGAAGCCATCATCGAACGCATGAGTGGCCGTCGTGTCCATCCGGCTTCCGGTCGCACCTACCACATCAAGTACAACCCGCCCAAGGTCGAGGGCAAGGACGATGTGACGGGCGAAGACCTGATCCAGCGCGACGACGACAAGGAAGAGACCGTGCGCAAGCGGCTACAGGTGTACGCCGACCAAACCCGTCCGCTGGTCGATTACTACCGCGACTGGGCAGTGCGCGACCCGCTCAACGCGCCCAAGTACCGCTCGATCAGCGGGCTGGGCACGGTGGAGAAGATCACCGAGCGGGTGTTTGCGGCCTTGCGTGACTAAGGACCCTAGGCGTCCGCCGATGACGCCTCGTAGCATTCCCGATACCACGCCACGAACCGCCGCACCCCCTCGCGCACCGGGGTCTGCGGCCGGTAACCGGTGAGGCGCTGCAGCAGCGTGCAGTCGGCCCAGGTGGCGGGCACGTCTCCGGTTTGCATCGGCAGACAGTTGCGCAGCGCGGGCTTGCCCAGCGCTTCTTCGATGGCCTCGACGAAGTCCAGCAGCCGCACCGGCTCGGAGTTGCCGATGTTGACCACGCGCCACGGCGCCACCGGGCTCAAGCTGTCGCCTTCGATGGGTTGCCAGCCCTGCTCAGGTCGGCGCTGATCGGGCGCGGGCGGCACGGCGTCGATGAGCAGCCGGATGGCGCGCACCAGGTCGTCGACGTAGGTGAAGTCACGCCGCATGTCGCCGTGGTTGTACAGATCGATGGGCGTGCCCGCCAGGATGCCTTGGGTAAATTTGAACAGAGCCATGTCTGGCCGCCCCCAGGGGCCGTACACGGTAAAGAAGCGAAACATCGTGGTGGGCACGCCGTGGATGTGCGCCCAGGCGTGCGCCATGGCCTCGTTGGCTTTTTTGGTGGCGGCGTAAAGCGTCAGCGGCAGGTCGGTCTTTTGCTGCTCGCCAAAGGGCATGTCGGTGTTGGCCCCATAGACGCTGCTGGTGGAGGCCATGAGCAGGTGGCGCGGCTGCAGCATCTGGGCCACCTGCAAGACGTTGAAGGTGCCCACCAGGTTGGCGTCGATGTAGGCGCGCGGGTTTTGCAGGCTGTAGCGCACCCCGGCTTGTGCCGCCAGGTGGACGATGACATCGGGCTGCGCCGCACGCGCGGCCGTCTGCAGCGCCGTGGCGTCCTCCAGCATGGCTTCGGTGGCGGTAAACGCCGGGTACTGGCGCAGCAGCGCGTGGCGGCGCTGCTTCAGGCGCACGTCGTAGTAGTCGGTGATGCCGTCGTAGCCGTGGACGCTGTGGCCTTCTTCCAGCAGCAGGCGCGCCAGATGAAAGCCGATGAAGCCGGCACTGCCGGTGATGAATACCCTCACGCATCCGCTCCGTACAAATCGCGCGTGTACACCTTGTCGGCGACGTCGGCGAGCTCCGGCGCGCGGCGATTGGCCAAAATCACGTCCGCCTGGGCCTTGAAAGCCGCCAGGTCGCGCACCACCGGCGAGTGAAAAAAATGCTCGCCGTGGTAGGCCGGCTCGTACACGATCACCGCCACCCCCTTGGCCTTGAGACGTTTCATCACGCCCTGAATGGCCGAGGCGCGAAAATTGTCCGAACCCTGCTTCATCACCAGGCGGTACACGCCTACCGTGGGCGGCTGGCGATCGCGCAGCGGACACTGCGCCAGCCGGCGCAGGACGTCCTCGGCGATGAAATCCTTGCGCGTGGCGTTGGCCTGGACGATGGCCGCAATCAAATTCTGCGGCACGTCGCGATAGTTGGCCAGCAGCTGCTTGGTATCCTTGGGCAGGCAGTAGCCACCGTAGCCAAAGCTCGGGTTGTTGTAGCCGGCGCCGATGCGGGGGTCCAGGCACACGCCATCGATGATTTGGCGCGTGTCCAAGCCGTGGATGGCGGCGTAGCTGTCGAGCTCGTTGAAAAACGCCACCCGCATGGCCAAATAGGTGTTGGCAAAGAGCTTGATCGCCTCGGCCTCGGTGGGATCGGTGGTCAGCACCGGCACATCGACGCGCAGACAGCCCTGGCGCAAAAGGGCGGCCACCTGCTGCCCGCGCGGGCCGCGGTCGCCGACGACGATGCGACTGGGGTAGAGGTTGTCGTGCAGCGCCTGGCCCTCGCGCAGAAACTCGGGTGAGAAAACGATGCGGTCAGTGCCGTGCGCGGCGCGCAGCCGCGCCGTAAACCCCACCGGAACGGTGGATTTGATGACGAGCGTGGCGTGCGCATTGGCCGCGAGCGCCTGCGCCACGACGCCCTCGACGCTGCGGGTGTCGAAGGCGTTGGTCACGGGGTCGTAGTCGGTGGGCGTGGCGATGACGACCAGCTCCGCCGCCGACAGCGCAGGCACCGCATCGGTGGTGGCGGCAAGCGTCAAGTCGGTGCGCTCACGCAGCCACTGCTCGGCCAGCACATCGTGCACCGGCGGGCGGCGGGCATTGAGCGCGGCCACGCGCGCGGGGTCGATGTCCACCACGGTGACGGCGTGGTGTTGCGCCAGCAGCAGTGCGTTGGCCAGCCCGACATAGCCGGCACCGACGATGGTGATGTTGAGGCGGGACATGGGTTGCGGCTGAAAGCAGCGTCTACCGAGGCAGCCGCACACCGGTCAGTGCAGCTTGCATAAAGCCCGCGACGTGGACACCGGACAATGAGGAGCGAAAGGCCGCGATGGACATGCGTCGATTGTAACGATGCCCCCCACCTCCGCTCGGGCTGAGAAGGCCACGGGGCAGCGACGTTCGCGCGTGGTCGCCGCGAGCTCCATCGAGCCGCGCCGCCACGTGCGGCGGCGCGCAGGCGGGCACCCGTCTACCCGTGCAGAGAGGCATTTTCCACCTTTCGCCGGGGGCACCAAGCGACGACCAAACAGGGGCCTTTTCACCCGTGCAGAGGCGTCTGGCCCACGGCCCGCCCGGCAGAGCAACCGCGAATACAGCCACAAGCAGCGGTCACGGCGGGCGCAGCCGGCGCGGCTTCAGCCTTCCTGCACCTCGAACCCCACCACATTGCGCTGCTGCCGGCTGAACTCGATGCCGACCAGATGCAGCGGTCGCCCGTCGGCGCGGTACTTATCCGCATAGCTGCGCGCTTTGAGCTGGGCCAGCGCCTGCCCGGCGGCCTGGTCGGGCACCACCTTGAACTCGAACAGATAGATGCGCTCAGGGAGTTTGACGGTCAAGTCGATGCAGCCGTGGTTGGTGACGTCTTCGGCAATCAGCTCCAAGCCGAGCGCGGCCAGGTGGCTGTAGAAGACGCTGGCCCAGTAACCCTCGTACTGGGTGATGGGGTTGGCGCGGTACCAGTCG
>NZ_VJON01000079.1 GCF_007556685.1 Tepidimonas charontis | reverse complement strand
ATCGCTGCCGCGCGCGCGGCGCTCGACTGGCCCTACGCGCCGTTCGAAATACCTGACGATGTGCGTGCGGCCTGGGATGCGCGTGCGCGCGGCGCGCAGGCCGAGGCCGAATGGCGCCAGCGCTGGCTGGCCTACGCCACCGCCTATCCACGCGAGGCGGCCGAGCTGCAGCGCCGCTGGGCCGGCGAGTTACCGGCCGATTGGGCCGAGCGGGTCGCCGCCTGGGTGGCGGAAGTGGGGGCGCAGCGTGACGCCGTGGCCACGCGCAAAGCCAGCCAACAGGCGCTCGATCGGTTGGCCACCGCATTGCCCGAGCTCTTTGGCGGTAGCGCCGACCTCACGGCGTCGAACTTGACCAACTTCAAGGGCTGCACCATCGCTGGACGCGACCGCTGGGGCAACCACCTGAGCTACGGCGTGCGCGAGTTCGGCATGGCGGCGATGATGAACGGCATCGCGCTGCACGGTGGCTACATTCCCTACGGTGGCACCTTCCTGACCTTCAGCGACTACAGCCGCAATGCGGTGCGCATGGCGGCGCTGATGAAGCAGCGTGTGGTGCACGTCTTCACGCACGACTCCATTGGCCTGGGCGAGGACGGGCCTACCCACCAGCCGATCGAGCACGTGCCCAGCCTGCGCTTGATTCCGAACCTGGATGTGTGGCGCCCGGCCGATGCGCTGGAGACCCTGGTGGCGTGGACCCAGGCCTTGCAGCGGCGCGACGGCCCCAGTGCCCTGTGCCTGTCGCGCCAAAACCTGCCGGCGGTGACGCAGCCCGAGCAGGCCGAGGCGATGGCGCGCGGCGGCTACGTGCTGCGCGATGCACCGGGCGCGCGCGTGGTGCTGGTGGCCACCGGATCGGAGGTGGCGATCGCGCTGCAGGCGCAGCAGCGACTGGCCGAGCAGGGGGTGGCCGCGCGCGTGGTGTCGCTGCCTAGCACCACCGTCTTCGATCGCCAAAGCGCCGACTGGCGCGAGGCGGTGCTGCCACCCGCGCTGCCGGTGGTGGCCGTCGAGGCCGCCCACCCGGATTTCTGGCACAAATACGTCGATCGGCGCGGCCGCATCGTCGGCATCGACCGCTTCGGCGAATCGGCTCCCGGCCCTAAGCTGTACGAGCATTTTGGCTTGGTGGCCGAGCGCGTGGCGGCGGCGGCGCTGGAGTGCTTGTCGTGAGCCCGTCGCGTACCTCACTGCCGTTTGACCTGTGGCTGTTCGACCTGGACGGCACCCTGGTCGAGACGGCGCCCGAGATCGCCGACGCCGTCAACGACACGCTGGCCGAGCTGGGGCTGGCGCCGGTGACGCAGGAGGCGGTGCGCGACTGGATCGGTCACGGTACACGCGAGCTGCTGATCCAAGCGTTGGCCCAGCGCACCGGCCGCGCGCCCGATGCGGTGCGCGCCGACGCCCGCTTCGCCGCCCAGGAAGCGGTGTTTGCTCGTCACTACGCCGCGCGCTGCGGCACGCGCAGCCACCCCTACCCGCATGTGGTGGCGACGCTGCAGGCCTTGCGCGCCGCCGGCGCTCGCTTGGTGGTGCTGACCAACAAGGAGGGCCGCTACACCGACCGCGTGCTCGATGCGCACGGGCTGCGGCCGCTGTTCGACCGCGTCATCAGCGGTGATACGTTGCCGGTCAAAAAGCCCGAGCCCCTGGGGGTAGAGGACAGTCTTTTGCGCTACGGCGTGGCGCGCACCCGCTGCGTGTTGGTGGGCGACTCGTCCATCGACGTCCAGACCGCGCGCCGCGCCCGCATCGCCGCCTGGTGCGTGCCGTATGGCTACAACATGGGCCGCCCCATTGCTGAGGCCCGCCCGGACCGGGTCGTACCGGACTTTTCGGCCTTGCTGTCTGGCTCTTCGGCCTTGCTGTCCGTCACCGGACGCCCGCCGCTGGCGTCAGCGTCGGCGCGCGCGGCAGCGGACGTCGAGCCGCCCAAGGGCACAGTATCCGCAGCCGTGTCGGCTTGCTCGGCCAACCCCTAACAACGAACGCGGGCCAGCGCCCGCGATTGCTCCCTGCGTTCCGTCACCATCGTATTCGTTCGACTTTTCATCGACTCCGAGGAGAAACTGCAATGACCCTGCGCATTGGTATCAACGGCTTTGGCCGCATCGGCCGCATGGTGTTTCGCGCCGCGCTGCGGCACTTCCCCGACGACATCACCGTCGTGGGCATCAATGACCTGCTCGATCCGGCCTATTTGGCCTACATGCTGCGCTTCGACAGCGTGCACGGACGCTTCGACGGTACGGTCGAGGTGGACGGCAACACCCTCATCGTCAACGGCCAGCGCATCCGCCTGACGGCCGAGCGCGATCCCGCAGCGCTGCGCTGGGGCGACATCGGCGCCGACGTCGTCATCGAATCCACCGGCATCTTCCTCGACCACGCCGGAGCGGCCAAGCATCTGCAGGCCGGCGCCAAGCGCGTGATCATGAGTGCGCCCAGCAAAGACGACACGCCGATGTTCGTCTATGGCGTCAACCACACCGCGTACGCGGGCGAGAGCATCATCAGCAACGCCTCCTGCACCACCAACTGCTTGGCGCCGCTGGCCAAGGTGCTGCACGACAAATGGGGCATCAAGCGCGGGCTGATGACCACCGTGCACGCCGCCACCGCCACACAAAAGACCGTGGACAGTCCGAGCCTGAAGGACTGGCGCGGTGGGCGCGGCATTCTGGAAAACATCATTCCCAGCAGCACCGGCGCGGCCAAGGCGGTGGGCAAGGTCATTCCGGCGCTGAACAAAAAGCTCACCGGCATGGCCTTCCGTGTGCCCACCAGCGACGTGTCGGTGGTGGATTTGACCTGCGAGTTGGAAAACCCCGCCAGCTACGACGCCATCTGTGCCGAAATGCGCGCCATGAGCCAGCGCCCGGTGGCCGAGGGCGGCCTGCTGGGCGTGCTGGGCTACACCGAAGACGCCGTGGTGTCCACCGACTTCCGCGGCGAGCCGTGTACCAGCGTGTTCGACGCCACCGCCGGCATCGCGCTCGACCCCACCTTCGTCAAGCTGGTGTCCTGGTACGACAACGAGTGGGGCTACAGCAACAAGTGCCTGGAGATGGCGCGCGTGGTCGGCCGGTCGCTGTGAGGGGGGGGAGCGATCGTGAACTTCTGGCGTTTTGCCGATCTGTGCGCGGCCGGCCGTGTGGCGGGCCGCCGCGTGTTCATTCGTGCCGACCTCAATGTGCCGCTGGACGAAGCCGGGCGCATCACCGAAGACACGCGCATCCGCGCCTCGGTG
>NZ_VJON01000078.1 GCF_007556685.1 Tepidimonas charontis | reverse complement strand
AGGGGTATGGGAGGCGTCATGAACCGATGCACGCTTCTTCCAGCGGGCTGGTGGTGCAGACACTCACGCCAAAGCGCTGGGCCAGAACCCTCATGGGCTCCTTGCTGACCTGGATCTCGGCGCGGATTCTGGGTGTCGTGGTGGCGTTCTTGTGCAGCCTCAGATGCATCGTTTCAGCTCCAGCATGACCTCTCGGGCCAAGAGTAAACTACGGCGTCGTCCAGTCAACGAATCATCCGAGACACGACACAGTTAGGCCCGCTTCGTGATTAATGACCCGAAAGGTACGCACTATCCGATCAAATCATCGAACAACCCCCGCATGCACGAAGCCGCGCCCACGCGACTGACACAAGCAACTTTCTCAATAATCACATTTTCCGGGATCCTGGCGAACCACTCAGGAGATGGCACCAACGCGTTGTTCAGGTCATGCGGCTCAAACTTATTCAACTTGTCTCCATACTTTCGTACTTCTCTTGCCACGATTCGCTGCCCAACAGACGAACAAAAGTAAAGGAAAAGATGGTCAACGAATCTCGCTCCAAAGATATTCGGATAGAAACAGTGGAAACAGGTCAAAGATACTGCACGACTTTTGTTGCGAATAACCTTGAAGCCATTTCGAGAGAACACACCGAACAGTATCGGGGCTGGCTGCCGCCTCTCCAATTTGAACCAAGGTTTTCGCATTCGAGTTAGGTACCTCTTGTCAAACCGCTGGCGCTCCCCAAATTCAATGTATTTCTTGACAGCCTCTTCTTGAGACGAGGACAAATCCGCCAAAAGGACACGTTCGCCCTCTTCGATAAGGCGCTCAATGTCGTCGTCCGTTATGAGCATTTGTTTAATCTGAGAGCTACGCGAAATACAAGGGTGAAGAATTGAAGTCGGCAATTCCCACTTTGCCGCATCGGACCTAGACAGTAGGAAGTATTCGTTTGCGCCGGTCGCGATTCCCCGGGAGAACGAGCCGTACATGGACAGGGGCTGGAGCGCCCCTCGTTCTAGAGCACATGGCTCCTCGAAGTACCGTAACCACTTATCCGCGGGCCTGAGTTCCTCTGTCAGGACGGACCTGCACGGGAAATCGCTTAGGTTGCGCTCCAACTGATCGAGCGTTTGTACTGTGCAAAACTTGACGGGCTCGTGTATGCCGTCATCAGATACCAGTATGATACCGACTGAGGTTATAGCATCAGGAAAGACCTCGCCCTCCGGCTCGATTCGCAACAGAGCTTTGAGACGTCCTTTATCGAGAAGGGCTTGCTTAATAGTTTCTCCATAACCTGTATTTAAGAATTCTAGGGGCATCAGATAAGCCAGGCGCCCGCCTGGAGCGAGTTCATGTAGCGACTTGAGCAGGAATGCAGATGCAATATTTGAGTAACCGGACAGCCTTCGTCCCAGGTGTTTTTCAATCTCTGGAATAACCCGGTGACGGTCCGCAAAGTGCTGAAACCGCATGTATGGCGGATTGCAGACAATGGCAGAATATTTGATACCCCACACAGAGAAGTAATCGGCGTTGCTCAAAACAATCGTATCGTCAAGGTTTGGGTGATCCTCCCGGAAATGCGCTAGTACCTTTGCGTCCTTTTCAACGGCGCAAAATCTGATTTTTGGGTTCAACTCCCTTGCGGCGAGATAGAACGCGCCTAAGCCAAAGGCCGGATCAAAGATCTCTCTGGCTCCTTCCTTCAAGAGCCAGCGGCACATAAATCTCGCGACCGGAGGTGGCGTGAAGAATTGCCCATGTCGCCGTCTATGGTCAAGGCCAACCACGCTGTGATAGCGCGCTACGCTTTCAACAGACACCCAGCACCTCCTTCAGTAACGGCCCATCTATGTACCCGCGACCACCTTCAAAGGTCACATAAAACAGAAGTCGGCCTCTTTCGAATTCCTTCATTTGCGAACGGTGCTCCGGCATATCGATTTTGCCGATCACTTCCCGCCCAACTTGCACATTGATCTTAATTGTCGTCTTACCCTGATTCTTTACGTCTCGCTCAACAGAAAAAACATCACCCTCCTTCTTCGAATCTGCGGCGATCTGGAGAATTTGCTCAAATGGAATCAAATATGCCTTATCGAAGAACACCTGCAAGTAATAGTGCTTCACTCCGAATCGCTGAATCCACCGATTTACGAGCGCGATGTCTTCCACCTTAGGCGTAATACTCAGGTAATCTCGCTTGTGAAGGATGGCGATATGCTTCTTGAGGTCTCCAAGGAGTTCGCTTAATCGGCGTAGCTGGGCCGAGGATGACCATGATGGTCTTCGAAAATCGAGCTGCTTGAATGATTCGTTTTTCGCACTTTCCAGAAAGCGATATAGTTCCTCGTTCTTCTCGCGAAGAAGATCAGCCAGTTCGCTACCTAAAATCTCCTTTCTGATCCGGTTGCAGGCCTCAAGCGCTGCGGCTCCGCGTTGCTCCATATATGCAGCATACCGATTGGCGAGGAAGGAACTCGAACGAACTTCTATCGCAGCGATCGCCCTACTCACGACTTCGTCGCTTGAGGTGTCCGGGTCGGTCGGAAAATGCGCTCGTTCAAAGATCAAGATGTCGGGGCGCTTTCCAATTTCATTTAGTTCAGCTTGATAGGAAGCGTAGAACTCCTCGAACCCCTCATCACCAGCAGCCAGAGACTCGGAGCGACCGTACCGGACAGCAAGCAGGCCAAGCTCACCCTCATTGATGGCGGTCTGAACGAGTTTTTCTGCCCAATCGCCCTGTTCTTTGTTCGTCAAAAACTCAGAATTCGCCATTGTTGGTAGTCGTCCACCAACTTGGATGTCAGGGTCAATCCCGAGGTCCAAGGATTGAATCAACTCGAAGATTTTCTTCTTGTAGGTGGCACTCACAGGTTAATCTTTCCTCCGTACGGGTTACGGCCGGTGCTTCTCTTTGACTGACGCATCATTAAGGGGCTTAACAGATGTTCCGTCCCTTGTGATTATCTCCCCAGAATGAGTTACCTGTAGTGTCCCGGCTGATTGGTAACACGTCTGTTGAACAGTTCGGGGTGTGATCGCTGCCATTGTTTCATGGCCTGGATGGGGCTGACATGCCCCAAGGCTTTCTGTGGCAGTTGGTGATTGTACAGCCAGACATACCGCAGGATGGTGGCCTCAAGTTGTTCGCCGCAATGGAAGTGATGGGTGCGCAGGATGTCGGCGATGCGCCCGTTGAAGCGTTCAACCATGCCGTTGGTCTGCGGGAGTTTTGGGCGGGTCAGGCGATGCTCAATGCCTAGCTCCTCGCAGAGCTGATCGAACTGATGCCTGCCGGTCGGCGTACGCTCTCCCCGTGTGATGAAGCGATCCGTGAATTCCTTGCCGTTGTCGGT
>NZ_VJON01000077.1 GCF_007556685.1 Tepidimonas charontis | reverse complement strand
GCCGCTGCCGCCCACCAAGGTGCAAATGCGCTGGGTCGGGTCGGTGAAGTACCAGGACGGCGAGGGCTGGGTGGAGCTGGCATGGTGGCCGGATCTGCTGCGGCATCTGCTCGGCCTCAAGGCACAGTTCACCACCTACCAGCTACAGCAAGCGTCCGCGCTGCGCTCGGTCTACAGCTGGCGGCTCCTGGAACTGCTGACGCGCTTCGAGTCCACCGGCACGGCGGAATACACGATCGAGGACTTCTGCGCCTCGATGGAAGCCACCGAGAAACAGGCGGCGGACTTCGCCGCAGTGCGACGGAAGATCATCGAGCCTGCGGTCAAGGAACTGACCGAGAAAGACGGCTGGCTCATCCAGTGGCAGCCGATCAAGGCGGGCCGCAAGGTCAAGGCGCTGCGCTTCACCTTCATGCGCGACCCGCAGGGCCGCCTGCCCCTGGGGGGCTGAGCCGCTGCTCGGCCAGCTTCACCGGGTGAGGCCGCGGCCGCGCCCGGGCGGCTGGATCGGCGTTGCCTTGGCCTTGCCGTCGGTGTAGCCGATGGCAAGGTGTTGGCCGATCTTCGGTCGCTGACCTGGCGGCAGGTGGCCGAACCGCGCTTTCTCGTGGATCGCGGCCACGGTCGGGGACACGCGCTGCACGTAGTGATGGGCTGTTTCGCCCACAATCTGCCCCCGCGCGGTCGCACCTTCGCCGACGGCATACAGGCGCACCCCTTGGCCGATGGCCTGGCGGGCGAGCTGCTCGGCCTCCTGCCGGGACTGCTCGGCAGTCTTGGGCGCTGCCGCCCGCTCGGCGAGCTGGCGGTCGCGCTCCCGCTTGGCCGCTTCCAGGTCGCCCGACAGGTCGAGGATGCCCCGGTCGATCTGGCGGCCTTGCCGCTCCAACTCGCCCGCCTCGCGGGCCCGCGTCAGCCGGTCGGCTATCTCGGCCTCGAAGTCCAGCCGCTTGCGGCTCGGCTCGCCGGTGCGGCGCTCGTAGCCGGTGGCCGCTGGCCCAAGGTGCCGGGTCGGCTCCGCGTCTAGGCCGCGCTCGGCGTGGCTGCGGTGGTCAACCTGCACCGAGTGCCCCGCTTCGCGTAGGCGCTCGTTCTGCAACTGGGCGAACCGCTCCCGCCACTGCGTGACGATCTGCGGCCCGGTTTTCTGGTCGTCTAGCTCGCGGGTTTTCTCGCCGAAACCCTCCGGCCCTAGGCGGCGGGTGGTCAGCAGGATGTGGGCGTGGTGGTTGCGGTCGTCGCCGTCCTTGCCGGGGGCATGGATGCACACGTCAGCCGCGCATCCGTGCCGCTCCACGATCTCCCGCGCCAAGTCGCGGGCCAGCCGCGCCCGCTCGGCGGGGGAAAGCTCGGCGGGTAGGGCGATCTCGAACTCGCGGGCCACCGTCGAGTTCTTGCGGGTCTCGGCCTGCTCGGCAGCGTTCCAGAGTGCCGCCCGGTCGGCGGCCCACTCTGGCGCACCGGCAGGCAAGATCAGCTCGGCGGATTCGACGCCACCCTTGCGGGTGTAGTCGTGAATCTCGCCGGTGCGCTCGTCGGTGATTTTCACCCCGGCACGATAGGCCGCTGCCGCTGTCGCACTGCGACCGGCAGACCGGCTTATCGTCTTGACGGATAGGTGGTAGATCGCCACGGGCGTTTCCTCGGGGTGTCGGGGCGCAGCCCTGACCGCACGCAAACGAAGTTTGCATAAGTGCGCCCTTGCTGTTCGCTGCGGGTGGGTGTTGCGGCGTATTCTACGCCTGCGCACCCCCAGCACGGCGGGCTAAAATGCGGCCATCTCACACGCCAAAGGGGGACGCATGGCAAGCATCGACGAACGAATAGCGGCGCTGGAGGCCAAGCTCAAACAGGAGAAGGCACGCAAGGCGAAAATACTCGCCCGCCAACGTGCCGCACAAGCGAAGCTGACACGCCAGCAGGACACGCGCCGGAAAATCCTGGTCGGCGCTGCCATCCTCGCCAAAGTCGAGCGCGGGGAATGGCCGAAAGACAAGCTCCTGGCAATGATGGATGCCACGCTGACGCGGGCCGATGATCGCGCCCTGTTCGGCCTGCCCGCCCCGACCACTGATCCGGCGTTGGACGGCAGCGAACCCGTAGAACCGCCCGCGCTCACCAAGAGGCCGTAATGCTGGGCTGGTGGATCGTCGTTTCCGAGGGCCAGCCGGACGGCGTGATGATCGACAAGGCCAACACCCTGGCAAGCTGGGAAGCCGGTCTGTCTGGCCTGCGCTGGCTCAATGACCTGGTGGCCGCTGGCAAGGCGCGGAAGCTGCGCAGCGACGGCTACCCGAACCGCTACGAAGCCCGCGCCGCTGACGTGTGGCCGCTGCTCGATGAAGTCACGGGCCGTATCGACTCCTCGCACATCCAGATCGACCGGCAGCGCCTCGCCGCCTGCCCGCCTGACCTGGTGCTGACCATCGACGCCTGGGACCAGTCCTAGGCCATCTGCCACGCCCGCCCTGTGGGGCTCTGCCCCACGCCCCGCCCTCGCCGCCGGGAGGCTCGGGGGGCAGTCCTGGCGGGCTGCGCCCTTTGTCCTGCCCCCTCTCGCACAGGCTATCGGCCCTCCAGGGCCGCTCTAGAGGCCCTACAGCGCGTTTTCGCACGCGACCCCTACCCTACCCCTACCCAACCCCTAAAAACGGCTCCTAGCGCGTTCTAGGGGCTTTGCCGCCCCTTCTTCCTGCTGACCGCGCCGAAGGCGCCGGGTGGGGGGAGCCGCCGAAGGCGGGGGGAGGGCGCAGCCCTCCCACAGGGGGGGCGACTTCGCGAGCACCGCAGGCCGAAGGCCGAGGAGCGCAGGACGGGGGGGCGGCACGCCCCCGCGAAGTCTCGGGCGGTGGAGTGGCGACGCTGCCGGTCTTTGGCTCGGGCGCTCCCCGGGTTTTTTCTTGTTTTTTCTTGTTTTTTTCGCGCGCGCGCGCGAGGGCGGCCCGGAAAGCCTTGTTCTTCAAGGGTTTGCGGGGGTTTTTGACGTTCCGCGAATCCTGCCTTTTTTCCGGTCATCCCTGCCTTTTTTCCGGTCATCCCTGCCTTTTTTCCGGTGTCATCCACAGTTCTGCCCTAAAAGTTCTTGGCAGAATAGGCTTTATCTGCCATGATTTGTACACGGCAGATTGACCGGAAGGACGGCAGATATGAACGATCAGGTAGAGGTCTGGATGGTGCTGGAACCCGCGCAGGCGCTGGCTTTGGCTCAATTCGTCAAGCGTGTCCGCTGGACCGAAGTCCGGCAAAACGCCGTGGGCGACGACGAAGCCGACTTGATGATGGACGCCATGCGCGAACTGGCGAAAGCACTCGCGGAGGCAGGCTATGCGCCGCGCTGACGAACTGCTGCCCGAAGTGCCCGCGCCCAAGCGGCGCGGACGCCCGCCGAAGGCCGCAGCGCAGGCGTTGGCCAACTACGACGCCGCCGACGTGGAGCGCCAGCCGGGCGAGCGCTGGGTGACGATGAGCAACGCGCTAACCCGCGCAGGACACGGCCTGACCCTTGCCGAGAAGCGCATCGTGGCCGCTGCGGTGTCCAAGCTGGACAGCCGCCGCGCACTGCCACCCGGCGAGGTGCCGCGCACCCGTATCACGGCAATGGAGTACGCCGAGGCCTTCCAGGTCGATCTCGACACGGCCTATGACCAGTTGCAGGCAGCGGCCAAAGCCCTTTACAAGCGGTCGATCACGTTCTACGAGCCTGCCCACAAGCGCAACGGCAAGCCGCTGCCGCCCACCAAGGTGCAAATGCGCTGGGTCGGGTCGGTGAAGTACCAGGACGGCGAGGGCTGGGTGGAGCTGGCATGGTGGCCGGATCTGCTGCGGCATCTGCTCGGCCTCAAGGCACAG
>NZ_VJON01000076.1 GCF_007556685.1 Tepidimonas charontis | reverse complement strand
CGATCCTGCTCCAGCCACCCCCAGCGCCGTCGATGACAAGACGCTCAATGCGCGGGTGGATGACATCCTCAAAGCGCGCCAAGTCAAACAGCCATGGTGTCCCGGCCCTGAGCACCCCTGGCGTCGTCTCTTCAGCGCTCCGCCCTCATGGGCTGGCCCATGGGCCAGCCCATGAGGACATACCTTCGGCGTCAAACCGGACATTTCTAACTTGCTCAGAGGGCGGACATTTCTACTTTGCCTTGACACAACGCCGGCTGCTACTTGCGCGCCTACGCGCCCCGTGCTACAGTAGCGGGCTTTTCGGGCGGCCCGAAGGGCTGATCGTTTTCTTTTGACGTTTAGGGACGTTATGCCAACCATCAACCAACTCGTGCGCCACGGGCGGACGGCCGAGAAGGTCAAGTCCAAGAGCCCGGCGATGCAAAACTGCCCCCAGCGCCGGGGTGTCTGCACCCGTGTCTACACCACGACGCCGAAGAAGCCGAACTCGGCTCTGCGTAAGGTCGCCAAGGTGCGCCTGACCAACGGCTTCGAGGTCATCTCCTACATCGGTGGTGAAGGGCACAACCTGCAAGAACACTCGGTGGTGCTGGTGCGCGGCGGCCGGGTGAAGGACCTGCCGGGCGTGCGCTACCACATCGTGCGCGGCTCGCTGGACCTGCAAGGCGTCAAGGATCGTAAGCAGGCGCGCTCCAAGTACGGTGCCAAGCGGCCGAAGAAGGCCTGAGCGGTCGTTTCGGTCAGCGCTGTTTCGTCAACCAGGTTTCAACCAACGGTGTCTGAATGCCCGGCTGGTGGGCGCTCAGGCGAAGTGACCTCAGGCGCACTGCGGGTGCCCGGGTCGAGTAAGTGGGGGTCTGCATGGCCCTCGCGGCACATCGGTGCCAACTGAAGCAAAAGGAAGAATCACCATGCCACGTCGTCGCGAAGTCCCTAAACGCGAAATCCTGCCGGATCCGAAGTTCGGCAACGTCGAGCTCTCCAAGTTCATGAACGTCATCATGGAGAGCGGCAAGAAGGCGGTGGCCGAGCGCATCGTCTACGGTGCGCTGGAGCACATCGAGAAAAAGACCGGCAAAGATCCGCTGGAAGTCTTCTCCACCGCCGTCAACAACGTCAAGCCCCTCGTCGAAGTCAAGTCGCGTCGTGTCGGCGGCGCCAACTACCAAGTGCCGGTGGAAGTGCGTCCGGTGCGCCGTCAAGCCTTGGCGATGCGCTGGATCAAACAGGCCGCGCGCAAGCGCAGCGAGAAATCCATGGCGCTGCGCCTGGCCAACGAGCTGATCGAGGCCACCGAAGGCCGCGGTGGCGCGATGAAGAAGCGCGACGAGGTGCACCGCATGGCCGAGGCCAACCGCGCCTTCAGCCACTTCCGCTTCTGACGACGGCGCACCCATAGCGAGGCCGCGTCTGCCCGTTCTCCGAAGCCCGCCGCCCCCTTCCTGCAGGCTGGCGGGCTTTGCCTATTCGAATCTGGAGTCATCTCATGGCACGTACCACGCCCATCGAGCGCTACCGCAACATCGGTATCTCGGCGCACATCGACGCCGGCAAAACCACCACCACCGAGCGCATCCTGTACTACACCGGCGTCAACCACAAGATCGGTGAAGTGCACGACGGTGCCGCCACCATGGACTGGATGGAGCAGGAGCAAGAGCGCGGCATCACCATCACCTCCGCGGCCACCACCTGCTACTGGCGCGGCATGGATCTGAACTACCCCGAGCATCGCTTCAACATCATCGACACCCCGGGGCACGTGGACTTCACCATCGAGGTGGAGCGTTCCATGCGCGTGCTCGACGGCGCCTGCATGGTGTATTGCGCCGTCGGTGGCGTGCAGCCGCAGTCCGAAACCGTTTGGCGGCAGGCCAACAAGTACAAGGTGCCGCGTCTGGCCTTCGTCAACAAGATGGACCGTGTCGGCGCCAATTTCTTCAAGGTCTATGAGCAGATCAAGGCGCGCCTGAAGGGCAACCCGGTGCCGATCGTGGTGCCGATCGGGGCCGAAGACAACTTCCAGGGCGTAGTGGATCTGCTGAAGATGAAGGCCATCATCTGGGATGAAGCCTCGCAGGGCATGAAGTTCGAATACCGCGACATCCCGGCCGACCTGGTGGATCTGGCCCGGGAGTGGCGCGAGAAGATGGTCGAGGCGGCCGCCGAGGCCAGCGAAGAGCTGATGAACAAATACCTGGAAAGCGGCGAGCTCAGCGAAGACGAAATCATCGCCGGCTTGCGTCAGCGCACCATCGCCTGCGAAATCCAGCCCATGCTGTGCGGCACCGCGTTCAAAAACAAGGGCGTGCAGCGCATGCTCGACGCGGTCATCCAATTCCTGCCGTCGCCGGTGGACATCCCGCCGGTGGCCGGCACCGATGAGAACGAGCAGCCGACGTCGCGCCGCGCCGACGACGACGAAAAGCTCGCCGCGCTGGCCTTCAAGCTGATGTCCGACCCCTTCGTCGGTCAGCTCACCTTCGTGCGCGTGTACTCGGGCGTGCTGCGCAAGGGCGACACGGTGCTCAACTCCGTCAAGGGCAAAAAAGAGCGCATCGGCCGGATCGTGCAGATGCACGCCAACCACCGCCAAGAGATCGAAGAGATCCGCGCCGGTGACATCGCCGCGTGCGTGGGCCTGAAGGAAGTCACCACCGGCGAGACGCTGTGCGATCCGTCGGCGCCGATCGTGTTGGAGCGCATGCAGTTCCCCGAGCCCGTCATCCGGCAGGCGGTCGAGCCCAAGGCCAAGGCCGACCAGGAGAAGATGGGCGTCGCGCTGAGCCGCCTGGCCGCCGAAGACCCCTCGCTGCGCGTCTACACCGACGAGGAATCGGGCCAGACCATCATTGCCGGTATGGGCGAGCTGCACCTGGAAATCATCGTCGACCGCATGAAGCGCGAGTTCGGCGTCGAGGCCAACGTCGGCAAGCCGCAGGTGGCCTACCGCGAAACCATTCGCGGCACCGTCGAGCAAGCCGAAGGCAAGTTCGTGCGGCAGTCCGGTGGTAAGGGGCAGTACGGTCACGTCGTCTTCAAGATCGAGCCCAACGAGCCCGGCAAAGGCTTCGAGTTCATCGACGCCATCAAGGGCGGCGTGGTGCCGCGCGAGTACATCCCGGCGGTCCAGAAAGGTGTCGAGGAGGCATTGCAGACCGGCGTGCTGGCTGGCTATCCAGTGGTCGACGTCAAGGTCACGCTGCACTTCGGCTCCTACCACGAGGTCGACTCGTCCGAGCAGGCTTTCAAGATGGCCGCCATCTTCGGCTTCAAGGAAGGCTGCAAGAAGGCCAATCCGGTGATCCTGGAGCCGATGATGGCCGTCGAAGTGGAAACGCCCGAGGAATACGCCGGCAACGTGATGGGCGACCTGTCGTCGCGGCGCGGTATGGTGCAGGGCATGGACGATTTGCCTGGCGGCGGCAAGGTCATCAAGGCCGAGGTGCCGCTGTCCGAGATGTTCGGCTACTCCACCACCCTGCGCTCGATGTCGCAGGGCCGCGCCACCTACACGATGGAGTTCAAGCACTACGCCGAGGCCCCGCGCAACGTGGCCGAGGCCATCATCGCGGCGCGCGCCAAGTAAAACGAGGCGGCGTGGCAGGCTGCGCGCTCGCACACGCCGATGCGCGCCAGGTTCATCTCGTCTGTGGCGCCCCGTGGGGGCGTGGCTCGCTGCCCGTGGCGAGCCCGGGCCACAGACGCTAACGACCCACGGGCTCGTTCTTTGATGCAAGGAAATCGCAATGGCAAAGGAAAAATTCGAGCGGACCAAGCCGCACGTCAACGTGGGCACGATTGGTCACGTGGACCACGGCAAGACGACGCTGACGGCGGCCATCACGACGGTGCTGGCGAGCAAGTTTGGTGGTC
>NZ_VJON01000075.1 GCF_007556685.1 Tepidimonas charontis | reverse complement strand
GCGCCGGGCATTGGACAAGAGCACTTTTCTTGGCCAGGTGATGGATGCCTTGGAACGCACCAAGGCGCGCATTCGTGCCAAGGGCGAGCATCCGTTTCGGGTACTCAAATGCCAGTTTGGCTACTGCAAGACGCCCTATCGAGGCTTGGCCAAGAACGGCGCGCAACTCAACGTCCTGTTTGCGCTGGTCAATCTGTGGCTGGTGCGCAAGGCCTTGTTGGCTGCAACGGGATAAGTGCGCCCGCCACGGCGCCACTGGGGGCCGACGAGGCCTCAGGAGGCCCACGAAAGGGGCTTGTGGAGCGGAAAATAACTCAAAATCTGCCCCTGATCCCGTCATGTGAAACAAAGTCTACCATCACCGCGTCCTCTGGAACGAATAGGATGGGTTGTGCAGAGGTTTCCTAATGGACAATCTGGGATCATGATAAGGATTTGCGCGACGCCTGCACTGTGCTGGTGGCGCGCAAACCCCTATCATGAGGGCACCTGACGCGCTGTGGCCGAAGCGCGCACGGGAGGTGCGACATGGCAGGTATTCGTGCCGCGCGGCTGGATCGCTCGCCGCGCTTGCAGCGGGTGCTGGAGCTGCTATCTGACGGGCGTTGGTATTCCACGCTCGATATCGTGATCGGCGCTGGCGTGTGCGCCGTCAATAGCTGCATCGCCGAGCTGCGCGCCAACGGGATTCCGGTGGTCTGCCGCCGGGTGGGGCGCGAGCGATTCGAGTACCGGATCGGATCGAGCGATGGCCGCGCATGATCTGGAGCGCCTGATCGGGCGCGAGGCGCTGGCGACGCTGGCGCAGGTGGCGGGCGGCCTGGATCTGTATATCCCGGCCAAGGTGCCGATGGACGGGCCGTTGCTGGAGTTGCCGCTGGCGGCGCAAGAGCGGCTGGCGCGCTACGCGGGCGGCACGCGGTTGTACATTCCCAAGCTCTGCGGCGAACTGCGGCGCATCCGCGATGCGCAGATCCGGGCGGCCTACGACGACGGCGAGCGTGTGCAGGACATCGCGCGGTGGTTTCGGCTCTCCGAGCGGCGGGTTTGGGCGATCCTGGGGGCGCCGGAGCCGCAGGACGATGCGCAGGGGCGTTTGTTTTGACTATTCATCCTGCCGGGCCGCGCTCACATAGGTCGCCAAAGGCCATCAGCGCGGGGGCCAGAGCGCGCACGTCCATGGCATGCGCATCCAGCGCCGGGCCGTCGTAGGTGATGCGAACGTTGCTCATGGCATCATTGTACAGTCTGCCCGCATTGCGCGCGACAAGGCGCGTGGTTTAGCGTCCGGCCAGATACCTGGCGATGATCTCCCCGATGGTCTCGCGCGCGGGCTCGGTGAGCGCGCCGCCGGCATCGATGGGCAGAAAGGGCCGCGCCGGAATGGTGACGTTTCGGCCGCGCCCGGCCTTGCCGCCGAACTGGTGGATGGCGGCGTAGCGCTTGTTGACGCTCACCAGCGCATGGCGCGGCCCGGCCTCCGATTCGATGGAGCGCGCCAGATCGCCGCTGACTTGCAGCATCTTGCCCGGCCAGTGGCCGGATTTTTCCCGCTGGCGGATGGTCGTGGGCGAAAGTCCGGGCCAGCCGGGGCCTTCGACATCGAAGCGGCGCTCGGTCTCCGACTCCAGCGCCTGGGCGATGTCGCGCATCGCCGGGGTGAGGTCGGCCACCTTGCGTTGCAGCCGCTCCAGCGCCTGGGTGACTTCGCGGTCGTCGATGTCGATCTCGATCATGTGCTATCCTTTCGTTGGGCGGCGGCGATCCTCCCTGGGGGAGGCCTGGATGTCCCGTTCGAACCGGGCGCCGCCTGCTTTCATGTCATTCTGATCCAGATGCCGCGCCGTATCTTGTCGGCTGCGGCGATGTCGCGCATGGCCGGGGCGAGGTCGGCCACCTTGCGTTGCAGCCGCTCCAGCGCCTGGGTGACTTCGCGGTCGTCGATGTCGATCCTGATGATCATGTGCTATCATTGAACAAGGTGAAGCGGGGGTGATCCCACTTGGTGTGGGCTCGGATGGCCGGTTCGAATCCTGGCACCCTCACTTCACCGCCACCCATCTTTGCGTGGCGGTCTTCTGCTCGATGAGCGGGTCGCGGTAGACCGAATCCACCTGCCCACCCTTGTCGATATAGACCGCCGTGTCGCCCAGCCGCGCCACCAGATTGCCGGTTTGCCGGTCTTCATACCACTGCGCCCGACGAAACCGCTCGGGCAGCATCATCCATTCATCGCGCCCCAATGCCTCGCCCTTGGCGGCATGCCGCCGCGCCTTGGGGCCAACGAGCAGGGTGTCGCCCACCCAGGCCACCGCTCCGGTGGGCGTCAAGCCCAGCGTCACGGTCTTATTCTGCGGACGCCCCGTGACCACCCGGATGTAGCTGCCGCGGCTGCCGATGCGCACCACGTGGGCCAGCTCATCCACATCCAGCGGCTCATCCAGCGCCCGAAAGGCCGCGCCGATGGCGCGCAGGTGGAGCTTGACCCCGTTGTCCATCGCATCGAGCGCCCGGTCGCGCGAGACGGAGAGGATCGTCCAGCGGCTTACCCGCCCCTCGGCCTCGGCCTCGAGCACGTCGAGCACCGCCTCCAGCGTGGTGGTGAAGGTTTTGCCGGTCTGGCGGCTCCACATGCCGGCCTTGAAGCGGGCATCGTCGGCCAGATAGCGGCGCTGGTAGGGGTAGAGGATGGTGGTTGACATCTATCTTTTGTGATATATCATCGCACTATGAATGGCAAGGATGTGATCAAGGTGCTGCAACGCCACGGGTTTCGGGTGGCACGCATCCAGGGCAGCCACCACATCCTGGTCAAGGAGGGGCTGCCGCGCAGCGTGCCGGTGCCGGTGCATGGCAGCCGCGATCTGTCGGCTGGTCTCATCAAGGCCATTGAACGGCAAAGCGGAGTCAGGCTCACATGAACATTGCTTACTCTTACACCGTCGAGCCGCAGCCCGAAGGCGGCTATCTGGTGCAGTTCGTCGATCTGGAAGAAGCCTTCACCGAGGGCGAGACGCTGGAACAGGCGGCTTTCCTTGCGGCAGAAGTGCTCACCGGGGTGCTGGCGCTGCGGCTGGAGCGCGGCGAGGACGTGCCGCCGCCATCGCCCGCCGAAGGCCGTCCGGTGGCCGTGCCCGATGCGCCGGTGCAGGCCGCGCTGCTGGTGCGCTTTGCCCAGCAGGGCAAGCCCCTGTCGGAGCTGGCGCGCGCCATGGGCACCAGTTGGCCCGCCGCGCAGCGCCTCACGCGCCCCGGCAACCCCACGCTCAAACAACTGGAGCGCGCCGCCGCCGCCCTGGGCAAGCGCCTGGTACTGGCGCTGGAGTGAGCGCATGGACGCCACACTCATGGGTGCGGCCTCCGCGTTGGCAGGCGTAGCGCTCGCGCAAGGCGCTGCGCTGTGGCAAACGCGGCTCGAAGAGCGGCGCCAACGCCGCGCCATGCTCGTCGCCAAGCTGGAAGAACTGGCCGAGCAGCTTCTGGTTGCGGATCACTGAGTCGACGCCTGGTACCGCTCGCTCCTTCCCGCCAGCCTTGCTCCAGCGCACGACCGATCTCCAGCACCTCTTCAACCCAGATTGTCCATTAGCTGTGAAGCTTCAATAGGTTGTATCTGCGGTTCACCCGGACTGCGTCTGGGAGACTGGGAGTTGCCAAACAATCCAGCACTTTCAGGAACAGCCGGATGAACACCCATAAGAATGCCCGACTTACCTTCGCCCGTCGCTTGCAGATGGTTCAAGAGATGACACAGCACGGGCTCAAGGCCTGTGTAGCGGCCTCACGCCATGGCGTGACGCCGCGCACTGCGCGCAAATGGCTGGGCCGCTACCTGGCTGAAGGAGCCAGCGGCTTGACCGACGCATCTTCCCGGCCGAAGCGCTCGCCGCGGGCGATCGAGCCGAGCAAGGCATTGCTCATCGTCGAACTGCGGCAGCGCCGAATGACCCAGGCACGAATTTGCCCCGCCCGCAGTTTTTTTGGACACGGAATTAGGGTAAACAGACGTGTCTGAGAAAGGAGCTGGAAATGCTGAATGAGAGAAAGGATGGCGGGGTTGCGCTGGGGGCGCTGGAAGGAGCGCGTAGCGCGACGGCAAGCGCGCCCAGCGCGGCGGCCGAG
>NZ_VJON01000074.1 GCF_007556685.1 Tepidimonas charontis | reverse complement strand
TTACCGCTGCCGACGTGCCACCCACCGCGCCGCCGGCACCCCCGGGGGTGGACGCTCGCGCGCAGCCTGGTGGCGAATCAGCGGCCCGCGCGGGCCGCGCCGCTGCCGTGCTGCTGGCTGCGGCAACCCTGTACGGCATCGCGTTGACCGCCGCACCGCTGCTGCATGCGCAGACGATACCGGTGCCGACCCCCATTGCGGCCACGCCCCACCGCCCAGCCGACGGCGGCGCCGCCCCAGCGACCTACGCCCAAGACCCGCGCGCACAGGCACTGGCCCAGGCCTGGGATACCGAAGCCGGCTGGAGCGACGGCTGGGCCACGCACTGGCTGGCGCAGGCGCGCCGTGACGAGGCGGTGCGCCGCCTGATCCTGCCACCGCCGACCAGCGGCGCCAAAAATTGGGCGGCTTACCGCGCCCGCTTCGTCGAACCCCGCCGCATCGCCGCTGGCGTGCGTTTTTGGCAGACGTATGCCAGCGCTCTGGAGCGCGCCGAGCAGGTGTATGGGGTACCCGCGTGGCTGATCGTCGGCATCATCGGCGTGGAGACGCTGTATGGGCAGCATCTGGGGCGCCACCGCACGCTCGATGCGCTGGCCACGCTGGCGCTGGATTTTCCGGCCGAACATCCCCGAGCCTCCGAGCGTCAAGCCTTTTTCGTGCGGGAGCTGCGCGCCTTTTTGACATTGGCGCGCGCCAGCGGCGTGCCCCCCGACCGCTGGCGCGGCAGTTACGCCGGCGCGCTTGGCTGGCCACAGTTCATGCCCAGCAGTTGGTTGGCGCACGCGGTGGACTTCGACGGCGATGGTCGCATCGACCTGCTGGCCAGCGCAGACGACGCCATCGGCTCGGTGGCGGCGTTTTTGCGCGCCCACGGCTGGCAAACCGGGCAACCGGTGCGCTTCGACGTCATCCCCCCCACCGACGCGCAACAGCTCGCCACCTTGCTGGCGCCCGACATTCGACCGACGTTTCGCCTGCAGGCGCTGCGCGCGCTCGGCGCCCAGCCAAGCCACGAGGCCGAAGACTACGACGGCTTGCTGGCGCTGGTGGCGCTGGACAACGGCGACCCCGCGCGCGGCGGCCAGCCGCCCACCTATGTGCTGGGCACGTCCAACTTCTACGCCATCACGCGCTACAACCAGAGCAGCTACTACGCGATGGCCGTGATCGATCTGGGCTTGGCGGTGCAGGCCGCGCGCGCTGCGCAATGGCAGAGGGCACAGCAGCAGAGGGCACAGCAGCCCTGACGGGCCGGCTACCCTGTGGCCGGTATCGGTGTGACCTGACCGCCGTCCGCGCGCCAGGGCCAGGGCGAGGGGCAGGCGCAGGGTTTTACAAAAAACCTCATCGGGTTCTGTCGATATGCCATCGGTTTTTGCTGAAACCCGGTAGGGTTTTACTAAAACCCTATCAGATAAAACCCTATCGGGTTTTGGCGCGGCTGCACCGACACGGTACGATGCAGCGCACCATGCGATCGCGAGCGTCGGCCGTGCGCCGCCGCCGTCCGCGGCACGATCACTCGAACACCACCGGAGACCCGTCATGCGTTTGCTGCGTCACATCACCACCGTCCTCAGCGTCGGCGTCGCACTCGCCGCCACCACCGTCAACGCCCAGCCTGCGCAGTTCATCAACGTCCTCACCGGGGGCCAAAGCGGGGTGTACTACCCCGTCGGCGTCGCGCTGTCACAAATCTAAGCCAAGGAAATACCCAACGTGCGCAGCACGGCCCAGGTCACGCGCGCCTCGGCCGAAAACCTCAACCTCCTGCAAGCCGGGCGGGGCGAGGCGGCCTTCACGCTGGCCGATGCGCTGTCCGACGCCTGGAACGGCAACGAGGAGGCCGGCTTCAAACAAAAGCTCGACAAGCTGCGCGGCATCGCAGGCCTGTACAACAACTACATCCAGATCGTGGCCAACGCCGACAGCGGCATCCGGACCTTGGCTGACCTCAAGGGCAAACGCGTCTCGGTGGGCGCGGCGCGCTCGGGCACCGAACTCAACGCGCGCGCCATCTTCAAGGCCGCCGGGCTGTCGTACAGCGATCTGGCCAAGGTGGAATATCTGCCGTTTGGCGAATCGGTGGAACTGATGAAAAACCGCCAGCTCGACGCCACGCTGCAGTCCGCCGGCCTGGGTGTAGCCTCCATTCGCGATTTGGCCACCGCCATCAAAATCGTCGTCATCCCGGTGCCGCCCGAGGTCGTCGCCAAGGTGGGCGACCCCGCCTATCAACCGGCCGTCATCCCGGCCAACACCTACAGCGGCCAGACCACCGACGTCACGACGGCGGCCATTCCGAACTTCCTGGTGACGCACAGCGGGGTGCCCGAGGAGACCGTGTACCGCATGACCAAGGCGATGTTCGACAACCTCGACACCCTGTATGCGGCACACAATGCGGCGCGCGCCATCAAGCGCGAAAACGCCCTCAAGGGCATGCCGGTGCCGTTGCACCCGGGCGCCGAACGTTACTACCGCGAAGTCGGCGTGCTGAAGTGAGCACGCCCCCATTCCACCGATACCCGTTGCTGCATGAGTGCTGCCGCTGCGCCGGCAGCGTCGCCCAGCCCCGGCGCCGCTTTGCGCGGCCCGGTGTTCGGGGTGGCGCTCGCCTTTGCCGCCTTTCAGCTCTGGATGGCGGCCTTCCACCCTCTGTCCAGCCAGGTCATCCGCGCCCTGCACGTGGGCTTCGTGTTGTGGCTGGTGTTCGTGCTCTACCCGCCCTGGCAGCGCGGCCCGGCCTGGTTGGCGCGCATGGGGCGAGCGCTTGGCTGGGCATTGGGACTGGCTGGTTTTGGCACGGGACTGTACCAATGGGTGTTCGAGGCCGATCTGACGCAGCGCGCCGGCGAGCTGGTGGGCTGGGACTGGGTGGTCGGCATCGTCGCCATTGCGCTCGTGTTCGAAGCGGCGCGGCGCGTCATGGGCTGGGGGTTGCCCATCATCTGCGGGCTGTTTCTGGCTTATGGCGCCTTCGGTCAGTGGCTGCCCGGGGCGCTCGCACACCGAGGCTACGACTGGGCACTGCTGATCGCCACGCTCGGTTTTGGCACCGAGGGCATCTACGGTACCCCCACTTACGTCTCCTCCACCTACATCTTCCTGTTCATTCTGTTTGGGGCCTTTTTGGAACAAGCCGGCATGGTGCGTTTGTTCACCGACTTTGCCATGGGCACGGTCGGCCACACGCGCGGTGGCCCCGCCAAAGTCGCCGTCATCTCCTCGGGCCTGATGGGCACCATCAACGGTTCGGGGGTGGCCAACGTCGTCACCACCGGACAATTCACCATTCCGCTGATGAAGCGCTTCGGCTACAGCGCGGGATTTGCCGGCGGCGTCGAGGCCACCGCCAGCATGGGGGGCCAAATCATGCCGCCGGTGATGGGAGCCGTGGCCTTTATCATGGCCGAAACCATCAACGTGCCGTATGTGGCCATCGTCAAGGCGGCCATCCTGCCCGCCATCCTGTACTTCGTCACCGTCTTTTGGATGGTGCACCTGGAGGCAGGCCGGCGGCATCTGACCGGGCTGCCGCGGGCGCAATGCCCCAATCCGTGGACGGCCGTGCGCGAGCGTTGGTATCTGTTGCTGCCGCTGGCCGGTCTGGTCGCGTTGCTGTTTTCCGGCTACACGCCCATGTTCTCCGGCACGGTGGGTTTGGGGCTGACGGTGGTGCTGATCTTTGGCGCAGCGGTGATGCAGGGCGTGCGCGGCCTGCCGCTGCGCGTGCTGTTTTGGGTGCTACTGGCTCTGGCATGTGCCGGATTTTTTCGCTTCGGCGCCGGCACCTTCTTCGTCGTGACCGCGGTGCTGGTGGGGCTGACCTACGCGCTGCGCTGTGGCGCCGACGCGCGCCGCAGCGCCTTGCAGTCCTTGGCCGAGGGCGCCCGCCACGCGTTGCCGGTGGCAGCGGCCTGCGCGTTGGTCGGGGTCATCATCGGCATCATTAATCTCACCGGTGTGGCCGCGGAAATCGGCGGCCATGTCATCGCCATCGGCCGTGACAACCTGTTGCTGGCGCTGGTGCTGACCATGCTGACCTGCCTGATCCTGGGCATGGGCATCCCGACGATTCCCAACTACATCATCACCAGCTCACTGGCCGCGCCGGTGCTGCTGGAGCTCGGCGTGCCGCTCATCGTCAGCCATATGTTCGTGTTTTATTTCGGCATCATGGCCGATCTGACGCCGCCGGTGGCCCTGGCGGCGTTCGCTGCCGCCCCCATCGCCCGCGAACGCGGCTTGCTCATCAGCCTCCACGCCGTGCGCGTGGCCATGGCCGGCTTCGTGGTGCCGTATATGGCCGTCTACAGCCCAGCCTTGATGCTGCAAGGTGAGCCCACGGCGTTGGCGGTGCTGTGGATCGTCTTCAAGGCGCTGGTGGCCATCGGCCTGTGGGGTGCGGGTGCCATTGGCTATCTGTGGGCGCCGCTGGCCTGGTGGGAGCGGCTGCTGGCCATCGCCGCTGCCACGCTGTTGGTGGCGGCCTTGCCCATCACCGACGAACTGGGCCTGGGCCTGGCGGCAGCGTGGTTGGGCTGGCACGGCTGGCGCAGCCGCCGCCCCCTGCACGGCGCCGCCCACCGCGGCTAGGCGGAAGCCATGGGCAGCGTGAGCCTGGCGGCGTGGTGGCTGTGTCTGGCTTGGGCCAGCAGCCCGGCCGACTGGGTGGACACACCGACCGTCAGCCCGGTCCAGCCCAACGAGGCGGTGCTGCCGCTGCCACAGACGCTGCAGCTGAGCTGGACCGGTAGTGTGCTGACTTGTGTGCAAAATCGCCTGGGGTAGTAAGCGGGCGGGTGGTCATGGTAAGAGGTTGATTGCGAGATCGACCTTGAACCCTGAAGGAGGGCAAACCATGACCACGAGCAAGCAT
>NZ_VJON01000073.1 GCF_007556685.1 Tepidimonas charontis | reverse complement strand
ACCGCCCGCGCGCCATCCACGGCTTCTACCCCCCGATCGCCGTCTACCAGGCCATGCTGGAGAAGGTCACCCAAACCAGCCACTCCCTTCAGTGATTCCACCGTTGCACTTGGTGCTTGATACCGCCCTGGAAATCCGCCCGCAGTGTCCGCAGCTGGAGCACATTTTGTTCGACGACCCGCGTGGGCTGCGCAATTACGACGCGCCCGGCCTGGCGGGGCTCAAGGAAGTCGAGGCCGCCGGCAAGGTCTATTGCGAAGAGCACCCCGACTTTTTCCAAGAACAGGTCGAACAGGGCCAGCCCGACGACGTAGCCGCGATGTTCTTTACCTCCGGCACCACCGGCAACCCCAAAGGCGTGGTGCACACCCACTACACGCTGCTCAACCGCGCACAGGTCGGCGCCGCATTCGACAAACTCACCGAACGCGAGGAGGTGCTGGCCTACCTGCCACCGGCGTGGATCGGTCAAAACATCTTCAGTTACGCGCAGTGGCTGGCGTGCGGCTATGTGGTGAACTGCCCCGAATCATCGGCTACGGTGGCGATCGACCTGAAGGAAATCGGCCCGACGTACTACTTTGCGCCACCGCGCATCTTCGAGGGCATGCTGACCAGCGTGATGATCCGCATGGAAGACGCCAGTGCCGTCAAGCGCGCGCTGTTTCATCGCTTCATGGACGTGGCGCGTCGCGTCGGCCCGCGCCTCATGGACGGCCAGTCCGTCTCGCTCGGTGAGCGGCTGTTGTACGCGCTGGGCGACGTGCTGGTGTACGGGCCGCTGCGCAACAACCTGGGCTTTTCGCGCGTGCGCGTGGCCTACACGGCCGGTGAGGCGATCGGACCGGACCTGTTCACGTTCTACCGCTCGATCGGCATCAACCTCAAGCAGCTCTACGGCTCGACCGAAACGGCGGTGTTCGTTTGCCTGCAACCCGACCACGAAGTGCGCGCGGACACCGTGGGCGTGCCGTGCGAGGGCGTCGAAATCAAGCTGTCCGACCAGGGTGAGATCTTGGTGCGCTCGCCTGGACTGCTCAAAGAGTATTACAAGAACCCCAAGGCTACGGCCGAGGTGCTGGACGCCGAGGGCTGGTATCACACCAGCGATGCGGGCTTCATCGACGCCAACGGGCACCTCAAGATCATCGACCGCGTCAAGGACGTCGGGCGGCTCAAGGGCGGCCCCAACGATGGCGCGCTGTTCGCGCCCAAATACGTCGAAAACAAGCTCAAATTTTTCTCCTTCATCAAGGAGGCGGTGGCCTTCGGTGATGGGCGCGACAAGGTGTGCGCGATGATCAACATCGACTTCGAGGCGGTGGGCAACTGGGCCGAGCGGCGGGGCCTGCCCTACGCTGGCTACACCGACTTGGCCGGCAAGCCCGAGGTCTATGCGCTGATTCAGGACTGCGTGGAAAAAGTCAATGCCGACCTCAGCCGCGACCAGATGCTGTCCGGCAGTCAAATCCACCGCTTCCTCATCCTGCACAAGGAGCTCGACGCCGACGACGGCGAACTCACGCGCACCAACAAAGTGCGCCGCGGCTTCATTGGCGAGAAGTATGCGGTCCTGGTGGAGGCGCTGTACGGCGGCAAGAATGAGCAGTACATCGAGACCCAGGTCAAATTCGAAGACGGCCGCACCGGCGTCATCAGCGCGACCCTGCGCATCGCTGACGCCAAAACCTTTGCCCCCATGCAGGCGGCGGCCTGACCGCACCAGGCCGCGCCCACTCGTGACGAGGATGCCCCATGGCCCACAAACAGATCGGCGACGTCATCCTGGACGTGCGCAACATCAGTCTGCGCTTCGGCGGCGTCAAGGCGCTCACCGACATCTCCTTCGACGTGCGTGAGCACGAGATCCGCGCCATCATCGGCCCCAACGGCGCCGGCAAGAGCTCGATGCTCAACTGCATCAACGGTGTCTACACCCCGCAGGAAGGCTCCATCACCTTCCGCGGCCAGACGTTCAAGCACATGAACTCGCGCCAAGTGGCCGAGATGGGCATCGCGCGCACGTTCCAGAACCTGGCGCTGTTCAAGGGCATGAGCGTGCTCGACAACATCATGACCGGACGCAACCTGCGCATCAAAAGCAATCTGTTCCTGCAGGCACTGCGCATCGGCCCGGCCGAGCGCGAGGAGATCGAGCACCGCGCATTCGTCGAGCGCATCATCGATTTCCTCGAAATCCAGGCCTACCGCAAAACGCCCGTCGGACAACTGCCCTATGGGCTGCAAAAGCGCGTCGACCTGGGCCGCGCTCTGGCCATGGAGCCGCAGATGCTGCTGCTGGATGAGCCGATGGCGGGCATGAACGTCGAGGAAAAGCAGGACATGTGCCGCTTCATCCTGGACGTGAACGACGAGTTCGGCACCACCATCGTCCTCATCGAGCACGACATGGGCGTGGTGATGGACATCTCCGACCGTGTCGTCGTGCTGGACTACGGCAAAAAGATCGGAGATGGCACGCCCGATGAGGTGCGCAACAACGAAGACGTCATCCGCGCCTACCTGGGCACCAGCCACTGAAGGAGTGCAATCCCCATGGCCTTCTTTCTCGAAACCGTCTTTGGCGGCCTGATGTCGGGCATGTTGTATGCCCTGGTGGCACTGGGCTTCGTGCTCATCTTCAAGGCCTCGGGCGTGTTCAACTTCGCCCAGGGCGCCATGGTGCTGTTTGCCGCCCTGGCGATGGCGCGCTTTGCCGAGTGGTATCCCCAGTGGTTCGGCTTCGACAGCCTGCTGCTGGCCAACGTGCTGGCCTTTGCCACCGCAGCGCTGATCATGTTCGCGGTGGCCTGGTTGATCGAGGCGCTGGTGCTGCGCCACCTGGTCAACCAAGAAGGCGCCACGTTACTGATGGCCACGCTGGGTATCACCTATTTCATGGACGGGCTGGGGCAGACCCTGTTTGGCAGCGACATCTACCAGATCAACATCGGCATGCCCAAAGACCCCGTCTTTTTATTCGAAAACACGTTCGAGGGTGGCATCCTCATCAACAAAGAAGATCTGATCGCCGCCGGCATTGCCGCAGCGCTGGTGGCGGCACTGTCGCTGTTCTTCCAAAAAACCAGCACCGGGCGCGCTCTGCGCGCGGTGGCCGACGACCACCAGGCCGCGCAGTCGATCGGCATTCCGCTGAACCGCATCTGGGTCATCGTGTGGTGCGTGGCCGGGATCGTGGCGCTGGTGGCCGGCATGATTTGGGGCTCCAAGCTCGGCGTGCAGTTTTCGCTGTCCACCGTGGCGCTGCGCGCGCTGCCCGTCATCATCCTCGGCGGCCTGACCTCGGTGCCGGGCGCCATCGTCGGCGGCCTCATCATCGGCGTCGGCGAAAAGCTCTCCGAGGTCTACCTGGGGCCCTACGTCGGTGGCGGCATCGAGATCTGGTTTGCCTACGTACTGGCGCTGGTGTTCCTGCTGTTTCGCCCCCAGGGTCTGTTCGGCGAAAAGATCATCGACCGCGTCTGAACCCCGCACGGCCCCCCGCAACCCCCACACCCCACCGCCATCGACCGGAGACGAAGACCGTGTTCTACCGCGAAAACGGACAGTTCAAGACCACCTACCGGGAGGATCAACAGATCTTTCCGATCGCCCAAGACCGCTGGGCCATTGGCGCGCTGATCGTATTCGCCTTCGTCGGCGTGCCCCTGCTGGCCGACGAATATCTGTTCCGCGCCATTCTGATTCCTTTTTTGATCTTGGCCTTGGCGGCCATTGGCGTCAACCTGCTGGTGGGCTACTGCGGGCAGATTTCGCTTGGCTCGGGCGCCTTCATGGCAGTGGGCGCCTACATGGCCTACAACGCCTTCACCCGCATCGATGGCATGCCGCTGATCGCGGCGCTGCTGATCGGTGGCTTGTGCGCCACCGTGGTGGGCATGTTCTTCGGCATCCCCAGCTTGCGCGTCAAAGGGCTATATCTGGCGGTGGCGACGCTGGCCGCACAGTTCTTCTGCGACTGGGCATTCCTGCGCATCGGCTGGTTCACCAACTACACGCCGTCGGGTTCGGTGTCGGTGTCGAACTTGAGCGTTCTGGGTTGGCGCATCGATACCCCCGCCGAAAAATACCTGTTCTGCCTGAGTTTCGTTGCCGTGTTTGCCCTGCTGGCGAAAAACTTGGTGCGCTCGGCCATCGGGCGTGAGTGGATGGCGATCCGCGACATGGACGTGGCCGCCGCGGTGATCGGCATTCGCCCGATGTACGCCAAGCTGTCGGCGTTCGCAGTGAGTTCCTTCATCATCGGCGTGGCGGGAGCCCTGTGGGGGTTCGTGCACCTGGGTTCCTGGGAGCCCGCAGCGTTCAGCGTCGACCGCTCTTTTCAGCTGTTGTTCATGGTCATCATCGGTGGCCTGGGCTCGATCATGGGCAGCTTCTTCGGTGCCGCCTTCATCGTCGTGTTGCCCATTTTTCTCAACCAATTTCTGCCCTGGCTCGGCGCACTGGTCGGATGGGAGATCTCGACCGCCACCGTCTCGCACGCCGAGCACATGATCTTCGGCGCTCTGATCGTCTGGTTCCTCATCGTCGAGCCCCACGGCCTGGCCAAGCTGTGGAGCATCGGCAAACAGAAGCTGCGCCTATGGCCATTTCCACACTGATCGCCAGTGTGCATCTCTTTCCCCACCCGTGCTTCCAACCTGAAGGAGACAGACCATGAAGCTACGTTCCACCGTCCTCGCCGCCGCCACCGCAGCGGCCGCCCTGTCCAGCGCGCTGGTGGGCCCCGCCGCCTACGCGCAGGCCAAAGAACAGTTTTTCCCTGTACTGGTGTACCGCACGGGGGCATACGCCCCCAATGGGGTTCCCTGGGCCAACGGCTTCGTCGACTACCTCGTCGCCCCTGAAATATTCATAACATCATGATTTTTCTTGTGTTATTGTCTGTTTGCGAGTACAATTTCCCCCAGATTTGATGGTCTGATGCGCCGTTTTCTGGGAGTTTTTCGATGTTTGCCTGCCCCGCCACCGAGGACTTCTTCCGCTTG
>NZ_VJON01000072.1 GCF_007556685.1 Tepidimonas charontis | reverse complement strand
GCGCCGGGCATTGGACAAGAGCACTTTTCTTGGCCAGGTGATGGATGCCTTGGAACGCACCAAGGCGCGCATTCGTGCCAAGGGCGAGCATCCGTTTCGGGTACTCAAATGCCAGTTTGGCTACTGCAAGACGCCCTATCGAGGCTTGGCCAAGAACGGCGCGCAACTCAACGTCCTGTTTGCGCTGCTCAATCTGTGGCTGGTGCGCAAGGCCTTGTTGGCTGCAACGGGATAAGTGCGCCCGCCACGGCGCCACTGGGGGCCGACGAGGCCTCAGGAGGCCCACGAAAGGGGCTTGTGGAGCGGAAAATAACTCAAAATCTGCCCCTGATCCCGTCATGTGAAACAAAGTCTACCATCACCGCGTCCTCTGGAACGAATAGGCTGGGTTGTGCAGAGGTTTCCTAACCGCCGCGGCGCGTAGCTTGCACCAAATTCACGAAAAATGGCTAATGGACAATTTGGGGTGAACTCAACACCTCCTCGATTGCCCGGGCAGCTCGGGTTCGCTAACGACTTCAGATCGCAGTGCCCGAGGCGGGCGCATTGGGCGGGCTGGGCTTGACAGGAGCGGCGAAAGTCGCGACTACTGTCCGTACTGCTTTTGCACCCACGCCCGATAGGCGCCGCTTTGCACGCGCTGCACCCATTCGGGGTGGTTGAGATACCACTGCACGGTTTTGCGCAAGCCGCTGTCGAAAGTCTCGGCCGGGCGCCAGCCCAGCTCGCGCTCGATTTTGCCGATGTCCATCGCGTAGCGCCGGTCGTGCCCCGGGCGGTCGGCCACGAAGGTGATGAGCTCGGCGTAGTGGCGGATGGGCACGCCGGTGCGCGCGTGGGTGACGCCGCGCTGCGGCGCTGGGGCATATTCGTCCAGCACGGCGCAGATTTGCTGGACGACGGCGAGGTTGGTGCGTTCGCTGCGTCCGCCGATGTTGTAGGTCTGCCCCGGCTGGCCCGCAGCCAGCACGCACCGGATGGCGCTGCAGTGGTCGCCGACGTAGAGCCAGTCGCGCACCTGCTGGCCGTCGCCGTAGATCGGCAGGGGTTGGCCGGCTAGGGCGTTGACGATCATCAGCGGGATGAGTTTTTCCGGGAAGTGGTAGGGGCCGTAGTTGTTGGAGCAGTTGGTGGTGAGCACCGGCAGGCCGTAGGTGTGGTGCCAGGCGCGCACCAGATGGTCGCTGGCGGCTTTGCTGGCGGAGTAGGGGCTGTTGGGTTCGTAGCGGTGCGCCTCGGTAAAGGCAGGGTCGCTGGGGCCCAGGCTGCCATAGACCTCGTCGGTGCTGACGTGCAGGAAGCGGAAGGTGCTGCGTGCGGGCTCGGGCAGTTCGCTCCAGTATGCGCGCACGGTCTGCAGCAGGCGGAAGGTGCCGACGACGTTGGTTTGGATGAAGTCGTCGGGCCCATGGATGGAGCGGTCGACGTGGCTTTCGGCGGCGAAGTGCAGCACGGCGCGCGGGCGGTGCTGCGCCAGCAGGCGCTGCACGAGCGCGACATCACCGATGTCGCCCTGCACGAAGCAGTGGCGGGCATCGCCTTCGAGGCTGGCGAGGTTTTCCCGGTTGCCTGCGTAGGTGAGTTTGTCGAGGTTGACGATGGGCTCGTTCGACTGGGCCAGCCAGTCGAGCACGAAGTTGCTGCCGATGAAGCCGGCACCGCCGGTGACGAGGATGGTCATGAAAAAATTATCACATGGCGCCGCCGCGTTTCTGCCACTGGGCAGTCGAGGACGAGCCCAGAGGCCCCACGCTGGCCTGCGTGGCAGGCGGCACGGGATGTATGCCGGCGCGGTGGGAGCGGCAGCGCGCGCGGCTGCGGTTTACCCATGTGGGTGGAGGGCTCAGACGCTCAGCAACAAGAAGCGCCGCTCCCACGGGCTGATGACATCGAAAAATTCGCGGTATTCGGCGTCTTTGATGGCGGCGTAGGTGCGCAAAAAGTGCTCGCCGAACAGTTCGGCCAGTGGCGTGCAGGTCAGCAGCCGCTCGACGGCGTCGTCGAGGTGGCGCGGCAACTGGTGGGGCTGCTCGTAGGCGCTGCCCGTGAGGGGGGCGCTGGGTTGCAGGCGCTCGCGCATGCCCAGCAGGCCGCAGGCCAAGCTGGCGGCGATGGCCAGGTAGGGGTTGACGTCCACGCCCGCGAGGCGGTTTTCGATGCGGCGGTGCTCGGGACTGGACTGTGGCACGCGCAGACCGCAGGTGCGGTTGTCGTAGCCCCAGCTGAGGTTGATGGGGGCGGCGGTGTAGCGCGACAGGCGCCGGTAGCTGTTGACGTAGGGCGCGAAGAAGGCGGTGGCGGCGGGCAGGTAGGCCTGCAGCCCCCCGATGAAGTGAAAAAATTCCGGTGACGGCTGGCCGTCGGGCAGGCTGAAAATGTTGCGCCCACTGGCGGCGTCCACCACGCTTTGGTGGATGTGCATGGCGCTGCCCGGCTGGCCCTGCATGGGTTTGGCCATGAAGGTGGCGTACATGCGGTGGCGGATGGCGACTTCACGCACCGTGCGCTTGAACAGAAAGACCTGGTCCGCCAGCGCCAGCGGCTCGCCGTGGTCCAGATTGATTTCCATCTGCGCGGTGCCCATTTCGTGAATGAGGGTGTCCAGCTGCAGGCCTTGGGCTTCGCACCAGTCATAGATGACGTCGAAGATATCGTCGTACTCGTTGACGGCGTCGATCGAGAAGCTCTGCATGCCGGCTTCGGTGCGCTGGGTGCGGCCAATCGGCGGCCGCAAGGGGATGTCCTCGTCGGGCTCGATTTGCACCAGGTAGAACTCCATCTCGGGGGCGACGATGGGCTGCAGCCCGTCGCGTTCGTACTGCGCCAGGATGCGGCGCAGGACGTTGCGCGGGGACAGTTCCACCGGCGTGCCGTCGAAGTGCAGGCAGTCGTGGATGATTTGGGCGGTCGGTTCCTTGGCCCAGGGCACCAGACGCAGCGTGGCGGCGTCCGGCACCAGGCGCATGTCGGGGTCGGCCACCGGCACGAAGTCCTGCTCGGGGTAAGCGCCGGTGACCGTCATCTCCAGCACGGCGATGGGCAGTCGCAGCCCCTGTGCCGGATCGTACTTGTGGCGCGGCACGATCTTGCCGCGCGCCTGCCCAGCCATGTCGGGGATGAGGCACTCGATTTCGGTGATGTGGTGTTGATCCAGCCACTGGCGGATCGTGTCGGCGGTGGTGTGCATGGGCAGCGGATGCGGTGGGGTGACCATGGAGCCGCCGCGCCTTGCACAGTGGGCGGGCGCGGCGGGTGATTGCTGTGATCGAGGACGCACCAGAGCAGCGTCACCGCAAGTATGCGCGCACCGCGGGCAGGGTACGGTGCCGTCCGGCCGTCGATCGTGGGCACCATTTGTGAGCGTAGTTGGGGTTGCGGGTGCCCAGGTTGTCTAGGCCGTCGGGTGGCCATGCGGCCCACGCGGCCATGGGGGCAGGTTGACCCCGGTTGCGGATGGGGTGAGGGGCACGCCCGGGGTGCACGGGCTGCAGGCCGACGCAGGCTGGCGGCGTCGCTGTGGGCGGCTCTGCGACAATGCCGGCACAGACTTGGTGCGCGGTAAAACGCAGCCGCCACTGTACGGCGGCGCGGGTGGGCGCCGGCTTGGCGCGTGGCGGCGGTCGATCGCGTGCGCACGGACGACCATCCTGGCAAGGAGACAGAGAGCGTGATCGGTTTGGGTGATATCGAGGCGGCCGCCGCGCGGTTGGCAGGGCAGGTGCTGCAGACGCCGTGTCTGGAGTCGCGTACGCTGTCGCAGATCACGGGCGCGCAGCTGTATTTGAAATTTGAAAACCTGCAGTACACCGCGTCGTTCAAGGAGCGCGGGGCGTGCAACAAGCTGGCGCAGCTCACACCGCAGGAGCGCGCGCGCGGCGTGGTGGCGATGTCGGCTGGTAACCACGCGCAGGGAGTGGCCTACCACGCCCAGCGGCTGGGCTTGCGCGCGGTGATCGTGATGCCGCGCTTCACGCCAGGCGTGAAGGTCGAGCGCACGCGCGCCTTCGGTGCCGAGGTGGTGTTGCACGGTGACACGTTGGAGGAGGCGCGTGCGCATGCCCACGCCTTGGCGGCTGCGCAGGGGCTGGTTTTCGTGCATCCGTACGATGACGATGCCATCATCGCCGGGCAAGGCACGATTGGTCTGGAGATGCTGCAGGCGCAGCCGGATTTGGAGGTCTTGGTGGTGGCCGCCGGTGGCGGCGGCCTGATCGCCGGAGTGGCCACGGCCGCCAAAGCGCTCAAGCCCGACATCGAGGTGGTGGGGGTGCAGACGCGGCGCTTTCCGGCCCTGGTCAATGCACTGACGGGCTCCAGCTGGCCCAGCGGTGGCAACACCATCGCCGAGGGGATTGCGGTGGGCGCGCCAGGGCAGCGCACGCTGGCGCTGGCACGCCGCTATGTGGACGAGTGGCTGTTGGTGGACGAGGAGGATATCGAGCAGGCCATCGTGCTGTTGCTGGAGATTGAAAAGACACTGGTGGAGGGTGCTGGGGCCGCCGGGCTGGCGGCGGTATTGCGCCACCGGCCGCGCTTTGCGCAGCGCAAGGTCGGCTTGATCTTGTGCGGCGGCAATATCGATCCGCTGCTGCTGGCCGCCATCATCGAGCGCGGCATGGTGCGCGCCGGGCGCTTGGCGCGACTGGTGGTGAGCACGCGCGACTTGCCGGGGCAGTTGGCGCGTATCGCCCAGGTGGTTGCCGAGGCGGGGGCCAATATCGACCAGGTGCAGCACCAGCGCGCTTTTACCCTGCTGGCGGCGCAGAACGTGGAAATCGAGCTGGTGCTGCAGACCCGCGGCCCACAGCATGTGCAGGAGGTGATGCAGGCACTGCAGACCGCCGGCTTTGCCGTGGCGCAGCGCTAACCACTGGTGTGGGCGTGGTGCCGTGGCGGTGGTGCGCCGTGTGGGTCAAAGCCCGGGACGTTGCGGCGGGCACGGCGCCGGGGTGCCGGTGGCCGGATAGCGCCGGTGGCGCTGTGTGGTCATGTGCATCCGGTGGCGGTGCTGCGCGGTCCCGCGCGCGAGCGCTTGCGCCTGCCCTGTTTCGTGCTGACGCCTTCGGCCCTCTGGCTGCCCGCTTTTGGATCTTTTACCGGCGGTCACTCGGTATCAGCGGCCAGCGGTGTGGCACGCTGCGCGGTGGCGCCGGAGGCGGTGTGGGCCATAGACGGGCGGTTGCCGGCGCCCTGGCAGCCGGTGGCCGCCACGCACGCGCCGAAGCGCTGCGTCGGGCTGCGGGCGAGCACAGGCGGGCCGGTAAAATCTGCGGGTTTACCCTGATCACGACAGGATCCCCGATGAGCTCACCGCGCGCCACCCCGGGCGCCATGGCCAACGCCATCCGTGCGCTGGCCATGGATGCCGTGCAGCAGGCCAACAGCGGCCACCCCGGGGCCCCCATGGGCATGGCCGAGATGGCCGTGGCCCTGTGGGGCCGCCACCTCAAACACAACC
>NZ_VJON01000071.1 GCF_007556685.1 Tepidimonas charontis | reverse complement strand
GGTTGTGTTTGAGGTGGCGGCCCCACAGGGCCACGGCCATCTCGGCCATGCCCATGGGGGCCCCGGGGTGGCCGCTGTTGGCCTGCTGCACGGCATCCATGGCCAGCGCACGGATGGCGTTGGCCATACGGCGTGCCGTGGGCAGGGCCAGCGGTACAGAGGGCAAATCGGACAAATGCATGGTCTCTCCTGCGACGGGGATGCGAAAGAAGGCAGACGGCGCGACCGTTACGCCAGGCCCAGCGCACGCTTGCGCCGCTCCATCATGCGCCAAATGAAGGGGGTGAAGATCAGCTGCATCGCCAGCTCCATCTTGCCACCGGGCACGACGATGGTGTTGGCGCGACTCATCCATGAACCGTCGATCATGCTCAGCAGGTAGGGAAAGTCAATGCCCTTGGGCTTGGCGAAGCGGATCACGCACACGCTCTCGTCGGCGGTGGGGATGTCGCGCGCGATGAAGGGGTTGGAGGTGTCGACCACCGGCACGCGCTGAAAGTTGACGTGGGTGACGGCGAACTGCGGACAAATATAGTTGACGTAGTCCGGCATGCGGCGCAAGATGGTGTCGACCACCGCTTCCTGGCTGTAGCGACGCTGTGTCTTGTCGCGGATGAGCTTTTGAATCCATTCCAGATTGATCGACGGCGCCACACCGATGAGCAGATCGGGGTATTGCGCGACGTTGACGCGGTCGGTCACCACCGCGCCGTGCAGCCCTTCGTAGAACAGCATATCGGTGTCGGGTGGCAGATCTTCCCAGGGGGTGAAGGTGCCCGGCTCCTGCCCGTAGGGGGCGGCCTCTTCTTCGTTGTGCAGATATTTGCGGCAGCGCCCCTGACCCGTTTCGGCGTAGGTGCGAAACAACGCCTCCAGCTCTTCGAACAGGTTGGCCTCGGGCCCGAAGTGGCTGAAATGGCGGTTGCCGCGGGCCTCTTCTTCGGCCATGCGCTGGCGCATTTCTTTGCGGTCGTAGCGGTGAAAGCTGTCGCCTTCGATGATGGCCGCCTTGACCCCCTCGCGCCGGAAGATGTTGGCAAAGGTGCGGGTGACGGTGGAGGTACCGGCGCCAGAGGAGCCGGTGATGGCGATGATGGGGTGTTTTTCGGACATGGTGTGGGGTCTCCTCGAATCGACCAAATGTGGGAAAGCCATGCGTTGTGCGCTGGCGCCGCATCGCCTTGTCTGGCGCTGGCACCGGCGGCGCGCCTGGAGGCCGCGCACCGCCGCACGGGGGCGCAGCGGCGGCCTGCGCCGGCGGCTCATGTGCGAAATAGCGTGCGCTCGGCAAACAACGGGTTGTCGTCGCGGAGAGGCACCGGCTCGCGGTGGTAGCGCTCGATGCGCTCGACCTCGTTTTTCGAGCCGAACACCAGGCCGATGCGCTGATGCAGGGCGCTGGGCTGTACCTGCAAAATCGGTTCGCGCCCGGTGCTGGCGCGGCCACCGGCCTGCTCCATCAAGAAGCCCACCGGATTGGCCTCATAGAGCAAGCGCAACCGCCCCGGCTTGCTGGGGTCTTTGGTGTCACGGGGGTAGAGGAATACGCCGCCGCGCATCAGGATGCGGTGCGCCTCGGCCACCATGCTGGCGATCCAGCGCATATTGAAGTCCTTGCCCCGCACACCGGTGCGGCCCGCCAGGCATTCGTCCACATAGCGCTTGACCGGGGGCTCCCAAAAGCGGCTGTTGGAGGCGTTGATGGCGAATTCTTGGGTATCCTCGGGCACGCGAATGTCGGGGTGCGACAGGAAAAACTCACCCAGACTGGGATCGAGCGTGAAGCCATGCACGCCGGTGCCCACCGTCAGCACCAACATGGTCGAGGGACCGTAGAGCGCGTAGCCAGCCGCCAGCTGCTGGCAGCCGGGTTGCAGGAAATCGTGCGCAGTGACGTCGCGACCGCTGTCGATGACGTCCTGCGGCGCGCGCAGCACGGAGAAGATGCTGCCGACCGAGACATTGACGTCGATATTGCTGGAGCCATCCAGCGGGTCGAAGACCAGCAGGTATTTGCCGCGCGGATAGCAGCCCGGGATGTTGTAGGGCTCGTCCATCTCCTCCGACGCCATGCCGGCGAGGTGTCCGCCCCACTCGTTGGCCTTGACGAACAATTCGTTGCTGATGACGTCGAGCTTCTTCTGCTCCTCGCCCTGCACGTTGATGGCGCCGGCCTGCGCGCCCAGGACGCCGCCCAGCGCGCCGAAGGCCACGCTGCGCGCGATGGCTTTGCACGCCAGTGCGATATCGAGAATGAGGGCATTGAAGTCGCCGCTGGCGCCGGGGAAGCGGCGGCGCTGCTCGATGAGAAATTGGGTCAGGGTGGTGCGTTGACTCAGGGGCATGGCTCGACCTCGAAAGCGAAAAACCAAAGACCAGTGGAGAAAGCGTGGTTACGCCGGCGCGGCCGCGGTGGCGTACCACGCCTGCAGATCGGCCAGCGTGACGCCGTCGAGCGAAGGCAGCACACGCAGCGCGCCAGTGAAATCGTGGTGCGCCGTGAAGGCATTGGGCGTGATCACCGTCGGCAAGCCGGCCGCGCGCGCCGCCCGCAAACCGTTGCCCGAATCCTCGAACGCCAAACACTGCGACGGCGGCAAGCCCAGGCGCTGCAGGGTTTGCCGATATACCTGCGGGTGCGGCTTCTTCAGCGGCGCGGTCGAGGCGTCCTCGACGACTTCAAACGCCAGCTGCCAGTCGGGCCCCATGGCGCTGCGCAGCAGCGCTGCGATGTTGACGGGCGAGGTGGTGGTGGCGATGGCCAGGCGCAGGCCGGCGGTACGGGCCGCCTCGATCAGCGCCAACACACCAGGGCGCAACTGCACCGCGCCGGCGCGCACGCGCTCTTCGTAGTGCGCCGTTTTGAGTTCGTGCAGATGGTCGATCCACGCCTGCAGCGCCGACCCGTCGAGATCTCGCACATCGGCGTTGACTTGCTGCCAGTAATGGCGGATGCGCTCGCGCCCCCCAGAGACCTCGAGCAAGTGGGTGTACAGCGGCACATCCCACACCCAGTCCAGCCCTGCTTCAGCGAACGCCGCATTGAAGGCTTCCAGGTGGATACGCTCGGTATCGGCCAGCGTGCCATCGACGTCGAAAATCAGAGCGGACCACATCGGTTGGCTTCCTTTCCACACCCCAAGGCAGGGTGCAGGACTAACTATAAAAATGAACTGAACTAAGGTAAATTCACGATTTCTTCAATATCAATTCAGCACTTACTGAATGAGTGTTCGCAACGCCACCTTCCGCCAGCTGCGCGTCTTCGTCGAAGTGGCCAGGCATCTGAGCTTTGCCCGGGCGGCCGAATCGCTGCACCTGACGCCACCAGCGGTTACCATGCAAATCAAGGAGTTAGAAGGGCATGTGGGTCTGCCGCTGTTCGAGCGGCAGGGCCGGCGCGTGGCCTTGACCACGGCCGGCGAGTACCTGCTGGTGTACGCGCGCAAGGTACTGGCCACCCTGAAAGACGCCGAGGACGTGGCGGCACGCCTGCAACGCCTGGAAACCGGCACGCTGACCATTGGCATGCTGGGCACGGCGCAGTACTTTCTACCCGCCTTGCTGGCCGAATTCACCCGCGAGCACCCTGGGCTGGACGTGCGCCTGGTATTGGGCAATCGCGAGCAGCTGGTGCAGATGCTGCGCAATGCGGATGTGGACATCGCCGTCATGGGCCGCCCGCCCAGCGAGCTCAACGTACGGGCCGAGCCGTTTGGCGCCCATCCCCATGTCTTCGTCGCCCCCACCGACCACCCGCTGCTGCGTATCGGCCACCCCACCGTGCAGTCGTTGCTGCCCTACGGGTTCATCGTGCGCGAACACGGCTCGGGCACACGCGCCTTGTTTCAGGCCTTTTTCGAGCGCCACCACGAGGAGCCGCGCATCGCCATGGTGCTCGCGAGCAACGAGGCGATCAAGCAAGCGGTGATGGCCGGCCTGGGTCTGGGCTTGTTGTCGCTGCATACGCTGCAGCTGGAGCTGGAGCACGGCCTGATCGCCCGGCTCGACGTCGAGGGCACACCGATCGTGCGCGCTTGGCACGTGGTGCACACGCTGGCCAAGCTGCTGTCGCCCGCGGCAGAGGCGTTTCGCTATTTCGTCTTGGAGCGCGGCGAGGGCTTCTTGGCCGAGCGCTATGGCGCGCTGTTGCCGCTGCCGTCGTCCCCCTGAGCGCCTGGGCGAGCCGGCGGCTCGGGTGCGCGCTGGCCTCACACCCGTGCGTGGCGCTGACGCCAGGCACGCACCTGCGCGACGACCTCGGCCGCCTGCCGCATGCGCACCACACCCGGCGGCAAGCCGCCGCGCCATCGGTGTTGCGCGGCAGCCCCACCCAACCACAGCTCCACCGGCGCCGCCAGGCGCGCGCGCAACTGGGTCACCGCGTCGATCATGTCACGCCGGCTGGCCTGGGCGCTGAAGCTCAGCGCCACCACATCCGCGTGAGTGCGTTGGGCGGCATCGACGATTTCGGCCAGCGGGGTGCTCACACCCAGCGAGACACGCTCGCAGCCCTCCAGCGCCAAAAAGCACTCCACCATCAGCAAGCCGAGCTGGTGCTGCTCGCCTGGGGTCGTGGTCAGCAAGACCCGAGGCGCCCGTGGCGCGGCAGCGCTGGCTTTGTCCAGGCGCGCGATGGCAGCTCGCAGCGTCGTCTGCACCACCTCGGTAAACCAGTGCTCCTGATAGACCCCGATGTCCCCGCGCAGCCAAGCGTGACCGACTTCTACGCACAACGGCGCAATCACCGACTCGACGGTATGGGCCAAGCCGTGCGTGCGCAGCGCACCACTCAGCGCAGCACGCAGCTGCGCGGTCTGATCACGCCGCACCCAGTCCATCCAGCGGGCGAGTTCGTCGCCAGCCGCCGCTGGCCCCGCACCGACCGGCGACGAGGCGGCCACCGCATTCAGGGCTGCCAGCGGCAGCCCCACCACCCGCCCCGGACGCAGACCGGCGTCGAGCAAGCGCCGAATCAGGCGCAGCCGCTGCAGCTGCTCGTCATCGTACAGGCGTTCACCATGCTCATCGCGCCACGGCAGCGGGAACCCATAACGCCGCTCCCACACACGCAGGGTGTCTTTGCCAATGCCGGTTTCGCGCTCCACATCCGCGATCGACCAACGCGCGCTCGGCGGCGCCGCAACGGGCAACGAGGTTGGGGACAGCGCCTTCATCCCAAATTGTCCATTAGGAAACCTCTGCACAACCCAGCCTATTCGTTCCAGAGGACGCGGTGATGGTAGACTTTGTTTCACATGACGGGATCAGGGGCAGATTTTTTTGAGTTATTTTCCGCTCCAGAAGCCCCTTTCGTGAGCCTCCTGAGGCCTCGTCGGCCCCCAGTGGCGCCGTGGCGGGCGCACTTATCCCGTTGCAGCCAACTAGGTGTGAGCCGTCAAGAGGTTGTTCCGAAGAACTGGAAGCCGTGACATAGGCGGGACGCGGCCTATGCCGTGGTGCGGGCGATGCCAGTTGTAGTGGTGCTGCCAGCTGTGAAGCGCTTGGCGCCGCTGCTCGGAGTTTTGGTAGGTCCAGCCGTAGGCCCACTCACGCAGCGCCGACTGGATGAACCGCTCGGCCTTGCCGTTGGTTTGTGGCCGATACGCGCGGGTGAACTTGTGCGCGATGCCCAGTTGCTGGCAAGCCTGCCGGAATGGCTTGGAACGGAAGGCCGGGCCGTTGTCGGTCAGCA
>NZ_VJON01000070.1 GCF_007556685.1 Tepidimonas charontis | reverse complement strand
ACCGACAACGGCAAGAAATTCACGGATCGCTTCATCACACGGGGAGAGCGTACGCCGACCGGCAGGCATCAGTTCGATCAGCTCTGCGAGGAGCTAGGCATTGAGCATCGCCTGACCCGCCCAAAACACCCGCAGACCAACGGCATGGTTGAACGCTTCAACGGGCGCATCGCCGACATCCTGCGCACCCATCACTTCCATTGCGGCGAAGAACTTGAGGCCACCATCCTGCGGTATGTCTGGCCGTACAATCACCAGCTGCCACAGAAAGCCTTGGGGCATGTCAGCCCTATCCCGGCCATGAAACAATGGCAGCGATCACACCCCGAACTGTTCAACAGACGTGTTACCAATCAGCCGGGACACGACACCTAGCCCCTCACTTCCGGCAGAGTCCACGTTGGCACGAGACGCGAGTCCTCTGACCAGGCTCCCCACCGGCGTGTGGGTCCTCGGTTTCGTCAGCCTGCTGATGGACATCTCCTCCGAGATGATCCACAGCCTCCTGCCGCTGTTCATGGTGGGCACGTTGGGTGCGAGCGCCGTCGCGGTCGGTCTGATCGAGGGCTTGGCGGAGTCGACGGCACTGGTCGTCAAAGTGTTCTCGGGGGCGCTGAGCGACTACCTGGGCAAGCGCAAGGGGCTGGCGGTGTTCGGCTACGCCTTGGGGGCGTTGACGAAGCCGCTGTTCGCCGTCGCGCCTACGACGGGCGTCGTGCTTGCGGCCCGTCTGCTCGATCGCGTGGGCAAGGGCGTGCGGGGAGCGCCTCGCGACGCCCTGGTGGCAGACCTCGCGCCGGCCGCAGTGCGTGGTGCGGCCTTCGGCCTTCGGCAGTCGTTGGACACGGTGGGGGCGGTCCTAGGGCCGCTCTTGGCCGTGGGCCTGATGCTGTGGTGGGCCAACGATTTCCGGGCCGTGTTCTGGGTTGCCGTGATCCCAGGGCTGCTCGCCGTCGCACTCCTGCAATGGGGGGTGGACGAACCCGCGCGCCATGTCGGTGAGAAGCGCACCAACCCCATTCGCCGCGAAAACCTACGGCGATTGGGCGGCGCGTACTGGTGGGTGGTCGCCGTGGGCGCGGTCTTCACGCTGGCCCGTTTCAGCGAGGCCTTTCTGGTGCTGCGTGCCGAGCAGAGCGGCATCGCGGTCGCGCTGGTGCCGTTGGTGATGGTGGCGATGAACGTCGTCTACGCTGCGTCGGCCTATCCCTTCGGGCAGTTGTCCGACCGCATGAACCACAAGGTGCTGCTGGCCCTGGGACTGCTCGTGCTGATCGCGGCCGACGTCGTGCTCGCACTCGGCGGCCATTGGACGACGGTGCTGGCCGGCGTGGCGCTGTGGGGCATCCACATGGGAATGACCCAGGGCCTGCTCGCCACCATGGTGGCCGATACAGCGCCCGCCGAGCTGCGGGGCACGGCCTTCGGGGTCTTCAATCTGGTCAGTGGTTTCGCCATGCTCGTGGCGAGCGTCGTGGCCGGTCTGTTGTGGGACCGGCTCGGCGCATCGTTCACCTTCTACGCGGGGGCTGCATTCAGTGCCCTGGCCTTGCTCGGGCTGTTGAAGAAGCCCTGAGCGACATCGGCCACCAGGCGTTCCAAATTCTTGTGTTGCGGGTGTAAACGGCGGGGGCGAAGACCTGGCCCCGCACTGAGCCCCACGGGTCGCCGCGGCCTCGGTTTGACCTGGCTCAGAGTCGCGGCTGTCGTCGGCCCTATCGTGGGCGGGTGGCGCGCCGAGCGGGCCCGGCCCGCGTTGCCATCCGCGCCTCGAACTCATGGCCAAGCGATTTCCGATCCGTCCGCTGCACCCGGAGCGCGTGTGCTGGGGATGCGACCAGTACTGCCCCTCCGACGCTCTCAAGTGCGGCAACGGCACCGTCAGAACGCCTCACCCGGTGGAGGTGTTCGGGGACGACTGGATGGACTGGGGGCTGGATGCCGGCGCCGCGACGACGGGCGCCGACGCCCCCCGCCGGGACGCCGACGGACGCCCCGCGGGCCGCGAAGGCGCCGGGATCGCCTGAAGAGGCGGCCGAGCGCGTCTGAGGCAAGCAGGGCGGCGGGACGGCGCCGCCCTGACCCGGCACGCAGCCGGGGCGCCGGCGGTCCATGCAGACGGGCCGGTGGGCACGCATACAATGGAACGTTCCCCATCGTCCGTTACTGGAGACTCAAGCGTGTTCATTTCCGACGCATTCGCACAAGCCGCGCCGGCCGCGCAACCTGGCGCCGAATCGACGCTGGTGAGCCTGTTGCCGCTGGTGTTGATGTTCGTGGTGCTCTATTTCATCATGATCCGGCCGCAGATGAAGCGCCAGAAAGAGCACAAGGCCATGATCGAAGCCTTGGCCAAGGGCGATGAAGTCGTCACCGCCGGCGGCGTGCTCGGCAAGGTGTCGAAGCTCGGCGAGGCCTATCTCCACCTCGAGGTCGCCAACGGCGTCGAGATCCAGATCCAGCGCAGCGCCGAACAGACGTGTTACCAATCAGCAGGGACACGACATGGGCCTCTCTCCAACTGATTGGTATGGCTGGAGGGGGCAGGTCAAAGCGACGCACCACGAGTACACCGAACCCCAAGAGCAACCGCGCTCTGTCAAGTTGGTCGGCCGGATCAGCCTGTATACGGATCTCTGTTACATGGTGGGTACATGCGTGTGGTGATCGGGCCAAGAGCGATCTCGTTGTGTCGAGGATAGGTCGATGTCGACCCATGCCCTCGACAGCTTGATGGGTAAGCGGTGTGCGTGTGGCCGCCGGCCACGTCACAGCCGCAGCGGCCCGGGCTGCACCAGCAGCTCCAGCGCTTGGCGCAGGGCGGGGGGAGGCGCGGGGGCGTCCTCATCGGGTTCGCGCAGCCGATAGCGGGTGCCCGCCGGCAGCAGGTGCAGGCGCAGGTCGAGCATCTGCAGCGGTTCCTCGGGGTCGGCCTCGCGCGCGTTGGCGCGCATCTGTCGTCCGTCGATCAGGGTCACGGCGCCGCTGCCCAGGATCTCGACGCCAGCGCCGCGCTCGATCACCAGGGCCGTATCCTCATCAATGCCCACGCCCAGCAAATCGGGGCGTATCGCCAGCGCCGACAGCAGCCGCCCCAGGCGCCGCCGCTCGTTGAAATGCTGGTCGATGATGGCGTTCGCGATCAGGCCCAGGCCGATGTCCAGGGAGACGGCGTGGCGGTAGGGGCGCAAGGCGGGCTCGCCGATGGCCAACATTTGCCGTGACAGCGCTGCTGCGCCGGCACTGGTGCCGCCGATACAGCAGCCCTGTAGGTGAAAGGCCTGGTGCAAGGCACGCGCCGCCGGCGTGTCCCACAGCGCCGCCATCAAGCGGCGCTGATCGCCACCGCTGATGTATATACCGTCGGCGGACAGCACGCGCTCGATGGCGCGCGGATCGTGCGCCTCCTCGGGCGAGCGAAAGTCGATCGGCTCCACATGCTGCGCGCCCAGTTCCGCCAATACCGTTTCATAGCCGCGCCAGGCACCGTCCGGATCGCTGCTGGCAGCGGTGAGAACGAGCACGTGTGCCAGCGGGCCGCCGCTGAGTTCGATGAAGCGGCGCAGGATGAGGCGGTCACGCTCCCGGTCCTCGGCGCCGCCCACCGCAATCAGGTGGCCGCGCCGCCGGCGGGCCGATGCCGCGGGTACGATGCCGGGTATGGGGAGCAGGCCAACCAGGCCGCGCAAACAATCGCGTCGGCGCAGCATGGTCAGCGTCACAGCGTCGCAAACACCGCGCGTGCGGCCTCCAGCGTCGCCTCGATATCGGCGTCGCTGTGCGCGGCGCTGACGAAGCCCGCCTCGTACAACGCAGGGGCGAAGTACACGCCACGCTGCAGCATGCCATGAAAGAAGTGGGCAAAGCGCGCCGCGTCACTGGCCATGACCTGGGTGTAATTGCGCGGCAGCTCGGGCAGCAGGAAGAAGCCGAACATGCCGCCTTCACTGTCCACACTGAAGGGTATGCCCGCGCGGTCGGCTTCGGTCTTCAGACCCTGCACCAAGGCACGGGTCCGTGCGGCCAGTGCCTCGAAGAAGCCGGGTTGCTGAATGCAGCGCAGCGTGGCCAAGCCGCAGGCGGTGGCCACCGGATTGCCCGACAGCGTGCCGGCCTGGTACACCGGCCCGAGCGGCGCCAGTTGCTCCATCACGGCGCGCTTGCCGCCGAACGCCGCCAGCGGCATGCCACCGCCGATGACCTTGCCCAGCACGGTCATGTCGGGGGCAAAGCCCGGAATGTGCTGCGCATACAGGCTCTGCGCACCGCCCAAGGCGACGCGAAAGCCCGTCATCACCTCATCGAACACCAGCAGCGCGCCGTGCTGCGAGCACAGCTCACGGCAGCGGCGCATGAAGGGCACGCTGGCGCGCACGAAGTTCATATTGCCGGCAATCGGCTCGATCATCAGCGCCGCGATCTGCGCGCCGTGCTCGGCGAACGCTTCTTCGAGCTGGGCGATGTTGTTGTACTCCAGCACCAGGGTGTGCTGTACCACCTCGGGCGGCACGCCAGCGCTGGTGGGGTGGCCGAAGGTGGCCAAGCCGGAGCCGGCCTTGACCAGCAAGGCATCGGCGTGGCCATGGTAGCAGCCCTCGAACTTGATGATTTTGGGCCGACCGGTGACACCGCGCGCCAAGCGAATCGTGCTCATCGCGGCTTCGGTGCCGGAGTTGACCAGCCGCACCATCTCCAGGCTGGGCAGCCAGTGCAGGATGGCTTCGACCAACTCGATTTCGCGCTCGGTGGGCGCACCGAACGAAAACCCCTCGCGCGCGGCGGCTTGCACCGCTTGCAGCACCTCGGGGTGGCCGTGGCCCAAGATCATCGGGCCCCACGAGCCGATGTAGTCGATGTAGCGCTGTCCGTCGGCGTCCCACAGGTAGGCGCCGGCGGCGCGGGCGATGAAGCGCGGCGCGCCGCCGACGGCGCGGAAGGCGCGCACGGGCGAGTTGACGCCGCCGGGAATGACGGCTTGGGCACGGGAGAAGAGCTCGGCGTTGCGGTCGGTCATGGCAAAACGGGGCAAGGGTCAGGGGATCGACGAGGTGACACGGGGGGCGGGCTAGCGCCGCCGCGGTGATGCGTGTGTTCAGGCGGTGTCGTCGGCGGCAGCCGTCTCGGTGTCGTCTTCGGCCCAGAATAGGCGGTCGGGCACGGCGTGGCCCATACCGGGCTGAAAGCCATTGGCCAAGGCGCCGTCCAGATAGGCGAGCGCTTGCGTGCCCGCTTGTCCGATGTCGAGGCCGTGGGCCAGCAGTGCAGCCAGCGCGGCCGATAGGGTGTCACCGGCGCCAATGAAGGTGGCGTCGATGCGCTCGACACGCTCGCTGGCGATGATCTGCTCTGGCGAGGCCAGATGGGTTTCGATGTCGTCGTCGATCGGCACGCCGGTGACCAAGGTGTAGGAGGCGCCGTGCAGCGCCGCCGCGCGTGCGATGTCGCGCGGCCCCGGGGCACGCGGGTCCTCCCAGTCGGGCAGCAGCCAACGTGCCAGGGTATGGTAGTTGCCCACCAACACGTCGGTTTGCGGCAGGATGAGGGCCTCGCAAGCCTCCAGATAGGCGTCGCGCTCGTCGTCTGCGCACCAGGCGAGTTCGGGCAGATAGGTGACGACGGGCAGTTCCTCATAGTCGCTGAGGATGGTGCCGATGGCCGACAGCCCTTCCGCACTGCCGCCAAACCCGACTTTGATGGCCGCCACGGGCACGTCCTCGAGCACGGCGCGCGCCTGGTCGTCGATCCACTCCGCGTCGAGCGCGTGGTGGGCGTGCAGCTGGCGCGTATCGCGCAGCCACACCGCCGTGGTGATGGGCAGGCCGTGGCACGAGGCACTGGCCAACGCCGTCAGATCGGCGGCCAAGCCGCCGGCGCCGGTGGGGTCGCTGGCGTTGAAGCACAGCACGCAGGCCGGATGCGTGGGGGAGGGGGCGGGGTCAGGG
>NZ_VJON01000007.1 GCF_007556685.1 Tepidimonas charontis | reverse complement strand
GGAGCGGGGCGGTGTCGCAAAACCCGTTTTTGAGCTTCAAGTTCCGGGGTGCGGCCAAGGGCGACAAGGTGGTGGTGAAGTGGACCGACAACAAAGGCGAGTCCCGCACCGACGAGGCCACCATCGCCTGACACCGCAGCACCCCATCCATCCGCGGCCGACTCGACTGCCAGCGGGTCAACGAAACGCAGCCCTGCGCCGCAGCCCGTCGCGCCGACACCGCAAACCCACATAGCACGAGGAGTCACCTATGAAACGATCATCGCCGACGCGACTGGCCACATGGGCGGTGGCGTCCGCTTTGAGCGCGGCCGTTCACGCGCAAGGCACGGATGCCAGCAAGGGCATCGAGGAATATCGGGCCATGTTGCAAGACGGCAACCCGGCAGAATTGTTCGAGGTCAGGGGGGAAGCTTTGTGGAAACAAAAGCGGGGGCCGAAAAATGCTTCGCTCGAACAATGTGATCTGGGTAAAGGGCCCGGTGTCGTCAAAGGAGCGTTCGTCGAGCTGCCGCGCTACTTCAAGGACACGGGACGGGTCCAAGATCTGGAAAGCCGTCTGCTCACCTGCATGGAGACGCTGCAAGGCATCGACGTCAAGAAGGAGGTGTCACAGCGTAATTTCGGCAAGGGCGAAACCGCCAACGTGGTAGCCTTGGCTACCTGGATTGCCAGCGAGTCGCGTGGCATGTCATTCAATTTGCCGTTCAACACCCAGGCCGAGCGCGATATGTATGAAATCGGCAAGCGCCTGTTTTTCATGCGCGGCGGTCCACACGACTTTTCCTGCGCCGGCTGCCACAGCGAAGACGGCAAGCGCATCCGCCTACAGGAGCTGCCCAATCTGACCAAGAATCCGGGCGACGGCGTGGGTTTTGCCGCGTGGCCGGCATATCGTGTCTCCAACGGGCAAATGTGGAGCATGCAGCACCGTTTGAACGACTGCTACCGCCAGCAACGCTTCCCAGAACCGGTGTTTGCCAGTGACGCCACCATCGCTCTGGGAGTCTATATGGGCGTCAACGCCAAAGGGGCCAAGTCGATTGCCCCGGCCATCAAGCGCTGAGTTGGAGTAGTACAGTCATGAAATCCGTATTCGTCCTGTCGATCATTCCCGCCGCGTTGGTCACCGCTGGCTGCACCATGGGGCCCACTGCGGCCGACTACGACCGCATGACGATGGAGGTCGTCAAGCGCTCCTTCGTCGAGCGCGGCATCGCCAAGCTAGACCGACTGGAACAAGACGAGGCGCGGCTGGCGTGCTGGCAGTCCGAAGTGTCTGGTAAGCCGCTGGACCAGAAAACAGCCAAGGCCATTGAGGAAGCCGCGTACAAGAGTGTGAAATGGCCTAGCGATGGCAAATTCTTGGGTAACTGGGAAGAAGGCGAGAAGATCGCCCAAAGTGGGCGTGGTCTGACCTGGAGCGACGACGCCAAAGTCGTCAACGGTGGCAACTGTTATAACTGCCATCAAATCAGCAAAGAGGAAATATCCTACGGTACGCTGGGCCCCAGCTTATACAACTATGGCAAGCTGCGCGGCGTAACCGACCCCAATAGCCCGGCGGCCAAGCCGATCATCGAGTACACCTGGGCCAAGATCTGGAACTCGCGCGCGTTCAATGCCTGTACGAAGATGCCCAGTGCCGGACACAAGGGTATCTTGAACGAGCAACAGATCAAACACATCATGGCGCTGCTGCTCGACCCGAACTCGCCTGTGAATAAATAATCGACGGTGTGTGTGGTGAGGTGGCCGCGGTACCGGGGAAGGTACTGCGGTTTTTTTATTCGTTGACCCGGGCGGAGGGCGCGGCGTGCGCCCACCGACGCAGCCATCGATGGTGCGGCAGCGCTACCCGGGACACCCCCGGGGGCGAGACGGGCGGCAAGCATGCCAACGATGGCTGGCGCACCAGGCGTGTCTGCACGGCCCGGGCATTCGGCGGGCACCCCGTACAATCGGCGGCGTTGCTCATCTCATCGCCCCCGCCGTATCGTTGACTCTGCCGTGAACGCGCGCCCATCTTCTTTGATCGTGTCGGTTTTTCCCGGGGGCGACGCCCTGGGGCATTTTCGCGCCACGCAGTGGCTGGCACGCCTGCAGGCGGTGGAGCCGCGTATTCAGTCGGTAGCGGCGCGCCACGTGCACCTGGTCGCCACTGAGGCACCGCTGGATGAGGCCGCGCGCCGGCGTTGGGCTGCCTTGCTGCACTATGGCGAAGCCTACCGCGGTCCGACCGAGGGCGTGCGCATCGTCGTCACCCCCCGGCTTGGGACCGTGTCACCGTGGGCCTCCAAAGCCACCGACATCGCACGCAACTGCGGTTTGATGGCACGGCGGGTGGAGCGTGTCACGGAAGTCATACTGACACTGGCCGGTGGCACCCTCGCGGGGTTGATGGGGCGCCAAGCCAGCCTCGATGACGCCACTTGGCGCGCCTGCGCTGCCTTGCTGCACGACCGCATGACCGAGAGCGTGCTGCCCGATCTGACGGCAGCGCAGGCGCTGTTCGAACCACTGCAGGCGGCCCCGATGGCGCGCGTGGATGTGCTGGCGCGCGGGCGCGCAGCGCTGCAAGAGGCCAACACCGCCTGGGGTTTGGCGCTGGCCGACGATGAAATCGACTACCTGGTCGAAGCCTTTCAGCGGCTGGGGCGCAACCCCAGTGACGTCGAGCTGATGATGTTCGCCCAGGCCAACAGCGAGCACTGCCGACACAAGATCTTCAACGCCCAGTTCGTCATCGATGGCGTCGAGCAGCCGCACAGCCTGTTCGGCATGATCCGCCACACCCACCAGCAGGCGCCGCAACACACCATCGTGGCTTACGCCGACAACGCTGCGATCATGGAGGGGCGCGACATCGAACGCTTCGCCGCCGTGTTCGATGGTGGCGGCAGCCCCGCCTATCGGCGCAGCATGCGGCGACACCATGTGCTCATGAAGGTGGAGACGCACAACCACCCGACGGCAATTTCTCCGTATCCGGGTGCCGCCACCGGTGCGGGCGGAGAAATTCGCGATGAGGGTGCCACCGGACGTGGAGCACGCCCAAAGGCAGGCTTGACCGGCTTTACCGTGTCGCGGCTGTGGGGAGGCTGGGCGGATCAGCCCGACGGCAAACCCGGACATATCGCGACACCGCTGCAGATCATGATCGAGGGGCCGCTGGGTGGCGCAGCCTTCAACAACGAGTTCGGGCGACCGAATCTGTTGGGGTATTTCCGCGCCTACGAGCAGCGCCTGGCCTCTGACGTCGATGTGATCGATCGCGGCTACCACAAGCCGATCATGATCGCCGGGGGCCTGGGGCAGATCGATGCCACCCAGACGCACAAGGTGGTGTTCCCCGCAGGCACTTTGCTGGTGCAGTTGGGCGGGCCGGGCATGCGTATCGGGATGGGCGGCGGGGCGGCCAGCTCCATGGCCAGCGGCGTCAATGCGGCCGACTTGGACTTCGACTCCGTGCAACGCGGCAACCCCGAGATCCAACGCCGCGCGCAGGAGGTGATCAACCACTGCTGGGCGCTGGGGGACGACAACCCGATTCTGGCCATCCATGACGTTGGTGCCGGGGGCTTGTCGAACGCCTTTCCGGAGCTGGTCAACGACGCGGGACGGGGCGCGCACTTCGACCTGCGCGCCATTCCGCTGGAGGAAAGCGGCCTGGCGCCGAAAGAAATCTGGTGCAACGAAAGCCAGGAGCGCTACGTGCTGGCGGTGGCCCCCGAGGCGCTGCCGCGTCTGGCCGCGCTGTGCGAGCGCGAGCGTTGTCCGTATGCCGTGGTGGGTGTGGCCAGCGAGGAGCGCACGCTGGTGGTGGCCGATCCGCAAGCGACCGACCCGCAGCACGCACGTCCGGTGGACATGCCGATGGAGGTGTTGCTGGGCAAGCCACCGCGCATGCGGCGCGAGGTCACGCGCATCGTGCGACGCTTTGCCCCGTTCGATGGCACCGCAGTGGACTTGCAACGTGCGGTGATCGACGTGCTGGCGCACCCGACGGTGGCCTCCAAACGCTTTCTGATCACGATTGGCGACCGCACCGTGGGTGGCCTGACGCATCGCGACCAGATGGTGGGGCCATGGCAGGTGCCGGTGGCCGACTGCGCGGTGACGCTGGCGGACTTTCGCGGGCTGGCCGCGGAGGCCATGGCGATGGGCGAGCGCACCCCGGTGGCCGCGCTCGACGCGCCGGCGGCAGCGCGCTTGGCGGTGGCCGAGGCGATCACGAACCTGCTGGCGGCGCCGATCACGTTGTCGCGCGTGAAGCTGTCGGCCAACTGGATGGCCGCCTGTGGCGAACCGGGTGAAGATGCGGCGCTGTACGACAGCGCGCGCGCGGTGGGACTGGAGCTGTGCCCGCAGCTGGGCATCAGCATCCCGGTGGGCAAAGACAGCTTGTCGATGCGCACCCAGTGGACGGGCGCCGATGGACGAGCGCGCAAAGTGGTGGCGCCGGTGAGTCTGATCGTCAGCGCCTTCGTCACGCTGGAGGATGTGCGCGGCACGCTCACCCCCCAGCTCGACGCGCAGGACGATACGACGCTGATCTTGATCGATCTGGGGCGCGGCCGCCAACGCATGGGCGGCTCGATTCTGGCGCAGGTGCTCGACCAAGCTGGCGGCGCCCCGCCGGATCTGGACGATCCGCAGGATCTGCTGCGCTTGGTGGCGGCCATCAACGAATTGCGCCAGCGCGGTCTGCTGCTGGCGTACCACGACCGCAGCGACGGCGGGCTGTTGGCCTGTGTGGCCGAGATGGCCTTTGCCGGGCGGGTCGGCGTCACGCTCAATGTGGACATGCTGGTCACAGAAGGCGACGGTATCCAAGACAGCCGTGCCGACGTCGGCGACGCCAAAAACTGGGCCGCGCAGGTCAGTGTCCGCCGCCACGAGCGCACGCTGACCGCTTTGTTCAACGAAGAGCTGGGCGTCGTCATCCAGGTACGCACGAGCGAGCGCGACACGGTACTGCAGACCTTGCGCGCCCACGGGCTGTCCGCTTGCAGCCATGTCATCGGCAAAACGCGGCCAGCCAGCAGTCCCATCGATGCGGGTAAAGGGGCGCTGCAGATCTGGCGTGACGGACAGTGCGTCTTTTCGGCGACGTTGCATGACCTGATGCAGGTGTGGGACAGCGTGAGCTGGAACATCTGCCGACTGCGCGACAACCCGACCTGTGCCGATGCCGAGCATGCCGCCGCTGGCCGGCCGGACGACCCGGGACTGCACGTGGCCTTGACGTTCGATCCCGCGCAGGACGTGGCTGCCCCCTACCTGAACCTTGCGCGTCCGCGCGTGGCCATCCTGCGCGAGCAGGGCGTCAACTCCCACGTCGAGATGGCCTACGCCTTCGACAGCGCTGGGTTCGAGGCGGTGGACGTGCATATGAGCGACCTGCTGTCGGCACGCACGGTGCTCACCGGCTTCCAGGGGTTGGTGGCCTGTGGCGGCTTCAGCTACGGGGACACGCTGGGTGCTGGCATTGGCTGGGCCCGCTCCATCACTTTTCACCCCGAGCTGGCCGAGCAGTTCCGTGCCTTCTTCGCCCGCAGCGACACCTTTGGACTCGGCGTGTGCAACGGCTGCCAGATGTTTGCCGAGCTGGCCAGCCTGATCCCAGGGGCCGAGCATTGGCCGCGCTTTACCACCAACGTCAGCGAGCGCTTCGAGGCCCGGCTGTCCTTGGTGGAGGTGACGGATTCCCCCAGCCTGTTTTTCCACGGCATGGCCGGCAGCCGCCTGCCGATTGCGGTGGCGCACGGCGAGGGTTATGCCAACTTTGGTCAACGCGGCGACATCGAGCGGGTGGCGGTGGCCATGCGCTATGTCGATCACCACGGACGACCCACCGAGGCCTACCCGTTCAACCCCAACGGCAGCCCGCGTGGCATCACCGCCGTCACCACGCCCGACGGGCGCTTCACGGCCATGATGCCCCACCCCGAGCGGGTGTTCCGCAATGTGCAGCTGAGCTGGACCGACCTGGGCACCACCGGCGGCATCGACGCGTTCAGCCCCTGGATGCGCATGTTCCGTAATGCGCGCCGCTGGGTTGGCTAAGCGACGCGCGCTGCACCCACCACGGCACCGACTAGGTCGGGCGTGTGCGATAAAAGCGCAGCGGCTGCTCGCGCGCCTGCCGTTCGAATGCACGCGCCACATGGCGTTTGAGACGGCCGACCACGTGCATCTCGCACGGCTTGCAATCGAAACGCAGCATCAGGCGCTCGTCGCCGTGGATGAGCACCAGCGGCTCGGCGCGGATGGTACCCTGCACGCCCGTGACGCCCTTGGCTTGCTTGGGACACAGGCTCAAGCTGTAGCGCACGCAATGTTTGGTGATCATCAGGCTGACGTCGCCCAGCGCCTCATGGCTTTCGTAGGCGGCTTCGATGACGCGCACCCCATGGCGGGCATAGAAATCGCGCGCCTTGTGGTTGTAGACATTGCCCAGATAGGTCAGCACGTCGTCGGGGTAGGTGGGCGGGGGCTGGACCGGGGCGCGGGGTTTCGGGCGTGGGCGCGCGGCCTCACGCGCTTGCAGCAGCGCTTGCACCGCCTCGCGCCGCAGGGCATTGAGCTGCGACGGCGGCACGAACCACGGCTGCGCGGTGTGCACGTGCACCGCGCGCGCTTCGAAGATCGTGTCGCCCAAGCGCGTCAAGCCCTCCCGCAGCCTGGCCTGCGCCTGCTGCGGATCGCGCGCGGGCGCTGGTGGCCCCGCCAGCGTCGCGCGCCCCACGCAACCGTTTTCGTCCTCCAGGTGCAATTCGAGGCCCTCGGCGCTGTCGCGCAACGTCATCCACACCCCAATGCGGCGCTGGGCCGATGGCCGCTCGAGCCGCCGCACCCAGGCCATGCTGCGGTTGCGGTTGACGGTCGTGCCGGGCCGCAAGTCCGTCAAGGTATGCATGGGGTCTTTGGGCTCGACGCGCCAGCGCATGCCCCCATCGCTGCCCGCCCCCAGGCGTTCGACCCGGTTGGTTTGCAGCCCCAGCAGGTTGCCTTGCAGGTCGAAGTAGCACAAACCGTCGCCATTGGCCAGTTCGATGCCCGGCGCATTGGTCTCGATCTCGAGCGCAGCCGCGCCGACGCGCACCACCCAGCCAATCGGCTGGCCCGGATTTTTCGGGCTGTCGAAGGCGCCGATGTCCATTTGGCGGCCGTGGACGAAATAGTCGGTGAAGGCGCGGTTGAAGGTTTGGTTGGGGTCGGGCGTGAAGGTGTAGGTACAGCGACCGCTGGAGGCGCGCGCCAGTTCGGGACGCTCTTCCAGGATGTCGTCGAGCAGCCGCCGGTAGTGCGCGGTGATGTTCTTCACATAGGCCATGTCTTTGTAGCGGCCTTCGATCTTGAAGCTGCGCACCCCGGCATCGATGAGTGCGCGCAGGTTGGCGCTTTGGTTGTTGTCCTTCATGGACAGCACGTGCTTGTCGTGCGCGATGATGCGCCCCTGCATATCGCGCACCTCATAGGGCAGGCGGCAGGCCTGGGAGCAGTCGCCCCGGTTGGCGCTGCGGCCCGTCTGGGCATGACTGATGTAGCACTGTCCGCTGTAGGCCACACACAGCGCGCCGTGAATGAAGTACTCCAGCACCGCGCGTCCTGGTCCGTCGCGCGGGCCCAAGGCCGCATCGACGGCCGCGATCTGCGCCAGTGAGAGCTCGCGCGCCAACACGATTTGGGCAAAGCCCACGTCTTGCAAAAAGCGGGCTTTTTGCGGCGTGCGGATGTCGCACTGGGTGCTCGCGTGCAGCTCCAGCGGTGGCAGATCCAGCTCCAGCAGCCCCATGTCCTGAATGATCAACGCGTCCACCCCGGCCTCGTACAGTTGCCAGGCCAGCCGACGCGCGGGCTCGAGCTCGTCATCGCGCAAGATGGTGTTGAGGGTGACGAAGACGCGCGCGTGGTAACGGTGCGCGTGGCGCACCAGGCGCTCGATGTCGGCTACATCGTTGGCGGCATGGGCGCGCGCGCCAAATCCAGGGCCGCCGATGTAGACTGCATCCGCCCCGTGATGGATCGCTTCGATGCCGATGTCGGCGTCGCGCGCGGGCGACAGGAGTTCGAGCTGATGGGGCCACATAATGCGAGCTGTTGGTTCCGAACCTGAAATTGTCCCAAATCCCGCCGTGAAGCGCCACGAGTTCCGTTTTTTGCACCGCCTGCGCGTGCGCTGGGCGGAGGTGGACATGCAGGGCATCGTCTTCAACGCCCACTACCTGATGTACGTCGATGTCGGCATGACCGAGTACTGGCGGGCGCTGGCGCTGCCCTACGCACAGGCCATGCAGCAACTCGGCGGCGACCTGTATGTGCGCAAGGCCACGCTGGAGTTTGCCGCCAGTGCCCGCATGGATGATTGCCTGGACGTGGCGCTGCGCTGCGAGCGCATCGGCAACTCCTCCATCACGATGACGGCGGCCGTGTTTCGCGGCGAGCAGGCGTTGGTGGGAGCCGAGGTGGTCTATGTCTTTGCCGACCCGGCATCGCAGACGGCGCGCACGGTGCCGGCGCCGCTGCGCGCCCTCATCGAGCAGTACGAGGCGGGCCAAGACGTTTTGCGCATCGTCACCGGACCGTGGGATGCCCTGCGGCATGACGCGGCGCCGCTGCGACGCGCGGTGTTCGTGGACGAACAAGGGATCCCCGAGGCAGAGGAATGGGACGCGGCCGACACCCATGCCCTCCATGCCGTGGCCTACAACGGGCTGGGACAGGCCGTAGGCACCGGGCGGCTGCTGGCGACCGCCCCGGGGCAGGGCAAAATTGGCCGCATGGCGGTGCACCGCACCCTGCGCGGCGCCGGGGTAGGGCGCCGCGTGCTGCAGGCGCTGGAGGACGCTGCCCGCGCCCGCGGCGAACACACCCTGCGCCTGAGCGCGCAGCGCAGTGCGCTGCCGTTTTACGCGCGGCTGGGCTGGCAGGTCGAGGGCGATCCATACGACGAAGTCGGCATTCCCCACCAGTCGATGGTCAAGCACCTGGGGGGACCGTCCGGCACGGCCACGCCCTGCTGCGGCACATAGGTTTGTTCGCACAGCGTCAAACCGCAGTCGTCCTGCCAGTGGGCCATCAGGCGGCTACGGGTGCCCCAGCGGCGTTGCGGCAGGTGCACGAACGCGCTGCGCCGTATGTGCTCATCGATCGAAGCGCCGGCCTCGTACTGCTGCAACCCCTGTTCCAGCACCGACCACGCCCGCTGTGAATGCGGAATGCCCAGGGCTTGGTGCAAGGCAGCGGCCAGCGACTGCTGCTTGGGCCAAGGCGTGTCCAGTACGGCATTCGATAAGGTATAGACCCCTGGCCCCAGCCGCCGCCCGTGCCACCCATTTCGTTGCAGGGGCACTTGGTCACCGCGCTGCGGCCGGTTGCTCAACCACACCCACTCAGGGCGATGCACATCCGCCAACACGACGTTGCAGCCATTGACGGCATCCGCAGCCTGGCGGCTGGCCCAGCCGGCCCAGTCCGCATCGGCCCCGCTCAACCACGCCAGCACCAAGTCACCGCGGCTGCGCTGCCGCGGCGGCTCGGGTGGCCAGGCGCGCACATTGGTCAGCATCGCCAGCCGGCCATTGTCAGCCACGGCCAACCACGAGCCGCCCGCCACGCCGTCGCGCCCCCCGCACACGCGCACCCCGTTGGGCAGTGCCCAGACATGCAGCGGCTGGGTTGGCCGGTCCCAGGACTCGTCCCGGTTGGACGCGATCCACCGGGGATACCCGCAGTCCGCAATGACCCAACCGATCAGGCACATGGCAGCGTCTTGCACACACCGCCGCGCCGGTATCGATCAGCGTGGCCGCCCACGCGCACGGCTTCGCATCGCTGGGTCCACGCCATCGCCGCAGCCTTCCGCTGGACCATGGTCGACCCACGTGCCGGGGCACGTACAGGCGTCCCGCTTGGCACCCACCGATGCAACACCCGCTCCTCTGCCGCCGACAGCACCCAGGCACGCCGCCCAGCCGTGCGTTCCGTGTCCGCCCACGGAGCCATCAGATATCCTGCAGCAGTGGGTAGGGCAGGGGCAGCAGGCGCAGGCCAACGCCATCGGGGGTGCCGGCGCGCAGCGGCTGCCCATCGGCCGCGCTGGTTTGCAGCGATAGGAAGGCATGCCAGGAGCCGTCGGGCGCGGCAGCGGCCTGCGCGATGAGGCCGACCGGCTGCTCGGTGTCAGCGGGGTGAAACACCTCTTGCCCGGCAGCCACTGGCCCCTCGGCTGCCGCCAAATAGCCGCGCCGCTTCAGCGTGCCACGGAACTGACTGCGCGCCACCACCTCTTGCCCGGGATAACAACCTTTTTTGAAGTTGACACCGCCCACCGACTCGTAGTTGATCATCTGCGGCACGAAGGCTTCTGCGGTTGCGTCGCAGACATGCACCACGCCGCTCATCACCTCCAGCCAGGGCCACAGCCCCGGCGGCAGCGATACGGCCGAAGGCGCGGGGGCCGTCGCTGCTTGTACGCGCAGTGCCCGCTCACGCCCCAAGGCGGGTGGCAGCCGTACCCACGCCCCACCCTCATCGCGCCACACGGACCACGGTGCCGCAGCCAGATCGGCGGGTACACTCTCACCGATGACCCCCCACAGCGTCCAGAGCGCGCTGGCGTCGTGCAGCCGCACCTTGGCACGCAGCACGAACATGGCCAAGCGTTTGAGCATCGGCGCCAAGCGCTCGCGCGGCAGGCACAGTGCCACGCCCTCGGCCAGTCGCACCACGACAGCGCTCATCAACATGCGCCCCTTCGGCGAACAGTAAGCCGCCAAGCGCGCGTGCTGTTCGTCCAGCTGCAGCACGTCGTTGGTCAGCTGGCCATGCAAAAAGGCTGCTGCATCGGGCCCTTCGGCCAACAGCACCCCCCAATCGGATAAGGGAGCGCAACCGCCGGCCGGCAAGGCGGACCCGACCGCCGCGAGCTCGGGGGGCGCATCGGTGGCGCCGACCGCGGCGGCGGTTGCGGGGTGTGACGTCGACATCGATGGGGTGCGGCTATCATCCATGTCCGTATTCTCGCGCAGTCGCTGTGCGCCGTTTGGCCCTTCCCTCCAGAAACCGTGTCGTCCACGCACCCTTCCCGCCCCCGCCGTTGGCTGCTGGCGTGCGCCGCCGTGCTTTTGGCGGCGGCCATGGTCGTGGCGGTCTGGCTCAACCGCCCTCTGCCGTTGCGGGGCGGGAATGAGGCGGTGCTGGATGTCTGGATTCAACCGGGACAAACGGTCGGCCAGGTGGCACAAACCGTGGTGCAAGCAGGGGTCGAGACCCCGGCACTGTGGCTGCACGCCTGGTTTCGGCTGTCGGGGCAGGGGCGACGCATCCAGGCCGGCAGCTACGAGCTGCGCGCCGGCGTGACCCCACGCAGCCTGCTGGAGATGTTGGTACGCGGTCAGCAGGCCACCCGACGCCTGACGCTGATCGAGGGCTGGAATGTGCGCGAGGTGCTGCAGGCCGTCCGCTCGGCGGAATTTTTGATCGACGATCTGCCGCCGGGCCACGATCCGGTTGCCTTGGCGCGCCATCTGGGGTTGTCCGCAGAACATGCCGAGGGACGGCTTTTTCCCGACACGTATGTCTATCCCAAGCGGTCGCTGGCCTCGCGCGTTTTGCGGCAAGCCGCCGCTGCCATGGAGGCACGACTGGCCCAAGCCTGGGCGCAACGGCAACCGGACTTACCGCTGCGCTCGCCCGACGAGGCCCTCATCTTGGCCAGCCTGGTCGAGAAAGAAACCGGACGCGACGCCGATCGGGCGCGCATCGCTGCCGTGTTCATCAATCGATTGCGTATCGGGATGCGACTGCAAACCGACCCCAGCGTCATCTACGGAATGGGAGAGGCGTTCGATGGCAATCTGCGCCGGCGCGACCTGCTCACCGACACGCCCTACAACACCTACACCCGCGCCGGTCTGCCGCCCACGCCCATCGCGATACCGAGCTGGGCGTCGTTGCTGGCGGCCGTGCAACCTGCGCCCACGCGCGACCTGTATTTCGTGGCGCGCGGCGACGGCACCAGCGCCTTCAGCCGCACGCTGGAAGAACACAACCGCGCGGTGCGGCGCTACCAGTTGGGGCTGCCGTGAGGACGCAACGATGAGCGATGGCATCGATTCCCCGATCCACCCATGCGGGCTGGGCCTGTTCGTCTCCTTCGAAGGCATCGACGGTGCTGGCAAATCGACCCACTTGGCCACGCTGGCCGAGCGGCTGCGCGCGCAGGGACGTCGCGTCACGGTGACGCGCGAGCCGGGCGGCACGCCCTTGGCCGAGACCCTGCGCGGGTCTTTGCTGCACAGCGCGATGGACGCCCTGACCGAGGCGCTGCTGGTGTTTGCTGCCCGCCGTGACCACCTGCGGCACGTCATCGAACCCGCGCTGGCCGCCGGTGACGTGGTGTTGTGCGACCGCTTCACCGATGCCACCTTCGCCTATCAGGGCTACGGACGTGGCTTCGACCTGAGCGTCCTGTCGACCCTGGAGGGCTGGGTGCAGCGCACGCCGCAAGGCGGGTTGCGCCAGCCGGACCTGACGCTGTGGTTCGACGTGCCGCCCGCGCTGGCCGCGGCACGGCTGAGCGCGACACGCGCGCCCGACAAATTCGAGGCCGAACCGCTGGCCTTTTTCGAGCGCGTAGCGGCGGGCTATGCGGCCCGCGCCGCGCAGGCGCCCGATCGCATCGTGCGCATCGACGCCAGCCTGCCGCTGCCAGCCGTGTGGGCCCAAGTGGAGCAGGCGGCTCGCGCCCGGGGGGTGCTGCCATGAATCTGGCACCGTGGCTGCAACAGCAGTTGTGCGCAGTGCGCGCGCTGCGCGGTCACGCCATTTTGTTGGACGGGCCAGCAGGCTTGGGGCAGCTCGAATTGGCCGAGGCGCTGGCCCAAACCTGGCTGTGCGAACGCCCCAGCGAACAAGGCGCCTGCGGCACCTGTCCCTCGTGCCATGCGCTGCAGGTGCGCGCGCACGCCGATGTGTTTGCGCTGATGCCGGAGCGGCTGGCGCTGGAGCGCGGCTGGCCGCTGGATGCCGCCACCCAGGAGCGCATCGATCGCAAGGAAATCAAGCCGGGTCGCCAGATCCGGGTCGAGGCCACGCGGGCCGCCGTCGCCTTTGCCCAGTTGTCGTCCGCTCGCGAGCAGGGCAAAGTCATTCTGATTCTGTCGGCCGAGCGGCTCAACGTCGAGTCGGCCAACACCCTGCTCAAAACGCTGGAAGAACCGCCCGGGCGCGTGCGCTTCGTCCTGGCCACCGAGGCCGCCCACCAACTGCTGCCTACGATTCGCAGCCGCTGCCAGCGCTACACCTTGACATGGCCCAGCGAAGCGCAGGGGCAGGCCTGGCTGCAAGCGGCCGGGACGGCGGCCGGCTTGCGGCTCACCGAGGAAGACTGGCAGGTGTGCTGGCGCGCCGCCGGGGGCCGGCCGCAAGAAGCGCTGAACTGGGCCCAATGTGGGCTACGCGCCACCGTTTGGCGCGCACTGCCGCAGCAACTCGTCCGTGGCGACGGATCGGCGCTGTCCGATTGGCCGCCATCCCGCCAGCTACAGATGCTGATGCTGCTGTGCCACGACGCGCTGGCCCTGGCCTGTGGCGCGCCGCCACGCTACTTCGACGCCGATGCCGTGCCGCGTGCCCAGCCCGAACGCCTGTGGGCCTTCTGGCGCAGTTTGCAGCAGGGCTGGCGCCACGCCGAGCATCCGTTTCACGCCGGGTTGTGGGCCGAGGCCTGGACCGAGCGCGCTCGTGCCGCCTTCACCCCCGCCGCGCGCGCCCCAACCACCGCGTCATCAGCGGCGCTACACTCGCGCCCATGAGCATGGCTCCGTTCTCCGGTGGCGACGCCACAGGGCACGCGCGTCCCGCCGTCATTCAGCTGTCCATCAAGGAAAAAGGGGCGCTGTACGCGGCCTACATTCCGCTGTTTAGCGACGGTGGCATCTTCGTGCCGTCGACCCGCCAGTACACATTGGGCCAAGATGTCTACGTGTTGCTGACGCTGCCCGAAGACCCCCAGCGCTACCCCATTGCCGGCAAGGTGGCCTGGATCACGCCGCCGGGGGCTACCGGCACCCGAACGCAAGGCATCGGCGTGGCCTTTCCGCCCGATGAAAAATCGCGCCGGCTCAAAGCCCGCATCGAGGAAATCCTCGGTGCTCATCTGGCATCGGACCGGCCGACACAGACCATTTGATCCCTGCCCAAGCGCGAAGGACGGCGCCTGCTGTGCAAGCGTTGCCTCACTCACCCATGTACACCGACTCGCATTGCCATCTCGACTTTCCCGAACTGAGCTCGCGCCTCGATGACGTGCTGGCGCAGATGCGCGCTGCCGGCGTCAGCCAAGCCCTGTGCATTGGAACCACCCTCGAAGGCTTCGACGACGTGCACCGCATCGCCCTGAGCGCACCACCCGAGGGGCCACGGCTGTGGGCCACGGTGGGCGTGCACCCCGACAACGAAGGTGTACAGGAGCCGACGGTGGCCGATTTGGTGCAGCGCGCCGCGCGCGCGCGCGTGGTCGGCATCGGTGAGACCGGGCTCGACTATTACCGCTTGGGGCAGCGTACGGTAGCCGACATGGAATGGCAGCGCGAACGCTTTCGGGTGCACATCACCGCGGCGCGCACCACCGGCTTGCCACTGGTCATCCACACCCGCGCTGCTGCCGACGATACGCTGGCCATTCTGCGCGAAGCAGGCGGGTTTGGCCACCGCCATGCCGGGGGCGGTGCGCCGGTGCAGGGTGTCTTTCACTGCTTTACGGAAACGCGTGAAGTGGCGGGTGCGGCGCTCGATCTGGGGTTTTATATCTCGTTTTCGGGTATTCTGACCTTCAAGAACGCCGCCGATCTGCGCGAAGTGGCGGCCTACGTGCCACTGGAGCGCTGCTTGATCGAAACCGACAGCCCCTACCTCGCCCCGGTGCCGCACCGCGGCCAAACCAACACGCCGGCCTACGTGCCCTTGGTGGCGCAGCAACTCGCCAGCATCAAAGGAATGGACGTGCATGCCGTGGCTGAGGTCACCAGCGCCAATTTTCGTGCCCTGTTTGCCCGCACGCAGGTGGATAGACCCGCCAAAATATCAACCGATACATGAAAAAATTCCTGTATCTGTTTGTTTTCATTATTATTGGCTTAGGAAGCCAGTCCGCCTCGGCGCAGCGATCTTACGAGCAGTTTTTCACCGCCGTGGTGCGCGACGACGTGGGCACGGTACGTCGCCTGCACGAGCGCGGCTTCGATCTCAACAGCCCTGACCCCGACCTGACACCGCCGTTGGTGTTGGCGCTGCAGCGCGATGCGCTGGCGGTGGCGCGCTACCTGGTGCTGCAGCCCGAAGTCGATGTCGAAGCCGTCAATGCGGCCGGCGAAAACGCCCTGATGATGGCGGCGCTGCGCAACCACTTACCCCTGGTGGAGCAGTTGCTGGCGCGGCGCGCCCAGGTCAACCGCCCAGGCTGGGCACCGCTGCACTACGCAGCCACCAACAAGGGCGAGCATGCACTGACCATCACCCGGCTGCTGCTGGAGCATCACGCGTATATCGACGCCGAGTCACCCAACGGCACCACACCGCTGATGATGGCCGCCCGTTACGGCCGCGAGGAAGTGGTGCGCTTGTTACTGGAGGAGGGTGCCGATCCGACGCTGCGCAACCGGTTGGGGCTGGACGCCATCGACTTCGCGCGTCAAGTCAGCCGCCAGACCGTCATCGATATGATTGCGGCCGCCATCCGCGCGCGTCAGCCGCGCGGTCAGTGGTGACGCAGACCGCGACGGCGTCCGTCCACCCAACACCGTGCAGAACGAATACCCACAGGAGAACACCGTATGGATGTTTCACGCACCCGCCGCGATCATCACGATGTGCTCGGCGGTTTGCTGATGGCCGCCATCGGCTTTGCCGCCGCATGGTATGCCGTCGAACACTACGAGCTGGGCAGCCCCCGTAACATGGGCCCCGGCTTCTTTCCCTTCGGCCTCGGCCTGCTGCTGGGCGGGCTGGGCGTCCTGATTGCGCTGCCAGCGCTGCTGCGCTCCGGCGTGCGCATCACGGTGGCCTGGCGCACACTGGGCTGCGTCATCGGCGCCCTGGTGCTGTTCGGCGTATTGCTGAAAACCGCTGGCCTCGTGCTGGCCACGGTCGCCTCGGTTCTGTTGGCATCGCTGGCCGATCGCGGCATCGGCTGGCGCACCCGCCTCATTGCGGCGGCGGTCATCGCCGCCCTGTGCTGGCTGATCTTCATCGCGGGGTTGAATATGGTGTTGCCCGTGTGGCCGTGGAGTCGATGATCATGGATATCGCGCAGGGACTCTGGCTCGGGCTGCAGGAAGCACTTCAGCCGATGATGCTGCTGTACTGCTTCATCGGCGTATTCATCGGCACGCTCATCGGCGTGCTGCCCGGCATCGGCGCCATGGCAACCATCTCGCTGCTTCTGCCGGTGACTTACCACATTCCGCCCACCGCTGCCATCATCATGCTGGCGGGCGTGTACTACGGGGCGCAGTATGGCGGCTCCACCGCCTCCATCCTGCTCAATCTGCCCGGCACTCCCTCGTCGGCCGTGGCCTGCCTAGACGGCTACCCGATGTCCAAACAGGGCAGGGCGGGGGTGGCGCTGTTCATGACGACGATCGCCTCCTTCGTCGGCTCGATGATCGGCATTGCCATCCTGGCCGGTTTTGCCCCCAGCATCGCCGAGCTGGGATTGAAATTCGGGCCGGCCGAGTATTTCGCGATGATGCTGCTGGGACTGATCGCTGCCTCGACGCTGGCCACGGGCTCGCCGCTCAAAGGACTGGCCATGGTGGTGCTGGGCCTGCTGCTGGGCACAGTGGGCACCGACGTCAACTCCGGGCAAGCGCGCTTCGACTTCGGCGTGCCAGAGCTGATGGACGGCATCAACATCGTCGCGCTGGCCATGGGTTTGTTTGGCATTGCCGAGGTGGTGGGATCGGTCAATCAGCCGCGCGAGGGACAAATCAACGAGCGCATCACCCTGCGCTCGATGCTGCCGACGCGGCAGGACTGGAAAGACTCGTGGCGGCCCATGCTGCGCGGCAGCGGCATTGGCAGCTTTTTCGGCGCTTTACCAGGCACCGGCGCGTCGATCGCCTCTTTCATGGCCTATGCCACGGAAAAAAAACTGGCGCGCGATCCTTCACGCTTTGGCCGCGGCGCCATCGAGGGCGTCACCGCGCCTGAGGCCGCCAACAACGCCGCTGCGCAAACGGCCTTCGTGCCGACCCTGTCCCTGGGCATTCCCGGTGACGCCGTCATGGCGCTGATGCTGGGCGCCCTGATCATCCACGGCATACAGCCGGGTCCGCTGCTGATGACCAACCAGCCCGACTTGTTTTGGGGCTTGATCGTGAGCTTTGGCATCGGCAACCTGATGCTGATGGTTCTGAACCTACCGTTGGTGGGCATGTGGGTGGCGATTTTGCGCATCCCGTACAGCGTGCTGTATCCGGCGATCCTGGTCTTCATCGCGCTGGGCACGTATAGCGTCAACAACAACGTGTTCGACATCTACATGGTGGCGGCGATCGGCGTCTTGGGCTACGCATTGGCGGTGCTGCGCTTCGAGGCCGCTCCGTTGATGCTGGGTTTCGTGCTCGGCCCGTTGATGGAAGAAAACCTGCGCCGCGCCTTGCTGCTGTCGCGCGGCGACCCGTCGATCTTCATCGACCGGCCCATCAGCCTGGGCTTCATGGCGGCCAGCGCCGCGCTGCTGGCGTGGAGCCTGTGGGGCCTGCTGCGCGCGAGCCTGCGCGCGCGCGAGCGGTCGCGGGACGCGCTGTGAGCGCGGCGACCCGCGCTGCGCGTGCGTATGACTGGCGAGTGCCGGCGCCACCAGCCATGTTGCCCGCAAAGCCACCAACCGGCGCAGCCGCTGCAACACGAAGCAAAAACCAACGGCCGGCCGTAAGTGCTCGCGGTGCACGGTGTCAGCGCACCACCATCAAAGTTCCACAATGTGTATTATGTTAACTAACACATAGGGGCGACGCCACCAGCACCGTCGCATCGGCCGTTCGGCCGGCCTCCCCACGGCTTGGTCGGTGCGACCCTACCACGGCGCCGCGCGCCGAGTCGACTCCCCGACTGGCATCGCTATTGCTTGGTGTTTTTACGCTCGCCTGCGGGTAAACCATGGGAAAGCCTGGGCAAGCGTCTGTCTACAATCACTCCCCATGTTCCACTTCGGATGTCGTTTTCATGAATCGACGCCATGTTTTGTTCGCGGTCACTCTGGCGGCCTCGGTGGGCCTCGGCGCCGCTCAGGCCCAGACAGCCGAGCTCAAGGTCGCTATCGACCCAACGTACGAACCGTTCACGTACAAGACGCCCGACGGTAAGCCCACCGGCTTCGATGTCGACATCGCCGAGGCCATTTGTGCCAGACTCAACCGTAAGTGCGTTTATGTCGAGCAGGTGTGGGACAGCATGATCCCGGGGCTGCTGGCGCGCAAGTACGACGTGATCATCAGCTCGATGTCGATCACCGATGACCGCAAGAAGGTCGTCGATTTCAGCGACAAGTACTACAACACCCCCAGTGGTATCGTCGTCAAGGAAGGCACACCGTACAGTGGGCCGGCGTCGCTCAAGGGCAAAAAAATCGGTGTGCTCAAAGGCAGTACGCAAGAAAAGTACGCCATGGGCGAGCTCAAGCCCGCCGGCGTGCAGGTCGTCCCCTATGAAGCCCAAGATCAGGTCTATTTGGACATCCGGGCCGGGCGCTTGGACGGCACCGTGGCCGACAAGGTCGAGGTGACCGGCGGCTTCCTGCGCAAGCCCGAAGGCAAGGGTTATGGCTTCGTCGGACCCGAGTTGTACGACCGGAAGTATTTCGGCGAGGGCGTCGGCGTAGCGATGCGCAAAGGCCAAGACAAGCTCAAGGCCGACATCAACGCTGCCATCAAGGCCATCCGTGCCGATGGCACCTACGAAAAAATCGCCAAAAAATATTTCGACTTCGACCCTTACGGCAAGTGATGCCTGAGGCGTGAGCGGCGCGTCGCTGGGGCCTCGGCCGCAGCGACGCGTTCTTCTTTGCCATGCTGCTGGACTATATTCCAACCATTTTGCAGGGGGCCCTGCTGACGGTGGGTGTGTCGCTGGCGTCCCTGCTGGTGGCCATCGTGCTCGGTTTGCTCGGTGCCACGGCCAAGCTTTCTGGTCACCGCGTTGCCGCGCTCGCCGCCACCGTCTACACCACCGTGGTGCGCGGCATTCCTGAGTTGGTGCTGATGCTGCTCGTGTTCTATGGCGGCACCATCGGCCTCAACCAGCTGCTCGAGGCCATGGGGTCTGAGCAGCAGGTCGATATCAATCCCTTCGTGGCTGGTGTGTTGACCATCGGCTTCATCTATGGCGCCTACATGACGGAAACGTTTCGCGGCGCCATTTTGGCCATTCCGCGCGGCCAGATGGAGGCCGCTTGGGCCTTTGGCATGGGGCGACTGCAAACCTTCTGGCGGATTACCCTGCCGCAAATGGTGCGCTATGCCCTGCCCGGCTTTACCAACAACTGGCTGGTGCTGATCAAGAGCACGGCATTGGTCAGCCTTATCGGGTTGCAGGACATGACCCTATTGGCCAAGCAAGCAGCCGCGGCCACGCGCTCACCGATCTTTTTCTTTTTGTTCGTTGGCGGCCTCTTCCTCGTCTACACCTCGGCGTCGCTGTGGGTGCTGCGGCACCTGGAGGCGCGCTTTAGCGCCGGCGTGCGCCGGGCGCAGAGCTGGCAGGCTTGAGCGCGGGAGCTTTGGGCATGAATTGGTCCGTCATTTTCGAGCCGGCGCAACTGCAGCTGTATACCGAGGGCGTCGTCACGACGCTGAAGCTGTTGTTGTCGTCGCTGGCCGTGGGGGCGGTACTGGCCGTGCCGATGGCGATCGCCCTGAACAGCCGCTGGCGCCTGCTGCGCTGGCTGGTGGGCAGCTACACCTATGTGATTCGCGGCACCCCCCTGCTGATCCAGGTCTACCTGATTTACTACGGCATCGCCCAGTTGGATTGGGTCCAGGCGCGTTGGGATGCGATCTGGCCGTGGACCTGGTTCAAGGACGCATTTTTTTGCGCCCTGCTGGCTTTCGCGTTGAATACTGCCGGCTACACCGCCGAGATGCTGGCGGGCGCCATTCGCGAAACCCCTTATGGCGAAATCGAGGCCGCACGCGCCATGGGCATGTCCCCGCGGCAGGTGTTGTGGCGAATCGTCATGCCCAGCGCGATGCGCCGCACCTTGCCCGCGTACAGCAACGAGGTGGTGATGATGCTGCACAGCACCAGTCTGGCCAGCACCGTGCCGGCGATGCTCGACCTCACCGCTGCCGCCAGCCGCGTCTACTCGGACTTCTATCTGCCGTTCGAAGCCTATCTGTTCGCAGCCGCCATCTACCTGCTCATCACGTTCACCCTGGTGGGTCTCTTCAAGTGGGCTGAACGGCATTTTCTGGCCCACTTGGCCCCACGGCGTGCCTGAATATGGACGTGCGCACCCACCCCCTACCGAGCACCAGCCTGGGCACGCAACGAACGCTGACGAGCTGGCATTTTGGTCGCACCGGCGCGCGCCCCAAGGTGTATGTACAGGCCAGCCTGCACGCCGACGAGTTGCCCGGCATGCTGGTGGTGCATCATCTGCGCCAGCGCCTGCTGGCACTGGAAGCGCTGGGCGCGATCCGCGGCGAGGTCGTGATCGTTCCCGTGGCCAACCCCATTGGCCTGGCGCAGCGCATCGACCACCGCGCGCTCGGTCGCTTCGAACTGAATACCTCGGAAAACTTCAACCGCGGCTATCCGGACCTCGCTGCCATCGCCTTCGAGCGCGTGAGCGACCAACTGGATGGAGACGCCGCCGCGAACGTGCGCCGCGTGCGTGCAGCGGTGCTGGCGTGGCTGAGCGAGCAGCGCCCTACCACTGAACTGGAGGGCCTGCGGCTGACGTTGTTTGCATTGGCTGCCGATGCCGACGTGGTGCTGGATCTGCATTGCGATGACGAGGCGGTACTGCACCTGTACAGCGAAACGGTGTGTTGGCCGACGCTGGAGCCGCTGGCGCGCTGGCTGGGGGCACGCACGGTGCTGCTGGCCGACTACGGTGCCGGCGGGCAGCCATTTGACGAACAGCTTTCGGGGCTGTGGTCGCAGCTGGCGCAGCGCTTGCGCGATGGTGGTTGCACCGCCCCCCTGCCCCAGGCCTGCGCTGCGGCCACCGTGGAACTGCGGGGACAAGCCGATGTCGCGCATGAATATGCCGTCGCCGACGCCGACGCCGTGTGCCGTTATTTGCAACATCTGGGAGTGGTGGCCGGCGATCCGGGCACGCCTCCAGCACCGCTATTCGAACCGACGCCGCTGGCGGGCTCGGAGACCTTGCGCGCGCCGCACCCAGGTGTGTTGGTGTTCCAGGCGCCGGTAGGGGCTTGGGTTCGTGCGGGCGATGCCGTCGCCGAGGTCATCGACCCCTTGAGCCATCGCGCCACTGTACTGCGCCCCGCCCACGACGGTGTGCTGTACGCCCGCGCACGCGATCGCTACGCAATCGCCGGCCTGGGGGTGGCCAAAGTTGCTGGCCGCGAGGCTTTCCGTACGGGTTATTTGCTGTCTGAATGAACGCGGCTGCGCCCGCGCGCCACCTGCATGAGCACGACTACCGTCAAACTCCACGTCGAAGACATTCACAAGCGCTACGGCGCCCATGAGGTGCTCAAGGGCGTGTCGCTGACTGCCCGCGCCGGTGATGTGATCAGCATCATCGGCAGCTCCGGCTCGGGTAAAAGTACGTTTTTACGCTGTATCAATCTCTTGGAAAAACCCCACGGCGGCCGCATCGTCGTCGCTGGCGAGGAGTTACAGCTGCGCCCGGCTGGCGACGGCGAACTGCACGCGGTCAACCCCGAGCAACTGCGCCGGCTACGCACCCGGCTGGCGATGGTATTTCAGAACTTCAACCTCTGGTCACACATGACGGTGCTGCAAAACGTCATCGAGGTGCCGGTGCATGTGCTCAAAATCCCACGTGAGCAAGCGGTGGCCGCGGCGCGCAAATATCTGGAGCGCGTGGGCCTGAAGGGCGTGGAAGACCGCTACCCGGCGCACCTCAGTGGCGGCCAGCAACAGCGGGTGGCCATCGCGCGTGCACTGGCAGTGGAGCCCGAGGTGATGTTGTTCGACGAGCCCACCAGCGCCCTCGATCCCGAACTGGTCACCGAAGTGCTGCGGGTGATGCAAGGCTTGGCCGAGGAACACCGCACAATGGTGGTGGTCACCCACGAGATGGGATTCGCGCGTGAGGTCTCGAATCACGTCATCTTCTTGCACCAAGGGCGCATCGAGGAGCAAGGCGACCCGAAGCAGGTGCTGACCCAGCCGCGCAGCGAACGGCTACAACAATTCCTCAGTGGAAACCTGAAGTAATACGTCTATCTCATTGATAAAACATGAGATAGACGCCGCCTACAAAAATCGATCCAGAAGCCGTCGACTGTGGCGGTCGAGCTTTTGCGGCTCTCGAATCAAATATTGCACGCCGTGGCTGTCCTGGATCAACAGCACATCGCGGGCAACGCGGCGGATATCTTCCTCACCCTTGAGCACGAAGCGGGTCGGCCCCCGGTCGGTCTCCACCGTCCAGGTACTGGGGGTGGCAAAGGAGCTCACCTCCCGCAAGCGCAGGATGCGCGGCAAAAACTCGCGCTCGGCCAGCGCCGCTTCGATGAGCGAGCGTACCGGCTGCACCAGCGCATCGAGCCGCGCGATGTGCGCCAGCTCCCGCCCATCGGGGCCAATGAGGCCGATGTGTTCATTCGGCGCCTGAATGGGGAACGCGCGCACCGCCACCACCGGTCCGATCCATTGGCCCGCGTCGTCGCACCACTCCAGCAAACCGGAGGGGGTGCGGCGCAGACGCGTGTCCAAAGCCGCATGTACCGTCTGCGCCTCGCCAGAGAGCTGCATGTCGCCGCTCATGCTTGTCTCCAGCGCTGTGCCTCGGCTTCGGCCTGGCGCAGCTGGGCCTGATACAGCCGCCAATACGCGCCCTGCCGCGCCAGCAGTTCGTCGTGCGTGCCCTCTTCCACCTTGCGCCCTTTGTCCATCACCACCAGGCGATCGGCGCGCCGCAACGTCGAGAGCCGGTGCGCGATGGCAATCGTCGTGCGCCCGCGCACCAGGTTGTCCAGCGCTTTCTGGATTTCTTTTTCGGTCTCGGTATCGACGCTGGAGGTCGCTTCGTCCAAGATGAGTATCCGCGGGTCGATGAGCAGCGCGCGCGCGATGCTGATGCGCTGGCGCTCGCCGCCCGACAGACCCTGACCGCGCTCACCCACCAGGGTGTCGTAGCCCTGGGGCAGGCGCAAGATGAAGTCGTGCGCATGGGCCGCGCGAGCGGCGGCGATGATTTCTTCACGCGTGGCATCGGGCCGACCGTAGGCGATGTTGTCGGCGATGGTGCCGTAGAAAAGAAACGGCTCTTGCAGCACCAAGCCGATGTGACGCCGGTACTCCGCCAGCCGAAAGCGCCGGATGTCCACGCCATCGACCCGGATTTCGCCTTCGGCCACATCGTAGAAACGGCAGATCAGATTGACCAGGGTGCTCTTACCAGAACCGCTGTGTCCAACCAAACCGATCATTTCGCCGGGCCGCACGCTCAAGTCGAGGTCATGCAGCACGGTCCGGTTGCCGTAGCGAAACGAGACGTGGCGCAGCTCGATCGCCCCCAGCAGGCGCGGCAGCGGCACCGGATCGGCTGGCTCCGGCACGCTGGAGACGTGATCCAGGATATCGAAAATGCGCTTGGCGCCGGCCGCCGCTTTCTGCGTGACCGAGACGATGCGGCTCATCGAATCCAGCCGCGTGTAAAAGCGCCCAATGTAGGCCAGGAAGGCGGTGAGCACGCCCACCGTGACCGTGCCGCGCGCCACCAGCCAGATGCCGAAGCCCCACACCACCAGCAAACCGATCTCGGTCAGCAGCGACACCGTGGGTGAAAACAACGACCACAGCCGGTTGAGTCGGTCGTTGACCTCCAGGTTGTGCCGATTGGCATCGCGAAAACGCTGCGCCTCACGCCCTTCTTGGGCGAAGGCTTTGACCACCCGGATGCCGGGGATGGTGTCGGCCAGCACACTGGTGACCTCGGCCCAGACGCGGTCGATCTTCTCGAAGCCCGTGCGCAAGCGATCGCGCACGACATGGATCAGCCAGGCAATGAGGGGCAGGGGCACCAGGGTGGCCAGCGCCAGCGTCGGGCTGATCGAAAACAGGATCACCGCCGTCATGCCGATCATGATCACGTCGGTGGCGAAGTCCAGCAAATGCAGCGACAAGAAGATGTTGATGCGGTCGGTCTCCGAGCCGATGCGCGCCATCAGGTCGCCCGTGCGGCGGTTGCCGAAGTACTCCAGCGACAAGCCCAGCAGATGTTCGTAGGTGGTGGTACGCAGGTCGGCACCGATGCGCTCCGACACCAGCGCCAGGATATAGGTTTTGGCCCAGCCCAGCCCCCACGCCAGCAAAGCCGCCCCCAGCAACCCGCCGAGCAGCAACCACACCAGCCCCCAGTCGACCGGCGTGCCACTCTGAAACGGGATCAGCACGTCGTCCATCAACGGGATGGTCAAGTAGGGCGGCACCAAGGTGGCAGCGGTTGCCGCCAGCGTCAGCACGAAGCCGGCCAGCAATTGCCAGCGGTAGGGCCGGGCAAAGCGCCACAGGCGCAGCAACGTACGCACCGACGGCGGCGTGTGCACCACCCGGGCACAGACGGCACACTCATCGTCGTCGGGCTCCATGGGTGCGTGACAGACCGGACACTGCAGGGGCGCTGGCTGCAGGGCCGGCGCTTGGTCAGGGGCAGCGTCGCGCACGGCTTCGAACGCCTCGACCACGCGACGGGCCTGCACCTGTCGCCCCAGCGTGTAGTGCCACACCGCCAGCCGCTGCGCTGGCTCGTTCGGCCGCTCGCGCCACAGAGCCAGCGTTTCCACACCGTGGTGATCACTGACGAGCAACCGCATACCAGGCTCGATGGTCCAGCAGGCGACTTTGGACTGTGGACTGGCGGCCCAGCACAGCACGCCCCCCGCCACCCAAAGCAAACCTTCCTGAAACCGCAGGGAAGCATCCAAATCGGTTGGCAACCAGGCCAGCACCGGTTGCGGCGTCGCAGACGGCCTCGTCTGCTCGAGGACGGAGCGCCAAACAGGCGGGCACCCCGCAAGGTCAGCGGACGATGGCGTATACAACATGTTGCAATTTGATGGCGAAGCGCAGCGCGCTCAGGCGCGGCGCCGGATGATAATCGGGTTTTAGCCGTTCGGTGCGCGCGCGCCGACCGGTGCATTTTTTGTCGAGTGCTTTCATGCCCCACGACGCCATTCGTTTTTTGCGTCTGCGCCACCTACGTGGTCCCAACGTGTGGACCTACCGCCCCGCCCTGGAAGCGGTCATCGACATCGGCCCCCTGGAGGACCACCCCTCGCACACCCTGCCCGGGCTCTACGAACGGCTCACTGCCTGGCTGCCCGGTCTGATCGAACACCACTGCGGCGTCGGTGAGCGTGGCGGTTTCCTGCAGCGCCTGCGCGAAGGCACCTGGGCCGGACATATCCTGGAACACATCGCCATCGAACTGCTGAACTTGGCCGGCATGCCCACCGGGTTCGGGCAGACGCGCTCCACCGATGTGCGCGGCGTCTACAAGCTGGTCATCCGGGCGCGCCAGGAAGAGGTGGCGCGCCAGGCGTTGCTGGATGGCCGCGACCTGTTGATGGCGGCGATCAACGATCAACCCTATGACGTGGCTGGCGCCGTCAAGCGTTTGATGGCCCTCATCGATCGCCATGCGTTGGGCCCCAGTACGGCGGCCATCGTCGATGCGGCCAGCGCGCGGCGCATCCCGCACATTCGCCTCACCGAAGGCAACCTGGTGCAGCTCGGTTATGGCAGTCGTCAGCGGCGCATCTGGACGGCCGAGACCGACCGCACCAGTGCCATTGCCGAAAACATCTCCCGCGACAAAGACCTGACCAAGCGGCTGCTGGCCGAGTGTGGCGTGCCGGTTCCCGAGGGCCGGCTCGTGCGTGACGTCGAGGATGCCTGGGAGGCAGCGCAGGAAATCGGCCTGCCGGTCGTCGTCAAGCCGGTGGACGCCAATCACGCGCGCGGCGTCTCACTGGACGTGCGCAGTCGCGAAGAGCTCGCGGCGGCTTTCGCGCTGGCCGAGCGCGAAGGCTCCGAGGTGATGGTGGAGCGCTACATTCGTGGACGCGAGCACCGCATCTTGGTCGTGGGCGGGCGCATGGTCGCAGCCTCGCGCGGAGAACATGCCGTCGTCGTGGGTGACGGGCAACACACGGTGCGCCAGCTCATCGAGCGCGACATCAACAGCGACCCGCGGCGCGGGGAAGAGGAAGAGTTCCCGCTCGACACCATCCGCCTGCCGGAAAACCGCGACGTGATGCTGGAGTTGCGCCGGCAGGGTCTGCAGCCCGACAGCGTACCCGAGGCGGGGCGGGTGGTGCTGGTTCAGCGCACGGGATTGCTCACCGACGACGTCACCGACGAAGTACACCCCGATATCGCTGAGTGGGCCGCGCTGGCCGCACGCGTCGTCGGCCTGGATGTCGCCGGCATCGACCTGGTGGTCGAGGACATCACGCAGCCCCTCATCCCGCAAGGTGGGGCCATCGTCGAGGTCAACGCCGGCCCGGGCTTGCTGCCACACCTCAAGCCCGCGCGCGGTACCCCGCGTCCGGTCGGGGAGGCAATCGTGGCGCACTTGTTCGGTCCGAACGACCAAGGGCGCATCCCCGTCGTTGGAATCACCGGCACGCAGGGCACCGCCGAGATTGCCGCCTTGCTGGGCGCGCTGTTGGCGCGTACCAACCGCATGGTTGGCATTTCGTGCGCGGGGCAGATTTGGCTCAACGAACAGCGCATCGATGCCAGTGTGCCGTCCGACTGGGAAGCCGGGCAGCGCCTGCTCATGAACCGCCTGGTCGATTGCGCCGTCATTGAAAACTCGCCGCGCAGCATCTTGGACGAAGGTTTGTCATATGACCGCTGCCTGGTGGGCGTGGTCACGGACGTACCCGTCCCCGAGGGACTGGATGATCACTATGTCACCACCCGCGATCACATGCGCAAAGTGGTGCGTACGCAAGTGGACGTGGTGCTGCCAGAGGGCTGTGCGGTGCTCAATGCTGACTGTGACGTCTGCGCGGGCTTGGCCGAACTGTGTGACGGCGACGTCTTGCTGTACAGCACGCAAGGCGGCCACGCGCTGCGCGACGCTCACATCGCCGATGGGCGGCGCTTTTTGTGTGACGAGGGTTGCCACATCGTCTTATATCACGGCCAGACGCGACACATCATCGCCGATCTCCAGCATCCGGGATTGCAAACGCTCACGACGCGCGTATCGCTGACATCCCTGCTGGCCACGGTGGGCGCCGCCGTGGCACTGGACGTCCCCCTCGATATCATCCGCGCCTGCCTGGAGTCGGCGCCTCCACTTGGCATCTCAGTGCACTGAAGCGATTGCCCCAACGGTTCATTGTCACGATCCACCACCATGAACGTCACACGCTTGCGGGCCTTGCGTGGCCCCAATCTGTGGTCACGCGTCACCGCCATCGAGGCCGCGGTCACCTGTGCACCTGAAGAACTCGACTTGCGTCGGCTCAACGAATTCGAAACCCGACTGCGACAACGCTTTCCTCAAGTGGGCCTACTGCCTGAGCCCACAGATCGGGGGATGGTGACGATGGCGCATGCGTTGGAGATCACCGTCCTGGCCCTGCAGACCCACGCCGGCTGTCCGGTCAGCTTTAGCCGCACCGTCTCCGCGCCCGAACCCGGGGTATTTCAAGTGGTGGTGCAATATACGGAAGAAGCGGTGGGGCGGTTGGCTTTTGATCTGGCACTGCAACTGCTACAGGCAGCCCGCGACGATACCCCCTTCGATACCGATGCGGCACTGGCGCAGCTACGCGAGCTCGATGAAGATGTCCGCCTGGGTCCATCGACCGGCTCGATCGTCGAAGCGGCATTGGCGCGCGGCATCCCCTACCGCCGCTTGACGACGGGAAGCCTGGTGCAGTTTGGCTGGGGCAGCAAGCAACGCCGTATCCAGGCTGCCGAGTGCGACACCACCAGCGCCATCGCCGAGTCGATCGCGCAAGACAAGGAATTGACCAAGAAGCTGCTGCACGCGGTTGGGGTGCCGGTTCCACTGGGGCGACCGGTACGCGATGCCGATGACGCCTGGCGAGCGGCCCAGGAATTGGGGGGAGCCGTGGTGGTCAAACCACGCGATGGACACCAAGGCAAGGGCGTCACCGCCAACGTCCATACCGAAGAGCAGGTGCGCGCCGCCTATGAAACGGCCCGCCAGTACGGCAGCGAGGTGTTGGTCGAGCGCTACCTGCCGGGCATCGACTTTCGCTTGCTGGTGGTCGGACGCAAATTGGTCGCCGCGGCGCGGCGCGATCCGCCGCTGGTGGTAGGCGATGGCGTCCACACGGTGCGTGAATTGGTCGATCAAGTCAACGCCGACCCGCGCCGTGGCGACGGACATGCCACGCCGCTGACCCGGATTCGCCTAGACGATATCGCATTGGATCGGCTGGCGCAGCAGGGCCTCACCCCAGACTCGGTGCCGTCGCTGGGCATGCGCGTGGTGCTGCGTAACAACGCCAATTTATCCACCGGCGGCACCGCCACCGACGTCACCGACGAAGTCCACCCGCTGGTGGCCCAGCGCGCCGTTGCCGCCGCGCTGACGGTCGGCCTGGACGTGTGCGGCGTGGACGTGGTGTGCCAAAACGTCGTCGAACCGCTGGAGACGCAAAGCGGCGGCATCGTCGAAGTCAACGCCGCACCGGGCCTGCGCATGCATCTGAGCCCATCGTACGGCAAAGGGCGCAACGTCGGGCAAGCCATCATCGACCACATGTTTCCGCCCGGCCAAAATGGCCGTATTCCGCTGATCGCCGTCACCGGCACCAACGGCAAGACCACCACCGTACGGCTGACCGCCCATCTGCTCGCACAGCACGGCTGGCGCGTGGGTTTCACCGACACCAACGGTGTCTACATCAACGGGCGCCAGATCGATCAGGGCGACTGCAGCGGCCCCCGCAGCGCGCGGCGCGTGTTGGCGCACCCGGACGTGGACGCCGCCGTGCTGGAGACCGCACGCGGCGGCATCCTGCGCGAAGGTCTGGCCTTCGACCGCTGCCAGGTCGCCGTCGTCACCAACATTGGCACCGGCGACCACCTCGGCCTGAATTACATCACCACCGTCGAGGATCTGAGCGCTCTGAAACGGGTGATCGTTCAGAACGTCGCCGACGATGGCATGGCCGTGCTCAACGCCGCCGACCCCCACTGTGTGGCCATGGCCGAGTTTTGTCCCGGACAGGTCACCTACTTTGGTCCTTCCGCCCGGCACCCGGTCATCGCCACCCACCGCGCCCTGGGCAGACGCGTCGTTTTCGCCGACGACAGCTGCCTGGTTGCCGCCGAAGCGGGATGGCAGGTCCGCATCCCATTCAGCCAGATCCCGCTGACCGACGGGGGCAGCATCCCCTTTCAAGTGGACAACGCCATGGCCGCCGTGGCTGCCGCCTGGGCGGCGGGGGTGTCGTGGGATGCCATCGCCCATGGTTTGGCGACCTTCACCGCCGATGCGCACACCGTGCCTGGGCGCTTCAACCGCTTTGCCTACCGGGGAGCCACCGTGATCGCCGACTATGGCCACAACCCCGATGCCATCGCCGCGCTATGTCAGGCGGTTCAGACGCTACCAGCCCGTAAACGGCTGGTGGTGATCAGCGCCGCCGGCGACCGCCGCGACCAAGACATCATCGAGCAAGGCCGCTTGATCGGCGAGGTGTTCGATGAAGTCGTGCTGTTCGAAGATGCCTGCCAGCGCGGGCGCGCCGACGGCGAAGTCATTGCCCTGCTGCAGCGGGGACTGCAAGCCGCGCCCAAGGCGCGTTGGCAAACGGCCATTCGGGGTGAGTTTGCGGCCATCGATACCGCGCTCGATCGCTTAGAACCGGGCGACGTGTGCCTGATTCTGATCGACCAGGTGGAGGAGGCGCTGGCCCACATCAGCCGCCGGGTGGCCGAGGCCACCGAAGCGGCGGCATGAAGGTCGCAGCGACGCCGGAGTGCCTTTCCGTCAACCCCAAAACAGCAGGACGTCTCGGCCTTCGACGACCAAATCGACCGGCCGCCCCACGGGCAACACCACTTTCGTCGGAACGTGCCCAAACGGCAAGCCCGTGACGACGGGCACCCCCGGCAACTGGGCGCGCAGCCAAGCCACGACGGTCTCCAGCCGAAAGCCGCGGTCGTGCGGCGTCAACGTAAATCGGTTGAAGGCTCCCAACAGCAGCGCACGCTGCCGCGCCAGTACGCCAGCCAACAACAGCTGCGTCAGCAGCCGCTCGATCCGATACGGATGCTCGCCCACATCTTCCAAAAACAGCACGCCCCCCTCGACGGCTGGTAAATAGGGGGTACCCACCAACCCGGCCAAAATGGACAAGTTGCCGCCCCAAAGCGGCACACCTTCCAGCCGCCACCCAGCGCTCAGCTCCGGGTGTGCCTGCCCGTCGGCGCGCGGCAGTCGCCAGCCGGCCCCCTCCCCCACCCCGCGCGCCAAATCGTCGAAACATGCTGCCGTGATTTCATCCACCGCCTCACCCGCCCAGTCCTCCATCAGGGCCGGGCCCGCCCAGGTGGCGGTGCCGCGCTGGGCCAGCACGGCCAATTGAAACGCCGTGAAATCACTCAAGCCCACCCAGGCCATGCCACGCTGTGCCGCAGCCGCGATCTCGTCATAGGGCAGTCGGGGCAACAGGCGCGTCAAGCCATAGCCCCCGCGCGTGGTCAAGGCCACGTCCGCACCGCTGGCTGCCGCGCGTTCGATGGCGGCAAGGCGCGTTTCGTCATCGCCGGCAAAGCGCTGGTGGCTGGCCAGCGCGGCGGGGTCCACCGCGACGTCATAGCCGGCGGCTTGCAGCCGGCGCACCGCGCGCCGAAAGGCGGCGCGGTCGCGCACCGCTCCGCTCGGGGAGTAGATGTAGAGACTGGGCATAGGCGGGCATTATCCGGCCAGCGCGGCCAAGGCCAGCGGACCGGCGCGGTGGCCGCGGTCGGGAAACGGGGCGTTCGCCCAATCGTCAGCCGCCGGCAGCAAGGCCTCGGCGGCCACGTGCGACACGCCCGCCACGCGCCCACCCCAGTGTTGCTGCAGCGGCGCCAACAACCACTGCGCACCGGGTGCCAGAGCCAGGCAAACCGCTGTCACGCCCAGCGCATCCAGCCACTGGGCAAGCACCGCCGCATGGCGCGCCGGTGTATGCCAGGCGCGCTTCTTCGGCTTGTCGCTTTGACCAAACCCCACCAGATCGGGTACCAAACAGCGCTGCCCATTGCTGAGCCGTACCGCCACCCACGGCCCCCACTGCGGCCACCAGCCCTGGAGTCCGTGCAGGCACACCCAGGTCGTGGCAGCGTCGTGCGGCCCTACGTCCAACCAATGCAAGCGCAAGCCCTGCAGCGCCGGTAAATCGTGCCGATAGCGGGAGGCACTGCGGGCCAGCCCCCAGGCCGCGGCACGTGCCCACACAGCATCGAACGCCATCTCTGGCGTGCGTAGGGCGTCTGGCCGCAAGGGCTGCGCCTGCGCGCGCTGCTCGCTGCGTCGGCGCTCGAAAAAGTCGCGCATCAACGCAGCGGCCTCATCAGCCAGCACCCCACCCCGCACGACGGTGTGGGCGTTGAGCGCCGGAAGGGCAAACAGATTCAGTACCGACCCGGCGGCGCCGCTGCGCGGCTCGCTTGCCCCAAACACCACCTGCGCCACGCGGGCATGCAGGGCCGCCTGGGCACACATGGCGCACGGCTCCAAGGTCACGTACAGCGTGCAGCCGTCCAGCCGATAATTCCCCAGGGTGTGGGCCGCTTCACGCAGCGCCACGATCTCCGCGTGCGCCGTGGGATCATGGCAAGCCACCGGTTGATTGTGGCCGCGGCCGACCACGCGTCCCTCGCGTACGACGACCGCCCCCACCGGCACTTCACCGGCCTGCGCAGCCTGCCGTGCCAAGGCCAGGGCCTCGGCCATGAAACGGCGATCGACTTCGCTCATGGGGACGTACGCGGGCGGATGCATTGACCGTAGCCCCGGCCTGCCATGCCGCCCGCCGTCAACCTGGCCTGCACTCAGCCGGTGAAGTAAGGCGGCTCGTTGCCCGGCTTCCACTTGATGTTGCAGCCCAGGGACGGCTTTTGCTCCCCGGGTACGGGGCGTCCTTCGAGCACCGCATCGATGGCCGCAGCCAAATCCTCGCCCGTCACGGGCAGGTCCGATCCCGGCCGGCACGAATCGAACTGTCCCCGGTATACCAGGCGCCGCTGCGCGTCGTACAAAAAGAAGTCTGGTGTGCAAGCGGCGCCAAAGGCCTTGGCCACGCTCTGGTCGACATCCAGACAGTACGGGAAGGTGTAGCCAAAGCGCCGCGCGTCGTCGCGCATCGCGTCCGGGCCGTCCTCCGGGTAGGCATCGGTGTCGTTGGCGTTGATGGCGATCACCGCCAGCCCCCGCGCCATCGAACGGCGCGCCAGCCGGGCAAACTCATGCCGGATCAACTGCACGAACGGGCAGTGGTTACAAATGAAGGCCACCAGATAGCCCTTGGCATCGGGGAAAGTATCGAATGACACCACCTTGCCCGAGACCACGTCGGGCAACGCAAACGCGGGGGCGGTTTGCCCCAGCTCCACCATCAACGATGCCGTTCTTGCCATAGCACGTTACCCTCGCGCCGGTTGTCTGCCTACGACAAGCATTGTACGCAGCAGCGCGATGCCGCGCCACCCCCGGCAGAACCGGCAACGCCGGCGCCCGTTGGGTTTTCACGAGCTCATGCCGGGTGTCACCCGCCTGGGAACACACCGATCGGCGCGGTGAGATCCATTGCGGATCTGCCCACATGGCGGCGTGCCACCTTCCGCGAGCTGCACACCTGGCTGGCCGCGCCGCCCACGCCCCGGGCGGTGATGCTCAAGGGCAAGGCGATCCTGGAGGATGCCGCTGCGCTGGGCGTGGCCACCGAGACGGCCGTCTTCAAGCACCTGTTGGCCCGCTACCACGCGCAGAATGCGCATTCCCGCACCGCTTCTGTGCTACTGGATGGGGGCGGCGCAGCAGTCGGCGAGCGACACGTCTGGAGCCGACGCATGAGTCGCCAGCACCGACGGCGCCCACCAGGGAGACTCCGCACAACCTGCCCACCCGACTGAATGAGCGATGTTGTGCACAGCGGTTTCTTGATCGAAAGACTCTCCCCCGGAACGGCGGATCTGTTACAGTAGCCAGCCCCGCATTTCGTCGCAGACGCATGCGGATGCACGATCCCACCCGCCAAAACACGCCGACGCGGTGACCTGAGCTCGTGCCCAGCGACTTCAGAGCACGGCCTCGAGCCCCTTGCGTTCGATGAGGTCGAGCAGCTTCTGCGAGGGACCACTGGGCTTCTTGTCGCCCACTTCCCACTTGCGCACGGTCGAGACGCTGGTGTTTAGGACCGATGCCAGCACGGCCTGACTCAAGTGCAGCCGTTCGCGCAAGGCGCGCACTTTCTCGGCGTCGTATTCATGCACCGGCTCCAGGCACAGCGCGTCGTACTGGCGCATCTTGCGCTTGTCGATGAAGCCCAGGCGATGCAGGTCGCGCGCCGTCTCATGAACGGCCTGCAGCAGGCGGCTCTTGGACTTAGGCTCGTTTGTCATGGCAAATCTCCTGCAATGTTCCGTCGGCAACGGAGTCATACAACTGGCGAGCGGGAAGGGTCAGCAGATCGGCGGCCAGATCCCGCAGCGCCTCCAGTTCCTCGTCATCGATGTTGGCCCGCTCGTTTTTCTCGAAGCCATAGACGAAGAACCAGCGATCGCCCTTGTTGGTGGCAATCAGGGTACGCGCGCCACCACGCTTGCCGCGGTTGCCCAAGCCCACGCGCTTTTTCAAGACGCCACCGCCCAGGTCGGCGTCGATGAGGCCCACGGCCATCTCCTCGACCGCTTGACACAACCCGGCGTCTGTCAGTTCGGTCTTGCGCATCCAACGAGCGAAGTGGCGCGTCTTGAAGACTCTTCTCATTTGCAAAGTATGCCACCCAGTGGCACTATGTGTCGAGAGGTTCCTTGCTCTCCGTGCAGACGGTCGGTCACGATCTGCAGTGTTGAAGACCGTGTGGTCGTTCAAGGGCGAGCCGCGCACGGCTGGTTGCCGACCTGGGCCACGCGCTGATCAAGCGCGGCTATCGAGTGCTCTTCACTCGCACGGGCGACTTGGTGCAGCGCTTGCAGGCGGCTCGGCGCGACCTGCGACTGCCGGCTGAGCTCGCCAACAAGTTCGACCGCTTCGACCTGTTAATCTGCGACGACTTCAGCTACGTGCGCCGCGACCAAGGCGAGACCTCCGTGCTGTTCGAACTGATCGCCGAGCGCTACGAACGCAAGAGTCTGGCGATTACGGCCAAACAGCCGTTCTCCAGCTGGGATCATGTGCTTGCCGAGCCGGCCATTACGCTGGCCGCCGTCGACCGGCCAAGGTAATTGACGCGGGGCACATGGATGTGTTTGGCGCCCGTTCCTGCCGGCTGCTGCCGGAAGCGGTATCACTCCCACTCGAACATCAATTTACGCTTTAATCTCATATAGATCAATAGGTTACTAAGACGCTTTGCCATCAAATACCATGAAAAATACCATAACTCACTGACTGCACCACCGCCCTCTCCCCCACGACGCTGGGCCACCTGCCGCAGCCTCCTCCTTTAAAAACCAACCAGAAAATGGTCGAATACAATTTCGATGCGGGTCACTGGGGGCAAAGGTGGGGGCAAAGCAAGGCAGCGTTCGATGGGGCATTGAGCGCCGGCTCGAGTTCATCGAGTTCCGGCTGTTCTGGGAAGGCCATGTCAACCGCGGCGACCTGATGGCCGCCTTCGGGATCTCGATCAACCAGGCCTCCACTGACCTCAACCGCTACCTCGGCATGGCGCCGGGCAACATGCTCTACGACAAGAGCGCCCGCGCCTACGTCCGCGGCGACCGCTTCGAGCCCCTGTTCCTGAAACCGGACCCGGCGAGCTACCTGTCCCAATTGCGGTCGATCTCCGACGGCATCGTCTCGCAGGAGGAAACCTGGATCGGCCAGATGCCGGACTTCGATACGGTGCGCAACCCCGCTCGGGGCATCGATGCCGGCCACCTGCGCGCCGTGCTCCAGGCCATTCACAGCAGACGGGCCATCGAAATCGAATACCAGTCGCTTTCCAGCCCGGCCCCACGCTGGCGCTGGATCGCGCCCCATGCCATCGCATTCGATGGTTTCCGCTGGCACGCGCGGGCCTGGTGCTTCACCGACCAATGCTTCAAGGACTTCCTGCTGGCGCGCATCCTTGGCATCCGGGACAGCCGCCCCAGTGACGCGGACCCCGGCCAGGATGCCGACTGGCACACGCACATCACGCTGGAAATCGGTCCGCACCCGGGGCTGTCCGACGCGCAGAAGAAAGTGGTGGCGCTCGACTACGGCATGCAGGGAGGCAAGGCCAGCATCACTGTCCGCAAGGCCATGCTCTACTACGCGATCAAACGTCTCGGCCTGGACGCTGACCCGTCCACCCGGAGCCCGGCGGACCAGCAGATCGTGCTGTTGAACGGGGAGGTGGGCGATGGTGTCGCCTGATGTCATCTCCCTGACCCCGCACCACGCCAAGTACTATGCCCATGACCTGACCCGTCGGGCGGCCTCGGGCATGGATCGCCTCTCGATGGCGCTCTTTGATGCCTCGGTGGACCTCAACCCCCACCAGATCGAGGCGGCGCTGTTCGCGCTCCAGAACCCCCTCTCCAAGGGGGTGATCCTCGCCGACGAAGTCGGCCTCGGGAAAACCATCGAGGCCGGCATCGTATTGTGCCAGTCCTGGGCCGAGCGCCGGCGCCGGCTCCTGATCCTTTGCCCCGCGTCACTGCGCAAGCAATGGGCGCTGGAGCTGCAGGAAAAGTTCAACCTGCCCGCGGTCGTCCTGGACGCCAGGGCATACAGGCAGGCCCGCCGGGAAGCGCGCAACCCGCTGGACCAGGGCGCCATCCTGATCCTGTCCTACAACTTCGCCCATTCGATCCGGGACGAACTGCGGGCCATCCGGTGGGACCTCGTCGTCATCGATGAGGCGCACAAGCTGCGCAATGCCTACCGTCCGAGCAACAAGGTGGGCCAGGGCATCCGCTGGGCCACCGAGGACTGCCGCAAGCTGCTGCTGACGGCCACACCCCTGCAGAACTCGCTGCTGGAACTGTATGGCCTGTCAACCCTGATCGACGAGCACCTCTTCGGCGATGTCGATGCCTTCCGCGCGCAGTATGCGGGCGCCGGCAGCGATCTGGGCGCCCTGCGCCAAAGGCTGTCGGCATTCTGCAAGCGGACCCTGCGCAACCAGGTCACGGAGTACATCCGTTACACCGAGCGCAAGCCGGTCACCCGGCCCTTCCGTCCCACCGACGAGGAGCACGCCCTCTACGAAAAGGTGTCCGAATTCCTGCGGCGCGAAGACAGCTATGCCCTGCCCCGCCGCGAACGGCACCTGACGGCGCTGATCCTGCGCAAACTGCTCGCATCGTCCTCGGCCGCCGTTGCCGCCACCCTGGACATCCTGCGCCAGCGGTTGCAGGCCATGCTCGACGAGCGCACTTCCGGCACCGACGACACAGTGGACCTGGCCGAGCTCCTGGCCGAGAACGAAGAGCTGGAAACCGACCTGCTCGACGAGATCCTCGGCGAGGACGAGGACAAGGCCCCGGGCCGGGATACCGATGCACCGGTCGACCGCCAGAAACTGCGGGAAGAGATCGCCGTCCTGGCACGCCTTGCCGAGGAAGCCCGCAGCATCCGCGTCGACACCAAGAGCCGCACGCTGCTCAAGGCGCTGGAAACGGGGTTCGAGCAGATGGCAATGGTCGGCGCCGCGCGCAAGGCCGTCATCTTCACCGAATCCAGGCGCACGCAGGAGTACCTGAAGCAGTTCCTCGAGGCCAACGGCTATGCCGGCCAGCTTGTCATCTTCAACGGGAGCAACAACGGCCCCGGGGAAACCGCCATTTACGAACGCTGGCTCGAGCGCAACCAGGGTTCGGACAAGGTCACCGGCTCCCGCGCGGTCAACATGCGCACGGCGCTGATCGAGCACTTCCGCGACCATGCCTCCGTCCTGATCGCCACCGAGGCGGCAGCGGAAGGCCTGAACCTGCAGTTCTGCTCACTGGTCATCAACTACGACCTGCCCTGGAACCCGCAGCGCATCGAACAGCGCATCGGCCGCTGCCATCGCTACGGCCAACAGCACGACGTGGTGGTCATCAACTTCCTCAACGAACGCAACGAGGCCGACCGCCGCGTGCTGGAGCTGCTGGAGCAGAAATTCAACCTCTTCAGCGGCGTGTTCGGCGCCTCCGACGAGGTGCTGGGCACCATCGAGTCCGGCGTGGACTTCGAAAAGCGCATCCTCGCGATCTACCAGGCGTGCCGGACCCCTGAGGAGATCGACGCCGCCTTCAAGGCCCTGCAGGCGGAGATGGACGAACAGATCCGCTCGCGGCTGGAAGACACCCGGCGGGCGCTGTTCGAGCACTTCGACGAGGACGTGCACGAACGGTTGCGCATGCGGCTTGCGGATGCCCTGGCCCGGCTGGACCGGGTCGGCAGGCGCTTCTGGTCGCTCACGCGCCACGTGCTGGCCGACCAGGCGCGCTTCGATGACGACGCCTTCACCTTCGAACTGGTCCGCCCGCCCCGCGAGGATATTCCCGCCGGCCGATACCACCTGATCTGCCGCGTCCACCCGCAGGCGGAGGGTGCCGGCCAGTTCCTCTACCGGCTCTCGCACCCGCTGGGCGAGCATGTGCTCGCCCAGGCACGGGATGCCGATACACCTGCCGCCGAGATCCTCTTCGACATCAGCCGCCACCCGACCCGTATCGCCGTCGTCGAAGCCCTGCGGGGCAAGCGCGGCTACCTGACGCTCACCCGCCTGACCATCGAGTCGTACGAACGGGAGGAGTACCTGCTGTTCTCCGGCTTGACCGACGACGGGGCCGCGCTAGACCAGGAAACCATGGAGAAGCTGTTCCAGTGCGGCGGCCACGTCGCAGGCACCGCAACGATCCCTGACACGGTTTCCCGGCGGCTGGCCGCGGAGAGCGAGCGCCATGCCCAGGCCACCCTCAGCCGCTCGCTGGAACAGAACAACCGTTATTTCCACGAGGCGCGGGAGAAGCTGGAACGCTGGGCCGACGACATGGTGCTCTCCGCCGAGAAGGCGCTGGCCGACACCAAGGAACAGATCAAGGCCCTGCGCCGGCAGGCGCGCCAGGCCACCACGCTGGCAGAGCAGCACGCGATCCAGGAGAAGCTCCAGAAACTGGAGCGCCAGCAGCGCCGCCAGCGGCAGGAGATCTTCCGCATCGAGGACGAGATCATGGAAAAGCGCGACCAGCTCATCGACCAGCTGGAACAGCGGCTCGCGCAGCGCACGCAGGCCGAGACACTCTTCACCATTCGCTGGGCCGTCGTCTGACGAAGCGACGCGCCCGCCAAGGATTCAACAGGACGAAAACGACATGAGCCAGAAATACGAAAAGTTGAAGGCCCTGCTCAAGGAACTGTTCCAGCTCGATCAACCGGAGCTGGACTTTGGCATCTACCGCATCCTGCACGCACGCAGCGCGGAGGTGACGCAGTTCCTGGACAAGGACCTGCTGCCGCAGGTGAAGCAGGCTTTCGCCCAGTACCGCACCGCCGACAAGGCTGAACTCGAGAAGGAACTGGCCAAGGCCGTCGAAGCCGCCCAGGCCCTGGGCGTCGATCCGGAAAGCACGCAGAAGGTCAAGGACCTGCGCGCCCGCCTGGCCAGCGACGCCGTGGACACCGAGGCACTGGAAGCCGAGGTCTACGACCACCTCTACAGTTTCTTCCGCCGCTACTACTCCGAGGGCGACTTCCTCAGCAAGCGCGTCTACAAGCCGGGGGTCTACGCCATCCCCTACGAGGGCGAGGAGGTCAAGCTCCACTGGGCCAACGCGGACCAGTACTACATCAAGACCAGCGAAAGCTTCCGCGACTACGCCTTCCGCCTGTGCCCGGAGGATGAAGCGAACCCGATGCGCGTCCACTTCAAACTGGCCGACGCCGCCGAGGGCGAACACGGCAACGTGAAGGAACAGGCGGGCAAGGAACGCCGGTTCAAACTGGCCCCAGCCCCGTTTGCAGCTGTCGAGAACGGCGAACTGGTGATTCGCTTCACCTACGAGCCCGATCCGGCCAAGCAGAAGGACCTGAACGCCGAGGCCGAATCCGCCATCCTTGCCCTTGACGATCCCGCGCTTGCCGACTGGATCAAGGAACTCCGTATGCAGCACGTCCGGGCCGATGGAACGGCTTCGGAACTGACCCGGCTGCGCGTGCACCTGGACCGCTACACCGCCCGCAACACCTTCGACTATTTCATCCACAAGGACCTGGGCGGCTTCCTGCGGCGGGAGCTGGACTTCTACATCAAGAACGAGGTCATGCACCTCGACGACGTGGAAAGCGAAACCGCGCCGCGCGTCGAGCAGTACCTGTCCAAGATCAAGGTCATCCGCCGCATCGCGCACAAGATCATCGACTTCCTGGCGCAGCTCGAGGACTTCCAGAAGAAGCTGTGGCTGAAGAAGAAGTTCGTCGTCGAAACCAGCTACTGCATCCGGCTGGGTGTGCTTCCGGAGGAGTTCTATCCGGAGATCGCTGCCAACGATGCGCAGCGTGAGGAATGGGTGCGGCTGTGCGCCATCGATGAGATCAAGGGCGACCTGACGACGCCAGGATACAGCGTGCCACTCACGGTGGAGTTTCTGAAGGCGCACCCGACGCTGGTTGTGGATACACAACATTTTGATGCCAAGTTCCTTTCGCGACTGCTTGCTAGCCTAGAGGACGCACAAACGCTGATTGATGGCGTTTTGGTGCACGGCGAGAATTACCAAGCGCTTTCTCTATTTAGGAATCTATTCAGCGAGCAAATTCACTGCATCTATATTGACCCACCATATAACACCGGAACTGACGGGTTCGCCTATAAAGATTTGTATCCGCACTCGTCGTGGGCAGCAATGTTCTCTGAAAGGCTCCTCGCTGCCACCGAACTCTTACATCGTGATGGCGCAATGTTTGTCTCTATCGATGACAACGAAGGCGACGTAGCAAAACTGATCGCCGACTCGATATTCGGCGCGGAGAATTTCATCGCTCGACTCGTTTGGGAAGGAGCGAACAAGAATACTGCCCGGCAAATTGGCGTAACGCACGAGTATGTACTCGTATACGCGCGTGATCGCGCGAGCATGCCAAATGAATGGTGCATAAGGAAGGAAGGAGTTGAAGACGTACTGAGGGAAGTAGAACGTCTACGCGAGGTATATGGCAAGGATTATGACGCCGCGTCGGAGGCCCTGGCCGGCTGGTACCGCTCCATGAAAGCCAAGCCGGCCTTTGGCCTCCGTCGGTTTCGGCACATAGACGCACGGGGCGTCTACAAGGAGGACGATCCCACCGCGCCTGGAGGACGGCGCTTCAAGTTGATTAATCCAATAACGGGCGAAGAGATTCCCTTACGACGAAATCGCGGCTGGGCATTCGATCAGGCTACGTTTGATCAAATGGTAGCGGAGGGACGGATAAGCTTCGTCACGTCGACGTCCGTAATGGTGCGACGATATCTCCATGAAACTACAGCCGTCACACCGCCGAGCGTTTTCTACCAAGCAGCACGCTCCGCGTCCGAGCGGCTTACATCACTCTTGGGCGAGGAAGTGTTCGCATATCCAAAGGATGAACACATCATTGCGCGATTTGTGGAAATGGCAACAGGTGGCGCTGCGAAATGCGAAAGGGTGTGGATATTGGACTATTTTGCCGGCTCTGGCACTACGGCACATGCGGTCATCAACCTCAATCGTGAGGACGGGGGGCAGCGCAAGTTCATCCTCGTAGAGCAAGCTGACTACTTTGACACCGTCCTTCTTCCCCGCCTGAAGAAGGTCACGTTCACGCCGGAGTGGAAGGACGGCAAGCCCAAGCGGCTCGCCACCGCCGAGGAAGCCGAACGCAGCCCGCGGATCATGAAAGTGATCCGCCTCGAATCCTACGAGGACACGCTGAACAACCTGGAACTGCGCCGCACCGAGGCACAGCAAAGCCTGCTCGACAGCCCGCAGGCCCAGGGGGCGGACGGCTTCCGGGAGCAGTACCTGCTGCGCTACATGCTGGACGTGGAAACGCGCGGCAGCCAGTCGCTGCTGAACGTGTCCGCCTTCATGGACCCCACGGCCTACAGGCTGAAGGTCAAGCGCCCGGGCTCGGACGAGTCCCGCGAGGTCAACGTCGACCTGCTGGAGACCTTCAACTGGCTGATCGGCCTGAAGGTGGACCACATCGCCGCGCCGCGCACCTACAGCGCCGCGTTCCGCCGCGACGACGATCCGGACCTGCCGGCGGATGCCCCGCGCCGGCTGCTGCTGGACGGCCGCCTGAAGGAGGAGCCGGAAGGCCCATGGTGGTTCCGCACCGTGACCGGCACCACACCGGACGGCCGCCGCACGCTCGTCATCTGGCGCAAGCGCCCGGGCGGCGAGGAGCCGGAAGGCATCGAGCGCGACAACCTGGTGCTGGACGAATGGTTCCGCAAGCAGGGCTACTCCAGCAAGGACAGTGAATTCGACCTGATCTACGTCAACGGCGACAACAACCTGGAAAACCTCAAGGCCCCGGATGACACCTGGAAGGTGCGCCTGATCGAGGAGGACTTCTTCCGCCTGATGTTCGATACGGAGGGGGTGTAATGGCTCCGGTCCATTACCACGAGGGCCGGTTCCCCCCGCGGGAGCTGGACTGGCCGCGGCTTATCCCGCTGATCGGTCCGGCGGCCGCGGCAGTCGCCCGTTATGATGGCATGCTGGCCGCCGTGCCGAACCCGGACATCCTGCTCTCGCCGCTGACCACCCAGGAAGCGGTGCTCTCGTCGCGTATCGAAGGTACCCAGGCCACGATGGGCGAGGTGCTGGAGTTCGAGGCGGGCCGGGAGGACATTTCCCCCGAGCGCCGCGAGGACATCCGCGAAGTACTGAACTACCGTGCGGCAATGCGCGAGGCCGAGCGACTCCTGGCAGAGTTGCCCCTGTCCCAGCGGGTGATCCGCGAGATGCACCGGGTGCTGCTAGACGGGGTGCGGGGCCAAAATAAGGCGCCGGGGGAGTACAGGCGCATTCCCAACTGGATTGGCCCAAGCGGCTGCGCCATCGAGCAGGCGAGGTTCGTCCCCATCGGCGCCGACAAGCTACCCGATGCCATGAGCGCCTGGGAGAGATACCTGCACGAGGAGGCGCCAGACCGGCTGATCCAGCTTGCCATCCTCCACGCAGAGTTCGAGGCCCTGCACCCGTTCCTGGACGGCAACGGCCGGCTGGGGCGTATGCTGGTGCCCCTCTTCCTGTGGCAGAAGGGCCTGATTCGGCGGCCCATGTTCTACCTCAGCGCCTGGCTGGAGGCACACCGGGACGAGTACTACGAACGGCTGCTGGCCGTCTCCCGGGACGACGACTGGACGGGATGGTGCGGCTTCTTCCTGGAAGCCGTGCGGACCCAGGCTGAGGAGAACCTGCGTCGCACGCAGGCCATCCTCGAACTGCATGGGAGCCTCAAACTCCGCCTGCCGGAGATGACCCGCTCCCAGTACGCGGTCCACGCCCTGGAGTGGCTGTTTGCCCGCCCCATCTTCAGCGCCTCGGACTTCGTCCAGATGGCCGGCATCCCGGCGCCGACCGCCCGGCGGTTTCTGGGCGTCCTCAAAAAACACAAGATTATCAAAGAGTTAATGGAGTCCAGCGGGCGCCGCTCAGCGGTGCTGGTCTTTCCGGCGCTGCTCAACATCGCCGAAGGCAGGGAGGTGTTTTGATGCTCACCCATTCACAACAAGGCGCCTTGTCGATCACTTTGTTATCAAAAATGATCAACAAACGCCGTAGCTGCTATCCAATGAGCGACAAGCGGAAGGAGGCTGCCTGATGCCGCGCGGACGTCCTCGCAAGAACGATGCAGCTTCGCCCAAGGCGTCTGCGCGCGGCCGGGCCGCCGCGGCCCGCGCGTCGTTGCCGTTCAACCGCAAGCTCGCCCTCAACCAGTGGCTGCTCGGTCTGTTCGGGGTCGAGCGTTTCGACCAGCTCGCCGCTCACTTGAAAGACGAGTCGCTGGAAGGACTGGACGCGGACAACATCCACCGCTTCCACCACGCCCTGTGCCTGCATCTGCCCCCGGAGAACAGGCCGGAGCTGACGGACGAGCAGCTGCTGGAGTACGACCAGGCCATCGTTTCGGTCACGCAGCGCCTCAACGACCGGCGCATCACCCGGGGTGAGGAGCCGATCGTCTGGAAGTACTTCCAGTACCTGGCGCTGCTGTTCACGGAAATCTACCTCGACCGCTACTTCCGCGACCCCGCCGGTCTGCGGCAGGCACTCAACGCGCGCATTGCGGCGCTGAACGAGACGCTCCCGGAAGCGGACCGGATCGCGGCACTGGAGGAGTCCGAGGACCCTCGCCTCCAGCTCAACAAGATCGCGTTCTGGATGGCCACCGGCAGCGGCAAGACGCTGCTCATGCATGCCAACATCCTCCAGTACCAGCGGTTTCTGGAAACACATGGTCTTTCGCGCGAGCTGAACCGGATCATCCTGCTCACGCCCAACGAAGGGCTGTCGCAGCAGCATCTGCGCGAATTCCAGAAGTCGGGCATCGAGGCGGAAATCTTCAACAAGGACGGGCGCGGCCTGTTCGCCGGCCGTGCGGTGGAAATCCTGGAGGTCACCAAGCTGAAGGAGGAGATGGGCGAGAAGACGGTGGCGGTGGATGCCTTCGAGGGCAACAACCTTGTCCTCGTCGATGAAGGGCACCGCGGTGCTTCGGCAGGCGGCGACGGGGCTTGGATGAAGTTCCGCAACGCGCTGTGCGAAAAGGGCTTCTCGTTCGAATATTCCGCCACCTTCGGCCAGGCCGTGGCCGGTAACCGCGATCTGACCGACCTCTACGCGCGCAGCACGCTGTTCGACTATTCGTACCGCTGGTTCTACGGCGACGGTTTCGGCAAGGACTATCACATCCTCAACCTGGAGGACGATCGCAACGAGGAATGGATGAGGACCTACCTCACCGCCTGCCTGCTGTCGTTCTTCCAGCAGCAGCGGCTGTACCGGGAACAGGAAGCGAGCCTGCGCCCGTTCAACATCGAAAAGCCGTTGTGGGTCTTCGTGGGCGGCAGCGTCAATGCCGTGCGCAAGGAGGACAAAAAGGATGTGTCCGACGTCGTGGCCATCCTGAAGTTCCTGGCCACCTACGTGGCGAATCGCCAGGACAGCACCGAACGCATCCGGCGCGTGCTGGACGAAGGGTTGCTGACGGCCACCGGCAAGAACCTGTTCGCGGGCCGTTTCGCCTACCTGAACACCTGCGGCCTGTCGCCGGAACAGATTTTCGACGAAACACTGGCGACCCTGTTCAACGCTCCCGCAGGCGGCCAGCTGCACGTCGAGAACCTGAAGGGCGCCGCCGGCGAAATTGGCGTGCGCGTGGGCGACAACGCGTTTTTTGGCGTCATCAATGTCGGTGACGACACCAAGCTGGTGAAGCTGTGCGAAACCAGCGGCTTGCATGTTGCCGAGCGGGAATTTGCCGGATCGCTGTTCCACGAGCTGGACAAGCCGCACTCCGCCGTCAACGTGCTCATTGGTTCGAAGAAGTTCACCGAGGGCTGGAGCAGCTGGCGTGTGAGCACCATGGGACTGATGAACGTTGGGCGCAGCGAGGGCGCGCAGATCATCCAGCTCTTCGGCCGCGGTGTGCGGTTGAAGGGTTACGGCATGAGCCTCAAGCGCAGCGTGCGTGCAACCCTCCCCGCGGCGCTGAAACGGCCCAGGTACATCGACCTGCTCGAAACGCTGCATATCTTCGGCGTCCGTGCCGACTACATGGAACAGTTCCGGAAGTTCCTGGAAGATGAAGGATTACCCGCCAACGAAGAACGCATCGAATTCATCCTGCCGGTCATCCGGAACCTGGGCACGAAGCCGCTCAAGACGATCCGCCTCAAGAAGGAGATCAACGGCATCAAGACCGAGTTTGGCGACGCCTTCCGCAAGCTGGGGCCGGTTCCGACCCTCCAGCCCCCGCGCCCCGACCTTGAGCCCGCCACGGCCTACCTGCAAAAGAACCAGGTGGTGCTGAACTGGTACCCGAAGATCCAGGCCATGAAGTCCGACGGGGTATCGGGCAGCGAGGACGAAGGCGCCCCCAATGAGGCGCACCTGACGAAGCAGCACATCGCCTTCCTGGACCTCGACCAGCTGTACTTCGACCTCGAACGTTTCAAGGCCGAGCGTGGCTGGCACAACCTCAACCTGCCCCGTTCCGGCATCGCTGCATTGCTGGTGGACACCAGCTGGTACCGGCTGCTGATCCCTGCATCGGAGCTGGCCTTCGACGCGTTCGAAAAGGTGCGCGTATGGCAGGAAATCGCCCAGGCCCTGCTGCGCAAGTACGTGGAGCGCTACTACACCTTCCGCAAGAAAGAGTGGGAATTGCCGCACCTGGAATACCGTGACCTCACCGAGGACGATCCCAACTTCCCATCCATCCTGAGTGAGGATGGCGCCGAATACGGTTACCGGATCCTGATCGAGGAATCGCAGCAGGAAATCGTCGCAAAACTGAAAGAGCTGAAAGAGGCCATCGAGCAAGGGAATCTGAAGGACTGGGAGTTCCGGGGCCTCAAGGCGATCTGGTTCGGGCGACACCTCTACCAGCCGTTGCTGTTCCTGGACGGCAGTGCAGTCGAGATCTCACCCGCGCCTCTCAACAAGGGCGAGCGCCGGTTCATCGAGGACCTGAAGGCGTTCCACGACGCCAACCCCGGCTATTTTGCGGAACGCGAACTCTACCTGCTGCGCAACCTCAGCAAGGGCCGTGGCGTCGGCTTCTTCGAGGCCGGCAACTTCCACCCGGACTTCATCATCTGGCAGCTCCAAGGCAAACGGCAGCGCGTGACCTTTGTCGACCCCAAAGGCATCCGCAACGTCGGCCTCCAGGACCCCAAGATCAGCTTCTACGAAACCGTCAAGGACATCGAGAAGCGGCTGGGACAGCCTGATGTTGTGCTCGAGTCCTTCATCGTCTCGAACACGCCCTCGCATGAAATGAGCAAGCTTTGGGGCATCACCAAGGGCGAGATGCAGAAAAAACACATCCTGTTTCAGGAGGAAGACGGGGATAGCTATATCCGCCAGTTGCTGGAAGCAGCCGTGCCTGGGCCAGACGCTTCCCAGTCATGATCGAGAACAGGAAAAGCCTGCACGCGGACTATCTTCTTGAACCAAAGGCCTGCCCGTCGGTTGTGACTGTCATGCAGGCCGACTCAATGAGGGCGTGAAGCCCTTTTGCAACGGAGCCGCAACCATGCATATCGCCACCAAGAGCGATTGGCCAGACCTCAAGCCGATGCCTGCCTCGTATGAGGACATGAAAATCGAGCTGCATTTCAACGCCGCGCACATGCACAACCTCCGGCTCGGGTTCATCCCGTCCGATCAGAACGAGAAGTGGTTCCTCTATTTTGAGGACAACATTCTGCATATCCACCGCAGCTGGACGGGCATCAAGATGTACGAGGTGGTGTTCGACGACGACGGTGACGGCGGGGTTGCGCGCAGGGTAAGGATCAACCTGGGGCCCGACTATGGCGGCACCCGCGATGACGCCTGGAATACCTTGCTCGACGTGCTGAGCTATTACGCCAGCGACGAGGCCCATCAGCCCCACGAGTCAAGCTTCGTCTCTGCCCTGAAGGAGGCGGCACAACCCAACTATCTGGGTTCTCCCTCCGTGGTCATGGAGCTGATTACCCCATATTTCTGGCGCATCCTCTGCAAGGAGCTGCCCAAGTACTGTTCCGGGCTGGATGCCTTGCCCGATTATGAACCCGCCAGCTTCTCCGATGTGCTGAGCGCCAACGAACGCATTGCATCGGTGCTCAGCGGCGCTGACGAGAGTTTCCACGGACTGGAAGCCTGGCGCACCGAGCAGGGATTGGGCAAGGCTGTCATCCGGACGCTGGCGCTGGACCCGGACTGGTACGCCGATGAGAACCTGCACTGCATCCTCAGCGAAGGACTGGCCGGCCTGTCGACGACAATTGCAAAAATCATCGCCGACTGGGCCAATGACTCGTCTCCTCACAACCTGAACGCGCTGTTCGAGTTTGTCGCCGTCCTGCGCGAATTCACTGCCAGTGTGATCCTGGGGACTCACACGCTTTACTTCCCGGATGTAACACTCAGTGACTTCACCTGGGCGAACCGCTCACGCTTCATGCAGCGGGACGAAGAAGCCGGGAATTGCCTCGTGCCTGAAGAGAACCCGGAGGATTTCGACGAAGTGCCTGTTGACGAAAATCAGCAATCCCGCTTCGAGGAATTGCTGCGCGAGCTGGAGGCCCTGGATGCAGAACTGGAGGAAGACGACGCACTCGAGGACGAGGAAGAAATTCTCCAGCCCGGCCCGCCGGTACACCCGCGCCGCGATGATAACGGCAATCCCGTCAAGCTCGCCCACCCCAGCACGCCCACGGCCCTGTGGACCTGGCAGGATCCCGAGAGCATCGCTATCGTCATCCCGGATGGCCCGATGCCGTCAGAACTGGCAGCGATACCCTTTGCCTCATGGGATGATGCGCCAACCGACCGCGCCGGGTGGCAACGAGTGGCTGAGCAACATCCGGTGGAAGAACCCGACTTCAACCTCCCCAAAGGCAAGAAAGCCGCAGCCGGCGTGGTCATCGTTGAGGACGACGGGCGTGTCTGGGCAGTGGCCCCCAGCAACGCCTACGGCGGTTACCAGGCGACCTTCCCCAAGGGCACCTACTCCCCCGGCACTAGCCTGCAAGCCGCAGCAATCCGGGAAGCCTACGAAGAAGCCGGCCTCCGCGTACAGCTGACCCGTTTTCTGGTGGATGTGCCCCGATCAACGAGCTACACCCGCTATTACCTAGCCCGCCGTATCAGCGGCCACCCCGGCGACATGGGCTGGGAAAGCCAGGCCGTCCTGCTGATCCCGGCGGACAGGCTGCCTGAAATCCTGACCCACAAGAACGACGCACCAATCATCAAGGCCGTGCAGGAAGCGCTGAGCTGACTGCCCTTATCGGTGGATGCCATTGGAATCGCTCCGAGACGGCTTCCTGAGCATCGCTGGCAAAGCGACCCGCGCCCTGCGGGAGAAGACGGTGCGGCGGCCCATGGCCGCCGTGATACCGTCCGCCAGTGCCAGCAACAGTCAGGTTCGCGCATCGGCATGCGGCATCCCTGTGATGACCAGGACATGCTCCTCGAACAGTTCCGGCAGGTAGCAATGCCAGAGGTCCCTGCCCCTGCCCTGCAACGTCCGGGGCGCTACTCCCACTCAATCATCAATGATCAGAGTAACATGTTGATGTTTCTGCACTTTACTAGAATTGCCTGATCAGATACCAGCAAAAATACCATCACGAATCATCCCCTTGCTGATGCCTGTAGATGCCGTATGCCGCCAAACGCACCCGCCGACCTTCACGTTATCGCGCATCAGGAATTGCATCCTTGTCGGCGCTTCGCGAAGAACAGCGTGCCCGTCTGGTTCAGCCTACAACACGGCTTCGCGCCCTTGCGTTCGATCAGGTGGAGAAGTTTCCAGGACGGACCACTGAGCTTCTTGTCGCCCGCCTCCCGCTTCTGAACCGTTGACCCGGTGCGCGGCAAGCCCCGCCCTTCAGGCGGGGGAGGATGTCAACCGCCGTGCGGCGTCAAGCAGGCCCCCGAGGTTGCGCTGGATCGAGCCGAAGGCCGCGCGCGTCTCGTCGACGGCGCGGATGAGGATCTGGGCGCAGGCGGTCATGGTGTCTCCCGCCGGCCGGGACTGTGGCCCCAGCCCCGGTTGCTGCGATGCATGCGGAACGATAATGCTTAGTCCTGCCCCGGCGGCCACTGCTGCGCGGCGTGCAGCACGCGCAGGATGCGCACGGTAAAAGGGTCTTCCGTGTACACGACGATATACGACGATATAGTTTGCCCGCACGACCATTTCCCGCGTGCCCTCAACCCGGCCAGGCCGGTAGAGCCTCGGATGCTCCGGCAGCTTCGCCGCTTTGGCCTCGATATCGTCTTTCAGCCTTTGCGCAGCGTCGGGGTTGTCGTCCGAAATGTAATCGACAATCGCCAGCAGATCGGCGCGAGCTGGTTGCGACCATTCAAGCTCTGGCACGGCGCTTCCTGTCGATCAGGGCTTGCGCCTCGTCCATGACATGCTGATGCGGCACGCCTGGCCGGGTGTCGGCCAGGGCTTCGCGCACCTTGGCTCGGAACCAAGCATCATGGGCGTCTGGGTCAGCGGTCAAGCCGGCCGGCAACCCCCCTTCCTTCGCCACGCGGGTCAGCAGGATGCGTACAGCATCCGAAACCGTCAGGCCGAAAGTCGCGAGCGTTTCGGCGGCCTCGGCCTTGAGTTTGTCGTCTACACGAACGTGCAACATGGATGTTTGAGCGGCCATCGCAGTTTCTCCTAATTTGAGCCTTGCCTCCATTATGTATCTCAAATGAGATACGTTCAAGGGCCGGCCTCCCTACCCGCCTGGCCACGCTGAAATTGTCTTGCTTGTCGCAAATATCCTTGCAATCGCGACCAGCACCTTGCCGAACGGCAGGCGCATGGCCAGCGACTGGATCCATCGTTGCTCCGCCGTCGCCTTGTCGCGGCCGACGGCCTTGGCGCGCTGCAAACTGCTGCGTGCGCCCTGGATCAGCAGCGTTCGCAGTTGACATCCTCCCCCGCCTAAAGTCGGGGGATTCCTACGGCGCTCACCCCGGCATCGAGCCGGAATGAGTCGCTTCGGTGGGTTCCTGGGCCGAGTGCGCAACCGCTGCTCGTATCTCCACAGGCGTTACTTCCGGCGTGCCCCGCCGTAGGCTGCCTTGGTTGTCGGCGGCAGCGCCATTATAGGACGGCGCAGCCGTCCGCGCTATCCTTCCCCGGCCTTCAAGGCCGAGGCTTGCCGCGCACCGGGTCACCGGCGCGGCGCTGTTCTTCGCACCGCTGGTGCTGTTGGGCTTTCCTGTGCCGTACGTGTTGGCGGTACTGGGATTGAACCTGTTCTTCCAGTTCTGGCTGCATACCGAGCTGATCGGCCGTTTTCCCACGAGCCAACATGCCGGCTGGTAATGTACGGCAATTTGCCGTATGATTGTCGTCAGGAGGACGATCCCATGGCTGCCCACTCCACCACCGCCCGGCTCGAAGCGCGCATCAGTGCCGATCTGCACGCGCAGCTCAAGCGCGCCGCCGAGTTGCAGGGGCGCACGATGACCGATTTCGTGGTCTCGGCCGTGCAGGAGGCCGCCCAGCGCGCCATCGAGCAGGCGGCCGCCATCCGGCTGTCGGTGGCCGACCAGGAGTGCTTCGCCCAGGCCTTGCTGTCGCCGCCCACCCCGGCCCCGGCACTCAAGCGCGCCTTCACGCGTCGCCGCAAACTGCTGCACGCTGAATGAGCCGGGCGCCGTTTCACGTGGTGCCGCTGGACGCCACGCACGACCGTTCGGCATTCGATTGCGACAGCCCAGCGCTGAATCGCTACCTGCGTGAGCAGGTCTCGCAGGACGTGCGCCGCCGCGTCGCGGCCTGCTTCGTGGCCATCACCGCCGAGGGCCGCATCGCGGGCTACTACACCCTGGCCTCGGCCAGCCTGTGGCTGGCCGACTTGCCGCCAAGCACCGCCAAGAGGCTGCCGCGCTATCCCACCGTGCCCGCCGTGCGCATGGGCCGTCTGGCGGTGGATCGCCGCTTCCGAGGCCAGGGGCTGGGTGGCGCGCTGCTGGCCGAGGCTTCGGAGGCCAAACAACACACGTGACGCCAATGTACGCACAGTGACCCTGCGTGCTTTTATTGATTAGAAACGTAAGATATTGATTCGTATGAACATTACTCTGCTGGCATAACCGGATACCAGCAAAAGTACCATTGCGAATCATCCCCTTGCCGATGCCTGTCGCTGCTGTATGTTGCCAAGCGCACCCGCCAACCTTCACTTGAATCCTCCCCTGCCCTCCCGCGCAGGGCGGCTCGTCCATCTGGTTTAGCCTACAGCACGGCTTCAAGCCCCTTGCGTTCGATCAGGTTGAGAAGTTTCAAGGACGGACCACTGGGCTTCTTGTCACCCACCTCCCACTTCTGCACCGTTGACAGGCTGGTGTTCAGCACGGCGGCGAGCACGGCCTGGCTGATACGCGCCCGCTCACGCAGGGACTTGATCTTTGCGGGGACATCTCGTGGACATCGAGATGGCACAGCGCATCGAACTCGCCCATACGGCGCTTGCTGATCAGTCCTGCGCTGTACAGCCCACGCGCGGTCTCGTGCATTTCATCCAGCATTCGACTCTTACGCTTCGTCGTTGCCATGACGCACCTCCACGATCTCGCCCGCCATCAGAGCGGTCGCCAGTTGCCGGTCATCGAAACCCAACAGTTCCTTTGCCATCTCCCGGAACACCCTCTTTGAACCACCACAGCCACCCAACCCGTTGCGCGGGCAGGTGCTTGCGGTCGATCCAGCGGTAGATCGAGTCGCGCGTGACACCCAGATGCTCGGCGATATGGTCTACACCGACGAGCGCACACATGTCTATCGGCGGTGCGACCATCACACGGTGTCAGGCGCCTGCATCCACGCTGGGATGTCCCGCTGGCCGTGCAGTACGCGCCAGACGTCGATGTGATCGGGGCGCTCGACGTAAAACACGAGGTACGGGTATCGCGTGAGTGGCCAGGCGCGCAGGCCGGGCAAGTTGAGTTCGTGCGCGTAGCGGGGAGAGCCCGTTGCCGGATGGCGGGCGATGTGGCTGTAGGCCTTCTCCAGTGCATCAATGAAGCCAAGCGCCACGGCCGCATTGGCTTGCGTCAGATAGTGGGCAATGGCCTCATCGACATCGCGGTTGGCCTGCTCACGCGGGACGACTGGTTTGCGCTTCACGCCTTGGCGTTGGTGTTGGCAGCCTTGCGCACCCGATCCCGCAGACCATCGAAGTAGCCAGCATCGGCGGGTGTCGCCGGGTTGGATGCCGCACCGGCCAACAGCAAGCCACGCAGTTGTAGGCGATCCTGGTCCTTGCGGATCAACTCGCGCACGTACTCGCTGCTCGTGCCGTAGCCGCGCCGGCTGACCTGCTCATCCACGAAGGCCTTCAGGGTCTCGGGGAGGGAGATGTTCATCGTACTCATGGTGCAAGTATGGGTTCTTTGGCAAACTTTGGCAAGACCGTTGTATGAGTCCAGTGCCTTTGGCACTCGGTGATGATCGCATCGAGCAGGCGCTTCAAGCCCTTCTTGTGGTCGTTCATGCCCGAGCCGAGATTGGCGATCACCTCGAACGTCCAGCCTTGGCGGGCGCAGTAGAGTTCGAGCACCTGCTTTTGCCGCTCCAGGTCGTCCTTCTGGTCGTGGCTGGAAACCCGCGCGTAGGCGATGGTGCGGCGCGGCGTCTCCGGTGCGCGGAATTACTCTGGACGAAGCCGCGCACCCGGTCAACTTCTATTTGAGCCGCTCGAACCCCTCGGCGACACCAGCCGAGCCCAGCACTTTCCCGACCCTTTCCAGGTCCATTCCTTCGGTTGGCGGCGTACCGTCCCGGCACAGGTTGAGGTCGTAGCTGAACACGACTTCCCCTTGTTTACCATCCTTGCCTGTCACACCGCCTTGCCGCAAGCGAAGCTGGAGTCGCTTGCATCCTTCCTGTTGAAAGCTCTTGATGGTGCTGACATCGGCAAGAACGGGGGCGCTGGAGCCGGTCGCCTGTCGGAACCGCTCCGCCACCGGCCCCACGATTTCTCCGCTGGCCTTGCCGTCGGGCGCATCGATGGCCTGTATGAGCAGGGCTTTGGGGCTGTCGTACTGGGCGGCCTTTGCCAGAGTTGCGACGCATGCGAGCGCCGCAGCGCATGCGATCACGCGATAAGCGTTGACCATTATTTCTCTACTCCATTGGGCTCCCGGCCACTTGCTGCAGAAGGCGGCGAGGCGTATGCGCGATCCAGCTCGCCGAGCGCCTCCGCCAGTGCCGCCTCGACGAGCGGCAGTGGCAACAGCTTCCTGTCCGATGTCGAGGCCGCCACTGATAGCGATCCCACGGGCGCTCCGCTGGCCTGCCGCACCGTCAGCGTGATGGCGGCTGTCTGCTTGTACTCGCAGCCCCGGAAGCAGAATCCATCAGGATCGCCCGCGACCAGGTTGTTGAACCATCCGCGAAAACCGCTCGCATCTGCAACGGCGCTCAGAAGGTTCGCCGCAACTGTGGCTTGCGCCGCATCGAGCGCTGCCCCTCCATGAGAAAACATCACGTCTTGACGCAGCCCTGTCGTCTGTACGGCCCCCGCCTTCTCGAATACCTCGCCGACATCGGCATGCGCGCGCCGGTTTCCATACTCGCGTGCGGCCTTGAACTCGCCTTTCGCCTCTATCCAAACGTCTGCTTCACTGCCGGTCGTCACGACAACCGCGCCGAGCGACTGTGCACGGCGCGCGAGAAGTGTCGAGAGCCTGGGGCTGTTTTGGAACTCGACGTAGGCGCGCTTTCCTGCCAGGTCGATGGCCCCGAGGCCCCCGTCTCGCAGCATGGTGACGGGAGGCCCTTCGTAGGCCGTGGACGTGTCGTTCTCTCCCTGTGCATGCGCAGCACCGGATGCGGCCACGACCAAACAAAGAAGGGCACCGATCCTTGGCATTACTGGCTTCCCCGCTGATAGTAGTTTTGGACTCGACGCTGCACCTCTGATTGTACGCCCTGCCCCATTGCGCCCACATCCGGCATCTTCACGTTTGCCATCACCTCGGCCATGAACTCTGACAGGTCCATTTGTGAGAAGTCCAGCCGCTCGAACTCGGCGGGCGTGAATCCAGAACAATCTGGATTCCTTGGGTTGCCCCACGACTTACCGATCTGAGCACGACCTTGAACGTTGATGATCCGAGCAAGTCGGCTGTTGTAGCAGCAATACGATTTCGTTTTCTCGATACAGGTTTTCACGATTGGCAAACGCTTCGAACAATAATCACCAATCTCGACGCACAGGTTTTGCCCGCGCCTCAGCGCAAGAATTTGCTCGCTTTGATCGCAACTCAAGATGTCTTGCAGGATCATGAGCCCGACCTGGATAGCGAAGGACACCGGATCAAAGCTAACAAATTGCAACCCCGCCGTCGCCGAATAGGAGAACGTCACCCCATAAAAGCTGGCGGTCGATGTCCACGCGGTCGCGCTCCACGCATCAATGGCGCGATTGACGAGAAACGGTATGTCAGACGCGAACATTGCATCGTACACATACGGCGACCCAAAAAACTTGGCTCCCTGCACCGCAGCCCCAAGCGCCATCGATGCGTTACTCATGCCGGCGCCACCGCTTTTTTTCTTGCAGCAGTTGACCAGTCCAAATAGCTTGACCTTGCATCGTGAGTCGAAGCCCTTGAAAATCTCCAGCGAATTGGGGTCCATGTATGTCCCGGCCTGCCTGGCGGCTTCCATCGCGGTGATTGCCTTGGCGAAATCGTCGTCATTCTCGTAGCCAGTATCAAAGCATTGGCCGTCCCTGCAGAACGCCTGGCCCGAGCAATCGGTCACGGTCGTGCTTTGCTCGGGCCGCGACACGCATCGATATGTTTTTTTCTCATCGATGCACTTGCCCGCAACCACGTCTTCAGGGGCACAGGGCTGCGTCGATTGCAGGGTGCAGCTTGGATTGGTCGAGTAGCTATCGCAGTCAGACGAATCTACGCGACCGGTCAGGCACGCATAGGTGTTCTGCTTCTGATAGCAGCCATCGGGAGCGACCTGCGATGGACTGATGCCTGGTGGCAGGGGAAACGGCGGAGTGGTCGATACACATCTGCTCTCCGCGATTTGACAGTTGGTATTCGTGTCGAGCGACTGGCATGGGCCTGGATCGTAATTGCTCGATATGAGCGTATAGGTATCATCGAGACGGATCGTGTTTGGCGGCGTTGGTTGCGACGGATCGCTACAACGATAGGTCTGCGTATATTTCATGCAGCCTGAGCCCAGGATGCTGTCCCACTGGGCACATGTTGAATTTGTCTGCCAGCAACCAGCATTGATCAAGGGTTGGCAGTAGTTGATTGCGTTGGGCTTGAGGCAGGTGTAAGTATCCTCGTATTCCCAACACGAGATATTCAATTGCGACAAACAAACCTGTGCGCCAGAAATCGTCTTGCACGGAGTAGAATCTACGCACACAGAACCGGTGCGCTTGCAGTCGCCAGCAATGGCGCTGCCCCATGAAACGATCAACACGAACACCAAGCCTAGCAAGCGAAACATTATCGTGCCCTCGCCTCAAGACCTGCACAGCCATTTCGCAGAATCGCGCTGCAATTCAAGGGGCAGTATGCCAATGTTTTGAATCGGACGATTCCGTCGCCGTTCTTTCCTACAACCAGCTTTAGTCGGACATGATTTGTCCCATTTACCAGCAGATGTTTCAGTTCCGCCCCTCCGTAAGAGTAAATATTGGACCCGCCTCCAAAAAAACTACTGCTGCATGTTCGCCCGTCAGTTATATGTTGATAGGTAATGCCATCTTCCGTAACAGTGCAGTAATTGAAGTCATTTCCGCCGGTGCTGTGATAAATGAGGTTGCCATTCAACCAAACCGCGATGTTGTCGTCATATAAAATCTGATCCAGAAAAAACGTCGCAATATTGTCCTTGTTCGTTATATCAAAATATATATCCGACTGAAAGATTTGAAGGAATGTGCCACTGAACATGTAGTTGTTTATCCATGATCCGTCCGGCGCTATCGTGCCAGCAGAGAGGTACCAATAGTTATTTCCAGCTTGATGGAGCAAAATTCGTCCAAAACCGCTGATCGTCGCTGTTCCAGTATTTATGCCGGATGGAGCGCATCCTGTACCGCCGCCGGTACAACTGACTTCATAAGTCCTTCTGCACTTCAGCGTTTCGTATGCGTTGATGGTCTGATCGCATTGGAAGTTTGAGTCAGCATCAATCTTGATGACCCGCCCCATCGTGCATTGCTGTTCCCCAACCTCGCGGATCGACGAACATGTGTCCGTGCTGTATTGGGCGGGGGTCGTGATGGTGCGCGGCACACATTGCGTGGTGCTGCCCGTGCCGCCCATGCCGAGTGAGGCGAAGATGTTTTCCGCGTTGTTGCGGATGTTCTTCGCTCTAGCGAACATCGGGTTGTTGCTCAGGTCGAACTGCGGGCGGGTGTTGGGGTTGCGAGCTAGAAAGTTGACGGCTTCGCATTCCTGGCGCTTGATGGGATCGGAATCCGGCGTGGCCGTCGCGCAGGTCTGCATCTTGGTGATTCCGTGACCCGACAGCTCGCCTCGTCCGCCTTGGAAGTAATTGGTTTCAGGCGCGCTTGCTCCATACGATGGCACCTTGCCCGTGGCGCTGCCCGCGCTGATTTGCGATGCCGCTTGCTGCCTCGATCCCGCTCCGAGTGTCTTGCCAGCCTGAAACGCTTGATCGGTACCTGCTGCGGCGATTCCGACCATTAGCCCAGACAACACTGCGACGATGACTCGCATCAGCGAATTCCCCCAACGATCTTGCTGCGATAGTGCTTGGCCCACGCTGCCCAGGCGGGGCTTTTGCGCTCGATGTAGTCCAAGGCGTAGTCAAGAGTGACATCACCCGTCACCTTGACAAAGGTCTCCGGTCGCGCACAGCCGTTTTCAAGCACCTCCCCTGCTTCCGCCCCGGCAATCACCACCGCCGGTACACGGGTTACGCTGAACTGCTGAAACGCTGGCGGGTGGATGGCGGCGGATACGTTGCGCTGACCGATGAGTTTTTGAAGCTCTTCGCCCATGCGGTTCATCGAGCCATCCTTGAGGCCCCGAAACACCAACGTCGCACCGGCGCGTTCGGCTTGCTCGATGATGCGCTCCAGCGCCTGCTTCGGCATGGACAGGGAGACGAGCACCAAAAGATCGGGCTGCGCCGCGGTCGGGGCTTGCGGCTTGCTCAAGTGCGCAACCGTTGCGACAGAGGCGCTCGAAAACGCCATGCGTGCAGGCAAGAGCAGCATTTTGGTGTTGGGCCAACGTGTGGAACTAGCCCCCTATCTGGAGCAGGCATCCCAAACCGTTGGCGACGTGGTGACTCAAGCGCTGCTGAAGTCATTGCGCACGGAAGGCAGCGGATTCGATCTTGTCGTACTGGTTGGCGGTGGGGCGGGGTTTTTCCGGGCGGCGATTCAATCCGCATTTCCACGGCTTCGTGTCGTCTCCCCCAAGGAGCCGGTTTATGCCAACGCGCGCGGGTTTTGGCTGATGGGGATGTCGCTGTGAGCGGGATTCGCGTCGTCCTTACAGTGACGCCATCGAGCCCCGAGCTCTTCGCGGCACTGAAGGATATTCCCGCTCGCATGCGGGCGGAGCGCATTCGCACGCTGGCAACGCTGGGTTTGGCGGCGCTCGCGACCGGTGCCGCCCCCCGTCCGCGCGACAACCCAGCCCCAACCGAAAAGGCTCCCGATACCGCGCCAGTGCGAGCCGGGCGCGCAGTGAGCTTTGCCAAGTCGCTCGGCGAGGATTTGTGATGGAACGATCGCGCCGTGATCGCAGGATCGGGCGACACCACGTCGCGTTCTACCGGGGGTGGCTTCAGGGCCTTGAGCTCAAGGCGCTGGCGGATCGGTATCTGGAAACGGGCCTCGATTTGCGGGTTGCCAAGTCCACGCTGGCGTGGTTGCGCGACACGTTCAGCCAAGCGGCCTTGCGGCATGGGAAGAAAGGCGAAGCGCGCCTGCTGCGCTTGCACCTGGCGCCTCGAACGGCATCGAGTGCGGTATCGTTGCCGCCGTCGCTGGAGGACTTTCGCCAAGCGCACGACCCGGATGGGTTCTACCGCGAGGACGAGCTCATTCGGCTATACGTGCAGACGTTCCCAAGCGTGCTTGACCGCAAGACCCGACAGCGCCAACGACTCATCGAGCGGCAGTTGCGCGCCCTGGACGTGATCGAGCGCCTGCTGACCACTGAGCCCGTGCCCGCTGACCCCGTGTCGGCGTGGTTCGATGAGGCGCTGGCCGAGCGCTTGGCGGGCGCAAATATCGTCACCATTGCCGACCTCATCGAGCGTATCCGTCGGCGGGGCCAGCGCTGGTGGACGACCGTTCCCAAACTCGGCGAAAAGGGCGCCCAGCGCATCGTCGAGTGGCTTCGGGGCTATGAGGCATCGGTCGGCCCCCTGCCCTCCTACGCCTGCGCGCCTGCACGCCACAAACCCTCAGCAGAAGTCGTCCCATTACGCGCCAGGGAGACGGCCATCGTGCCCATCGAGGCGCTGGCCGTGCCTTCGTCGCTGTCGGGCGAAGCGGCTTCCAACCGCTATCCTGGACCACCCCGGATTCAGGCCGGCAACGACCAGCAGGCCATTGATGCTTGGCTGACCACCAAGTCGGGCAGCCCGCACACCCTGCGTGCGTACCGCAAGGAGGCGGAACGGTTGTTGCTTTGGGCGGTCATCGAGCGCCAGAAAGCGCTGTCCGACCTCACCGTCGAGGACTGCGCGGCCTACCGCGATTGGCTCTCAGCGCTGGGCCGCACCGATCCTGAGCACTGGCCGTATCGACTACCCCAGTCGGCATGGATCGGCAAGCGCAACACGCCGCGCTTCAGCCCCGAGTGGCGTCCGTTCGATGGCCCGCTGTCGGCAACCAGCGTGCGCCAGGCGCTGACGGTTGTCTCCAGTCTGTTCGAATGGTTGGTGCAGGTTCAGTACTGCGCGTTCAACCCTTGGAGCGCCGTGGGGCGCAAGCTAGCGGCAAGCGGGGATGCGCCACCAGATGTCGAGCTGTCCCGCGTGTTCTCTGTGGCGCAGTGGGAGTACCTGATGGCCCACATCGACGCCATGCCAGCCAGCGAGGCTGTGGCGCGGGTGCAGTTCGTGCTTGCCTTTGCTCACGCCACGGGCTTGCGCCTGTCGGAGTTGGTCGATGCCACCGTAGGCCGACTCTACACCATGCCGCTGAAAGACGATTTGGGTGTGCGCTGGATGCTCAAGGTGCTGGGCAAAGGGGGGCGCTGGCGTGCGGTTCCCGTCCCCACGGCGGTCGTGGATCGACTGCGCCAATACCTGACGTGGCGCGGACTCGATGCCGACCCACTTCGCAACCCTGCCGACACGCCGCTCATCACCCGGCTTGGCAGCCTGGCGCCGGTCAGCGGCAGCGCACTGTACAAGATGCTGCGGGCGGTGTTTCACGACGCCGCGCAACAACTGGTTGCGCAAGGCTTGGAGCAGGAAGCCAAAGCCTTTGAGCGGGCCACAGTGCACTGGCTGCGCCACACCTGCGGCGCTCATTTGGCCTCCAGTGGCGTGCCCGTCAACCTCGTGCAAAAACTGCTGGGTCACGCGAGTCTGGCGACCACCAGCATTTACACGGAGACCGATGATGAACGACTATGGATCGAGGTCGAGTCACGCGCCTGAGTGCCGCTTGTGCGATCGGCTTGTCTTGAGCCGCCGTTGCATCGTGCAGCCGACCCCTTGTCCACCTGGCGGACTGCTGGCAATCGGTGAGGCACCTGGCGCCGAGGAAGACGAAATCGGGGAAGGCTTCGTCGGGCAGGCCGGGCGCGTGCTCGATGCCCTGCTCGTGCAGCACGGACTGGAGCGCAATCGCGACTACGGCGTTGCCAACATCGTTCGGTGTCGTCCTGAAAACAACCGCGCGCCAGGCCGCCACGAGATCGCCAACTGCCTGCCCAAACTGGGCGAGTTCTTGCTGATGTGCCGGCCTCGTGTACTGCTGCTGGTTGGCACAACGGCCACGGAGGTTTTTCTTGGCAGCGGCGCGCTGTGGTGGCAAATCGAGCGCTCGCGCGCGTCGGCACTGGTGTTGGCGAAAGATGCCCACGATGCTCTCAAACCCGCCATCCGCCACTTGCTGCACGTCGCAGGCCCCGTCTATGCCGTTCCGATGCCTCATACGTCCGGCATGGCCTGGAACCGCAAGGCGCTCGACGGGCGCAGGTGGTGCGATATTGGTAAGGAGCAGGTTGAACTGGCCGTCGAATGCCTGGAGTCATCGCATGCTGCTTGAGTTCAGGACCGACCGGCGCGGCTATACCATGTGGCTGGAACGCGACCTGTTCGGAGCCTTCGTGCTGCATCGGCGCTGGTATGGCCTCTACAACCGGCGAGGAGGGACGAAACGCCAGGTGTTCGACGACGAACAACGGGCGCTGGCAGAGGTCGAGCGCCTTGCTCGCGTGCGTGAGCGGCACGGATACCGTCTGCTGTCCGTGGCGGTTGGATGCCAATATGCCCGCCGAAGTGGAAGCCCGCCTTGAAGCACTGGCGAAGGCCACCGAACGCACCAAGACGTTCTATGCCCGCGAAGCCATTCTTGAGCACTTGGACGACCTCGAAGACCTGTACCTTGCAGAGCAACGCCTGATCGACATCCGTGCAGGCCGCAGCCGCACCCATACGCTGGAAGAAGTGGAGCGCGATGTTGGCCTGGCGGATTGAGATCGACGACAAGGCCAAGCGCGACTTGGCCGGTCTGGACGCTGCCCAGGCGCACCCGGTGGTGCGCACTGACGTTGGTCATGTCAACTACCCCCGACTGAAGTCGGTGGCTTGTCCCTGTACTACGCAACCAGAAGGTCCTAATGCGGTTCCGAGACTTTAGGCGTATTGACAGACGCCCTGGCGAGGCAACGGATGTTACTCGCCGCGTTCACGTCTGCGTGGTCGGCGTGCCCACAGGCCACGCAGCGAAACTCCGTTTGCGATGGGCGGTTGGCTTTGGATACATGCCCGCAAACCGCGCACGTCTGGCTGGTATAGGCAGGGTTGATGTAGACGACCTCAACGCCTGCCAGCCTGGCTTTGTATTCGACAAATGCACGAAGTTGCGCCAAAGCCCACCCACCCATCTTCGCCCGCTGCGCCTTGCGAAACCGTGTCCGGTTGCGGATGCCCTTGAGTTCCTCCAGGGCAAGCCCGCGACCGGTGCCTTTGGCCTTAGCAACGAGCGATTTGGCTATGCGATGATTCTCGTTGGCGCGAAATCTCCTTTCCTTCCCGCTCAAGCGCTTGAGCTTGCGCCGGATGTTCTTCGGACGCATGCCTCGCCGCTTTTTGGCAGAAGCAGCCCTCTGGAGACTGGCGCGCAGTGTGTACTGCCTACTCCTGACGGCTTCGACCGCATCGCCGCTGTAGTGCTGCCCGTCGCTGTCGGTGGCGATATTGGCCACTCCGAGATCGACGCCGATGAAGTCGGTCGTTGGCGGCTTGGTGCCGTCTGGCAGATCGACGGTCACAAGCAGGAACCACTTGCCATCCTTGCGCAGGACGAGGTCACATTGCCCCCTGGCGGCGGTAAACCGTTCTTGCTGATACTTGCCCATGACCATGGGCACGAGAATGCGACCCGACAGCGTCAAAAGCGACACGCGGTCAATGCCCTTGAAGCTCATCAACCGCTGGTCATAGGGGACAGCGGCAAGCGGACGAAACTGCGGTCGCTTGGACCTGTCCCGCTTGTAGGCTTCGCAGACTTGCGCAATGCAGCGCACCGCCATCTGGGCCGACAGCCCGAATCTCTCGCGCAACTGAGCGTAGCAGAGCTTTTGCAGCAGGATTTTGTTGGCGGTCTTTCTTGCAAACGCCTCGCCGGCCAACCAGTTGGCTGCTTCGTTGAAGGCGCGCATGGTCGCCTCAAGCAAAGCGGCTTGCTCCGAGGTAGGCAGAAGTTGCGTCTGCAAGGTCAGCTTCATGCCCGTAATTATAGGCGGATTGGTTCAATATGCCAACCCATGGGGGCCGCGCTTCCTCCCCCGACTGAAGTCGGGGGCTTCCGCGCTGGTGATGCCGTGGTGAAATGATACGATTGGCCTATGGGGCGCCTACGGCGTCCGCGCTATCCTTCCCCGGCCCGAAGGCCGGGGGCTTGCCGTGCGCCGGGTCAAATCTTGAGGGCTTCCTCCTTGGCCTCCCTCAAGGTGGCAAATCGGTCTGTGCGAATGCCCGACTTGCCGTGCGTGCAAAGACACCAATCGCTGCCATCGAACACGATGGAGGCGACAGTGATGTGTCTGCCAACAAACGACTGCTTGACAAGCCACGCCGACTTGCCATTTTCTTTTCCGTTTCGCTCGAATTTTTTCATCGTTATCGAGAGCCTCCATTCTCTACCCATTTGGCATTGTCGTAGTCAAAGGCCGCCGCCGTAGCCACACTGGGCCATGATGTAGCCCCCGATGAAGCGCTTTTCATCGGCACTGAGCCCCCGCGCGCCAAGGCGCTCGATCACATCGCGCGCGGTTTCTCCGTGGTCGCGTTTTCCGAAATCGCCCCGGGCGACGGCATCGCGGATCATCTCGCTGAGCATTTCGTTGCCGATTTTCTTTAGTGCCTGATAGTCCACGTCGTTCTCCTTTTCGATGCTCTGCCGGCTACTCACCGCCGGCTGGTCGGAAAACCCGCGCCACAAGGGGCGCGGGGTGAGGTGATTTGTCGCTACAACCCGAGCAAGCCTAGGCGTGCTAGACAAGCGCGAGCTGCTCAGCCTTTTCCGGCACACTACCACTGGGCTGCGGCAGCGCCGCTGCCGTGGGCTTGGGCAGCAGCATCGCCGTCGGGTCAATGCCGTGCTCCACAAGCGTTTGCTCTAGAGCCCGGCGCATCGCCTCTTGCGCTTTTTCGGCGCGCTCACTGTCGAAGTAACGCCCAGACAGATCATCCAGAGTTGGCACACTCCAGAGCGAGCGCCCCATCTTCGCTGCCTCGGCTGCAAACGCGCGCCGCACGTCTGCAAGGTCAGCTTCATGCCCGTAATTATAGGCGGATTGGTTCAATATGCCAACCCATGGGGGCCGCGCTTCCTCCCCCGACTGAAGTCGGGGGCTTCCGCGCTGGTGATGCTGTGAAAGCGCTTCTTGAGAAGCCGCGTGGTTAGGCGCTGCCTTGGCGCCCGCCACGGCCTGCGCCGCTTATTTCTGCTGTTGTAGCGCCTCAAGCTGCCCGGCCAGCCGGGCAGCTTGCTCGCGCGCCTCTGCCGCTGCCTTGCGCGCCTCGTCACGCTCTGCGCGGGCCTCGGCGCACGCATCCAGCCGTGCCGCCAGCACGGCGGCCTGCTGTTCGGCTGCGGTGCGGCCCTGCTGCGCCTCGGCAAGTGCGGCGCGTAGGCGCTCAAGCTCGGCGGCCAGTTCGCTCACGCGCTCCGCCTGCGCCTCTATTTTGAGGCGGGCGGTTGCCACCTCCACGCGGGCGGCCTCTGCCGCCTGCTGCTCGCGCTCGATGCGCCGCTGTGCCTCGGCCAAGTCGGCGGCCTGCTGGGCGGCTTTGCCTGCCAGCGTGTCGCGCTCTGTGGTGAGGACGGCCACCTGCTCGGCCAGTTCGTCGCGCTCCGCCTCCAGCGCCTCGCCAGCGGCGGCCAGTTCGGCGGCTTCCGCTTGCGCCTGCACCAAGCGGTCCTCGATCTCGGCGCGGGCGCGTGCAGCGGCCCGCTCGATCTCTGCGGCAATGGCCGCGGTCAGCGTGTGCGGCAATTCCGGCGCATCGGCGGCGGCGACCGGGCGGGCTTGCCGCCATGCGGTGAGATGCTTGTGGATGGTGTTCGGGCTGCCGGTGTCGCCCAGCTTCTCCCGCACTGCCCGGATCGTCGGCTGCTGCCCCTCGCCTGCCAGCGCATCAGCGACGGCGGCGACCTGCTCAAAAGTGATGCCCTGACGTGCCACGACCCTTGCTCCTTTCATCAGTTTGCGCGGGAAACCTCGGCCTTCAGGCCGGGGAGGGAGAGCGCGGCGTGCAAGGCACGCCCCTAATCCCGCTTCCTCCTTCAACATGCTCTCTTGATCCACGAATAACCATACCCATCGGCTCGCTGAAGGAGCGTACAGTAGCGATGGGCAATGCCCTGAATCACTTCCTCTCGTGTTTGGATATTGAAAGATCCCGATGCGCGCACGGCCACTCGACCGACGTAGGTGCCTGTCTTCTTGCCCTTGGGCACTTCGGCGCGCACCATGTCGCCCGTCTGGAACCCGAAGTGCCGTTTCTGCCGCGTGAGATAGCCTCTAGGGAATCCGAACCGGTCAAGGCGCGTGCGTTGATAGCCTCCCCGGCCGGTGGCCTTGATCTGGAGCGTAGGGCGGTCCCAATCGAACACGGCGTGCGTCACCCCGACACAGACGGCATCGAGCGCATGGGTCTTGGGCAGCCCTAGACGCACGCGATTGAATTTGGTCCTGGCGCCTGAGCCCGTCTCGACCGGCAGGCCCGTGGCTTTGAGCGCTTCGAAGAGCGACCAACGGGTCGAGTTGACGGCAGCGGCGTCGTGCAAGGGGCGCTTCGCCTGCTCAAGGATTCGCGCTAGCCGCTGCGGGTCCTTGGCAAGAAAGACACGCACGTCCTGCGCACCCTTTGCGTGGTTACAGGGGGCGCAGGCAAGCGTCAGGTTGCTCACCCGGTCGCTGCCACCTCGGGCCTTGGGGTGGATGTGCTCGATCTGCAGGGGAACGTCTGTAGCCCCGCAGTAGGCACACTGCCGGCCCCACTTCTCCAGGAGATACTCACGCACTTCGTACCCGGCAAGCGTCCCCTGCTGGTACTCGATGCCGGAAATCTCGGGGTTTTCCAGCGCCTGGGGGTCGAAGCGCACGAGCTCCTGGGAAATCCCGCTGATGGGCGCGAGCCGTTGCAGGCGACGCACCCAGGAGAGGGTTGTCTCGACGCGGTGACGCAGCGACGGCGCCAACCACCCCTTGGGTCTGCTGCGATTGAGAAATCGCGGTGCGCGGTAGCGCAAGTTTGCACCGCGACGGCGGCGCCGAAACGCTCGCCGCACGGCGAGCGTTTCGCTGATCTGCTGCCCCCGATGCACGAGCTGCGCAAGCCACAGGACATGGACCTGGCGCTGGATTTCGCCAGTTTCCTCGTCAGCCGATTCGTCCTCGCGCACCACGGCGATTCCCGTCGTTTTGCTGCCTGGGTCGAGCTTCACGAGCAAGGGCTGCAGGGCGCTTTCTTCCTGCGTGCGATCGACGAGACGGATGGTAAATGGCACGAGCCGATGCACCCGAGCACGGCCCCGCTCCAGGAGGAGCCGTGCCCGCTTTTCGCTACATGGCATCAGAGGCTTTTTACGCCGGTCCAACACAAACACAGCCATCTTCTTCTCCTTGCGTTCGTCCCTTACGGGACCAGTAACGGGTCCATCAGGACCGCTCCCCTCGACCGTGTGCGATGGCAGCTTCGGCGGTTTTCCCGCCAGGAGAGGGACCGTTTCGTGGCGCTCCCTTGCCGTGTCTGCATCCCTCTCTTCCAGAGCCGCAGACTGAGGAAGCATCTGCGGGTGGGTCTTCGCACTTCCATCACACGTCGCGCGATTGCTCGCGCATGGTCTGGTCAACCGAGCTTGCTTTCACAAGCTCCGCCCTTTAGGGCGGGGAGGATTGACCGTATCTGTGTAACTCGTATCAATACAGATACGATACACAATACAGATACGATATGCAAGCGTTTTTGTGGAAGTATCAACGGCTCATGCCGGGGCGACGTCCCGGTCGCGGCTGCGCTGCACTTGCCGCTCTCGTTCCTGCCGTCGCTGCGGCTCGCGGCCTTCAGGCTTCTCCATCGAGGGCGGCGCCATGCGGCGCATCAGCCGAAAAGCTCGCTGTGCGAGCCGAGCCGCGCCAATCTGAGGGTATCGGCGTCGGACTTGCGGTAGATCAGCAGCAAGTCTGGCTTGATGTGGCACTCCCGATAGCCTGCCCAATCGCCAGAAAGATCGTGATCGCGGTAGCGGGCATCCAAGGGCTGATCCGTCGCCAGGGCGACCAGAACCGGCTTGAGATCGTTATCGAGCGTGGCGCGGTAACGCCCTTTGGCTTCCCGCTTGTAGTCGCGCTTGAACGCCGAGGATCGGTCAATCGTCCGCATGCAAATCCGCCATCAGATCATCCACGTTGGCGAACTTCTTGCCCTTGCCCGCTTCCAGCTCGGCAATAGCCTTGCGCGTGGTGGCGTTGGGTACTTTCACGTCGAAGGGCAAGCGGCGCTCATCGGCTACGCGCAGCATCAGCAAGCGGATGGCGTCCGAGATGGACAGGCCCATTGCTTTGAGCGCGTCAGCAGCGCGCTCCTTGGTGTTGGTGTCGATGCGGGCGCGGACGTAGGTATCGGCGGTGCTCATGATGAACTCCAGGCAAAGGTTCATATGCCGATATTGTAGTCACACTGTGACTACGATGCAAGCCGCCCCATTCTTGACCGAGCACTCGGCAAGCCCCTCCGCCCAGAGTGCGGTAGGTCACTGGCAGTGCACAGACGGTGCAGCAGTTGAACATGGAGCCGGGCGCGGCTGCGACTGGTGATTCACTGGCGGTTCACTGGCGATACAGCTATGCCGCCGTCTCGTCCAGCAGAGTCACGGGCGGTTCACTGGCGGTACAACGATCGGCCCGCGCGACGATGGGCTGCCGAGGCTGTGTTTAGCCAGACCAAACGGGCGGTTCGTGGGGGAATGAGTGCGACGAGGGGGTGGGCGCGTCGGGTTGGAGATGTCGCCGCGCGCAGGCGAAGAAGCGCGCAAGATCGTGACCGTCCCCCGACGTGGACGGCCACACGCAAAACAGGCGCAGTCGGTTATTGGCCTTGCTCGACCTTATCGGGGCCGCCCATGACGCGCCGGAGCATGGCGCGAACGTGAGACAGCGACGGCACGGTCGGCGGCTCGCCGGCCCCCTTCAGCGCCTGGATGTCCTCGGCATCGACGAGGACTTTGCCGTCCGGTCCTTCGTGGTATTGCAGCTCGCCTGCCTCGATCATCCCATCGATCCAGGCCACGGGCACGCCCAGCCGGTCAGCGGCTTGCTGTCGAGTGATCATTTCCATCGCGCGCTCCTTGGTGCATGGCGCGATGCTAGCAGCCATCAAGTGGCTTGCCAAGTCCTTGTCTCACCTTGATTTTCCCCCCCGGATTTCTGGATCGGTCGAGTTACACGCAAAAAATCGCAGTCATGATAATGACAGTTATCATGAATGCTGTGCGCCCCCGGGTGCTCATTTTTTGGGCAAGACAGCTCAAGCCGTTGTCCCTCAGCGAGCGGCAGCATGCACCGGAGTCGGGTTTCGGTCGGTTGTCCACAAAAACTGTGAACAATGGGCTCGGAGAGTCGAGCTACGCCTGGCGCGATCCAGTGAAGGCGCATCTCGGCGTGCAGTCGCCCTGAGAGCGACATCAACGCCAAGCGCTGGGGCGGCGGGCTGAGGCGCTGGTGAAGTTGCGCAGGCCGGGCTTGCGCCCTTGCTCAGAGAGACTCGGCCCGCGCGGCGTCGGCGGAGCGCAATAAAAAACCCGGCCCTCGTGAGAGAGGCCGGGGTTCATCAGAAAAGTGCCATCTGCCCTACGAGCGCCGGTTTTCCGGCGTCCGCTGAGCGCGCTGGCTCTAGCCTCACGCTGTGGTGGATGGACATTTCGTGGACATCTCCGTCCGCCCTCCACAACAACACCGCGTGATCCGTTCCGAGCGTTTCGTGGCCCCGGTACACGGCCACCGGATGGCCGTGCAGCGAGTACCACTTCGGTTCTTTGCCGCGAAACCACAACGCCCGCCAGCCGGATGACCGGCATTGGGCGTCATAGTCCTCGGCCTCTGCCTGCGTCAGGGGGCGCGTGGTAGGTAAGCCCTGATAGAACTTGACCTGCCGCGCGCACACCATCAGCTTGCCGTTGGCCGACACGATCAGGCCCGTGTGGTCTCCGCGTTCGCGCAGGCCTGCACGGATCGCCTCTTCATCGTGGTACACGGTCGTGGTGCTGCCCTCGTAGAGACTCGGCGGCCACAACCACCAAGCGCTTATTTGCGGCTCCGGCACCGACCCGTAGGCTCCCCACATCACGCTGAAGACGACGTAGGAAGCGCCGCGGTACTGCACCGCCCGAACCGGCACCGGGGACTTGCCACGGTGTTCGGCGGCGAGTCGGCACGAGTTGGCTTCAGCCATTGGCCGCCACTGCTCCGCAGGCAGGCGAATGATCGTAGGGCTGCTCATGGCAATCCCTTCCCAATCATGTCGCGCAGCCGCAGCAGCAGCCGCCAGATGCCGGTGAGCACCGATGCCCGCCGAGGCTCCCCCACCCAGGGCTTGGGCTGGATCAGAAGCAGGCCATCGTTTTCCACGAGATGAAAAACGAGTTTGCGCTTCATCACTCACCCTCCCCCTCTTGCGAGGCTTCGGTCTTTGCGCTTCCGGCCTTGAGGATTTTGTCAGCCGCCGAGAAAACCCGGCTTGCCGACTTTTTGATGAAGGTTTCGCGGTCGCTGCTGCTCTCCAGCCAGTCCTGGATATAGCCGCGAGCTTCCTCGACACCGGGCAGGCCGAGCGTCGCACAGCACAGCATCGCCACCGCCTCGGCCTCAGCCTCTTGGATGGAGCGGTTGATGGCACCGCCATCCACGAACTGAGCCTCAGCCGTCTCGCCATGTAGCAGGCAATGCGCCATTTCGTGGAAGAGGGTTTTCCACGGCATGGCCGCCAGCGGGTTGACCGCTACCTCGCCCATCCTCGGACGCGCAAAGCCTTGGCAGTTTCCGTCGGTGTGCTCGAAAGCCACCTCCGTGATGCCCAGCTTCGCCAGCGCCTGCGCCTTATCCCACTCCGGGGTTTCCGGTGTGGGCACGGTGCCGGGGTTTTCCGGGTCGATCGGCTCGGTCTGGGACAGCGCGAACCAGTTGTTCTTCATCAAGAAGAACACCTTGGTCACTTCGTCTTCAGTGCCGTCGCCGTTTTGGCGGGCTTCCTTTTTGATGATCGGCATCCAGAACCCAAGGGCTTTTTCGCCCTTTTTGACCTTGCGGCCCGCCTTTTTCCAGCCGGTGAAGCTGGCGATAGGGCCGGCGGGGATTCCCCGTTCGGCCATCTGCTCCATCGCAAGAAGCTGGTTCCCCAGACTGTAGCGATGAAACAGCCGGTAGTGCGAACCCAAGCGACCGGGCTCGTGCAGGGCGGCCTGGAACAGTTTGCCCCAGTCGGGGCGGTTGTTGGTCTTTTCCATGGTGGTCTCCAAAGAAAAATGGGACACACCATGGCCCCCGTCGGGACCAACAGTGTGTCCCGACTCGGGGTTGAAAATGTGCGAGACGCCTTGGCAGCGCTCGTGCTTCAGGTCACAGGACCTTGGTCAACGTGGCGATGGCCGTGACGGCCACTACCAGCATGCTGCCGAACCAAATCTTCATGTCCTTGACTGCTTGAGCAATCTCGCCATGAAGCTGGGTCTTGACCTGACCGATCTCGCTTTGAAGCTGGGTCTTGACCTGACCGATCTCGGTCTTGAGGGCCTTGATCTCGGCTCTGACCTCGTTGATCTCGGCTCTGACCTCGTTGATGTCGTCCTTGGTGGCGAGCGTGGATTCCAGCATGCGCTGGAACACCTCGACCTGTGCCTCAGCCAGCGCTTCAGCCTGCGCGTCGGTGTAACCGGCACCACGCAGCTTTTTGGCGAAGGCCAGGGTGTCAAAGGCGAACATACCCGTCATTGTAGGACTCCTTCGTTGGATACGGAAGGCGCCCACACCCCTGCGGGGACGTGGGATCGCCCCCCGCATGGGTTGTCATGAGCAACCGTGCTAGACTGGCCGCATGGTCAGACCACACAGACGCGCTTTCACGGTCATCCAGGGCGGCAAGGTCGAACTGGAGCGCAAGAAGCGACTCCTGTTCAACCAGCCGTGGGCCTTCGATCACGACGAGTTTGATCGGCTCTGCGAGCTTTTCGAACTGTCGCGAGCGGAAGCCTTTGACCTTGCGTTGGCGAGAGTCAAGCACAAGGCCAAGACAAACTACGAGGCCGCCGCCCTGCTTGCCGTTTTCAGTGGAAGCGGCAATGCTTCCGACATCTTGGCAAAAGGGCGGCGTAAGAGCTTCAGACTCGAAACTTCCGAGCCACCAACTCTTCCTCGATCATCCGCACCAAGCGACGCAAATCACTCTTGAGATCGACATCGCTGATGCGGTTTTCCATGTTGAGCGCCTCATCCCGTCGGGCCAATAGCTCGCGTTCAGAAGCCTCTTCCAGCCACCGGTAAAAGGCGGCCATATCGAAAAGAATGCCCATTGCTGTCTCCTAAAGAAGAAGCTGGGCACGTCCACCCCCGACCGGGGGTGAAGGTCGCCCCCAGCCGGGTTGATGAAAGCGTCTATTTCACGCTCATGGAAATCACGCGGAACACCCTGCCGGGGTTTTCCTGACGCAGGATGCGCGCGTGACGGTATGCAGCAGACCTGGAGTGGTCGGCGTCCCACCGGCCCCGGTTTTTTCCGAGACCGGAGATGACGCAGATCGGCTTGCCGTCCTTGAACTCAGCGACGTAGTAGCGCATGACGTTACTCCCCGCCAAGAACCTCGAACTGCGCAGCCCCAGCGCTGCCTTGTTTCCCAATCGAGCCCTGAGCTTGCGCCTGGACTTGATCGGGTGTTGGCAGTTCGCCGCGCGCAACGCGGCGATACTCATTGGCCCGCTCAGCGAGCTTGCGGGCTTGAGCGATGAGGCGCGATTTCTCGCGCCCCGACGCATCGATGGCCGCTAAGGCCAGGTTTCTTGCCTGGGCCATAGCCTCTTCGGCCTTGTCCTCGGCCTCCCGAGCAACCGGATCGGCAGGCCGCGCGGGGCGGGCACTGCTGGCGATTTGCTCGGCGCGTTGACGGCGCACGTCTCTCAAGGAAGACTCCAGAAACCTTATTCGGGCTTGGAGTTCCTCGATTTTTGCGTCCTTCAGGCGAAGGACTTCTGTCAACTGCTGTTCGCTCCGTTTTTCCTTCGTCTCCTTGCCGCGCTTGATGAGCGCAGCAATCCGGTCGAAGAGATAAAGAACAGAACCGCTGACGGCAGCGAGAAGGATGAGAGTTTGAGTCATGATGTCTCCAGAAGTGAAAAACCCCTGGAGACGCTTCACCCCTTGCGGGACGAAGGCATCCCGCAGGGGCGGTTGATGATGCTACTCAGTTGCCCAAGCAGCGCTTTGATGCTGATTGTTTAGAGTCCCCAGCTAGGACTTTTTCACCATCGGCATAACCGACAGCAGAAAAACCGTCTTTTCGCAGCGCGCTCGACTCGAACGCGCTCTGAAAAGACCCGCCTTTGGCGGCGGGCCTGCTTTGAAGTTTAGCACCAAGCGGCCTTCGCGATGCGCCTTGCCTCATCAGCGTAGCGCCCCACGAAAACCACTTCGTCGCCCCTGACCAGCCTGCGGCCAGCCACGGCCACGTGCTGCCGGACACCGGGGTCGGACTTCCAGCGCTCGCGCATGTACCGCGCATACGCTTGGGCATCGCCCTCGAATCCCGCAGGTGGCGCGAATGCCGTGCCCGCGCCGGGTTCGGTGTTGATGCAACGAAAGTTGACGGCACCGTACATGGCTCCGCCTCCTTACGCCGCCTTGCGCACCCGCGCATCGATGGATTGCAGGCTTGGAAAGGCCTGCGCCCCGTCGCGGTTGAGGATGTCGAGCCAGTCCAGGGATTTCTGGCCCGACGGAATCTCCCCCGCTGGAACGATGGCCGATGCTTTGATGCCGTTGGCCCACAGGCGCTGGACAAGCCGCCTGGCGGCTTCTTGTCCGTGGCCTCCGGGGTGTTGGGCGGTTGGCCGATCTTTGTCCGCAAAGACAATGACACGGCGCACCTCTGGTGGCGCTTCGAAGTGCTCCAGCAGGTATGCGTTGACCGCACACCATACCGGAAGCCCCGTTCCTTCCATCACCGCCAGGGCCGTTTCCAGCCCTTCGGCGACAGCGAGCACGGGGCCCGGATCAACCAGCCGAATCGCTCCACCGATGATCTTTCGATCCTTCGGATAACTCATCAGCTTTTTGGGCGACTCGACGGGCGCCTTCTTGCCATCCTGCGTCAGGTACGTCCGGTGAATCGTCACTGGATTACCCTGGGTGCCAGACACCATGGCGATGATCGCCGGGTATTCGCCGATCCTCTTGTCGCCGTCGTAGTACGCCAGCGACGGATGGAACCGGAGAGCCTCGGGCGGTGGGATCGATATTCCGCGCCGGGCCAGATACAGCCTGGCCGGCTCGGCGTCTCGATCCAAGATCGGTACTGACTCGTTCCAGACCTGATTGAGTGACTGACGCAACCTCTCGTCATCTTCACTCTTCACGGGCTCTGGTCTGGTCGCACGGTGTTGTGCTGGCCTCGCGCTGTTGGCGTTGAGATACTCGGCCACAGCCTTGAGCGCAGTCGAGAAATCCCAACCATTCGCCCACATCAGGGTGGCGAACCCGTCTGCAAACACCCCGCAGGTGTTGCAGACGGAGCCGCCGGTCGCATCAACGTCCTTGAAGACACGGTATCCATCCTTGCCTCCGTGCACTGGGCACGGGACGTGGCGGCCTACGCGGTCAAGCGCAGGTTGCAACTGCGGCGCAAGGCCTGCGAGGATTTCTCCCCACCGGCCTCGTGCCATTGGTCTTACTTCTTCGGCTTTCATGCGGTTCTCCTCTGAAAAGCCCCAGTCGGGGCATCCCGAAGAACCCCCAGAAGGAGGCACTTGGAGATGCCCCGGTCTGGGGTATTGAAGAAAACCAGCCGAAGAGCTTCCCCAAACCGGGGAGAATCTCCCCGGCTGGGGTTGGTCTGGATCAAGGAATGTATGCACCCGACCCTGAGTTGAACGCCTCGTCCAGCGCCCGCTGCAAGCGATCACTGGATGCACGTTCGCGCATCAGCATTTCGCGGGTCTCGCGAAGCCGATCATGGAGGTAGTTCATGCCTTCCTTCATGTCGGCCACGTACTGACGGATGATTTGCACATCCGTCACGGTTGTTACACCGCCTTCTATGCGCCGAAGCGCCGCCTCGAAATCTGCTTGGCTTGGAGGGAGTTCATTGCTCATTGATTTCCTCCAACCGGAGCGCATTGGTATTCCAAGCACTCCGTCAGCAGACCCTCGAATCTATACACGAACGGCTCTTCACCGCACGAGAGCACGGCCAAACCGGACTCCATCTGCCAGGCTTTCGCCATGGCAGCGCCGTCGGGATCGTAATACTCCAGACCAGACCAATCGTTGTTGACCAAGGCCGGGGCCCACGACGCAGGCAGGACAACGGTTACGATTTCCATTGCCCACCTCCATCAGAACGGCCCATCGTCATAGCTCGGCTTGGATTTCCCCTTCTGCGTCTGCTTGGACGCATCCGGCACTTCCTTGACCTTGCCGCCACCACTCGGGAGCATTTTCATGCTCTCGGCGATGATCTCAGTGGTGTAGCGATTTTCGCCATCCTTCTCCCAGGAACGGGTCTGGAGGTGCCCCTCGACGTACACCAGGGAGCCTTTCTTCAGGTGTTCGCCGACGATTTCAGCGAGCTTCCCGAAAAACACGACGTTGTGCCACTCCGTCTTTTCGTGCTTCTCGCCGTTCTTCTTCCAGGTTTCGCTGGTGGCGATTCGCACACGGGCGACAGCTTCCTGTTCCTGGGTGTAACGGACTTCAGGGGCAGCGCCCAGGAAGCCGATCAGTTGCACTTTGTTCAGCATGGTGATTCTCCTTTCAGAATAAGAAAAAGGCGGTCACACCATGCCCCCTGGCGGGAGACATGGCGTTTCCCGCCGGGTTGGGAAGAACCTACGCAGCAGCGCAGGCGCTTAGATCAGGCTACCGATGTCGGCCTTGATGCGACGATATTCGCGCGTCAGAGCCTCCAGGTCGGTTCCCTCGAAGTCGGCCTCAAGACGGATATAAATTTCGTCCAGGGCTTCGTTCGTGGTCGCCTTCTCCATAGCCTTGATCGCCGTCGCGAGCTTGGCATTGGGCTTGGCCGCATCTCCTTGCTCAGCGGGATCGACAACGAAGGCCGTGACGCCCTCGTTCACCTTGACCTGGGTGGCTTTCACGCCGCCCATGATCTCGGCTTTGGTCTCCTTGGGCTTTTGCTCGGTCGGGTCGGGTTTCGCGCCCGCCTTCTCATCAGCGTCCAGGACTTCACCCGTCTCCTCGTCGATTACCACCGGAGCGTAGTTACCCTCGATGACATCGTTCAGATTCAGGTTCTGCGCTTTTCCTTGCTCGGAAGCCGCGTCGAGTGCCAGAGCCGTCGCAAGTTCCGGCGACTTGGGCAGGAACTTGCAGAGGCGACGGATCGCCGTTTTCAGCCCCATGGCGGTGAAGTCGGAGTCCCAGACGGATTCCTTCTTGTACCGCTTGGCTGCCTGGTAGCCTTTACTGTTGTCACGGATCTTCTCGACTTCCTTGCGGCTCATCGCCACGAAGGTACGAGAACCATCCTTGAACACAGCAACAGCATAAAACCCGACAACCTCACCCCGCTCCTCATCGGAAGCAGGGAAGCCGCCGGGCCCTGTGAGCGGCTCGTGCTCCAAACTGCGCTCCATCCCGAGCTTGAGCGTGAACTTGTCGTTCACGCGCACCTCGTGCGCGTAGATGTCCTGCACGAGCCCGCTCTGGCGAGCGAGCTTTATCAGCCCGGTGTAGCCGGGGATGAGTTGGCACTGGTCTCCATAGGGGACCAGATGGGCTTCGCCCATCAGGCCCACTTCCAGGCCAAGCTGGCTGGACTGGATGACCGCCGCAAATACGGAGCGGGGATCGCACTCTCCCAGCTTCGGCGTCATGCGGAACGCCGTCAAGGCGATCCGCACCATGCGGTCGGGGTTGATGTGCTTGGGCAGCGCCCTTGCAATTTCCCCTTTGTATTTTTCCAACAAGGCCGGGAAGCCCTTATCCTTCGGCGCCTCGACAGCGCTTTGGGCGCGGTTGATGTTTTTGAGTGCTTGCAAAGCCATGATGTGCTCCTTGAGAAAAGAAAAGGACACACCATGGCCCCCGTCGGGACCAACAGTGTGTCCCGACTCGGGGTTGAAAATGTGCGAGACGCCTTGGCAGCGCTCGCGGCCTTTGGCCTTACTTGATCAGGCCGAGAATGCGCGCCAGAAACTCCAGCGCGTTTTGGTTTAGGAAGATCACGGTGAAGATTATCGTCAAGAAGTACATCGAGAACTTCTTGTCCAACTTCACCAAGTCTTCCCTGAGCGAGCCTTCGAGCTTAGCCAAGTCTTCCCTGACGGCAAGTAGGTCTTCCTTGACGGCAAGCAGGTCTTCCTTGGTGGCGAGTTCACTGCGCAGCTCGATGCGAAGTTCTTCTTTCGCCTCGATCTTTCGCTGAACCGCCATCTCCCGGCTACGCTCTTCGATGTGGTCAAGGACGCTTCGATGCTCTTGGCAACCGCCATCGCATCGTCGCGCCCAAGTCGCCGCTCAAGCAGGTCGTAGATTTCGAGTGGCAAGTTCATGCTACCCATTCTACGCATCCGCGTCGAAGTTGGCTGCCCAGCGCGGTAGGTTGATCTCTTCGATCTCCCCGTTTGGCTGGTAGCCCGGCCACTGGTCGTTGTCCCGACACCACTTCAGAAGCTGAAGCGCTGCGCGGTACTTTGCCCGACCGATCTCGATCACCTCGTCGCTCGCCTTGTAGCACGCGACCGCGTAGGGCGCGTCCTTCTCGACTGCGATGAGGTAGAACGGGATGGTTCGACCAGTCAGGGCCTTGAGCCCGTCTTGGTAGAACGCCGCCTGCACGTCGTAGCCCAGGGTCGCGATGGCTCGCGAGAACCCTTCGGCGCTGGCGTCCACGCAGGTTTTGACATCGACGATCGCTGTCACCTGCTCCGGGCAGGTTTCCGCCACCGCCAGGAAGTCAGGGCGGCACTTGCACTCGATGCCCGTCTCCTGGTCAACCCAGAAGCCGGACATTTCGGCAAGGCCGTTGGAAAGCAGCCGTGCAGCACCGGCATGAGCCCTGATGGACGCCACCATCTGCTCGATGGCGGCCATCTGGTCGGCGGTCAGCGGGGTTTTTCCCGCGTTCGCTGCCTCCCAGGCTTCGGCTGCCGCTTTGCCCTCCTTGGTTCGCCGGTCGAACTTCGGCGCGACTACGTAGTCGCGCGCGAAGTTGTCCGGCTCTAGGATGGCGGTATGCACCGCCGTGCCGAACTCCATCGCCGGTGTCGGCTCAGGCGGGTTTGTGGCGTAATGCTGGTAGTGGGCCGGGCTGCGCATGATGCGCACCAGCCCACTGTGGCCCACCGCAGGGCAGGCGTGGTACTGGCCTGCCGGCATGGATAGCAGGCCTACGTTTTCAATCTTCATTTTGGTCTCCATGGAAATATCCCTGGAGACACCTATCCCCTTGCGGGGATGAGATGCCCCGCAGGGGTTGAACACAATGCCCGCTTGCGCGAGCAACCTTGGTGCTGTTTGTTTAGGGCGGCCAGCTACCGCCATGTGGCTCATGGTTACCCAGGAGCAACAAAGCTGGCTTTCCACGGCACACTTGTTCCAGCATGCCCTGGGAAGCCCCGTATCTGGTACGGGGCGCCCGACTCAATCAGCGCAGTCCCAGCGCCCGAACGATCGGGCGGCTGATGACGTATCCCGAGACTGCGCACATCGAGAGGATCAAAAGTGTCATGGCGTTTCCTTGCTGGGTAGATGGACTGACCCGCAAGGCTGCCCGGCTTTTCGCGCGCCCGGACAACCCCGCAGGCCGCAAACCCCATCTGCAAGGGTCTGTGGCCTGCGGGATTGCCCCGCAGACGCTTTTGCTTACCGGAGTCCCAGCGCCCGAACGATCGGGCGCGAGAGAACCCAGCCGGTGATGCAGCAAGCTACGATGACAAGTGCCATGATGGCCTCCAAGAAAACGCGGAGGCACCACGGCCCCTTGCGGGAGCGTGACGGCCCCCGCAGGGTTGAGAAATCTTCCTGGACAAACGAACGCCCCGACATGCGGGGCGTCGCTCCCAGTCTATTCGGCAAACCCCTTCTGGGGAAGGGGCTGTCACCCCATCCGCTGACAGCGGATGTGTCTGCCTTATTGCCGGTGCCAATATTACAGCACCCGTGGTGTCTGGGGAATGGAGCGGACGGGATTCGAACCCGCACCAGCCAGGGTGACAACCTGCTGCTCTGCCAATTGAGCTACCGCCCCAACGGGACGAACTGGTATCCGCCATGCGCGTTTGTCAGACGCACGGATACCGTCCGCTGGCGGCCTTCCAAGCCGCCCGCCGTTCTTTGGAGAACCCCTTTACGCAGGCTCACGGGGCGCGCTGCCTCAAGCCTCGTCCGCTCATAACGGACAAGGCGAGGTCTTACGGTCTCGCGCCCAAGCCATCACCACAATGTCCCGTGGATCAGGGTCGGGCGAGATGCGCCCCTCTCTTTTCTCTACTCGCCGCCACGCATGGCGCGGTCGGCGTGTCTTTGATGCTGCTTCTTTCAAGTCCCCAGCTAGGACACGCTCGCGGCACTAGGCACAACGAAACGATGTGATCATGCTACACCGGCGCTCAGCGGTGTCAAGTCTCTAATCGTGACATTTTTGGTCGCGTTTCGAAACTAGCCACAAGGCCCTGCTCTGGGTACGATATTGTCGCCAAGATCAGCGAAGGAGCACGGCATGGCAGCCCAGGAACCACCTCGAAACACCCCCGACAACCGCAAAAGTCTCCCGTATTTCATCCAGAAAGTTCGTCTTCAGTCCTTCCACGCACAGCAAGTGTTCGAGCGTGGATTCGAGACATGCGCGAATGCAATCTTTTCTCTGTCGGTCGTGCTGCGCATCGTCGGCACCGAAGAGCAAGCGCGCGAAGTCGAGGGCATCATCGACGAGCGGATGAATAAGGCGTTCGAGGATATTCGCGCAGAGATCGCCCGCCTGGAAAAAGTCGCCGAGAATAACGGTATCGAGTTCGCTGGTATCGAATACTCGAATCCAAAGGACATTGAGGCCAAGATCACTTCCCCTCGCGCCGTGCGCTATGTCGGCATCGTGCGCGAGTTCGATGCACTGGTCTCCAAGCTCGATGCGCTGTGGCTGTCGGGCGTGATCCCAGACAGCACCTATTCGGCCAGCATTTACGAGTGGAAGCGCCGCCTGCTCCGTCTGGCTGGCTCGGTGCGCAGCATCGCCAACCGAGCCATGATCGCCGCGCGCAAGAAGGATGCAGCGGGCGATGTTCAGGTTGCAGAAGGGGCGGCCAGCGAGATCAAGGCCGTCGATCCCGAACAAGCTGCCGCGTAGTGTCAGTGCTCAACCCGTATCAAGCACGAGCCGTCGAGGCAAGCGGTCATTGCACCGTGCTCGCCTGCCCCGGATCGGGCAAGACGAGGGTGCTGTCCGAGCGGGCGTCACGGTTGCTTGCCAGCCATGACATGGGCCGTCTTTGTGCCGTGACGTTCACGCGAGACGCCGCCCAGGAACTGCGCTCGCGTATCCTCGCCTCGTGCGGAGAAGCCCACGCCAAGCGGTTGGCCGTGGGCACCTTTCACTCTTTGGCCTTGGCGCACCTGAGACGCGCTTCAGGGGGCCAGCCCCCGCGCTTGCTCGCTGAAGGGGAGCGCGTGAGCCTGCTGCGTCGCTGCTGGCAACAGCACGGCAGCGAAGAGCCGTTCGATGACCTGGTGCGCGCCATCGACGCCGCGAAGGCCCGCCTGTACCCAGCACCGTTTGCCAACGCCACCCAGGAGGCGGTGTTTCGTGCCTACCAAGACCTGCTGGCGTCCGAAGGCGCCATGGATTTTGCCGACCTGCTGCTGGCGTGCGTGCAGCGCATCGCCAGCGGGCAACTGCCTCCGCTGCCTGTGCGCTGGATGCTGGTCGATGAAGCCCAGGATATGGATGAGGTGCAGATGGAGTGGGTGTTGCTTCATGGCCGCGCTGGCACCGAAGTCACTCTCGTGGGCGACGATGACCAAAGCCTGTATGCCTTTCGCCAAGCCTTGGGCTACTCGGGCTTGCAAAGGGTCACGACGGCGCTGTCGGCAACCGAAACCACGCTTCCGATCAACTACCGCTGCGCAGCCAACATCCTGGACCATGCGGCGCGGCTGATTGCCCACAACCAACATCGGGCAGCCAAGAAAATCATCGCGCACCGGCAAGACAACGGCGAGATTCGGGTGATTCGTTGCCCCGACCGCTGGAGCGAGGTCGATATGGTGGTGGACGCCATCCGCCAGAGTCCGCGAGGCACCCAGTGGGCGGTTCTCGCCAGAACGAACAATATTCTCGATGCGGTCGAGGTCGGCCTGTCGGGCGCTCGCGTCGAGTTCGCCCGCTCCGGGGGTAAGAGCGTGTGGGAGCACTCCATCGGCAGCGTGCTGTGTGGGCTGCTGCGATCCGTGCTCGATGATTCCTGGACGGGCATTGCCAACGCGCTGTCGTTTTGTGGTGTGCAGGCCGGATGGATCAATGACCACTCCCGACGCTCGCGTGGTGGCTGTGTGGCCCGCCTCCATGCCGCCGTGGAACACGCCAGCGATGATGCCACCCGCAAGCTCTTGATGGGCCTGCGCATGGGCATGATCGCATGGCGCGAGCAATCGAGCAAAGATCGAGCGTCGCTGGTGGTGCATGGCGTCGCCGCATTTCTGGCGGAGTACTGCACGCCCCCGCAAGCATCCCTGCTTCGCAAGCTCGAAGGTGCACTCATCAAGTTGAGCGGTTCGCTGGCACAGCGATTGGCATTCGTGACGCGATCCAGCCCCGCTGGCAGGCGGGCACCGCATGTGCACATCATGACCCTGCACGCATCCAAGGGGCTGGAGTTCGACAGCGTGTGGATTGTCGGTTGCGAGGATGGCACCTTGCCTCACGCCGATTCCGACGAGGAAGACGAACGCCGTTTGATGTATGTGGGCATGACTCGGGCGAAAAACCGGTTGGTGGTCAGCAGTGCCGTGGAGGAAGGCCCGCCTTCTCGCTTTCTGGAGGAAGCCGAGTTGGGCCGCAATGACTCAAAAGCGAGCACCCTTGCCCCACAAAATGCTAAATGGGTGGCCTAGATTTTCTGGCAAGAATCGGAATGTAACGGAGATAATATGCGCACCATTCGAGAAGATGAACTCAAAATCCCTGGGAAGGTGCTCATCAACCGCAAGCAGCTTCTAAAGATCGTTCCGTTATCGGATCGGACGATTTTCGATATGGAAAAGCGCGGTGAATTTCCGAGACGATTCACCCTCACTCCGCGATCAGTGGCGTGGGACTTGAGGGAGGTCGAAGCATGGATAGAGGCGAGGAAGGCGGCGGCACAACGACCCAAAGCGCCGGGTCGCCTTTCACCCAGAGGTCGATCATGTCAGCCCAGTCCTGAAGCATGACGCGACGCTGCTCGGCATATTCAGCCTTGTTATAAATCGCTCGTACTCCCTTTTGCTCATGGGCGAGGCACTTCTCGATCCAATCCGTATTGTATCCGGCCTCGTGAAGCAGGGTCGAGGCGGTCCGCCGTAAGTCGTGGACGCAGAACTTTCCCAACGGCTGTCCATCTTGCTGCGCCGCCTTCCACGCAAGAGTCGTCACTTGATTCAGCGTGGCCTTGCTCATTGGAATGTCAGGATCGTAGCGCGACGGCAAGACGTACCGCGACCCGCCTGCGCACGTCTTGAGGGCAACGAAAATATCCAATGCCTGGCGGGACAGGTACACCACGTGCGGACGCTTCCTCTTCATCCGTTCCGCCGGAATGGTCCAGGTCGCCTGGGTAAAGTTGACTTCGCCCCACGTCGCTTCAGTCAATTCCGACTTTCTGACCATCGTCAACAGCAGCAACTTGACCGCCAAGC
>NZ_VJON01000069.1 GCF_007556685.1 Tepidimonas charontis | reverse complement strand
TGTGCGTCGAGACGCACGAGACCTGGCTGGAGGACAGCCGTTACCTGAACATGACGCTCCTTTCGGAGCAGAAAAAGGAGGCGTTGAGACTGGCCGCCTGAAGCGGCCGCGCGCTGTCGTCATCGCTCCGGGCTACGCCCTCCGCGACAACGACAGCGCAAACAGGATCAACCAATTACCTGATCACCAATTTGCACAACTTGACGCACACAACTCGCAAACAGAATTTGGAGCGCTGACCGAAAAAGCCAAACCCCAGCCCCAAAACCAAGCCGCCACAGGCCAGCACGGCGGGCTCACCCCAGCGCTCGATCCACCCCGCCATGTCCATGATGACCCATTCATCGTTACATTCGAATGTCTGCATTGTGGGTGGCCACACTCGCTTTGTCGTTGACTTGGGTCAACGGTTCGCGCAGCCGGCGTCCGCGCTCAGGCCGGCGTCCAGTCGCAGTCGCAACCGCGACCAGCGCCGATCCAGCGCGCCAGCAGCGGCCGTGCCCATGCGGTCAAGCAGCGGCCCAGGCGTCCGTCGCCCCAGCCAAACACCGTTGCGGGCACACTCAAAGCGCCGCACCGATAGCGGCGCTCGGCGGCCATCCAGCGCAGCGCCACGCATGGACCGCGGCGGCGCCGGCTCAGCAGCACGCCAACGGGACAGGGTTCGAGCAGGCAGCATACGCCGCAGCCATTGCACGGCGCGCCCAGCGCCGGCTTGGGCGGCGCCTCGGGCGCGATCCAGACGATGCGCTGCGCTGCCACGGGTTGCCTGCCTGTCGTGGGGCTCGGCCCTGCCGGAGCTCAGCTGCTGCGCGCCAGCACGGAGGCCAGCGCGGCGCCGGTATGGGTGCCCAGACGCACCAGATCTTCGGGCGTGCCGGCGCCAACCAACCGACCACCGCCGGCGCCGCCCTCCGGGCCCAGGTCCAACACCCAGTCGGCCTCGGCGATCAGGTCCAGGTCGTGCTCGATGACGACCACGCTGTGGCCCGCATCCACCAGGCGATGCAGCACGCGGATGAGTTTGTCGACGTCGGCCATGTGCAGCCCAACGGTGGGCTCGTCCAGCACGTACAGGGTGTGCGGCGTCCGCTGTCCGCGCCGAGCAACGTCGTCGCGCACCTTGGTCAGCTCGGTCACCAGTTTGATGCGCTGCGCCTCGCCACCGGACAGCGTGGGGCTGGGTTGCCCCAGCGTCAGATAGCCCAGACCGACGTCGCGCAGCAGTTGCAGCGGATGGGCGATCGATGGCATCGAGGCGAAGAACGCCACCGCCTCGTCCACCGTCATCGCCAGCACGTCGCCGATGGTCTTGCCGCGCCAGGTCACGGCCAGCGTCTCGGGGTTGAAGCGCGCGCCGCCGCAGGCCTCGCACGGCACTTTGACGTCGGGCAAAAAGCTCATTTCGATGGTGCGCAGCCCCTGCCCTTCGCACACCGGGCAGCGGCCGTCGCCGGTGTTGAAGGAAAAGCGTCCGGGCCCGTAGCCGCGCGCCCGGGCCTCCAGGGTTTCGGCGTAGAGCTTGCGGATGGTGTCCCAAAAGCCGATGTAGGTGGCCGGACAGGAGCGGGGCGTTTTGCCGATCGGGGTTTGATCGACCTCGAGCACGCGCTGTACCGTCTCCGCGCCCTCCAACGCGGTGCAGCCCACCCAGGCACTGGGCGCAACCGCTGCCGAGGCCGCGCGCCGTCGCCCCGCCGCAGGCACGCCCACTGCCGTGGGCGCCGCGCTGCGCCCGCGACGCTGGCTCAGCGCCAGCGTCAGGTTGGTCAGCAATACGTCGCGCGCCAGGGTGGATTTGCCCGAGCCACTGACGCCGGTGATGGCCACCAGCCGGTGCAAGGGGATGGTGACGTCCAGACCCTGCAGGTTGTGCCGCTGCACGCCGCGCAGCACCAAGCGCGGCGTGTCCGCGGACACCGGACGGCGCGGCTGCAGCGGGTGGCGCATCGCCTCGCGCAAATAGCGCCCCGTGACGGAGTCCGGCGCCGCCATCACCGCATCCAGCCGGCCCTGCGCCACCACCCGACCGCCCTGGCGGCCGGCACCCGGGCCGATGTCGATGATGTGGTCGGCGCGGCGAATGGTGTCTTCGTCGTGTTCCACCACCACCAGGGTGTTGCCGTGGCGCCCCAGGGCCTGCAGGGCGTCGAGCAGCATGCGGTTGTCGCGCGGGTGCAGGCCGATGGTGGGCTCGTCGAGCACATAGCACACGCCCTGCAGATTGGAGCCGAGCTGGGCGGCGAGCCGGATGCGTTGCGCCTCGCCGCCCGACAGCGTGGGCGCGCCGCGATCGAGCGTCAGATACCCCAGCCCCACCTGCAGCAAAAAGCGCAGACGGCTGTCGATTTCGGGCAGCAGGTCGCGAGCGATCTCGGCCTCGCGCGCCGCCAGCACGCCCGGCGCCTGCAGACCGCGCACCCAGGCCAGCACCTCGGTGACGCTCAGGCGCGCGATGTCGGTGATGGCCTGCCCGTGAAAACGCACGGCGCGCGCGGTGGCGTTGAGGCGTGTGCCACCGCAGCTCAGGCACGGCTGGGGACTGAGGTCTTCGAAGGCCGGCTCAATCAGGCTGTGGGTGCGGTCGCGCTCGTCGTCGCGCTGCGGACCCTCGTCCAGCGCGCGCCGTTGCTCGCGCGTCAGTTGCACCCCGGTGCCCAGGCAATCGGGGCACCAGCCGTGCGCGCTGTTGTACGAAAACAGGCGCGGGTCGAGTTCGGCGTAGCTGGTGCCACACACCGGGCAGGCGCGGCGCGTGGAGTAGACGGTGGGCGCGGCCTGACCGGCGGCCAGCACGTGCAGCACGCCACGCCCGTGCTGCAGCGCCAGCGCGACCGCGTCGCGCAGGGCGGCCTCGGCATCGGCGGCCACGGCGAGTTGCGCCACCGGCAGCTCCAGCGTGTGCTCGCGAAAGCGATCCAGACGCGGGAAGGCGTGCGTGGGCAAGCGCTCGCCGTCCACCCGCAAGAAGGGGTAGCCGCGCTGGGCGGCCCATTCAGCCCACTCGGTGTAGACGCCTTTGCGCGCCACCACCAGCGGCGCCAGCAGCTCGATGACTTGGCCGCGGTGCCGTTGTAGCAGCTGCGCGACGATACGCTCGCGCGTTTGCGGTTGCACCGGGGCATCGTCGTGCACGCAGTGCTGCACGCCCAACTTGACGTAGAGCAGGCGCAGGTAGTGCCAGACCTCGGTGACGGTGCCGACGGTCGACTTCAGCCCGCCGCGCGACAGCCGCTGCTCGATGGCCACGGTGGGCGGGATGCCCCAGACGGCGTCGACCTCGGGGCGACCTGCGGGCTGCACGATGCTGCGCGCGTAGGCGTTGAGGCTTTCCAGGTAACGGCGCTGACCTTCGTTGAACAGGATGTCGAATGCGAGCGTGGATTTGCCCGAGCCGCTGACGCCCGTGATGACGGTGAAGCGGCCGTGCGGAATGTCGACCGTGAGATCGCGCAAATTGTGCTCGCGCGCGTGCAGGATGCGGATGGCGCGCGGCACGTCGGGGGGCGTTGAGGCCCACACCGGGGAAGGCTCCTGCGCCGCGCGCGCCGGCCCCAGCGCTGCCGCATAGTCACGCAACGCGGCGCCCGTGTGGCTGCTGGGGTGCTGGCGCAGCTCCTCAGGCGGGCCGGCAAATACCAGCGCCCCGCCGCCGTCGCCGCCCTCGGGCCCGAGGTCGATCACCCAGTCCGCCGCGCGGATGACGTCCAGGTTGTGTTCGATGACGATCAGCGAATGCCCCGCCTCCAGCAGCTTGCGCAGCGCCCGCATCAACCGGGCGATATCGTCGAAATGCAAGCCGGTGGTGGGTTCATCGAACAGAAACAGGGTGCCGCCGGTGCGCCCCGCGGCGGACCGAGCGGCAACAGCGCGGCGCCCCGCGTGCCGCCCCCGCTCGGCCTGCGCCGCCGCTTCGGCCAGATGGGCAGCGAGTTTGAGGCGCTGCGCCTCGCCGCCCGACAGGGTCGGCACCGGCTGCCCCAGCCGCAGATAGTCCAGCCCCACGTCCAGCAGCGGCTGCAGCGCGCGCGCCACCTCGCGATCGGCGCCAAAGCACTGCGCGGCTTCGGCCACCGTCAGCTCCAGCACATCGGCCACGTTCAACCAGCGTCCGCCCCGCTCCAGCGTCACCTCCAGCACCTCGGGCCGGTAGTGCCGGCCCATACAGTCCGGGCAGCGCAGGTAGACGTCGGAGAGAAACTGCATCTCCACGTGCTCGAAGCCCGAGCCGCCACAGGTCGGGCAGCGTCCGTCACCGCTGTTGAAGCTGAACTTGGCGGCGCCGTAGCCGCGCTCGCGCGCCAGCGGAGCGTCGGCGAACAGCGCACGGATCGCATCCCAGGCGCCCACCACGCTGACCGGGTTGGAGCGCGCCGTCTTGCCCAGCGGTGATTGATCGACGAACACCACACCATCCAAGTGGTCGGCGCCCAGCAGCCGCTCGTGCGCGCCGGGGGCTTCGGTGGGCTGGCCGAAGTGGCGCCGCAGCGCCGGCGCCAGGACGTCTTGCACCAGCGTCGATTTACCCGAGCCGCTCACCCCCGTGACGACGACCAAGCGCTGCAGCGGAAAGGCGACGTCGATGCCGCGCAGATTGTGCTGGCGCGCGCCTTCCAGGATCAGGCGTGGGGTGGCGTCGGTGACCGCGCGCTTGGGGCCGAAACCGATTTGCCGCCGCCCCGACAGGTACATGCCGGTGAGGGTGTCGGCAGCGCGCAATTGCGCCGGCGTGCCATCGAAGACGATGCGGCCGCCGCGCTCGCCCGGGCCGGGGCCCATGTCGATGATGCGGTCGGCGGCGAGCATCACCGCCGGGTCGTGCTCCACCACCACCAGCGTGTTGCCGGCGTCGCGCAGGCGCGCCATGGCCTGGTTGATGCGCGCGATGTCGCGCGGGTGCAGGCCGATGGAGGGCTCGTCCAGCACGAACAGGGTGTTGACGAGCGAGGTGCCCAGCGCCGTGGTCAGGTTGATGCGTTGCACCTCGCCACCCGAGAGGGTGCGGCTTTGCCGATCCAGGCTCAGGTAGCCCAGACCGACGTCACACAGGTAGCGCAGCCGAGTGGTGATTTCGTCGTACAGCAGCGCTTGCGCCTGGCGCTCGCCGGCGGGCAGCGCCGCCACGCGGGCCTGCAAGCGCTCGAAAAAGTGGCGCAGCCGCTCGATGGGCAGACGCATCAGATCGTGCAGGCACAGCCCGGGCAGCGCCTGCAGCTGCGCCTCACTCCAGGCCACGCCGCGCGGGCAAAAACGCTGCTCGGGCGGCAAGACGGCGTCGGCATCGTCGCGCTCACCCAGGCGCCACAGCAGGGCTTCGGTCTTCAGACGCGCACCGCCGCAGGCCGGGCACTCGGTGTAGCTGCGGTATTTGGACAGCAGCACCCGGATGTGCATCTTGTACGCCTTGCTCTCCAGATATTCGAAGAAGCGGCGGATGCCGTACCACTGGCGCTGCCAGTCGCCGCTCCAGTGCGGCGAGCCTTCCAGTACCCACTGCCGCTGCTCAGGTGTGAGCTGGTACCACGGCGTGTCGCGCGGAATGCCGGCGGCCTCGGCATGGCGCATCAAATCGTCCTGGCACTCGCGAAACGCCGGGGTTTGAATGGGCTTGATGGCGCCGGCGCGCAGCGTGAGCTTGTCGTTCGGAATGACGAGGTTCCAATCCACCCCGATGATGCGACCAAAGCCGCGGCAGGTGTCGCAGGCGCCCGCCGGAGAGTTGAAGGTGAACAGCGCCGGGCGCGGTTCCGTGTAGCGCCGGTCGCTCTCCGGGCAGTGCAGCCCGCTGGAGTAGCGCCAGGGCTGCGCCGGCTCGCCGTCGATGAGCGCATAGACGGTCAGCCGCCCGCCGCCGCGCTTGAGCGCCGCCTCCACGGCTTCGGCCACACGCGCCGGCTCGGCGCTGCCGAGCCGAAAGCGGTCGGCCACCACGTCGAGCACGCGCTGCTCGCCCTCGACGCGCTCGGCCTGCACACGCGTGTAGCCGCTGGCGGCCAGCCATTGTTCGACTTCGGCGGCGCTGACGGCGGCCGGCAGCACGGCTGGAAAGGTCACCACCAGCCGCGGATCGCCGGCGGCAACGGCGCGTTGGTGCAGGTCGGCGACGATGGTCTCGACCGTGTCGTGCTGCACTGGCCGCGCGGTGACGCTGTCGAACAGGCGGGCGGCGCGCGCGAACAGCAGCTTGAGGTGGTCGTTGAGCTCGGTCATCGTCCCAACCGTGGAGCGCGAATTGCGCACCGGGTTGGTCTGGTCGATGGCGATGGCCGGCGGGACGCCGTCGATGGCATCGACGGCGGGCTTGTCCATGCGGTCCAAAAATTGCCGCGCATAGGCCGAGAAGGTTTCGACATAGCGACGCTGCCCCTCGGCAAACAGGGTGTCGAACACCAGGCTCGACTTGCCCGAGCCGCTGGGGCCGGTGACCACCGTCCAGGCGCCGGTGCGCAAGTCGAGATCGATCCCCTTGAGATTGTGCTGACGTGCGCCGCGAATGCGAATCACCCCCTGCAGCGGCGTGCCCTCGTCGGCATCGGTACGCGGG
>NZ_VJON01000068.1 GCF_007556685.1 Tepidimonas charontis | reverse complement strand
CACCTTGAGCCGCTCGATCTCCCGCTCGCTCATCTCGATGCGCTTGTCCACCCAGCCCTCCGCTTCCAGACCAACAAGCGGACATTTCTACTTTGCCGGAAGCGGACATTACTATCTTGCTTCTACACCTGTTGACAGCCTATTGACAGACGCGGGCCCGCAAGGTAGACTTGTGGGCTTCGTTCTTTCGGGAGCGAAGGTCAACCTGTAACCTGCCCGTCGCGTCGGTCGTGCGACCGGCGGCGGGCCATCAGACCCGGCCAATTGCAGTCGGGAACGGAGAAAACAATGAGTCTGAGCAACTCTCTCGGGTTGTTGGGCCGCAAGGTGGGCATGATGCGTCTGTTCACCGAAGACGGGGACGCAGTGCCTGTCACGGTGGTGGATGTGTCGAACAACCGCGTGGCCCAAGTCAAGACCCAGGCCACCGATGGCTACGACGCCTTGCAGGTGGCCTATGGCAAGCGGCGCGCCAGCCGCGTGACCAAGCCGATGGCGGGTCACTACGCCAAAGCCGGCATCGAGGCCGGTGAGATCCTCCAGGAATTCCGCGTCAGCGCCGAAATCGCGGCCAAGTATGCGCCGGGGGCAACGCTGTCGGTGGCCGAGCTGTTCCAGCCAGGGCAAAAAGTCGACGTGCAAGGCACCAGCATCGGTAAGGGCTACGCCGGCACCATCAAGCGCCACAACTTCGGCTCGCAGCGCGCCTCGCACGGCAACAGCCGCTCCCACAACGTGCCGGGTTCGATCTCGATGGCGCAAGATCCGGGGCGCGTGTTCCCGGGCAAGCGAATGACCGGTCACATGGGCGCCGAGACCGTCACCACCCAAAACCTCGATGTGGTGCGGGTCGACGCCGAGCGTCAGCTGCTCCTGATCAAAGGGGCCGTTCCGGGTGCCAAGGGCGGCTTCGTCACCGTCCGTCCGGCCGTCAAGGCTGCCAAGTAAGGAGCGAACGGATGCAAGTCGAACTCCTCAACGACCAAGGTCAGGCTGCCGCCACCGTCGAGGTGCCGGAGACCGTCTTCGGTCGCGAATTCAACGAAGCGCTGGTGCACCAGCTGGTCGTGGCCTACCAGGCCAACGCCCGTCAGGGCACGCGGGCGCAAAAAGACCGCGGCGCCGTCAAGCACACGACGAAGAAGCCGTTCCGCCAAAAAGGCACCGGCAACGCGCGTGCGGGTATGACCTCCTCGCCACTGTGGCGCGGCGGCGGCAAGATCTTCCCTAGCAGTCCCAACGAAAACTTCAGCCAAAAGCTCAACAAGAAGATGTACCGCGCCGGCATGGCGTCGATCTTGTCGCAGCTGGTGCGTGAAGGGCGACTGTCGGTGGTGGAGGGCATCAAGGTCGAGGCGCCCAAGACCAAGCTGTTGGTCAACAAGCTCAAGGCCATGAATCTGAACTCGGTGCTGGTGATCGCCGACGAAGTCGACGAAAACCTGTACCTGGCGTCGCGCAACCTGCCCAATGTGCTGGTGGTCGAGCCGCGCTACGCCGATCCCGTCTCGCTGGTGCACGCCAAGAAGGTGCTTGTCACCAAGGGGGCGCTCGATCAACTCAAGGAGATGTTCGCATGAGCCAGCCGAAGTTCGACGAAGGTCGCCTGATGCAGGTGCTGGTGGCGCCGATCATCTCGGAGAAGGCTACCCGCGTGGGCGAGAAGACCAACACCGTGTTGTTCAAGGTGTTGCGCGATGCCAGCAAGCCCGAGATCAAGGCGGCGGTGGAGCTGCTGTTCAACGTCAAGGTGCAGGATGTCAACGTCCTGAACCAAAAAGGCAAGGTCAAGCGCTTCGGCAAGACCATCGGTCGCCGTGACCATGTGCGCAAGGCCTATGTGACCCTGGCCGAAGGTCAGGAGATCCAGTTCGGCGCAGAGGGAGTCTGAAAGCCATGGCAGTCATCAAGATGAAGCCGACCTCGCCAGGCCGTCGCGGCATGGTCAAGGTCACGCGCGATCACCTGTACAAGGGTCCTGGCTACGCTGCGCTGCTGGAGCCGCTGGCCAAGACCTCGGGGCGCAACAACAACGGGCATATCACCGTGCGCCACAAGGGCGGCGGTGCCAAGCACCACTATCGCATCATCGATTTCCGGCGCAACAAGGACGGCATCCCGGCCAAAGTGGAGCGTCTGGAGTACGACCCGAACCGCACGGCGCACATCGCGCTGGTGTGCTACGCCGACGGTGAGCGCCGCTACATCATTGCGCCGCGCGGCCTCGAAGTGGGCCAGAGCGTGGTCAGCGGCTCGGAGGCACCGATCCGCGTCGGCAATACGCTGCCGATTCGCAACATTCCGGTGGGCTCCACCATCCACTGCATCGAGCTCAAGCCCGGCAAAGGCGCTCAGCTGGCGCGCTCGGCCGGCGCGTCGGCGGTGCTGCTGGCGCGCGAGGGCGTGTACGCCCAGGTGCGGCTGCGCTCGGGCGAGGTGCGCAAGGTGCACGTGGACTGCCGCGCCACCATCGGCGAGGTCTCCAACACCGAACACAACCTGCGGCAGTTGGGCAAGGCGGGTGTGAAGCGCCACATGGGCATCCGTCCGACGGTGCGCGGCGTGGCGATGAACCCGATCGACCACCCGCACGGCGGTGGTGAAGGTCGCACCGGTACCGGTCAGCCGCCGCGCGATCCGTGGGGCAACCTGACCAAGGGCTACCGCACGCGCCACAACCGTCGCACGCAGAACATGATCGTCGTGCGTCGCAAGAAGTAAAGGTTGAGCCATGTCTCGTTCTCTGAAAAAAGGTCCCTTCGTTGACCATCACCTGATGGCCAAGGTCGAGAAGGCTCAGGCCGCCAAGGACAAGAAGCCGATCAAGACCTGGTCGCGACGCTCGACGATCCTGCCCGAGTTCATCGGGCTGACGATCGCGGTGCACAACGGCAAGCAACACGTGCCGGTCTACATCACCGAACAGATGGTCGGCCACAAGCTGGGCGAGTTTTCGCTGACGCGCTCGTTCAAAGGCCACCCCGGTGACAAGAAAGCCAAGAAGTAAGGATTGATCATGGAAACCCGCTGTATCGTTCGCGGCGTGCGCCTGTCGGCCCAGAAGGGTCGACTGGTGGCCGACCTGATTCGCGGCAAGAAGGTGGACCAGGCCTTGCAGATCCTGACCTTCACGCCGAAGAAGGCTGCCGGCATCATCAAGAAGGCGCTGCTGTCGGCCATCGCCAACGCCGAGCACAACGACGGTGCCGACATCGACGAGCTCAAGGTCAAGACCATCCACGTCGAGCAAGGCACGACGCTGAAGCGCTTCACGGCGCGCGCCAAGGGGCGCGGCAACCGCATCAGCAAGCCGACCTGCCATATCTACGTGACCGTGGGCAACTGAGGCCAAGGAAAGGAAGACCATGGGGCAGAAAATCCATCCGACCGGCTTCCGCCTGGCCGTCAGCCGCAACTGGGCCAGCCGCTGGTACGCCAACAACCGCGAGTTCGCCGGCATGCTGGCCGACGACATCAAGGTGCGTGAATATCTGCGCAGCAAGCTGAAAAACGCGGCGGTGTCGCGCATCGTCATCGAGCGTCCGGCCAAGAACGCCCGCATCACCATCCACTCGGCGCGTCCGGGGGTGGTGATCGGGAAGAAGGGCGAGGACATCGAGCGCTTGAAGAAGGATCTGGCCGCCATGTTGGGCGTGCCGGTGGCCGTCAACATCGAGGAAATCCGCAAGCCCGAAGTTGACGCGCAGTTGATCGCCGACAGCATCACCCAGCAGCTGGAAAAGCGCATCATGTTCCGCCGCGCCATGAAGCGCGCCATGCAAAACGCGATGCGCCTGGGCGCCCAGGGCGTCAAGATCATGTCCTCCGGGCGTCTGAACGGCATCGAAATCGCGCGTACCGAGTGGTACCGCGAAGGCCGCGTGCCGCTGCACACGCTGCGCGCCGACATCGACTATGGCACCTCGGTGGCCAAGACCACCTACGGCACCATCGGTGTCAAGGTGTGGGTGTACAAGGGCGACACCCTGGGCCGCAACGATGTGCCGTCGCTGGACAGTACGCCGCGCCCGGACGACGAGCGCAGCCGCCGCGCCCCGCGCCGTGAGGGTGCGCGTCCGCCGCGTGGCGGCGCGCGCCGTGGTGGCGGCAACGCCGCACCGGCCGATGGCAGCGACAAGCCCGCCGAAGCCACCGCACAACCCGCCGTTAAGCGCGTTCGAACCGACGCACCCGCGCCTGCAGCCGCGGACGGCAAAGGAGAGTAAACCATGTTGCAACCTGCTCGTCGCAAATACCGCAAAGAGCACAAGGGCCGCAACACCGGGGTCGCCACCAGCGGCACCACGGTGGTGTTTGGCGACTTCGGGCTCAAGGCGACCGATCGCGGCCGTCTGACCGCGCGTCAAATCGAGGCCGCGCGCCGCGCCATCACGCGCCATGTCAAGCGCGGTGGTCGTATCTGGATCCGCGTCTTCCCGGACAAGCCGATCACGAAGAAGCCGGCCGAAGTCCGCATGGGCAACGGCAAGGGCAACGTCGAGTTCTACGTGGCCGAAATCCAGCCGGGCAAGGTGCTGTACGAAATCGTCGGTGTGCCCGAGCAACTGGCGCGCGAGGCGTTCGCGCTGGCTGCGGCCAAGCTGCCGCTGCGCACCACGTTCGTCACCCGCATGCTGGGCCAGTGAGGAAGGAGCACCGATGAAAGCCGCTGAACTGCGCCAAAAAGACGTGGCGGGCCTGCAGGCCGAAATCAAGTCGCTGCAGAAGGCTCATTTCAATCTGCGTATGCAGAAGGCCACGCAGCAACTCGCCAATACGGCCGCCTTGCGTCAGACGCGTCGGGCCATCGCCCGCGCCAAGACCATCCTGGCGGAAAAGCAACGCACCGTCGGTCAGTGAGGAGAGCACGATGACGCAAACCAAAGTCAAGCGCACCCTGATCGGCAAGGTGGTCAGCGACAAGCGCGCCAAGACCATCACCGTGTTGGTGGAACGCCGGGTCAAGCACCCGCTCTACGACAAAATCGTGATCAAGTCCAGCAAGTATCACGCCCACGACGAAAACGGCGAGTACAAGCTGGGTGACGTCGTCGAAATCACCGAAAGTCGCCCGCTGTCCAAGACCAAGAACTGGGTGGCGACGCGCTTGGTGCAAAAGGCCTCCGAGGTCTGAGCGCCGCCACAAAAAACCGCCTGGCTTGCCGGGTCAATGGGGACGACCGACAATGTGGTCGTCCCTTTTTGTTTGACCCCGTGGGGCAGTGTGCTTCGTCGCGGTGTCGCTTCGAACACCGCAGCGCTCGGGTGCTGCGGCTGGCGTGCGCGTCGCATCCATCGGGGAGTGCGTCTTTTTTGCAGAGGAGAGCAGGTCATGACGATCCAAGTGGGCGATCCCTTGCCCGATGTGACGCTGATGGAATACGTGGAGGAGCCCGGCGAAGGGTGCTCGATCGGTCCGAATCCGGTGCCGGTGCGCCAAGCCGCCGCGGGCAAGACCATCGCGCTGTTTGCGCTGCCTGGCGCCTACACACCGACCTGTTCGGCCAAGCACGTCCCTGGATATTTGCTGCGTTACGATGAGCTGCGTGCCGCAGGGGTGGATGAGATCTGGTGCGTCAGCGTCAACGATGCTTTCGTGATGGGCGCTTGGGCGCGCGACCAGGGCACCGCTGGCAAGGTACGCATGCTGGCCGATGGCAGCGCCGAGTTTGCCAAGGCCACCGGCTTGACCTTGGATTTGACGGCGCGCGGCATGGGCTTGCGCTCGAATCGCTACTCGATGCTGGTCAAGGACGGCATCGTGCGTACCCTCAACGTCGAGGCGCCCGGGCAGTTCGAGGTCAGTGACGCCGACACCCTGCTGGCGCAAGCGCGGCAGTTGAGCTGAGGGAGCGGCAGCTCTGGCCGTGCGCGCCCGCTATAGCCGGCTGGCCGAATGAACCGGTGAACTGAAATCGAAAAGCCGGGGATGGGGGCTGTTCGAGGCCGAGGTGGCATCATAATGGTTCGATGCGACGCCAAAAACTCCCCATCGGCATTCAGACCCTGCGCGAGATCCGCGAGGGGGGCTACTACTACGTCGACAAGACGGCGTTTGCACACCGGCTGGCCACCACCGGCAAGTACTACTTCCTCTCGCGCCCGCGGCGCTTCGGCAAGAGCCTGTTTCTCGACACGCTGGCCGAGCTCTTTGCCGGCAACGAGCCGCTTTTCCGGGGTCTCTTCGTGCACGACAAGTGGGACTGGAGCCGCAAGTATCCGGTGATCCGCTTGAGTTTCGGCGGCGGGCGGCTGCACGACGGGCGGGGGCAGGACGAACACATCCACGCCCTGCTCGATGACAACGCGCAGCGGCTGGGGGTGGAGATCGCCCCGCCGCCGCGCGACACCCACCTGCGCTTCAAGCAACTGATCGAGCGCGCTGTCGAGCGGCACGGCCAGCGCGCCGTGGTGCTGGTCGATGAATACGACAAACCGATCCTGGACAACCTGTACCGCCCCCAATTGATTGGACACAGATTTGCAGCTCATGCGGCCTTCCGGGTGGCATAAGACTGCCGGGCTTCGAGGGGTGACATGAAGCCCAGTTTTTCGAGACGCCAATGACGATTGTAACG
>NZ_VJON01000067.1 GCF_007556685.1 Tepidimonas charontis | reverse complement strand
CACCTTGAGCCGCTCGATCTCCCGCTCGCTCATCTCGATGCGCTTGTCCACCCAGCCCTCCGCTTCCAGACCAACAAGCGGACATTTCTACTTTGCCGGAAGCGGACATTACTATCTTGCTTCTACAGCGTCGATCCGGGCCTTGCAGCGCCGTTGCGTTGTGGCTACAATGCCCGCCATGGATGTGCGCCGCGCCCGCTGGCCGCATGGGCTGGCCTTGATCGCCATCTTGTGGGCCACGCTGTCGCCCGCGATGGCGCGCGTGCTGCTGCCAGCGGCGCAGGAAGGCATCGAGATCTGCACCAGCACGGGCGTCGTGCGTGTCAGCATCTCGACCGGCGCATCGGCGGATACGGCGCCTGCCGATGGCCCGACGGCGACCAGCGGCGGCTGTGACTGGTGTCAGTGGCAAACCGCCACCGTCGCGCTGCCGCCGACGTCCCCGCTGCCGGTATTCGCTCGCGTGGCCGACTCCGCCGCCCCAGAGGGCGCCGATGCCCACGGTCCGGGCCCCTTGCGCTGGAGCCACCCGGCGCCGCGCGCTCCCCCCGTCTTGCTCCCGGCCTGAATGCGCTGGGTGTCCCAGCGGCAATGAGCCGCCGGTGCGTCTGTGGTGCGCCTGCGGATAGGGTGTGAGCCTCGGCCATCCCCGGGATGGTGTGCGAGGAAAAGGGGGATGCCAACGTGTCAACGCATCGTAAGCCAGGGTGGTCGCGCCGCCGCTGGTGCGGCGCGACGGGCGCCATGGTCGGCGCGTCATGGCTGTGGCTGACGGGCTGCGAGCCCGTCCAGCAGCCGACCTTTCGCGGTATCGACGTCACCGGTGCGCCGTACGGGCGCACGCTGTCGCTGACCGATCAGCACGGCCAACGCCGCACGCTGGCCGATTTTCGCGGCCAGGTCGTGATGCTGTACTTCGGCTTCGTCCAGTGTCCGGACGTCTGTCCGACCGCCCTGTCGCGCGCCGTGGAGGTGCTGCAGCGCCTGGGGCCGGAGGCCAAGCGTGTGCAGTTGCTGTTCGTGACCGTGGACCCCGAGCGCGACACCCCTGCGCTGCTGCGCGAGTACTTGGCGGCCTTCCACCCGTCTTTCTTGGGCTTGACCGGCAGCGCCGAGGAAATCGCCGCGGCGGCGCGCGAGTTCAAGGTGTACTACGCCAAGGTGCCCACCGGCAGTGGCTACACCATGGATCATTCGGCTCAGACCTATCTGTTTGACCCAGCGGGTCGGCTGCGCGTGGTGCTCAAACACGAGCAAACGGCTGAGGACTACGCGCACGACATCGCGCAATTGCTGCGCGAGGCCGACCGCGCGCGTTGATTGAGTCGCTGCGCAGACCATCTGTTTGCCATCTGTTTTCGTTCGGGGGGGTCGTCTCGGCCCCGATATTTCAGGACAAGGAGTGTGTGATGAGGATCGGATATCAGCGTTTCGTGTGTGCCGTTGTGTTGGGCGTGGCAGCCGCCGCCCATGCGCAGACGGTGAAGGTGGAAGACCCCTGGGTGCGTGGCACGGTGGCGCAGCAGAAGGCCACGGGCGCCTTCATGCGCCTGACGGCGCCGGAGCCGATGCGCCTGGTGGCGGCTGAGTCGCCCGTGGCCGGGGTCGTGGAAATCCACGAAATGGCCATGGACAACAATGTGATGCGCATGCGCGCCATCCCCGGGCTGGCGCTGCCGGCCAACCGGGCGGTGGAGCTCAAGCCCGGCGGCTACCACGTGATGTTGATGGATCTGAAGCAACCGCTGGGCGCGGGCCAAGAGGTACCGATCACCTTGGTGTTCGAAAACGCGGCCGGGCAGCGCGTCACGCAAGCGGTGACGGCACCGGTCAAGGCCTTGGGTGCGGCGGCACCGATGAAAGGCGGCGCATCGGGAGGGCACAACCATGGCGGACACGGCGACCACAAGCACTGACGCCACGGCTCACACGCTGCCGAGCCTTCTGCCCCGTGGGGCGGTGCTGTTCGATGCCGGTGACGTCGGCGGCTGCTGGCGTGTGCAGCGCGGTATCGTGCGGCTCGACCGCCCCACGGCGGACGGTCCCGTGCTGGTGATGCTGGCGCTGCCCGGCGATTGGCTGGGTGCCGACTCCTTGTGCCATCACCCGCATCAGTGGCGCGCCACCGCCGTGACCCCGGTGTCGCTGCAGCCTTGCGCACCCCGCGACGAGGTCGAGCGCCGGCACTGGCTGGTCGAGGCCTTGCTGCAGCTGCCGCAGCGCTGCCACGACATGGCGCGCCTGCGCACCGGGCCGGTGGCGGCACGCTTGGCGGCTTTTTTGGCGCTGCTGCAGGGGTCTGCAGCGCCGCTGTCCGTCGTCGGCCCCAGCGATGTCCACGCGCTGCGGGAAGCGCTGCCTCCCTTGCGGGTGTTGGCCGACCTGGTCGATGCCAAGCACGAGACGGTGTGTCGCGTGCTGGGGCAACTGCTGCCGCGCTCGCGCGAGGGGTACGCCATGCTGGCGGCCGCCTGAGTCGCTGCACCGTGCAGGGCCAATCCGGTTTGCCCGCACCGCGGCGGTGCAGCGGCGGCTAACGCCGCCGCGCTGGGTATGGCTCAGGCGGCAGCGGCTTGTGGCACCGACGGTTGGGCGCGCGGCGCCGCCGGGGCTGGCGGTGAAGCCGCGCCGGCCCCACGCGCGAACGTCACCAAATGGTCCATGGCATTGCGAATGCCGATCCACTCGCCGACGTCGTGGTCGTGGTGCGAGGGCACGTGCGCCAGCACCGTCTCACCGCTGGCCAGCCGCAGCGTGTACAAAAACTCGGCGCCGCGAAAGGCCTTGCGCACGATTTGTGCCTTCACCGGCGAGGCGTCGTCGTGCACGATGTCGTCGGCGCGCAGCAAAATTTCGCACAACCCGTCCGGGTAGGCGCTGGGCAGAGGGCATTCCTGCGGCCCGTGCAGCGGCCCCAGCGGCGTGTCCACCACCACCTCCTGACCCTGCTGGCGGATGCGTGCCGGCACGAACACGCCGTGGCCGATGAACTCGGCCACGAAACGCGTAGCCGGGCGGTGGTAGAGCGTGTAGGCGTCGTCCCATTGATGCAGGCGGCCCTGGTGCATGACGCCGATAACGTCACCGATCGCAAAGGCCTCCATCTGGTCGTGGGTGACGAAGAGCGCCGTGATGCCGGCGGCCTTGATGATGGCGCGGATTTCGTGCGCCAGGCGCTCGCGCAAATCGACATCCAGAGTGGAAAACGGCTCGTCGAGCAACAGCAGCCGCGGCTGCGGTGCCAAGGCGCGCGCCAGCGCCACGCGCTGCTGCTGACCGCCCGAGAGTTCGTGCGGAAAGCGCGTTTGCAGCCCGTCCAGTCCCACCAGCGCCAGCACTTCGTCCACGCGGGCGCGCTGCTGTGCCGCTGGCAGCGCGTGCAGACCGAACGCCACGTTGCGCGCCACATCCAGATGCGGGAACAGAGCGTAATCCTGAAACACCAGGCCGATGCGGCGCTGCTGTGGGGGGGTGTGAACCCCGGGGCCGCTGACGACCCGGCCCCCGAGCGCAATGCGCCCCGCGGCCAACGGCTCCAACCCTGCCACCGCACGCAGCAAGGTCGTTTTGCCGCAGCCCGAGGGGCCGATCAGCACCCCAATCTGTCCAGCCCCTAAGCCGAATGAGACGTCGTCGACGGCGGGTTGCGCGGCGGCGGGAAAGCACACGCTGACATGGGCAAGATCCAGTTCCATGCGAACGATTGTAGATAATGCGTATTCTCATTTGCAACCTATGAGGTACAGGATGGGTGACCGCTTCCGCGTTTCGGCCGCGCCGGTGCCGACGGCGCCGTACCCCGAGCCCGCGGCGCCGTGGTGGCGCGGGCGGGTGCACGCGGCCAGCCTGATCATCATTGCCTTTGCGCTGCTGCTGGGCTTGCCAGTGTGGGCCCTGCTGAGCGCTGCGCTGACGTGGGATGCGCAGGCGCTGCAAGTGCTGAGCGCCATGGCGGCCACCACGCTGCCGGACTATGTGGGCACGACGGCGGGGTTGGCCTTGGGGGTGGCGTTGGGTGTGGCGCTGGTGGGCAGTGTGACGGCGGCGGCGGTGACCCTGCTGGACTTTCCCGGCCGCCGTGTGGCCGAGTGGCTGCTGCTGTTGCCGCTGGCAATGCCGGCCTATGTGGTGGCCTACGCCTATACCGACTTTTTGCAGTACGCCGGACCGCTGCAGACCTGGCTGCGAGAGACGTTTGGCTGGCAGGGGCGGGTTTTTCCGGAGATTCGCAATGCCTGGGGCGCGGGGTGGGTGTTCGTATTCACCCTCTATCCATATGTCTATTTGCTGGTGCGCACCGCGCTGACCGAGCGCGCCCCGCAGTTGCTGGAGGCCGCGCAGCTACTGGGGGCTTCGTGGGGCCGGCGGGTGCGCGCGGTGGCGCTGCCGCTGGCACGGCCGGCATTGGCCGCCGGGGTGGCGCTGGCCCTGATGGAGACCCTGGCGGACTTCGGTGTGTCGAGCTACTTTGGCGTGCAGACCCTGACCGCCGGCATCTACAAGGCGTGGCTGGTGATGGACGATCGGGTGGCGGCAGCCCAACTGGCAATGGGGCTGTTGGCCACGGTGGCGCTCCTGCTGTGGCTGGAGCAGCGCGCGCAGCGCCGACTGCGGTTTGCCGTGCAGCGTAGCGGTCGCGCTGGGCCCGCGGCGCAGGCCGTTCGCTTGCGCGGTCCCCAGGTGTGGGCCGTGTGGGCCGTGTGCGCAGCGCCGCTGATGTTCGGTTTCGTACTGCCGGTGTCGTTCATGCTGCGTCCCCTGTGGCTGGGGTGGGACACGCTGCCCTGGCAGGCCTTCGTCGGCTGGGCGCGCAACAGCCTGTGGCTGGCTGCGGTGAGCGCGACCCTGGCCACGGGCGCTGCGTTGGCGCTGGCGTGGGTGGTGCGCCGCTTGCCAACGTGGTGGAACCGGGTGGCGGTGCGCGTGGTGGGATTGGGCTACGCGGTGCCGGGGGCGGTGATCGTCGTGGGCTTGTTGCTGCCAGTGGGCTGGGTGCAGGCGCGCTGGGCGGACAGTCCGCTGGCTGGCTGGGTGACGGCGACGGTGCTGGGGTTGATGTGGGCCTATCTGGTGCGCTTTACTGCGGTGGCGCTGCAATCGGTGCACAGCGGCTACAGCCGTGTGCCCACCAGTTGGGACGATGCGGCGGTGACGCTGGGCGTCTGCGGCTGGCGGCTGTGGTGGCGGGTGCACCGCCCGTTGCTGACGCGTTCGGTGCTGGCGGCCTGGCTGCTGGTGTTCGTGGACGTGATGAAGGAGCTGCCGGCCACGCTGGTGTTGCGCCCGTTCGACACCGATACCTTGGCGGTGGTGGCACACCAATTAGCGCGTGACGAACGTTTGGGCGAGGCTGCGCTGCCCGCGCTGACGCTGGTGCTGGTGGGGCTGCTGCCGGTGGTGCTGCTCAGCCGCGCGCTGCGCCGCGGCGAGGTCGGCGCCACGTGAGCGGCGGGCGCGTGTACGCCAGCGCACCACACCCGATGGTCCCCCCGCCAGGATTTTTACTAACTTCACAAAGCATTGATTTTCAAAGCTTTTTAGGCTTAAGGTTTGTAGCCGATACCCCCACATATACCCCCATACATAACACACCACCCCCGCCCCCGAGGGGCGGGGAGAGGTTTCATCCTGTCCACCCCCGGCGACAGCGGCGACAGCGGCGACACCGTGCGTAAGCCGTTGATTTTTCTAGTGTTTTGTGTCGCCACGCGGTGGCGACACCTGGCGACACCTGGCGACACCCTCTCCCGCCCCTGGGGGGCGGGGTGGTGTTTTTGCTGTGCCACCGCCACTGCCAAGCTCTAGCAAGGGGCGGAGCCCCGCCCCTACGCGTGCCGCGCAGTGAGTCCATCGCGTGGGCGCGCGTGGACAAGCCGCCGCCCACCGCCGCCACGGCGGCCGTGGACGGCCCGCGCTGCGCGCGGGTTCCGGCTTGCCCACCCGCTGCCGTGCCGAGGTCTTCCGGCGCGGCCCGCTACCCCACCCCGATTGAAAGATCCCTCTTTTGGGATGCCCCGCTGCGCGGGGCTTTTCGGTCTCTAGAGAGTGACACGCGCTGTTTCTCGTGCTCTGTCGCGCGTATGTGTCGCATTCCTGCAGAAGAGGTGTAGGCGGGCGCATCCCGCGCCGCCACCTCTCAGGAGTCTTCACATGCTCACCGTCTCTACCCCCCTCCGCCACGCCGCGGGCACCGCCGCGGCCCTCCTCGCCCTCGTCACCGCCACCGCCGCCGGCGGCACCGCCGCCGCGCTCGCGGTCGTCGCGCTTGGGATCCGCCCCACCCCCGGCGGCCTGGCCGCCGTCGCGGGGATCCTCCTCGCCACCGCTGCCGCCAGCTTGTGGAGCCTGCGCGCCGCCGCCCGCTGGGCGCGTGCCCGCATCGCCGCGAAAGGGGGTGCGGCATGACGCCCCTGCTCGTACGCGCTGGCCGCCTGCGCGCGCGAGCGCGCCTCGCGCTCGTGGGCGCGCTCGTATGCGCCGTGCTGACCCCCGCTCTCGCTCTCGCCGTGCGCGGCGTGAGCGCTGCCGAGCTGGGCACCGCCGCCGGGCTCGTCGCGCGCGAGCGCACCGCCGCCGCCGGTGCTGCGCTGCGCGAGAGCGTGCGCGCGGCCTTTAGCCGCAAGCCGGCTGCGGAGCCGGCCCCCGCCCCCTCTCCCGAGGACGAGGCCATCATGGCCGACCTCGAGCGCCGGCTACTCGGAGACGCCGAGCCCGCCCCGGCCCCGCAGAAAGGCAGCAAGGGCGAGAAAAAGCGCGCCAAAGC
>NZ_VJON01000066.1 GCF_007556685.1 Tepidimonas charontis | reverse complement strand
CCCATCAAGGGGCTTGCTGGAGCCAAAAGACGGCTCAGCATCTGCTTCGATCCCGTCATGTGAAACGATATTGACCCTCAACTCGTCGCCACGAACGAGTGGGCGGGGTAGTGCAGAGGTTCCCTAATGGACAATCTGGGATTATTGTGATATTCCACACGAAAATGGCTTGGCCGTGTCGCTTTCCGGTCATCTCAGCCATGTCGGTCCCCGCGTCGCGAGGCGGGTGGACTCGGGCCAAGACCGGCGGTGGCGAGCGCCAGGCCGCGAAGGTTGACCGGTGGCGCAGCGCGCGCATATGCTGCCTAACAGGCCGTTGAAAAACTCCCCCGCAGCTGCCCGTGCGGCCGGTACCATGTGAGCGGCGGCGACGACGAGACAGCAGACACCAAAGATGAGAGGCACACAGAACATCCAGGGGGCGATGTTCAGCTACATCAGCCTCGAAGAGCGGGTACCGGCCAGACACCCGCTGCGCGAGCTGCGGGGCTTGGTGGATGCCTTGCTGGCCAGCATGAGCGCAGAGTTCGAAGCGGTCTATGCCCGCCGCGGCCGCCCTTCGGTGCCGCCAGAGATGCTGCTCAAGGCGCTGCTGCTGCAAATCCTGTTTTCCATCCGCAGCATGCCAAGCTGGTGGGGCAGGCGCTGATGTGCTTTGCCGCGTACAACCTGGTGCGCATGGGCTCCATCGGGGGCTGGTGGGATGCGCATCATGTGTGATCGCCGGGGGCAGTGCGCCCAAAATGGGCAAACGGCCCCCAAAGGGGGCGCCCAGGCGGCCGTCGCAGCCCGGAAAAACGGCTTGCGCCGGCTTCGGACCCACGCAAACGGGTACGCGGCCGCTTCGATGGGGTTTTTTCAACGGCCTGAAAACAGCGCCGCTGGCGCGAGCGCGCGTTTACGCCCAGACATTGGAGACGTACCTTCCCGGCGATCCGCTCGCCGATGAGGAGAAGGCGCTGTATGCCACCTACCGGCAGGCGCACGATGCGTACCGCGCCGCGGCCCAAGCCGGCTTGTCCGCGCTGGAGAACGCGGGGGCGACCGAAGAATTGGTCGAACTGGCCCGCGATGCGTTCGACAGCGAAACACCGGCCGCGTTCGCCAAAGCCTATGCCGCGATGGAGTCGATCCACCAGTTCAACCTGCGTGGCGCGGACGGAGCGCATCATGTTGGCGATCACCGGCGTGGTCGTCGTGGTGGGGATCGGTCTCATCGTCTGGGTGCCCACCACGGTGACCCGCCCGGTGGGGCAGGCGGTCGCGGTGGCGCGGGCGGGCGAGGCCGGGCGCGGGTTCGCCGTGGTGGCGGCGGAGGTCCGGTCACTGGCCCAACGCAGCGCGGATGCGGCGCGGCAGATCAAGGAGCTGATCACTGCCAGCGTGGAGCGGGTGTCGCAGGGCACGGCACTCGTGCACGACGCGGGCGTGGCCATCCGCGACATGGTCGAGGGCGTCCAGCGCCTGGGCGGGCTGGTGGCGGAAATGAATGCCGCCAGCCGCGACCAGGCGGCCAGCATCGATCAGGTGGGCGCGGCGGTGGGGCAGATCGACCAGGGGACGCAGCAAAATGCCGCCCTGGTCGAAGAAATCGCCGCGGCGGCTTCGAGCCTGCGCCAACAGGCCAATGAGCTGGTGGCCGCCGTGTCGCGCTTTCGCGTGTCCTGAGCTTACAGATTGTCCAGGAAGCTGCGCAGCTTCTCGGAGCGGCTGGGGTGCTTGAGCTTGCGAATCGCCTTGGCTTCGATCTGGCGGATGCGCTCGCGCGTGACGTCGAACTGCTTGCCCACTTCCTCCAGCGTGTGGTCGGTGGACATTTCGATGCCGTAGCGCATGCGCAGTACCTTGGCTTCGCGCGGTGTCAGGGTATCCAAAATCTCCTTGACCACCTCGCGCAGACCCGCTTGCATCGCCGCATCCACGGGCGCCACGTTGCTGGTGTCTTCGATGAAGTCGCCCAGGTGCGAATCATCGTCGTCGCCGATCGGCGTCTCCATCGAGATCGGCTCCTTGGCGATCTTCATGATCTTGCGGATCTTGTCCTCCGGCATATCCATCTTCTCGGCCAGGATCGAGGCATCCGGCTCGACGCCGAATTCCTGCAAATACTGGCGCGAGATGCGGTTCATCTTGTTGATGGTCTCGATCATGTGCACCGGGATACGAATGGTGCGCGCCTGATCGGCAATGGAGCGCGTGATCGCTTGCCGGATCCACCAAGTGGCGTAGGTGGAGAATTTGTAGCCGCGGCGGTATTCGAATTTGTCCACCGCCTTCATCAGGCCGATGTTGCCTTCCTGGATCAGGTCCAGGAACTGCAAGCCGCGGTTGGTGTACTTCTTGGCGATGGAGATCACCAGACGCAGGTTGGCCTCGATCATCTCGCGCTTGGCGTCACGCGACATGGCCTCGCCATCGTTCATGCGCTTGTGGATGGCCTTGAGCTGCTCCAGCGGCACCACCACCTGCGTCTGCAGGTCGATGAGCTTTTGCTGCAGCTCCTGAATCGCCGGGATGTTGCGGCCCAGCACTGCGCTCCAAGGCTTGCCGGCGGCGGCCTGGCGTTCGACCCATTGCAGGTTCAGCAGATTGGGCGGGAAGTCGGCGGCGAATTTTTCTTGCGGCATACCGCACTTGTCGACGATGATGCGGCGCAGCTCGCGCTCGATCTTGCGCACCGTATCGACCTGCTGGCGCACCTTGTCGCACAGCGTCTCGATGGTCTTGGCGGTGAAGCGGATCGTCATCAGGGTATCGGTGATGCCACGCTGCACTTCGCGGTAGCGCGGCGTGCCCCAGCCCTCGGCCTCGTAGATGCGGCGCAGTTCCTCGAACTGCGCGCGGATGGCGTCGAAGCGGCTCAGCGCCTCGCGCTTGAGCTCCTCCATCTTGCGCGTCAAGGCCTTGGAGCCGCCCTTGCCGTCATCGTCGTCTTCGTAGTCGTCGAAATCTTCCTCGGCGACGTAGTCGTCGGCCTCATCGGCGTCGGCAAAGCCGTCGACGACGCTGGAGATGACCACTTTGCCTTCGCGAATCTCCTCGACCATCAGCAGCAGGTCGTGGATGATGGCGGGCGACTCGGAGATCGCCTCCATCATCTCGTGCAAGCCACGTTCGATGCGCTTGGCAATCTCGATCTCGCCCTCGCGCGTGAGCAGTTCCACCGTACCCATTTCGCGCATGTACATGCGCACCGGATCGGTGGTACGGCCGAACTCGCTGTCCACCGTCGACAGCGCCGCTTCGGCTTCCTCCTCGGCTTCTTCCTCGGTGGTCACGGCGGCCGGGGCCCCGGTCAGCAGCAGGGTTTCCGCATCGGGCGCTTGCTCGAAGACGGACACACCCATGTCGTTGAGCAGCGAGATGACGACTTCCAGCGTCTCCTGCTCGACCAGCTTGTCCGGCAGGTGGTCGTTGATTTCGGCGTGCGTCAGGTAGCCACGCGTCTTGCCCAGCTTGATGAGCTGCTTGAGCTTTTCCCGGCGCAGCTTGGCCTCCTCTTCGGTCAGCACCGTGTCGTCGAGGCCAAACTCCTTCATCAAGGCGCGTTCCTTGGCCTTGCTGAGCTTCATGCGCAGGGGCTTGGCCTTCTCGGCCGGCTCGGCCTCGGCGGCTTCGACCTCGTCGGCCACCGCTTCCAGGTCGTCCTCGACCAGGTCGTCGTCGAGGTCGCCCAGATCGGCATCGGCAAACACGTCGTCCTCGCCTTCGCTCTTGGCTGGCTTGCGACCGCGCTTGGCTGCACCGCTCTTGCCGCTGGCCTTGGTCGTCTTGGCGGCCTTGCTCGCCTTGCTGCCGCTGGCCTTGCGCGCCTTGAGCGCATCGGCGCCGGTGGCCTCATCCGCTGCGGCAGGTGCCTGCGCCGTCGCAGCCGCCGCCGTGGTGGCGGCGGTCTCGGAGCTCGTTGCGCTGGCTTTCGTGCTGCGCTTGCGCGCGGCCGGCCGCGCGGCCTCCGGCAGCGGCGTCGGGGTGGCCTCGGTTTCAGCGGTGATGGGGGCGGATTTCTTCGAACGGGTGCTCACGGCTCACACACTCCACCCGGTCAAGCCGGGCCAGACAAAGACGAAGTACGATGGGCGCAAAACGGTGGACACAGCCAACCGTTGACACAGGTGAACGCAAACAGGGTGGCCACAACGCCGCTGAACGGGTCGATGCCAGCCACACGTCCGCACCCCCAAATGGGGATGCAGCGCCTGTTTCGCAAGCGAGGGGCGAACATTTGGTGTGCAGCCCTTGCGGGGCGGATGAGCGTGCATCCTGGCCAAGCGTCGTGTCGTTTCGCGGCTGGCGCCGCAGCCGCAAAGGAAGGCTGCGCGCGCTTCAAGTGGCCCTGTCCGGAGGTGCTGCTGTCGCACTTGCGAACTTTTCATTATAACACTTCATCGCCATTTTGCATGCGAAGCCGCTCTTCCATGACGACGCGATAGCGCCTCAACGCCTCGGGGTCATGGGTGGCACGCTCGATCAACGCGCGTTCTTCCTGCTTCAGACGTTCGATCCGCAGCCGTCGCAGGAGTTCGCGCAGCTCGTGCCGCTGGTCATCGACCGAGGGCGGCAGCGCCCCGTCGTCGCTTGCGGGCTCCAGCGATACCGCGCTGTCGTGCAATGCCAGCGCCAGGGCTTCGAATGGCTCGCCACGCATGGCCTCGCGCAGCGCGGCCCAGGGCTGCGCGCCGTGTTCCAGCCATTGGCGTTCCAACCAACTGAACAACAGCCCGTGGGGCGGTGGTTCGGTGGCAAGCAGGGCGTGATCCTCGGCAGTCAGCCACAGCCAGGCCTCGGGCGTTCCCAGCACGATGCGGGCGATACGGTCGGCGCGGTCCAGCAAGCCGCGACGCGCGCGGCGCACGACACTGGCCCAGGCGGGGCCACTGATGGCGCCGTCGGCCGGTCGGGTACGGCCGGGAGGGGCCGGGCGCGCCGTGCCGGCGCTGCCCGCGGGCAGTGGTGTCGGCGGTGGTGGCTGACGGGCAGTCACAGCCGTTGCTGCGCGAGCAGCCACCGCTGCGGGCGGCACCGTCCGGGCTGTGGACGGTGTGCCAGCGCGGGTGCCGCGGCCCAGTCGCTGGTGCCACAGTTCCTGCAGCTCGCGCGCTTCCAAGCCGATGCGGTCGGCTAGCTCGTGCAGCAGCTGGCGCTTGAGCGCGCTGTCGGGCATCGCGGTCCACAGCGGCTGCGCCTGCGCACTCAGGCGCGCCCGGCCTTCCGAGGTATCGAGGTCGCAATCCGTGGCGGCCACGTCCAGCAGGTAGCGGCTCAAGGGCAGCGCGGCCTGTACGGCGGCGGCAAAGGCTGCGGCGCCATGGGTGCGGATAAAACTGTCGGGGTCGTGCTCCGACGGCAAAAACAAGAAGCGAATGGTGCGCGTATCGGTGGCGTGCGGCAAGGCGGCCTCCAGGGCACGCCGCGCGGCCCGCCGACCGGCCGCGTCACCGTCGAAGGCAAACACCACCGCATCGCTGAAGCGAAACAGCTTGCGCACATGCTCGGGCGTGCAGGCGGTGCCCAACGTGGCCACGGCGTTGCCAAAGCCCAGTTGAGCCAAGGCCACCACGTCCATATAGCCTTCGGTGACCAGGACATAGCCCTGCTGCCGAATGGCGGCACGGGCCTCGAACAAACCATAGAGCTCTTCGCCCTTGCGAAAGACGGGAGTTTCGGGCGAGTTGAGGTATTTCGGCTCACCGCCGTCGATGACCCGTCCGCCAAAGCCGATGCATTCGCCCTTGACATTGCGAATGGGAAACATGATGCGATCGCGAAAGCGATCGTGGCGTCGGTTCGCACCGCTGGCCACCCGCTCCCCCGGGGTGGAGGAGGCCGGCTCGCCCGTGTCGGCCGTCGCGTCGGCCGGCGAGCAGGCGTGGGGCGCGGCCTCGGCGTCGGGAAGGCGCGCGGTCGCGCCGGCATGCGCCGCATCGGCCGCGATCACCAGTCCGGCTTCGACCAAGCGGTCGTCCTGGTAGTCCGCGAATATCGTCGACAGGAAGCGCCAGCCTGCGGGTGCATAGCCCAGGCCATAGGTTTTGGCGATGGCCCCGGTCAACCCTCGGCCTTTCAGATAGGCGATGGCACGCGGGCTGAGCTTGAGCTGCGCCTGGTAAGCGCGCGCTGCCTGTGCCAGCACTTCGGTCAAGGTGGCGCGACGCTGCCGCAACGCCGCTGCCTGCGCGCGTTGCGCCGGGGTCGTCTCGTCCTGCGGTACGCTCATGCCGGCTTGCTGGGCCAAGTCCCGCACGGCGTCGGGAAAGGGCAGGCCCAAATGGCGCATCAAAAAGTCGATGGCGTTGCCGTGCGCGCCGCAGCCAAAGCAGTGGTAGAACTGTTTCGATGGGCTGACCGTGAACGAGGGCGATTTTTCGGCGTGAAACGGACACAGCCCCAGATAGTTCGCCCCGCCTTTGCGCAAGGGCACATAGCGCCCGACCAGCTCCACCAGATCGGTGCGCGCCAGCAGCTCCTGTAAAAACGACGCCGGGATGGTCACGGGTGCGATTGTGCGCGGTCGCAGACGGCCTGTCAGCGCAGTCAGGCCACGTCCAACCCCACCACATTGCGCTGCTGGCGGCTGAACTCGATGCCGACCAGATGCAGCGGCCGCCCATCCGCCCGGTATTTGTCCGCATACGCCTTGGCCCGCAGCTGCGCCAGCGCCTGCCCGGTGGCCTGGTCGGGCACCACCTTGAACTCGAACAGATAGATGCGCTCAGGGAGTTTGACGGTCAAGTCGATGCAGCCGTGGTTGGTGACGTCTTCGGCAATCAGCTCCAAGCCGAGCGCGGCCAGGTGGCTGTAGAAAACGCTGGCCCAGTAACCCTCGTACTGGGTGATGGGGTTGGCGCGGTACCAGTCGTGCGGGATGGTGGCGTAGAGGCTTTCCAACGCCTGCCGAAAACGGGCCGTGTCCCCCTGCGCCAGCGCGCGTCGTACCAACAGCCCCTGCTGACTCACCACAGCGGCATTCTCGGTCCACCCCGCCAGCAACGCCCGGTTGAGCGCCATACGCACCTCCAGGTTGGGCAGGCGCAGACGGTTGATGGTGAAGTCGGCCTCTCGGATGCGTTCCTGAAACGTCAAATACCCCGTCTGCCACAGCATGGCCTCGGGCTGGATCGACTCGACGTCGAAGGAGGACAACAGCGCGTCGTCGGCGTAGGTTTCTTCCAGTTGCGGCGTGAAGTAGCCGCGCGCGCGCAGCCACTCGACCAAAAAGGTCGGCGTGCCGGTCTCGAACCAGTAGGGGCGAAATTCCCGCTTGTCAAACAGCAGCAGCACATCGAACGGGTTGTAAACCGCCTCGCCCAGCCAGTTGTAGCCGTTGTACCAGTCGCGAATGGCTTGCCGGTCCAGCCCCTGCAGCTCCGGCGCGAAGACCGTGTCCACATCGGCTTCGGTGTAGCCGCAGATGGCCGAGTACT
>NZ_VJON01000065.1 GCF_007556685.1 Tepidimonas charontis | reverse complement strand
GCGCCGGGCATTGGACAAGAGCACTTTTCTTGGCCAGGTGATGGATGCCTTGGAACGCACCAAGGCGCGCATTCGTGCCAAGGGCGAGCATCCGTTTCGGGTACTCAAATGCCAGTTTGGCTACTGCAAGACGCCCTATCGAGGCTTGGCCAAGAACGGCGCGCAACTCAACGTCCTGTTTGCGCTGCTCAATCTGTGGCTGGTGCGCAAGGCCTTGTTGGCTGCAACGGGATAAGTGCGCCCGCCACGGCGCCACTGGGGGCCGACGAGGCCTCAGGAGGCCCACGAAAGGGGCTTCTGGAGCGGAAAATAACTCAAAATCTGCCCCTGATCCCGTCATGTGAAACAAAGTCTACCATCACCGCGTCCTCTGGAACGAATAGGCTGGGTTGTGCAGAGGTTTCCTAGCGGCCCGGTAACGCAACTCGGTCAGCTCCAAGCCCGGCTTCAGCGCCCACCAGCCGCTGGCGTGGTAGAGCGCCCGCTGCAAAGGTTGCGTCAGCCGGGCCGCCACGATGTAGGCAATGCCCTTGTCTTCCAGAAAGCTCAGCACCGTCTCGTCGAAGAAGCCGCTGTCGGCACGCAAAAGACCGACAATCTTGTGGCCCAGATGGTGCAGGGTCGATTCGAGGAACTGAAGGATATTGTTGGCGCTGTGCGCATGGCCTGGCCGCAGCCAGAAATTGGCCACCATCCGGGCTTCGGCAACAAAAGCCAGCAGCGGGTGGTGGCTGGCGCGTCCATGACGGCTGGGGTTGTAGCCGCGCGCAGCGCCTTGCTGGTTCCCGTTGCGGGTGATCACGGTCGAATCGACATCCAGCGTCACCCGCTTCAAGGCGCTGATCTTGCCGAAGAACCAGCGATAGACCTCGGCCTGCACGCGCTCGTTGGTGAGCATGTCAAAGCGCGCAAACAGCCGCATGATGGCCTTGTGTCCCGCCGCACGCGCCCAGCCGAAGAGTCGCACCAGCGTACTGTCCATGCGCACCGTCTCGGCATGCACAAACCGACAGGCGCCACACCAGATCGAAACGATGAACTGTTCGATCAGTTGCAGCGGTGCATACCCCCGGTTCGATCCCGGCTCGGGCAAGCCCCAGCCGGCTCCAGCCTCTCGAAACCCCATGCTGTCGAGCATTTGCTTGAGCAGCGCCAATCCGCCCCAGGCCGTGACCTCGCAATGCCAATAAAGGACACCCACTTATTTTGACAGCGGCCTAACTCTGTGCCATCCTTGAGCCATGACCCGCCCGCGCTCTGCCCTTGTTTCGGTTACCGACACGCTGTGGTATCACGTGGTCTCACGCTGCGTCCGGCGCGCCTTCCTCTGCGGCGAAGACGCGCACACGGGCAAGAACTTCGACCATCGCCGCGGTTGGATCGAAGCGCGCATCCGGCAGCTTTCATCGGTCTTCGCCATCGACGTGGCTGCCTACGCGGTGATGTCGAACCACTACCACATCGTGCTGAGAATCGATGCCGAACGCGCGCAGGCGTTGAGCGATGAAGAGGCGCTTGCCCGCTGGACGACACTCTTTGCCGGCCCGCTTTGGGTGCGTCGTTATCTGCACCCCGAGCAGCGTGCCGGGCTGGATGAAGCGGAACTCGATCGCGTGCGTGAGTACGCGGCGGTCTACCGCGCGCGTCTGGCCGATCTGTCCTGGTATATGCGCGTGCTCAACGAAGGCATCGCGCGGCTGGCGAACAGGGAAGACGGCGTGAAAGGGCGCTTCTGGGAAGGGCGCTTCAAGAGCCAGGCGCTGCTGGATGAACAGGCGTTGCTCATGGCGATGGCCTATGTGGATCTGAACCCGATCCGGGCAGGTCTAGCCGAGACGCCGGAAGAGAGCGACTACACCAGCGTGCAGGCGCGGCTGCAGCCAGAAAGGGTCGAGCAGCGCCTGAGCGAGACGATTGCGGCGATGCGTGAGGAGGAAGCGCAAGCCGGCGGGGACGGCGTAGCTGCCGAAGTCGTCGTGACTGCAGCGGAAACGACCGAGGATGGGCAAGGGGCGCGCGCCGCGGAAGGGGGAGCAGTGAAACATGGCGCGCTGGTGAAACTTGCGCCCGCGCCGCTCCTGCCGTTTGACGCCACGAGCCGGGAAGGGTGGGCGATACCGTATGCCCTCGAAGACTACCTCGAACTCGTCGAAAGCTTGGGCCGCTGCCTGCATCCGCAAAAGCGGGGCTTGATTCCCGAGAAGACGCCGAAGTTGCTGGAACGGCTGGGCATCGACACGGCGGCGTTCATCGCGCACGGCACGAAGTTTCTCAAGGAATTCGGCACAGCCATAGGCAAGCCGGCCGCGCTCATCGAGCTGGCGGCCAAGCGGCAGGCAAAGTTTTTGCGCGGTCTGAGCGCGGCGCGCTGCCTGCAGCGGCAGGCGGCGTGAAGCCGGCGCAGACAGCCTAAAGGCTGTTCCCTGTGCCGGCCTTGCCGTGACGCATTGCTACAGCCTCTTGTACTCATGCCAACCGCTTTGCGGGATAATGCGGCAAGAAAAGACCATCCGTAGAAAGGAAAGCGATGGCCACGACGACCGAAATGAGCTGGGACGACATCCGCGCGCTGCTCGCGCAACTGGCCGAGCAAAGCCGCGAGACCGATCGCCGCATGCAGGAGACCGACCGCCGCATGCAGGAGACCGACCGCCGCATGCAGGAGACCGACCGCGTGGTGCGTCAGGTCAGCCGCCAGCTGGGGCAGCTGGGCAATCGGCTCGGGCAGTTCGTGCAGGACATGGTCGAACCCGCCGTGGTGCGGCTGTTTCAAGAACACGGCATCCCGGTGCATCGGGTCTATTCCAACGCCACCGCCCGCGACGACAGTGGCAGCGCCATCATGGAGATCGACCTGCTGGTCATCAATGGCGACCATGCCATCGCCGTGGAGTGCAAAAGCCGCCTGACGACAGACGATGTGGATCAGCACATCGAGCGGCTCAAGCAGTTCAAGGCGTGCTTTACCGAGCATGCGGACAAGGCGCTGCTGGGCGCGGTGGCGGCGATGGGCGCGCCGGAGGAGGTGGTGCGCTACGCCGAACGTCAAGGCTTGTATGTGCTGGTGCAAGCCGATGACGATGTGGTGCTGCGCAACCAGCCGGGGTTCGAGCCCAAGCGGTGGTGAGGTGACGCGGGTGGCCTTCAAGCGCCGCGATGAAACCGATGGCACTCGATCGGACGAAGTGCAAGCACGACTGCTCAAGGCCCAGTACGCCATGATCCCCAACCGCCGAGACCCGTACCGGCACGAAGAGATGAAACGCCGAGGGCTGGTCACCAAAAACGAAAAGACATCCACTTAATTTGTCAATCTGCTCAACCTGTTCAGGACCAGTCAGGGTGGCGGCCAAGGCCGGCAAGGGGCTGAAGCAGGGCACGCGAAGGACCTCGACCCGGTGGCATGATCCTGGCCTGGCGGCCCGCCGGGACATCGAGGAAGAGCCGAGCAAAGCAAGAGGTAGACAATGGCGCTGGGGAATACATGGAATCTTGTCGTGCTGGCGAGCATGATCGCGGTTTGGCTGGCGAGCGCCTGGATGTATCGAAGCGCACAACGCGCCTTGCCGCCTGCACGCGGCCAGGTGCTCCAGTTCCGGCCTGCCGGCAGCCTCCGGTGGATGGGACCGGTGCTGATCCTGCTGGGACCGGGCCTTCTGGCGCTCATGCTCTTCCTTGTACCCATCGGCAAGGAGGACGTCGTGCTGGCGCTGCCCCTCGCCCTGTTCCTGGGCGGAATCTCGCCCGTAGCGGGCATCATGCTGATGCGCGCCCGTTATCGTGCCGACGATGTCGGCCTGATCGGGTACACGGTCTGGGGCCTGCCAACCTTTGTCGCTTGGCATCAGGTCAGATGCATCACCTTTAGCCCTGCCATGCAATCCTTGCGTTTCGACGGCGGTACGCGACCGCTTTACGTGCTGGTCCAACTGCACGATTGGCCGGCCTTCGTCGCCGAGCTCGAGCGCCGTCTGCCGCATCTCCCACTGCCCGGCGAAATCAAGCCCGGCCACCCCTTGCGCAAGGACAGCGACCGACTCGCCTTCGAAGGACACTGGCAGGGCATGTACGACCACGCAGGGCGCCTTTTCTGGGGCGCTGCGCTCAGCGTTGCGCTGAGTCTGCACATCCTCCAGCCGCATCCGCCTGCCCTGATGCTGTCGGCACTGGGCGGGGCGGGGCTCGCGCTATTCCCCCTGATACGACGCTTGGTGCCCAAACCGCGTAAGCATGCCGCGCTCGTTGGCAACGGCCTTCAGGCCCTGGGCCTGGCCCTATTTGTCTGGAGCGGGACGACGGCGCAGCACCTGCATTCGGACCGATTGGGCGGTGATGCGGCCCTCTCGAGCGTACAATGGATCGCGATGATAGCCCAGTCGTTGGGCACGGCTACACTCGTGATGGCCGCGCTTCTACTTCTGGCCAAGTGGCGTTGGCCTGAGCGCTTCGCGCGCGACCGCATGGGGGTGAACGACTGGGGCGAGGGGTGAGGCGTCTTTTCTGCCCGCGCGACGGCGCGATGCTCGTCCCCCGCCAACACCTCGGACAGCCCTGGTATTCGTGCAACCGCTGTCGGGGCGTGTTCCTGCCGCTGTCCATGACGCCGGAACTGTCGCCGCTGCTGGACGAGATTGCGCGGCGCGCCGCCGAGTGGCCGCGCTCGGCCACGGCTTGTCCGCAATGTGGGCGGACGCTGCACTTAGCCCATTACCAAGGCATGGAGATCGACCTGTGCGGCCACTGGTCATGGGGTGTGGCTGGACAAGGGCGAAACGGACAGGATCGCTTGGCAGCGGGTGAGGCAGAGTGGCAAGGACGAGTTGAAGGCCGAAGGCGAGGCGCAGTTGGTCGATACCTTGTCCGGGTCGGATCTGTCCAGTGTCGATCTTTCCGGCGCGCTCGACTGGTTGGGCGAGGCACTGGGAAGTCTGCTGTCGCCCTGATGGCGCAAAGTCGCGTAGGCGTGGGCGATTTCCCCGTCTGCCCAACCCAGTCCCGTTGGCCTCATCCTCGCCACCTGCTCGGCTTTGTCCGCGCGCCGGTCAAAAGCCGCAAGAACGATCACTTCTCCGTGCTGCGCGGCATCGACGGCGAGACGGTGTGGCTGGCCGACCCGTCGCTGGGTAACCGCACCTACAGTCGCAGCCAGTTCCTGGAGATGTGGCGCACGCGCACAGACCAGGCCGATGCCCTTGCGGGCAAATTCCTGGCCGTGCTGCCGGCCCGGGCCGACATCGTGCCCAACGGGGACTTCTTCACCAAGGCGCCGCGCCGACAAAGCGCCGGCGCCGTGGTGCAACTGGCGCACCGGCCCTGGCCCTGAATCCGGAAAGGGCATCGCCTGCGGCCATTTGTCGCAGAAACTTCGCTTGACGCGCGCGGAGGGGCATCACAAGATCAATATAGTCGAGGGTGAGGCCCAGGACATCGCTCGCTGTCAAGCGACACCAGAAACTGACCCCCTGGCGACATCCAGAATTGACCCCCTCAGGCGGGTTGGTGAACTGACACGCTATCCGTCGAGCCGGAGTGCTGCCGCGGCAGCACTCCGGCTCGACGCTTCTCTTTGAGGCGGTAACTCTCGCCGCGGATGGTGACCACATAGCTGTGGTGCAGCAGGCGATCGAGAATGGCCGTCGCGGCGATCGCATCACCGAACACCACGCCCCACTCGCCCACCGTTCGGTTGCTGGTGATCAACAGGCTGCCCCGCTCATAGCGGCGCGAGATCAGCTGGAAGAACAGGTGCGCCGCGTTGGCCTCGAACGGCAGGTAGCCCAGTTCATCCACGATCAACAGCTTCGGCTTGGCGAAGTGCGCCAGCTTCTCCTCCAGCCGTCCTTCGCCATGCGCTTTCGCCAGCGCCGCCAGCAGCGCCGGCGCCGTCACGAACAAGGTGCTGTAGCCGGCCAGGATCGCCTCCCGACCCAGTGCGATGGCCAGGTGGGTCTTGCCTACCCCCGGCGGCCCCAGGAACAAGAGATTCTCGCCGTGGGCGATCCAGCGGCTGGCCGCCAGGTCACGAATCTGGCGGGCATCCAGACTCGGTTGGGCGGCGAAGTCGAAGCCCTCCAGCGTGGCGACCCGCGGGAAGTGGGCGATCGACAGCCCCATCTGAATGCGCCGCTCGTCCTTGCGGGCGATCTCCCTCTCGCACAGGAAGTACAGGGTCTCGCGCAGGCTCAATTCCTTGCGGCCCGCCTCGTCCAGCAGGCTGTCGAGCTGGTCGCGGATGGCGGTCAGTTGCAGCCGGCTGAGCATCGCGGTGAGGCGTTCGTGGTCTATCAAAAGGCCCCTCCCGTGATCGCTTCGTACTCGGCCAGGGGACGGGCCAGTTCGCCGCCGAGGGGGATTCGCACCAGGCCACCGGTCGCGGCCATCGGCGGGGTGGGCATCCCCTGCGGGGCTTGCGGGCCCGGCCGGGGGGCCGGCGCGAAGGCGCGCCCGACCAGGCCGTCGAAGTGGGCCGGGTCGATGGACCGGCCCCGCGTGCCCTGGAGCACCTCGTGGCGGGCCACGATCTTCCCGGCGTGGCTGACGCTCAGCCCCTCGCCTTCGACGCGCACGCTCACCGATTCGCCGATCAGCCGCCAGGGCACGCTGTAGCGGTGGGTGTCGACCTCGACGCAGGCCTCGCTGCTGACGATGCGGCGCAGTTCGCGCGCCTGAGCGTAGGGTGGACGGCCGTTGAGCGGGGCCAGGGCTGCCCGCTCTTCGCGCTCGAAGCGGGTGCGGGGGGCTTCCCCGGTACTGCCATGAGTGCGCACGTCGGCAACCTCGCGTTGCCACTGGGCGAGGTGGGCTTCGAGGGCGTCCCAACTGGCAAAGGTGCGGCCGGCCAGGGCGTTCTTCTTCACGTAGCCCACGCCGTTCTCGTCCTTGCCCTTGGTGCGGGGCCGGTAGGGGGCGCAGGCCTTGGGGGTGAAGCCCCAATGGCGGGCGAAGGCGTTGAGCCGTTCGTTGAAGACGACTTCGCGGGACTGCACATTGTGGCGCTCGACCAGGGGGCGGGCGTTGTCCATCAGCACTTCGCGCGGGATGCCACCGAAGTGGGCAAAGGCCCCTTCCATCCCGGCAAACCAGGCGGATTGCCGTTCATGGGTGAAGGCGGCGACATAGCCCAGGCGGGAGTAGCCGAGGGTGGCGACGAAGAGGTGGACGGGGGACATCCGGCCGCCGATCTCGACCGTGGCGACGCCGAAGTCGATCTTCATCTGCTTGCCGGGCGGCGTTTCGAAACGCAGGGTGGCGCGGGCCCGGGCGGCAAGCTCGGCACGGTAGGGCCGACAGGCGCGCTCGACGGTGCGCAGGCTGACGATACGGCCGTGGAGGCGGGCGAGTTCCTGGCGCACGACGTCACAGTTGCCACGGTGTTGCAGGAATTGTCCCTTGAGCCAGTCTTCCAGGCCGGCCAGTTTGCCGGGTCGCACAGGCGACTGGTAAGGCACGTAGCCGCCGGCTGCCACATAGCGCTTGACGGTGTTGCGTGCCACCTCCAACTCCTTGGCAATGCGCTTCGCGCCCCAGCCGAGTGTGTGTAACGCCAACATCTGTTGGATCGTCTCCGGTTCCTGCATCCGCTCTCCTTTGCCGGCGCAAAGGGCGGGATGGTGCTCTCTTGCTTGCTTCATGTGACCTCCTGGTCAAAGCCCAGGGGGTCAATTCCTCGTGTCGCCAGGGGGGCAGTTTTACTTGTCGTTTGACAGCCCCGGGGTGGCCACCGGCTCTGAGGCCGTGGCCAGTCAAATTGCCCCACCCCGGCCACCGGCCTCTCTGTCGGCGGCCACCTCCCTGTGCGTACCCCACCGTGAGTTCATCGATGCCCAGCTACGGCTTCGACGCAACGCCATGGCCATCTACCAGGACCTGGTCGACGACCATCACGGCTTTGCCGGTCAGTACAACTCGGTCAAACGCTTCGTGGCCAAGCTGCGCCACAAGGTGCCCGAACAGTTCGACCGCCTGTCCTTCCTGCCCGGCGAGGAAATGCAGGTCGACTAC
>NZ_VJON01000064.1 GCF_007556685.1 Tepidimonas charontis | reverse complement strand
CGGCTCCAGTCCCACTTGTCGTGTACGAACAGACCGCGAAAGAGCGGCTCGTTGCCGGCGAAGAGCTCGGCGAGCGTATCCAGAAACAGGCTCTTGCCAAAGCGCCGTGGGCGCGAGAGGAAGTAGTGCGAGCCCGACTCGATCAGGCGCAGCGCAAACGCGGTTTTGTCGACGTAGTAGTAGGCGTTGTCTTCGCGGGATCTTGGCGAAGGTCTGGATGCCGATGGGGAGCTTTTGACGCACCATGGCGCACATTATGGTGCGGCGCACTGGCACCCGTCCACACGCAAGCCTGGGGGGTGGATTGTCGCTGGCCCGCGGTGCGAGCGGCAGCAGCACGCAGCATCGCCGCCGCGTCGCGGCACCGTGCGGTCGATGGCACCATGCGCCCGGTGCGGGAGTCTCGGCCGTTGGCGAGACAATCCCGCGCTCGTGCCCGAACGCGCAGGTCAACGCGAACCCCAGGCATTCAATCTCTACACCAAAGAATTCGTCGATGCGCTGTCGCATCCGCGCAACCTGTGTCCCGAGCGGCAGGGGGCGATGATCGAGGTCGAGCCGGCTGCACTATCCGCGCCATGGATGGATGTCTCACTCGCCGCCATTGCGGAGTTCGTCGCCCAGCGTTCGGGGCTGACCACGCCGGCGTGGGCGCAGGCGCCGGGGCGTTTTCTGGCGCAACCGCGCCTGTGGGGCGCGCGGCCACACACCCGCGCGCACATGTTCGGCGAAACACCGGGGCCGTTCCGCCGCCGCAACGACCGGGCATGATACGCCCCTGCTGGGCGATTTTCCGAGCGCGCAACCGGGCGTGCACATCATGCAGGCGACGCCGAGCTACGTCTTTGCGCTGCGGGCCATGGCGGCCGTTGTTTGCGGCGTCACCGACACCGACCGCGCCGAGTTGCGGGCGCTGTGGCAAGCCATGCCACCGGATGTAGCTGGGCAGGCGCAGGCCATCGTGGGTTCGTACTATCCGGGGGTCAGCCTGCCAGCGGCGCTGCAGCAGCTCATCAATGCAGTAACCGACGCCGACCACCGCCTGGCCAGAACGTCGCCACTGCCCAACGTGCACTAACGGTGGTGCTGGGCGAATGTGCGGCCGGCCCGAGCGGCGAACGGTGCCGAACAGGCGGGCCACGGAGCAATGGGGCATTAGACCCCGGTCGGCCCATTGCCTGCTGCGCACGCTTGACGCACAATGGGGCCCAGTCAGCGCACACGCTGCCGCCCCCACGAACATCGGATCGCCGACATGCGTCTTTCGCTTCTCTTCGGTCGCTTGCCCCGTGCTGATGCGCGCTCTCGGGACGGGTCGATGCTGGGGAGTGCTTTCTTGGCGCTGATGCTGGTTGGCTGTGCCAGCGCGCCGCCGCAGCGCGCCGATGCCCCTGCCCCCGCTGGTCCCATCGAGCCCCTGGTGGTCGAGCCAGCACCCGCCCCCAAGCCGACGCAGGAACCAGCGTTCACGGGCCCGATCTCGTTGGCCAACACCGAACGTGAATATCGGCGCGACGGAGCCCACCATTTGTACGGTCGCTACGCCGAGCGCGTCTATCCCGGCAAATTGCCGCCCTTGCTGCAAGCGGTGGGGGTGATGCGCGTGCACATTGGCAGCCGCGGCGATGTGCGCCACATCGAGTGGATGCGCGCGCCAGACCACGTGCCCCACGTCAAAGCCGAAATCGAGCGCTTGGTACGTGAGGCCTCGCCCTTTCCGGCGCCGCATCAGCTCGGCAGCGTGGTCTACACGGAGACGTGGCTGTGGGATCGCAGCGGGCGTTTTCAGCTCGACACCTTGAGCGAGGGTCAGCTGGACCGTTCGGCGCCGCGCCCCGTGGTGGCCCCCAAGCCCGCGCCCAACACGCGCCCGACGACTCGTAAGACCGCCCGTTCTCGACCCGCCGTACACACCCGCACCGACGCCCGTAAGGCCACCGATTCGGCAGCGGCCACCCGCGTGGCCCAGGATGCAGCCACTGCCGGTAGCTCGCCTTGATCACGCGGCTCTTCGGCCGGGCCGGGCGGAAACTGGTCGGCTGTGGTGGCGCTCGAGACGGGAGGCCACCCTGGCATGGCCGCGCGTAGCGCGCACATTCCGTTGGCACTGCACGGGTACTGCGCCCATGGCGTACTGCGCCCCGATCAGGACGCAGGGCGCGCCCGCATCGACGACCACACGGAGGCGGCGATGAAGCCGACGCCGATCAGTCCGGTGACCACCTCCGGGACGTGGACGACCGTGCCCGCGATCATGATCGCCGCCAAGGCACCGATGGCGTAGTGAGCGCCGTGCTCCAGGTAGATGTAGGCTTGCAGTGTGCCGCGCTCGACGAGGTACACGGTCATCGAGCGCACGAAGATGGCGCCGATGGCCAACCCGAGCATGATGACGACCACGTCTTTGGTGATGGCGAAGGCGCCGATGACGCCGTCGAACGAAAACGAGGCATCCAACACTTCCAGGTAAAGAAAACTGGCAAAGCCGCTGCGCTGCATCGCCGCCACGGTGGCCTCGCCCTCGGCTTCGACCGAGAACAGCGTCCCCACCGCATCCACCGCCAGATACAGCAGGATGCCCGCGATGCCGGCGACGAAGACGCGCGTCTGCTCCGCCTCCGGCACCCACCAGCGCGTCGAAAACACCACCGCCAACGCGATGAAGACGCTGATTTCGTCAAACTTGGCGGCGCGCACCAGGCGCCACTCCAGCGGCCCGAGCCAGTGCGTCTCCTTATTGCGGTCGAACAAAAAGTTGAGAAACACCAGCAACAAAAACATACCGCCGAAAGCGGAAATCACGGGGTACACGCTGGTGAGCACGCGGGCGTATGCGTCGGGCTGCTGCATGGCCAACCGCACCGTCTCGCCCCAGCCAAGGTCGGCCGAGACGGCGACGATGACGATGGGAAACACCAGCCGCATGCCAAAGACGGCAATCAAAATACCGACTGTGAGAAACAACTGCCGCCACAGCCGACTCATGTTGCGCAGCACACCGGCGTTGACCACGGCGTTGTCGAACGACAAGCTGACTTCCAAAACGGCGAGCACCACCGTCAACCACAGGGCCGTCCACACGCCCAGGGATGATTGCTGCCCCCACCAAGCGGCCAACCCCAAGCACACGGCGGAAAACGCCAGCGAAAAACCAAAATGTCGGATCACGAAAAACTCTCGGTCAAACGGGCTGCGGCCCAGTCGCATCAGGGAACACACGAGCCACCGCGTGCGGAGGAGGCTGCCGCCCCTTGGTCGGGCGGCTGCCCTCGGCAAAGCCGCCAGCCGCGACCCAGGCAAAGGCGAGCCCGCTAGTGTACGGTACGCGCGGAGGTGACAGCGCCGCGGCGGTGACAAGATGGCGCCGCCTCAATCGATGGGGGGCGGCAGCCCAGCCAGCGCGGCAACCTCGGCGCGCAGCGCAACGGCCCAGCTGCGCCGATCGCGGCCTTGGGCGGTCTGTGCCTCGCCCCAGTGAAGACAGGCCACCAGATCGTGCGCACGCACCACCCGCCACAGCGAGGTCAGCAAACTCGTGTCGCCCACGTAGACCGGGGCATCGTGCCGGGCCAGAGCGTCGGGCGCGGCGCCCGCGGCCCGATAAGCCACGCCCAGCGGCTGCACGGGGGTGTCGGTGGCCAGCGCGGCCTGCAACAGATTGGCATGGAAAGGCAGCACAGTGGCGCCAGCGCTGGTGGTGCCCTCCGGAAAGACGGCCAGCACGTCGCCCGCCTGCAGGCGCTCGGCCAAACGGTGGACGACGCGCAGCGCATCGCGCTTGCGTTCGCGCTCGATGAACAGGGTGCCAGCGCCCGCCACCAAGCGCCCCAACAACGGCCAGCGATGCACGTCGGCTTTGGCCACGAAGCGGCATGGCCGCACCGCGTCGATGACCAAGATGTCGAGCCACGACACGTGGTTGGCCACCACCAGTCGCGGCCCGTGGGCGGGCGGCTCACCGTGCACGCGCACCGCCACTCCCAAAATGGCCAAGGCCTGGGCTGACCACGTCTGGATGCGGGCAGCGCGGGTGTCGGCGTCCCAATGAGGAAAGCGGCGTGTCACCGTCCACAGCCCGGCCAACACATGCAGTGCCAGGCGCAGCAGACGCCCCAGGGCGCGCAGCGTGGAAATCGACGTCGCCACGGCGGGCTCGGTCCCGTTGGGGTGGCGATCCATCTGCCTGTCAACCCCGTGCGTGAGCGGCACCCCAGCAACGACGCGACACACCGAAGCCACACCAACGCCGTGGCGCAGGCCGGCACCCGTGGTACACCAGCAAGGTCCGCCGCTCAGGCCGCATGCGCACTGCCTGCCACTACAGCATCGTAGGCCACGTGCCCGCCCACCAAGGTGGCACGCACGCGCCCGGGCAACGCATGCCCCTCGAATGGCGTGTGGCGGCTTTGGCTACACAGGTGCTGCGGCTGCACGCGCCAGGTCTCGCTGGGGTCGAAGACGCAGACATCGGCTACGCCGCCGACGGCCAAGCGCCCGACGCTGGCCTGCAACGTCCCCAGGCGGGACCCCAGCACACGCGCGGGGCCGGCAGTCAGCACCTCGACCCAGCGCAGCGGCGCCACACCGTCTTCTTGCGCCCATTTCAACGCCACGGCGGCGAGCAGCTCCAGCGCCGTGGCGCCGGGCTCGGCCTCGGCAAACGGCAACGCCTTGGCATCGGCCGACACCGGCGTGTGATCGGAGACGACGGCGTCGAGCGTGCCGTCGGCCAGTGCGGCGCGCAGGGCATCGCGGTCGCGCTGCTGGCGCACCGGCGGCTGCAGGCGCATGCGGGTGTCGAAGTAGCCGACGTCGACATCGGTCAGCATCAGGTGATGGATGCTGACATCGGCGCTCACCGGCAAGCCTTCGGCCTTGGCCTGCCGCACCAACGCCACTCCGGCCGCACTGCTGATGCGGCACAGGTGTAGGTGCATCGGCGGTTGGCCGGCCGGCGTGCTGGCACACACCGCCCGCAGCAGCTCCAGCAGGGTGTGCAGGGCGATGACTTCCGCTGCCGCCGGCATCCCCGACAGCCCAAGACGGGTGGCCAGCGGCCCGCTGGCCATCACACCCTGCGACAACCACGGATCGCAGGGTCGCAGCCACAGCGTGTAGCCAAACGTGGCCGCGTACTGGAACGCACGCTGCAGCACCTGAGTGTTGACGATCGGGCGTTCGGCCTGGCCGAAGCCGACGCAGCCGCGCTCGGTGAGCTGCACCATCTCGGCCAGCACTTCGCCCGCCAGCCCACGTGTGAGCGCCCCCAACGGAAACAGGCGCGTGCGGTGTAATTTGTCCGCACGGCTGCGCAGCATATCCACCAAGCCGGGTTCGTCCAGCACGGGGTCGGTATCGGGCGGACACACCAAGCTGGTGACGCCGCCGGCCACGGCGGCGGCGGTTTCGCTCTCCAGCATACCGGCGTGCTCTAGCCCCGGCTCGCCCAGGCGCGCGCACAGGTCCACCACGCCGGGCAGGACCCAGCAGCCAGATGCGTCGATGACACGGTTGGGGGCGAAGTCAGCGGGCATGGCCCCGATGCCGATGATGCGGCCAGCAGCAATGACCACATCGGCCAGGCGGTCGGTGCCGCTGGCAGGGTCGATGACCCGACCGCCGCGAATGAGTATTTTCATGCCTCGTTCCCCGCGATGATGCTCATGACCGCCATGCGCACGGCGATACCGAACGTGACCTGCGGCAGCACCACGCTCTGCGTGCCGTCCACCACGCTGGAGTCGATTTCGACACCACGGTTGACCGGCCCCGGGTGCATGACGATGGCGTCGGGCTTGGCCCAGCGCAGACGCTGCGGCGTCAGGCCAAAGGCTTGATGAAACTCTTGGCTGGAGGGCAGCAGCGCGCCGCTCATGCGTTCGTTTTGCAGCCGCAGCGCGATCACCACGTCGCAGTCGCGAATACCTTCCTCCAGCGAGTGGCATACGCGCACGCCCAGGTGCGACAGATCGCCAGGCACCAGCGTGCGGGGGCCCACCACGCGCACATCCGGGCAGCCGAGCGTGGTCAGGGCGTGGATGTCGGAGCGCGCCACACGCGAGTGCAGTACGTCGCCGACGATGGCTACCGACAGGTTGGCGAAATCTTTCTTGTAGTGCCGGATGGTGTACATGTCCAGCAACCCCTGCGTGGGGTGGGCATGACGGCCGTCGCCGGCGTTGATGACATGCACGTGCGGCGCGACATGCTGGGCGATCAGATAGGGCGCGCCGGATTCACTGTGCCGCACCACGAAGATATCGGCCGCCATCGCCGACAGATTGGCAATGGTGTCGAGCAGCGTCTCGCCCTTGGCGGTGGACGAGCGCGCGATGTCCAGGTTGAACACGTCCGCCGACAAACGGGTGGCGGCGATTTCGAACGTGGTGCGCGTGCGCGTGCTGTTTTCGAAAAACAGGTTAAACACGCTTTTGCCGCGCAGCAGTGGCACCTTTTTGACCTCGCGGTCGTTGACGCTGACGAACTGCGCCGCCGTGTCCAGGATCTGCACAATCACGGCGCGCGGCAGCCCTTCGGTGGACAGCAGGTGGATCAGTTCACCGTGGCGGTTGAGTTGGGGGTTGCGCATTCCCGGGGCCTCCAGCCGTTCATCCGCGCGCCGCCGCTGCCCGCTCCAGCAGCACGAAACCGAAGCGTCCATCGGGACGCTGCTCGAGCTCGAAGGACTGCTGTGGCGGCAGGGGCAGTCGCACCGCCGCCGCATCGGCGGCCACCGGCAGCTCGCGGCCACCGCGGTCCACCAGCACCGCCAGCCGCACGCTGGCCGGGCGGCCATAGTCGAACAGCTCGTTGAGGACCGCGCGCAACGTGCGCCCGGTGTAGAGCACATCGTCGATCAGCAACACGTGCGCGCCGTCCACCGCAAACGGCAGGCGGGTACGTGCCGACACCGGTGCCAGCCCCCGCTGGGCGTAGTCGTCGCGATGCAGCGCCGGCACGATGACGCCGGGCTCGCCCGGCAAACCCAGCTCGCGGTGTATGCGCGCCGCCAGCCACGCGCCGCCCGAGGCCACCCCCACCAGATGGCAGGGCTGCGGCCCCTGCGCCAGCAGCGCCTGCACGGCGCGCCGCAGTTCGGCGTACAAGGTTTCGGCATCCAGCGCCAAGGCGCCGGTCGCCGCGGCGTCCGGGTGGGACGTCATGGCAAGCTCCTCAAATACTGCTCCAAGATCAGGCACGCCGCCGCGGCGTCGGCATCGCGCGCGCCCGCTGCGTGCGCCTCGGTGGTGGTGTAGCGCTCGTCCACCTCCACCACCGCCAAACCCGTGCGGCCATGCAGTTGGCGGGCAAAGCGCTCGGCTCGCCGCGTTTGCTCGTGGGGGGCACCGTCGGGGTGGCGCGGTACCCCCACCACCAACGCCTGCGGTCGCCATTCGGCGATGAGCGCGAGCAGCGCACGCCAGCGTGCATCGCCTTCGGCCGCCACGGTGGTCAGCGCAGTGGCGGTGCGGGTGAGCGTGTTGCCAGTGGCCACGCCGACGCGGCGCTGGCCCCAGTCGAACGCCAAATACAACTGTGCCGCAGCGGGCACCACACCCCAGATGCGGCCAGCCGACGCGCTCATGCCCGCCCCGCTCCCGGCGCCAGCATCCACGGCTGCAAGCCCAGCAACGCCATCGCACGTTCGTAGCGATGCTGCGGCGGCACGTCGAACAGCAAGGCCGGATCGGCCGGCACGGTCAGCCAGGCGTTGTCGCCGATCTCCGACTCCAGCTGCCCCTCGCCCCAGGACGAATAACCCAGCGTCACCAGCATCTGGCGCGGCCCGGCGCCCACGGCCACCGCCTCCAATACATCGCGCGAGGTGGTCAACTCCAAACCGCTGCCCAGCACCTTCAGGGTCGCCGCATACACCGTCGGGCGCGGCGCAGGCGTGTCCTCCACCGCCGGGGCCGCTGGCGGCGCAGCACCACCGGCAGCCTGCATCCAGGCGCCCAGCGCCGAGGCGGGCGCGTCCGCGGCAGTGGCCGGGGCAGGCGCAGCCGGCGGCGCCACCGGCTGCGGCTCCCCCATGTCCTCATGCAGCACGAAGCCGCGCTCGGTCTGCAACGGCCCGCCGCGCAGCACCGGCAGGTCGGCCCATTCCGGTCGGCCCAGCGGCAGGTCGAGCCGCTCGAACAAATCGCCCAGGGTCAGGCCGGTGGGTTTGTTGATGATGAGCCCCAGCGCTCCCTTGGGCGTGTGCTCGCACACGTACACCACGCTGCGCCCGAACAGCTCATCGCTCAGGCCGGGCATCGCAATCAAAAAATGATGCGTCAAATCGATGGCAGGCGCATCGGTCGTCATGGCGGCGATTGTACGGGGCGCCCTGGACGTCCGAAGCCGACACCCAGCCTGCAGGGGCTGGCGTGCGCGCCATGGTGCCAAAGGGTCGCGACAGCGTCCTGGCCCCGGCCTGGGCGAAACGCATGGACGGGGCCGTCTTCCCGGTGGCGGCGCGGAAGGGCGCACGCCGCGGAAGTTGTGTGCGTCAAGTTGTGCAAATTGGTGATCAGGTAATTGGTTGATCCTGTTTGCGCTGTCGTTGTCGCGGAGGGCGTAGCCCGGAGCGATGACGACAGCGCGCGGCCGCTTCAGGCGGCCAGTCTCAACGCCTCCTTTTTCTGCTCCGAAAGGAGCGTCATGTTCAGGTAACGGCTGTCCTCCAGCCAGGTCTCGTGTGTCTCGACGCACA
>NZ_VJON01000063.1 GCF_007556685.1 Tepidimonas charontis | reverse complement strand
CTGCAGCAGGATCATGATGGTGGCGCGCTCTTCGGCGCTCAGGTGCTGGTAGTGGGTTCCCATGGGACGGCGGCAGGGTCGAGTGCAGGGCAGATCAGGGGTGTTGCACTTGATTATTGACTCCACCCAGCATCTTGTCCACCTGCTCCTGGTCTTCGACGACCGCAAAGCGCACCTCGGCGTTGTTGATGGGAAAGACGCACTCGGCTGCCACCGCGTCTTGGTACAGCGGCACCGGAATGCCCCCCAGCGCTTGCGTAGCCAGCATGGTGGCGTACAGGCTGGGGCGGTTGGCGCCGATGACCACCAGATGTTCGCCACGCCGCAGGCCGAGCTGGTGCAGCCCGGCGGCGATGTGTTGCACGCGCTGCAGCATCTGCGCCCAGGTGGTGGTTTGCCAGATGCCGTATTCCTTCTCGCGCATGGCGGGCGCTTGGGGGCGCGTGCTGGCGTGTTGGATCAGCAGGCGGGGAAAAGTCGTCCGCATAAAGGCTCCTCTGCCGGTGGGGCGCGCAGCCCGCGTGCCCACCCTATTGATCCCACTGTACGCCAAGATTTGACGCTATTTTGTCCTTCTGTGGACAATCTAGGGTTTGTACGGATCAGGACTTTCCCTAGGGGGCGCGCTGCCTGCTTCCAAGTGCGGAAGAATCGCCGTGGGATGGGTGAGGGCGCATCAGCGGCAGAGCACCAGGCGGGGCAGGCGAGTGGATGCTGCCAGTGCGCGTCCCACGATCGACAGGAGACAGCGACACGATGACCCCGGTGAACCGCTTGCGCCAGCGGGCGCGTCCGCTGACGCCAGCCGAGTTGGCCAGCATTCCCTGGCTGGTACGTCTGGAAGAGACGGTGCGCCCGCGTGCCGCCGATGCCTTGATCCTCAGCGAGGCCGAGCCGGGCGAATTCATTTGCCGCGTTGGCCGCCCCGTGACCTATTGGTTTGGCCTGCTCGATGGCTTGTTGAAAATGAGCAACGACGATCGCCTGGGGCCCCTGATGACGTTCACCGGCGTGGCGCCCGGCGGGTGGTTTGGAGAGGGCACGGCGCTCAAGCGCGAGGTCTATCGCTACAACATCCAGGCCCTGCGGCGCAGCGCCGTCGTTGGCCTGCCGGTGGAGTCATTCCACTGGCTGCTCGACCATTCCATCGCCTTCAACCGCTTCGTGATGAATCAGCTCAACGAGCGTCTGGGGCAGTTCATCGCTGCGCGCGAGATCGACCGTATCAGCGATCCAGACGTGCGCGTGGCACGCAGCGTGGCCAATTTGTTCCATCCGGTGCTGTTTCCCGGCGTGGGCGAGGTGTTGCGCATCACCCAGCAGGAGCTGGCGTACCTGGTGGGCTTGTCGCGCCAGCGGGTCAACCGCGCGCTGGCGCGTTGGGAAGACGCCGGCGCCATCCGGGTGGAATACGGCGGGTTGCGGGTGTTGGACTTGGAGGCACTGCGGCGGGCGGGGCGGCCCGACGGGGCATGAGGTCGGCCCGCACCGCGCGTGGTGCTGGCGGCAGGCGGCCAAGCCTGGCGTGGCCTTGCGGGGGCGCGGCGCTCTTGAAACACGCGGCACATGCCCCCATTACAAAGCCGGACAGAGGTGTGCCCGCAGCGGGCGGCGCACGCTTCATCGTTTGCCGTTTTTCGATGCCGACTCCATGAGCACCAAACACACCCACGCCTTCCAAGCCGAAGTGGCCCGGCTGCTGCACCTGGTCACGCATTCGCTCTACTCCAACCCCGATATCTTTTTGCGCGAGTTGATTTCGAATGCCTCGGATGCCTGTGACAAGTTGCGCTTCGAGGCGCTGGCCGACCCGACGTTGTACGAGGACGCGCCGAACCTGGACATCCGCGTCACTTTCAACAAGGCGGCCAAGACCATCACCATCACCGACAACGGTATCGGTATGAGCGAGGCCGAGGCGATCGAGCACCTGGGCACGATCGCCAAGAGCGGCACGGCCGAGTTTTTGCAGCGCCTGTCCGGCGACCAGAAGCAAGATGCGCAGCTGATCGGCCAGTTCGGCGTCGGCTTTTACTCGGGTTTCATCGTCGCCGACCGCATCGTGGTGGAAAGTCGGCGCGCGGGCTTGCCGGCCGAGCAGGGCGTGCGCTGGAGCAGCGATGGCAGCGGCTCGTTCGAGACCGAAACCATCACGCGGGCGGCGCGCGGCACCAGTGTAATCTTGCACCTGCGCGAGGACAAAACCGAATACCTCAGCCGCTGGCGGCTGAAGTCCATCATCGGCAAGTACTCCGACCACATCAGCCTGCCGATCCTGATGCCCAAGGAGCAGTGGGACAAGGACAAGGGCGAGTATGTGTTGCTCGACGAATGGGAGCAGGTCAACGCCGCCAGCGCCTTGTGGACGCGGCCCAAGCGCGACATCTCCGACGAGCAGTACATCGCGTTTTACAAGACCATCGCACACGACGACGAGGCGCCGCTGGCCTGGAGTCACCACCGTGTCGAGGGCAGCACCGAATACACCCAGCTGCTCTACATCCCGGCCAAGGCGCCGTTCGACCTGTGGAACCGCGACAAGAAGGCCGGCGTCAAGCTCTATGTGCAGCGCGTCTTCATCATGGACGATGCCGAGGCCTTGATTCCGACCTATCTGCGCTGGGTCAAGGGGGTGGTGGATTCGGCGGACTTGCCGCTCAACGTCAGCCGTGAGTTGCTGCAGGAGAGCCGCGACGTCAAGGCGATTCGCGAGGGCAACACGCGCCGCGTGCTGAGCATGCTGGAAGACCTGGCCGCGCGCGACCGCCTGCCCGAGGGCGAGGCCTGGGACAAACTCAGCGACGAGGAAAAGGCGCTAGCGCAGCGCGACGCTGGCAAATACACCCGCTTCTGGGCCGAGTTCGGGCTGACGCTGAAAGAGGGCCTGGGTGAAGATATGGCCAACCGCGAGCGCATCGCGCGCTTGCTGCGCTTTGCCAGCACCCACAGCGACGCGCCCACCGTCAGTCTGGCCGACTACAAGGCACGCATGAAGCCGGGGCAGCAGGCCATCTACTACCTGACGGCGGAATCCTTGACCGCGGCCCGCCACAGTCCGCAGCTGGAAGTGTTCCGGCAAAAGGGCATCGAGGTGTTGCTGCTGGGCGACCGCATCGACGAGTGGGCGATGTCGTTTTTGCATGAATTCGACGGCACCCCGCTGCGCAGCGTGGCCAAGGGAGCGGTCGATCTGGGTGAGCTGCAGGACGAAAGCGAGAAAAAAGCCGCCGAGGAGGCCGCCGAGTCGTTGAAACCGGTGTTGGAGCGGCTGCGCGCGACGCTCAAAGACCGCGCCAAAGACGTGCGCGTGACATCGCGACTGGTCGACTCACCCGCCTGCTTGGTGGTGGAGGACGGCGAATATTCGCTGCAGCTGGCGCGGCTGCTGAAGGCCGCGGGCCAGAAGGCGCCCGAGGTCAAGCCGATTCTGGAACTCAACCCCAAGCACGCGCTGGTGCAAAAGCTGGCGCAGGCAGGCGACCGCTTCGACGACTACGCGCTGGTGCTGTTCGATCAGGCGCTGCTGGCCGAAGGTGGCCTGCCGGAGGACCCGGCCGGCTACGTGCGCCGGGTCAATGCGCTGCTGGTCTGAGCGGCAGCTTCCGGGCGCCGGCGTCAAGCCAAGGACGCCGTCCACTCGATGATTTTGCGGTGATCGGAGGGCATCAAGGTGTATTTGATGCCCTCCGCCGACAGCAGCGTGCGCATTTCGTTGTCGATTTCGCGTGCGCGGTTTTCGTCTTGCAGTCGGCCCACGCTGACGTAGGGCTTGTCGGGGTCGCGCTGGGCGAACAGGTTGATGTTGTCGAACTGCCGGTACCACTCCAGGATCTGGGCACGGGTTTTGGCCTCGTCGCAGATATTGTCCGGGTAGTGGGCGTTGTAGTAGAGCAGCTGCGGCAGGCCCCCCTCGGTGACCAGAAAGGCCGTTTGCCCGTCCAGCAGGTCGAGGATGCGGAACTGCTGCAGCGCAATGCCGTACTGGTTGCGCAACGCCTCGAAGTCGCGCTGCCACACCAAGGATTTGGCGACCTCGGGCACCCACTCCACCGTCTTGCCCATCAGGTGCAGCTTGAGCACGATGGCCGAGCTGTAGAGCGACTTGTCGCAGCCCGGCCCGCCGATGATGTTGATCACCTTGGTCGGATAGCGCCGCAGGCGCTGCTCCTTCGGCTTGGGGGTGACATAGCCGACGATCGTGCTCATGGCTGTCTCCTCTGCGGGTAAGCGGCGACTTTCGCTGGACTATCGTAGCACCGTCTGCGTATCATCGGTGAATGGGTGCCATCAAGCCGCAACCGCGCGGCGCGTCCGCGCCGCCGCCCGAAGTTCTGGCCGAGCTGTATCCCGGCCAGTCGATAGCGCTGCTGCAGGCGCTGCACATTCTGACGCGCGATGCGCGGCTCAACCAGGATTCACGCCGCAAGCTCAAGCAGGTCAACCACCTGCTGCAATTCATCGAGCCGCTGTTGCATGAGGCGCTGCAGGCACGCGGTGACGTGACCTTGGTGGATCACGGCGCGGGCAAGTCGTATCTGGGTTTTTTGCTCTACGACCGTTTTTTTGCCCAGCGTGCGCAGGGGTCGGTGTGGGGCGTGGAGGCGCGCGCCGAGCTGGTCGAGCGCTCGGCGGCGCTGGCGCAGCGCCTGGGTTTCGCGCGCATGCACTTCGTCGCCGCCACGGTGCGCGAGGCGATGGCCACGCTGCCAGCCACGGTGGACGTGGTGACCGCGCTGCACGCCTGCGACACCGCCACCGATGACGCGATCGACTTTGCCCTGCAGCGCCAGGCCCAGGCGGTGGTGCTGGTGCCGTGCTGTCAGGCCGAGGTGGCGGCCGTGTTGCGGCGTCACAAGGCGTTGCAGCTGGCGCGCACGCCCCTGGCCGAGCTGTGGCGACACCCGCTGCACACGCGCGAATTGGGCAGCCAAGTCACCAACGTGCTGCGCTGCTTGCGGCTGCAGGCCAGCGGCTACGAGGTATCGGTGACCGAGTTGGTGGGTTGGGAGCATTCGTTGAAAAACGAACTCATCATCGCGCGTCGCAGCGGCCGGCGTTCGCGCAGCGCCGCGCAGCGCCTGCAGCGGCTGCTCGATGAGCTTGGCTTGCAGGAACTGCAGGCGCGCTTTGCGGTCGCACCCATATGAACATGCTGAGCCAAGGATGGGGCGCGCTGGTGGCCTGGCCAGCGGTACTGTGGTTGGCCTGGTGGCTGGGCGAGCGCTGGCACGCACGGGGCCTGCCGCGCGTGAGCACGTACGTGGCCGTCGGGTTGGTGGGCGGCGCGTTGGGGGGGGTGGCGTCGCTGCGGGTGCCGCACGAAGGCGGTGCCTTGCTCGCGCAGCTGGCGTTAGCCCTGGTGCTGTTCGAGCTGGGCTGCCGCATCCACCTCGGCTGGTTTCGGCGTAATCCTTGGGTGCCGGCGCTGGGCGTGTTGCAATCCTTGGCCCTGTTCGCCGCTCTATACCGCGGGCTGGCCGCCCTGGGTGTGACCGAGCCGTGGCGTGCGCTGCTGGCGGCAGCAGCAGTGGCGGCGTCGCCCGCGGCCTTGCTGCGCGTGGCCAATGACGCGCGCGCCGCCGGCCAGGTGACGGAGCGGATGCTGCACTTGGCCGCCATCCAGTCGGTGCTGGCGGTGCTGCTGCTCAAGCTGGCCTCGGCCTACTGGTTTTTGAGCGCCGAAGGCGACTGGGGGCAAGCCCTGTTAAGTAGTTTGTACGCTGGCTTGCTGTCGGTGGCCTTGGGGGTGGCGTTGGCCGTGGTGTTGTCGGCGCTGATGCGCGGTGCTTATCCGTCGTCGGCGGTGCCCACGGTGGGCTACGCCTTGGCTCTGGTGTGGTTGACGGTGGTGGCCGATGCCTTGCGCCTGTCGCCTCTGCTGGCGGCGCTCAGCTTTGGCGTATTGCTGCGCGAGCGCTTGGCCTGGGTGGCCAACGCGCAGCGCGACTTCGGCACACTGGGGCTGACGTTGGGGGTGTTTCTATTCGTTTATGTCGGGGCGCGCACGTCGTGGTCGGCCTTGGCCGACGGCGCCGTGTGGGCAGTGGCGGCGCTCATCGTAGCGGCGCGGTTGGTAGTGCCGGTGGCGCTGAACGCCGCGCTGGCCGTGCCCAGCGGCACCACGGTGCGCAAAGGCGTTTTGACAGGGGTGGCCTTGCTGCCGATGTCCGCCATGACCCTGGTGCTGCTGGAGCGCAGCGCTGCGCTGGGATTGGGTCCGGCGCCGCAAGCCCTGTGGCACGCCAGCGCCGCGTTGCTGCTGCTGGAGCTGGCGGGGCCGGTGCTGACCTTGTGGGCCTTGCGTGCCGCGCGCGAGGCTGACGGCAGCGGACGCCGTGGTGCGTCCAGCGGTGGCGAACGGTCTGCCTTGGCGGCGGGGTCGTCGCCCGCGCCAGCCGGCCCACGGGAGGCCATCCGGTCTGCAGACGACCACACGGCGCGAGCCTGAGCGGAGGGAAGCGCACCATGCCCTTGGAGCCATTCAAGACCTCGGATGCGTTGTCGATGGGGGTGGAGCTGGAGCTGCAAATCGTCAACACCTACGACCAGGATTTGTCGAGCAGCGCCGATGACCTGCTGGCCTTGCTCAAGCGCGCGCCGTTTCCGGGCAGCGTCACGCCCGAGATGACACAGAGCATGATCGAGATTGCCACCGGGGTGCACACCCGGCACGACGCGCTGCTGGCGCAACTGCGCGCGATGCGTGACGCCTTGGTCGCGGCAGCCGATCGGCTCAACGTCGAGCTGGCCGGTGGCGGCACCCACCCCTTTCAGCGCTGGTTCGAACAACGTATCTTCGACAAACCGCGCTTTCAGCAGCTGTCGGGTTTATACGGCTATCTGGCCAAGCAATTCACGGTGTTTGGCCAACACGTGCACATCGGCTGTCGCTCGGCCGACGAGGCGCTGTTTTTACTGCACGCGCTCAACCGCTATGTGCCGCACTTCATCGCGTTGTCGGCCTCGTCGCCCTTTTTCCAGGGGGTCGACACCTGGTTCGACTCGGCGCGGCTCAATTCGGTGTTTGCGTTTCCGCTCAGTGGCCGTGCGCCGTTCGTGCTGCGCTGGGACGATTTCGAGCGGGGCTATTTTCGCAAGATGGAGTCCACGGGCGTGGTCAAGTCGATGAAGGACTTCTATTGGGACATCCGTCCCAAGCCCGAGTACGGCACGATCGAGCTGCGGGTATGTGACACCCCCCTGACGGTGGAGCGCGCCGCCGCGTTGGCCGGCTATTTGCAAGCCCTGTGCCGATACTTGCTGGAGGGCGGCGATCCGGCCCCCGAAGAAGACGACTACCTCGTCTATACCTACAACCGCTTTCAGGCCTGTCGTTTCGGTTTGGAGGGTACATTGGTGCACCCGCGCACGCGCGAGCCGCTGTCGATTCGCGAAGACGTCTTGGCCACCGTGCGGCGGCTGCAGCCGCATGCCGAGGCCTTGGACAGCGTGGCGGCGTTGCAGGAAATCGAGCGCGTGGCCGGCAGCGCGGGCAACCACGCCAGCGCGCTGCGCGCCGTGTATGCGCGCAGCGGCAGCCTGCAAGGGGTGGTGCGGGCGGCGGTGGGCGCGTGGCGTGGCGACATGCTAAGCTGAACCCCGTATGTACGCCAGCCGAGTGTGAGCTGGCGGCAACTTTCGGAGACTTGCCATGCCAGGCCTGCTGCCCCACATCGACCCCGACGGTCTGCTGGAATTTTCGGTGGTCTACACCGACCGCGCGCTCAACCACATGTCGCGGCGCTTTCAGCGCGTGATGACCGACATCGGCGCCATCCTGAAAGAGGTCTATGGCGCCCATGCCGTGGCGCTGGTGCCGGGCAGCGGCACCTTCGGTATGGAGGCGGTGGCGCGCCAGTTCGCCAGCGGGCAGCGCGTGCTGGTCATTCGCAATGGCTGGTTCAGCTACCGCTGGACGCAGATTTTCGAGATGGGCCGCATCCCGGCCGAAAGCGCCGTCTGCAAAGCGCGCCGCACCCACGATGACGCGCGCGCTCCCTGGGCACCCGCCCCGCTGGAGGAGGTGGTGCACACGATCCAGACGCTGCGCCCGGCGGTGGTGTTTGCGCCGCACGTGGAGACGGCCGCTGGCCTGATGTTGCCGGACGATTACCTGCACACCGTGGCCGAGGCCGTGCACGGTGTGGGGGGCTTGTTCGTGCTGGACTGCATCGCCTCGGGCGCCGTATGGGTGGACATGCGCGCCACGGGCGTGGATGTGCTGATCTCCGCGCCGCAAAAGGGCTGGAGCGGCTCGCCGGCCTGCGCCATGGTGATGCTGTCGGAGCGCGCGCGCCATGCCATCGACGGCACCACCAGCACCAGCTTTGCCTGCGACCTGAAAAAGTGGCTGCAGGTGATGGAAACCTACGAGCAAGGCAGCCACGTCTACCACACCACCATGCCCACCGATGCGCTGGCGCGACTGCGTGATGTGATGCAGGAGACGCGCGCACACGGCTTTGCGGCGATGCGCGCGGCGCAGTTCGAGCTGGGCCAGCGCGTGCGGGCCCTGTTCGAGGCGCGTGGTCTGGCAAGTGTGGCCGCGCCCGGCTACCAGGCACCGGGCGTGGTAGTGAGCTACACCGACGACCCCGAGATCGCCAATGGCAAAAAATTTGCCGCAGTTGGCTTGCAAACCGCCGCGGGGGTGCCGCTGATGTGCGACGAACCGGCCGACTTCCGGACCTTCCGCGTCGGTCTGTTCGGGCTGGAGAAACTGCTGCATATCGAGCGCACCGTGGGTCATCTGGCCCAGGCGCTGGATCGTTTGGTGATGGTGGCGCAGGAGGCGACGTGCACCTAGGGCCTGTTAACACTATCGCAACGATTCGACGATCAGTGCGAAGTGGATGAAGGCCGCGAACATGACGTCGAGCTTGTCGAAGCGGCTGAAGATGCGGCGGAACCCTTTCAGACGGCGCAACAGGCGCTCGATTTCGTTGCGGCGCTTGTAGATCTCGGTGTTGTACGCCCATGGCTGGGCCCGCAGCGGATGCGGGGGCACGACCGGATTCAGGCCCAGATCCAGCGCGAGCTGCCGGGTTTCATTGCCCTCGTAGGCGCGATCCATGACCAGATGGCAGCGCGCGCTCAGGGGTGGCAGGGCATGCAGCAGGGCGCGACCGGCTGGGGCATCGCCCGCCTGGCCCGGCGAAAGCGAGAAGGCTAACTGTCAGGTCCCGGACGATTACGTGGCACTTTTATGAAAAGTTCCGGTTTTTCTTTGTACCATCTTTTCATGGCCTCGATGGGCGGGACATGTCCCAGGGCTTTCTGGGGGATGTGGTGATTGTACAG
>NZ_VJON01000062.1 GCF_007556685.1 Tepidimonas charontis | reverse complement strand
AGCTTGCACAGGCCGGCGTAGCCGAGCTTCTTCTCGCCTTGCTCGTAGCGTTCCTTCTGCAACGCCAGCGCCTTGTTGAAGACGAAGCGGCACGACCCGGCAAAGCGGCGCATCTGGCGCTGCTGTTAGCCGGTCGGCATCAGTTCGTATCTGAAGGCTTGCAGACGTTGCCTGGGCGAAATGATACGCTTGGCCTATGAGCAACGACAACGATATTCGGCGCGGACAGGCACTGCGTCTTTCTGATGCACGTGCATTTGGTCTTCGTGACCAAATACCGGCGCGAAGTGTTTACCAAGGAAATCCTCGACGACCTGCGTAACATCTTCTCCAGCGTCTGCGCCGACTTCGAGGCGGAACTGGTGGAGTTCGACGGTGAGGACGATCACGTCCACCTGCTGGTGAGCTACCCGCCCAAGGTCGCCGTCTCGGCGCTGGTGAACAGCCTGAAGGGCGTGTCCAGCCGCATGATCCGCAAAAAGAACTACCCGAGCATCCGCAAGAAGCTGTGGGGCGGTGCCCTGTGGTCGCCGTCCTACTTCGCTGGCAGTTGCGGCGGTGCACCCATCGAGATCATCCGCCAGTACATCGAACAGCAGCAGACGCCACACTGACCGCCCAAAGGACGCCTACGGCGTCCCCGCTATCCTTCCCCGGCCTGAAGGCCGAGGCTTGCCGCGCACCAGGTCAAAGGGCCGCCGCCTCGGCCGCGGGCGCACGCACCGGTTCGATGGCCACGGCGCAGTATTTGACCTCGGCGATTTTGGCCACCGGATCGAGCGCGGCGATGGTGAGTAAATTGGCCGCGGCTTCGGCATAGGCAAAGGGCAAAAACGCCACGCCCGCCGGTACCGCCTCGTCGGCACGCACAGCCGCCGTCACACTGCCGCGGCGGCTGCGCAGGCACACGCGCTCGCCCACCCGCACACCCAAGCTCTGCAGCGTCTGCGGATGCAGGCTGACGTGCGGCACCGGCTCCAGCGCGTCGAGCACCGCGCTGCGGCGCGTCATGGCGCCGGTGTGCCAGTGCTCCAGCTGCCGCCCGGTGATCAGCACATAGGGATAGGCGCTATCCGCCGGTTCGGCCGGCGCGCCCAACCGGGCCGGCACCAGATGCGCGCGCCCGTCCGGGGTGGGAAAGCGCTCGGTGAATACGACCGGATGCCCGGGGTCATCGGCGCTGGGCACCGGGTGCGTGATGGCGCCGATGCGCAGCAGCCGCTGCCAGCGCAGGCCGCTCAGTGCCGGCATCAGGCCCGCCATCTCGTCGAACACGCGGCCAATGCCGCTGTCGGCGGTGGGGGCGCCGCCCAGCGGGTCGATGTCGTAGTGCCAGTTCAGCCCCAGTCGGCGCGCCAGCTGCTCCAGGATCCAGGCATCGGCGCGCGCCTGCCCCGGCGGCGACAGCACCGGGCGGCCGAGTTGGACCGTACGGTCGGTGTTGGTAACCGTACCGGTTTTTTCCAGCCACGCGGCAGCGGGCAGCACCACATCGGCCAGCGCCGCCGTCTCGGTCAGGAACAGGTCGCTGACCACCAAGTGCTCCAGCCGTGCCAAACCCGCGCGCGCGTGCGCGGCGTCGGGGTCGCTCATCGCCGGGTTTTCGCCCTGGATCAGCATGGCGCGGATGCGCCCTTCGGCGGCCGCGTGCAGGATCTCGACCACCGTCAAACCGGGCTCGGCGGGCAAAAAGCCGGCCGGCAATCCCCAGGCGGCCTCCGCCACGGCCCGGTGGGCCGGGTCGGTGACTCGGTGGTAGTCGGGCAGCACCATCGGGATCAGCCCGGCGTCGCTGGCGCCTTGCACGTTGTTTTGACCGCGCAGCGGATGCAGGCCGGTACCGGGCCGACCGATCTGCCCGGTCAGCAGCGCCAGCGCGATCAGGGCGCGCGCGTTGTCGGTGCCGTGGCTGTGCTGCGCCACGCCCATGCCCCAGAAAATCAGGCTGGCCGGCGCCGTGGCGTAGGCGCGCGCGACCTCCCGCAGGGTGGCCGCATCGATGCCACACAGGGGCGCCATCGCCTCTGGGGTAAAGGCTTGCAGGTGCGCCCGCAGCGCCTGCAGGTCGCCCGGCTGCACGCGCGCAGCGACGAAGGCGTCGTTGACCAGACCTTCGCTGACGATGACGTGCAGCAAGGCGTTGAGCAGCGCCACGTCGGTACCCGGCGTGAAAGTGAGCGTACGCCAGGCGACGCGCGCCAGCTCGGTGCGGCGCGGGTCGATGAGGACGAGACGCGCGCCACGACGCACCGCGTTTTTGATCCAGGTGGCGGCCACCGGATGGTTTTGCACCGGGTTGGCGCCGATGACGACGATCAGATCGGCCAGCGCGCAGTCACGCACCGGGTTGCTCACCGCCCCCGAGCCGATCGCCTCCATCAGCGCGGCGACGCTGGAGGCATGGCACAGCCGGGTGCAGTGATCGACGTTGTGGGTGCGAAACGCGCTGCGGATCAGTTTTTGGAACAGATAGGCTTCTTCGTTGCTGCCCTTGGCCGAACCGAAGCCGGCCACCGGCATCGCACGTCCGTGCACTCCGGCGGCCCAGGCGGCGTCGCGCACGCGTGCCAGGCCCGCAGCCGCGGCATCCAGTGCCTCCTCCCACGTGGCAGGACGAAACTGCGCCCACCACGCATCCTCGTTCACGCGACCGTCGGGGCCGGGCAACAGCAGCGCCGGGTCTTTGGGAACGCCCGGGCGACGCAGCAGCGGTGTCGTCAGCCGGCGCGGATGGTGCACATAGTCCAGTCCAAAGCGCCCCTTGACGCACAGCCGCCCCGCGTTGGCGGGGCCGTCGGCCCCATCGACGCGCAGCACCCGGCCTTCGGCCACGTGTACCGTGATCGCACACCCCACGCCGCAGTACGGACAAATGGTATCGACCCGACGCTCGCTGCGCCGCGCCAGCGCCCCATTGGCCGGCGCCAAGGCGCCGGTGGGGCATGCCTGCACGCACTCGCCACAGGCCACGCAGGTGCTGTCGGCCACGGCGTCACCCTGATCGAACACGATGTGGACCTGCGCGCCACGCCCCGCCAGGCCGAGCACGTCGTTGCCTTGCAGGTCGCGGCAGGCGCGCACGCAGCGGGTGCACTGGATGCACGCATCCAACCGCACGGTGATGGCGGGGTGGGTGGTATCCGCCGCAGCCGCCGCCTGTGCCGCCCCACGCGCCGGCCAGCGCCCCGGCTCGGCGCCGGTGGCGCGCTGCCAGTGCACCAACTCGCTGTCGGCGTGCAGGGCGGCGCTGTCGGGCGCGTCGGCGGCGAGCAGCTCCAGCACGGTGCGGCGCGCCTGCACGGCGCGCGCGCTGTCGGTGCGCACCCGCATGCCCGGTTCGGGCGCGCGGCAACAGGCGGCAGTCAACACACGCTCGCCCACCACCTCCACCACGCAGGCGCGGCAGTTGCCCGCCGGCGGCAGGCCGGGCCGGTGGCACAGGTGCGGCAGTTCGGTGCCGACGCGGCGCGCCACGTCCCACAGGGTTTCACCGGGGCGGGCCTGCACCGGCTGCCCGTCCAGGGTGAAGGCGATGGCCTGCGATGATCCCGACACGGGGGTTGCGGGGTTCGCGGCAAACGTCATGGCGTCACCTCGTGGGCAAAATAGCGCAGCACGCTGTCCACCGGGTTGGGTGCGGCCTGGCCCAAGCCGCAGATGGACGCATCGCGCATGACCTGCGACAGCGCGGCCCACCGGGTCTGATCCCACACCGGCGCCTGCAGCAGCGCCAGCGCCTGGGTGGTGCCGGCACGACACGGCGTGCATTGACCACACGATTCATGCGCGAAGAAGCGCATCATGGCCAGCGCGGCGTCGCGCGCCCGATCGGCCTCCGACAGGACGATCAGCGCCATCGAACCAACGAAAGCGCCGTGGTCGGCCAGCGTGTCGAAATCCAGCGGCAGGTCGGCCAGCGCCGCCGGCAAAATGCCGCCGGAGGCCCCTCCGGGCAAGAAGGCGTAGAGCCGGTGCCCCTCGGCCATACCGCCGGCGGCGTCGATCACCTCGCGCGCCGTGCTGCCAGCAGGCAACAGGTAGCAGCCGGGCCGGCGCACCCGCCCACTGACGCTGTAGCGCCGCCAGCCGACGCGCCCGCGCACACCCGCAGCGGCCCAGGCCGCACCGCCGTCGCGCAGCACGGTCGGCACCCACCACAGGGTCTCGACATTGTGCGCCAGCGTCGGGCGGCCAAAGACGCCACGCACCGCCGTGATGGGCGGGCGCAGCCGCGGCAGTCCACGCCGCCCTTCCAACGATTCGATCAGCGCCGACTCCTCGCCGCACACATAGGCACCGGCGCCGCGGCGCAGCAGGATCTCCGGGCCGGCCGCCGGCAGCAACGGGCGCTGCCCCGGCGTATCCGGGTGCGGCACACCAAACGCCACTGGGTAGCGTTGCCGCCACGCCTGCAGCCGCGCCTGCAGCGCTTGTAGCTCCTCATGCAGCAAGGCACGCACGTCCGGGTATTCGTCGCGCACATAGATCCACAGCCGCTCCAAGCCGACGACGGCAGCGGCGATGAGCATCCCCTCCAGCGCCGGGCGCGGCGCGTGCGCCAGGGTATGCCAGTCTTTGAAGGTGCCAACCTCGCCCTCGTCCACGTTGACCACACCGTCGCGCGGCCCCGGCTGGCCGGCCACGGTGGCCCACTTGCGCCAAGCGGGAAAACCCGCGCCGCCCAAGCCGCGCAGGCCGCTGGCCTCCAGCTCGCGCAATACATCCACGGGGCGCAGCTCGCCACGCAGCAGGCGCTCGAGCTGGGCATAGTCGTGCGGTTGCGCCGGCGCACCGCTGGCCGGCAGCGGGCGCGGCCCGGTCTCGCCACTGGCGACGATCGCTGCCAGCATGGACGCGTCGGCCGGCGCCACCTGGCGCTGCCCCGCCCAGGCCGCCGGCGCCTGGTGGCACTGGCCAATGCAGGGCACGGCCTCCACCGCCACCGCGGGGTCGTCTGCGACGGCGGCGCGCACGCGTGCCAGAACCGCCTCCGCTCCGGCCAAGGCACACGGCAAGCTGGTGCACACGCGCACCGTCACCCGCGGCGCCGCATGATCATCGGGCAGCACCCGAAAGTGATGGTAAAAGGTGGCCACCTCGTAGACCTCGGCTTGGCTCAGGCGCAGTCGCTCGGCCAGTGCCGCCAGCACGTCGCGCGTCAGCCCACCGAGGCCGTCCTGTAAGCGGTGGAGGTGCTCGATCAAGAGGTCGCGCCGCGGCGCCAGGCCGTCGCACAGGCGCGCCACCGTGGCGCGCGCCTCGGCTGTCGGGGCGCGGCCCTTGGGTGTGGCGCGCCTCAAACGCACCAGGGGTCGTTCCTGAACGCCTTGCTGCACCGATTCCTCCTTTCGCACGGAAAACGGCAGGCCGGGTGGCCGCTGTCGTGCGCACTGTACGGCAGGCCGCGCGCGCTGCCAAGGGCTGTCGCGTCTGCGTCCAGCAGCCAGCGATGCACGCCCGTGACACGGGCGCAGCGCCGACACCGCAGTGCCGCCACCTTTGGCGGCCGGGCACGCTCAGGAATTTGAGTGGCCGCGCTGACGGGTCTGCCGCGCCTCGACGGCGGCCCAAATGCGCAGACGCGTCGCGTCGTCACTACCGCCCCACGCGGCGATCTCGTCCAGCGTGCGCCAACACCCGGCACACCAACCGGTGGCGGGGTCGATGCGGCACACCCCCACGCAGGGCGACGGCACACCGCCACCCACCGCAGGGCGACGGCGGCGGGCTTCGACCAGCGTGACGGGACGCGGCGCGGGAGCGGGCGGGGCAGTCATGCGGGCCGCGATGCTAGCGCTGCGTGACGTCCGCCACCGGCGCCCCCGTCCAAGCCCGCAGCTCCTGTGGGGTCAGGCGAAAAACCGCGTGCGGGTGCCCGGCGGCGGCCCAAATGACGTCGAAGCGAAACAGCTCGGCATCGATCAAGGTCACCGGTGGCCGGGCATGGGCCAGCGGCGCCACACCCCCGATGGAAAATCCGCTGGCTGCCTTGACGAAAGCAGCGTCGGCGCGCGCCAGCGACTGGCCTGGCGCGCACACCAGCGGCGCCACCTTGGCCTCATCCACCCGGCGGTCGCCGCTGGTGATGACCAGCACCGCCGTATCGTCGGGCAGGCGGCGGAAGATGATGCTTTTAGCGATTTGGCCCAGCGCCACCCCCAGCGCATCGGCAGCTTGTTGGGCGGTGCGCGCGGCGGCGTCGAGCAGCACCGGCGCACGGCCAGTGCCCAACGCCTGCAGCGCGTGGGCAACCCGACGCACGCCGTCGGGCCAGGGTTTGTCGGGCGCTTTTGCCATTCAATGCCCCTGCGCGGCCGCCCCGGCGGCAGCGGCGGGCTTGGCCAGCAGGGCTCGGCCGACGCGCGAGCCGGTCGGCCGTCCCAACTGCGCGCTGATCCATGCCCCCGCGTCCACCAGCGCGTCCAGGTCGATGCCGGTGTCGATGCCCAGTCCGTGCAGCAGATAAACGACGTCTTCGGTGGCCACGTTGCCGGTGGCCCCCCGGGCATACGGACAGCCGCCCAGCCCCGCCACCGACGACTGGAAGTTCCACACCCCCATCTGCAGCGCCGCCAGCGTATTGGCCAGCGCCTGGCCATACGTGTCGTGGAAGTGACCGCTGACGTGATCGAGGTCGTAGTGGGCCAGCGCCGCTTCGAAGGCGCGCTGCACCTTCAGCGGGGTGCCAACCCCGATGGTGTCGGCAATGTCCACCCGCTGCACGCCGATGTCCTTCATCAGCCGCGCCAGCTCGCCCACACGCTCAGGCGCGATGTCCCCTTCATACGGACAGCCCAGGGCGCAGCTGATGGCGCCGCGCACCGCCACACCGGCTTGCAGCGCCGCGGCCACCACGGGGGCGAAGCGCTCGATGCTCTCGGCGATACTGCAGTTGATGTTCTTTTGGCTGAAGGTTTCACTGGCGGCGCCGAACACCACGATCTCGTCGGGCCGGTCGGCCAGCGCCGCCTCCAAGCCTTTCATGTTGGGCGTCAGCACCGCGTAGCGCACCCCCGGCTGGCGGGTGATGCCGGTCATCACCTCGTGGTTGTCGGCCATCTGCGGCACCCACTTGGGGCTGACGTAGCTGGTGACCTCGATTTCGCGCAGCCCGGCGGCCTGCAGCCGATGCACGAGTTCGATTTTGACCGCCGCCGCTACGGGCTGTTTTTCGTTTTGCAGCCCATCGCGCGGCGCGACGTCGATGAGGCGGACACGGTTGGGGTACGGCATGACAGACACGCTCAGTGGTCAGGCGGGGCTCAGACGCAACAGCTCTGCGCCTTCGAGCACGGCGTCGCCCGGAGCATACAGCCATTCGGCGACCGTGCCGTCGGCCGGCGCGGTGATGGTGTGCTCCATCTTCATGGCTTCCAGCACCGCCAGAGCCTGCCCTTTTTTCACCGCGGCGCCGGGCTGCACCAGCAAGGCCACCACCTTGCCCGGCATCGGCGCGGTCAGCCGCCCGCCTTCGGCCGCGTGGTCTCCCGCGTGCGCCAACTCGTCCACCGTCACCAGCACGGCGGCACCGTCGGGCGTGAACAGATGCAGCCGCTCGCCCTCGGCGTAGACGGTGGCGCGCAGCGACGCGCCGCCGAACGTCACCCCCAAGGCCCAACCGCCACCTGGATCGGCGCGCCAGTACAGCGGGCCGGCACAGGCCGCCTCCCCTTCGCCGACCGCCAGCCAGTACGTGCCATCGCGGCGCCGGGTCAGACGCGCCGGCACCGGGTCGTCGCCCCATCGAAAGGCGAAATGGCGGTGGCGCTCGCCGTGGCTGGCAAAGCCATCGCGCGCGTCCCACGGATCGTGGCCGCCGTGCGCCGCCGCAGCCCCGGCGGCCGCTGGCTCACTGGCCAGGGTATGCGCCACGGCCACCGCCACGGCGGTTGGGGCGTGCAGCGCCGGTGGCCCGAACAAGGCCGCCCGTTCGCGCTCGATCAACGCGGTATCCAACCGGGCGTGCGCAAACGCATCGCTGCGCACCACCCGACGCAAAAACGCCACGTTGTTGGCCACGCCCACGATGTGCAGCTGCGCCAGCGCGGCATCCAGCCGCGCCAGGGCTTGCGCGCGCGTGTCGCCACGCACGATCAGCTTGGCGATCATCGAGTCGTAGTGCGGGCTGATGACGTCGCCTTCGTCCACGCCGTCGTCGATGCGCACATCGGCCACCGTGAAGGCGCTGCAGGCTGGCTTGCGGTACACGTGTAGCCGCCCGGTCGCGGGCAGGAATTGATTGTCGGGGTTTTCGGCGCAAATGCGCGCCTCGATGGCGTGGCCGCGAAAACGCAGCTCGCCTTGCGACAGCGGCAAGGGTTCGCCGGCGGCCACGCGCAGCTGCCACTCGACCAAGTCCAGCCCGGTGATGGCCTCCGTCACCGGATGCTCGACCTGCAGCCGGGTATTCATCTCCATGAAGTAAAAGCGCATCGCTTCGGGGTGGTCGTAGCCCAGCGGCTGCTCGACGATGAACTCCACCGTGCCCGCGCCCACGTAGCCAACGGCGCGCGCCGCCGCCACCGCCGCCAGTCCCATGCGCTCGCGCAGCTCGGCCGGCAAGCCAGGAGCGGGGGCTTCCTCCAGCACCTTCTGGTGGCGCCGCTGCACCGAGCAGTCGCGCTCGAACAGGTACACCGCGTTGCCGTGCGCATCGGCGAAAATCTGAATTTCGATGTGGCGTGGGCGCTGCACATATTTTTCGATCAGCACCGCGGCATCCCCAAAGCTGCCCAGCGCCTCGCGCTGGCACGCCGCCAGCGCTTCCTCGAAGGCCGCCGGGTCATCCACGCGCCGCATGCCCTTGCCGCCACCGCCGGCGCTGGCCTTGATCAAGACCGGGTAGCCGATGCGCTCGGCTTCGGCCTTGAGAACGCGCGGGTCTTGATCGGCGCCGTGGTAGCCGGGCACCAACGGCACCCCGGCCGCCTCCATCAGGCGCTTGGACTGCGCCTTCAGCCCCATGGCGGCGATGGCCGCCGGCGGCGGACCGATGAACACCAGTCCCGCATCGGCGCACGCTTGCGCGAAGCCCTCGTTCTCACTCAGAAAGCCGTAGCCGGGGTGAATTGCTTGCGCGCCCGTGGCGCGCGCGGCGTCGAGAATACGCTCGCCGCGCAGGTAGCTGTCTTGGGGCGCAGCGGTGCCGATGCACACCGCCTCGTCGCAGGCGGCAACGTGGCGCGCGTGCGCGTCGGCGTCGGAATACACGGCCACGGTGCGGATGCCCAGCCGCCGCGCCGTGGCAGCCACTCGACAGGCGATTTCGCCGCGGTTGGCGATCAAGATCTTGTCAAACATGGTCTTTGGTCTCGGCACCTGGGGGCTGTGCACAGCCGGGGCAGGACTGACGTGCGAAGGTATCCGCACAGCCCCAGCACATAGTCGTCCCTGAAAAATTCATTTTCACGCCGCCCTTAGCCGCAGCTGGGCAGGGTTGGCGCCACTGGTCTCGGTTGGCCGCCGCTGGGCGAGCCACCGGCCGATGAGGCGCACGGCCGCAATGAG
>NZ_VJON01000061.1 GCF_007556685.1 Tepidimonas charontis | reverse complement strand
ATCGCTTCCGGCTCCAACATCTCCTGCACTCCGCAAACCACACGGCGCACAGGATCTACCTCAATGTGCTTCGTTTCCAACGATGGCCTCCTTGCGAACGAGGGGGTCAGTTCCTCGTGTCGCTAGGGGGTCAATTTACGGTGTCGCCTGACAGCGCTTTCCGGTGCCGGTGGAAGACCTGGCGCTCGAGTACAGCCAGCAGCGATTTCCTGATGCGCCGATTGCCAAGGTCCAAGGCGCAGCCCTGGACGGGTTCGAGGGGTTGCTGGCCGCCAACAAAAAGCGCACCAAGTGGATGATCCTCTACAACAGCGCCGCAAGCTCCGTGGGCCGCCAGCGCTTCACAGTCGCCCACGAGTTCGGGCACTACCTGCTGCATCGCCACGAGCGGCAAGCGTTCGCCTGCGGCAGCAGCGACATCGAGACCGCTGGCGAGGGCAGAGGCAGCCGCGACATTGAGAAGGAGGCCGACGAGTTTGCCACCGCGCTGCTGATGCCGCTGGATGATTTCCGCAGGCAGGTGGACGGCCAGACCGTGAGCTTTGACCTGCTGGGGCACTGCGCCGACCGGTATGGCGTGTCGCTCACCGCTGCTGCGATCCGCTGGCTGGAGATTGCGCCGCAGCGCGCCGTGCTGGTGGCCAGCCGCGATGACCACATGCTGTGGGCGGCATCGAACGAGGCGGCCTTCAAGTCCGGCGCCTTCTTTGCCACGCGCAGACACACCATCGAGCTGCCTCAATCCGCATTGGCACACAGCCGCAATGGCGCCGGCACACCACAGACGCACGTCACCCGCGCCCAGGTCTGGTTCCCGCGCGAGCCGGCCGACATGCCGCTCACCGAGATGACCGTGGTGGCTGGCAACTACGGCTACGCGCTGACCTTGCTGGTGATGCCAGAGGCCGAGAGGCGTTGGCGGCGGCGGGATGAGGACGAGGAGCCGGTGGAGGATAGCTATGATCGGTTCAGGGCTGGTGGGCGGGTGCGGTGATTAGTGCCCGAAAGAACAATGGGCTTAGCCCCTACAAATGACCCATGCAATAAGGAGCAAACGTTGATCTGGACAGAATGGGGTCGGCTCACGCGTTTTCTGGAGAGTGCACGGATCGCCTTCGCGCGAGAGTCTCAGCTTTGGGAATCTCTGGAGTTAGCAGATGCTTCATCAGCCAAAATCCGTACAGAAAATGGAAAGGCAACCTACCAAGTCTCGCTTGAGCAGCACCGCCAAGCGGTGTCTGATACCTGGCTTCTCAACGCGTCCATTCTTCTCTCATACTATGCTCTCGCTGAAGCGGCTGCAGCCGATAAACTCGGTTTAGATGATGTGACGGACGTCGGTGGGATTGAGGTTTGGGGGCAGCGCCTTTTAGACGCTGCGGCGGCTAATTGGCACGATGTTAAGGACGGCAAAGCTGGCGCAGTCGAGGTCGCAGTTGTTCGAAATGCGATTGCCCATGGGGATCGTACTTATACCCAGCGCAGTATCAATCGACTGCAAGCTGCTGGCGTGCAGGTATCTGTTAGCCCAGGAGCGCCCCTGCAGCTCGACTACACAGCACTTCACGAGTATCGGGCCCGCCTGAAGAGCTTGCTGCGCGTGGGGCAAGTGCGTGGCGCGGTGGGAGACGGAGAGAGCTGATCCGATCCATCGTAATCACCCTTGCGATGTGTGCTGGTGAGCCCGAACAACTCACCCCACCCACAACACATTCACCCCCGCCATGCTGGCATCCGGCACACCCACCACGGTGATGACATCGCCTTCCGGGTCACCCACGTGCAAATAAGCACCGTCCCTCAGCGGCAGCCAGCCGATGGATTCCGCCTCGATGGCGGCGAGGTCGGCCGAAGCGCACAACATCACGAATCCAGATGCCGCTGCAAATCCATGCTGTCGTGCAGGACGCGCAGTATTTCGATCAGGCAAGCCGTTTCGTCGACACGAAACACCAGCTGGTGCCTACCCTTGCGCCCATGGCGAGCCACATGCAGTGTGGCTACGTCATCACCCAACTCAGGGCGCCAGCGCACATCAATCAGCTGCGGCCCTGCGTTCAAGGCCTCCAGCGCATCGTTGATGACGTCGGTGTAGGACTCAAGCTGCAACGGCCCAAATTGCTCCAGCGTCCAATCAAGGATGTCTTCGACATCTTGAGCAGCTCGATCGGTCAGACGTACCGTCCAGCAGCTCATCCGTGTTTCGCCAACACACGCTTGCTGATGCCATTGATGTGCGCACGCAGCGACGCTGAATCTTTGAATTCGGTATATCGCCCGGCCTCGATGTCGGCAATGCCCACCGCCACCGCCTCGCGCAGAGCGGCGAGTTTGGCGGCCTGCTCGGCTTCACGCGCTTGCACAAGGCGCAAGCCCTCGCGCAGCACCTCGCTGGCGTTCTGGTAGCGACCACTGGCCACCATCTGCTCGACGAACTTGGCTTGGCTGTCGGTCAGTACGACGTTGCGTGTGGGCATAACATTCTCCATGGGCTGGTTTATGGCACATTCTGCCAATCATCCTTGAGCGAAGCAAGCCCCTTCACGTATTCTCCCGCGCTTTTTTGCTCAGGAGGAACGATCTAGGAGGGACTTCGCTGCTTTTCGCCTGCGGCTACTTGCCCGGCCGCTGGCACAACCGGCACTGGCGGCGGGATCAGCTTCCCGGTCGCCGGGCTTGATCGACACGCTCACTTCACCAGCCCCTCCACCCACGCCAGCTGCTGCGGCAGGCACACCGTGCGCAGGTCATAGTTCGCCTGCGCGAACTGCCGGGCGTTCTGGCCCAGCCGCTGCCTTGCGGCCGGATCATCGAGCAGCGCACAGACTTCGTTGGCCAGTCCCGCCACGTCGAAGAAATCCACCAGCTTACCGGTCTCGTCGTGCCGGATCGCCTCACGCAGCGGCTGGGTGTCGCTCGCCACAATTGCACACCCCACACTCATCGCTTCGAGCAAACTCCAGGACAGCACAAAGGGGTAAGTCAGATAGACATGGACGGTTGAGAGCTGCAGCAGCGGGATGAAATACTGGTACGGGATGTTGCCGAGGAAATGTACCCGCGCCCAGTCGGCATCGCTGATCTGCGGGCGGACTTCGGCAGCGAAGATCTCACGCCAAGTCGTAAGACCCCCGTAGCGTCCTGGCTCGGGGGCGGCGCCGTAGCTCACGCCGCTGCCGCCGACAATCAGCACCCGGGCCTGCGGTCGGCGCTTGAGCATCTCGGGCAGCGCCCGCATGAAGATGTGGTAGCCGCGATAAGGTTCGAGATTGCGGTTGACGAAGGTGATCACCTCGTCGCGCTTCGTCAAGGTCAGCTGGCCGTTGAGCGTGAGGCGCACAGCGGGGTTGGGTGCCAGCGCTTCGGTGTCGATGCCGTCGTGCACCACCGTGATCCTGTCCCGGAAGGGCTGCGGAAAGGTGCTGGCCTGCCAGTGGGTTGGGCTAATGCCGGCGTCGGCCACCTCGAAATGCAGCAGGTTGTTGAGGTTTTTGAGGCGCAAACGACAGACGTCACCCGGCTCTGCGACCGCAAATTCCGGGTCGAAGCCGACATCGGCGCCGCGCGGGTGGTAGAAAAACTCACAGTAGATGCCAAGCTTCGCCTGCGGCCAAACCTCCTTGAGAAAGAGGCTTTCGCCCCAGCCGGGGTGGGCGATGATGACATCGGGTGCGAAGCCCTGGACTTTCATCTGCAAGGCCGCGCGGAAGCAGGCTTCGGCGCGGATGACCTTGGTCTCGAAGTCACTCACCCACGGATGCACGTTCGGTGTGGTGCCGCGGCCGACCGCATAGGGCACGAGTTTGACGCCCTGCCATTCGTTGGCTTCGGTCTTTTGCATCGTCATCGCGACGACCGTGTGGCCGTGCTGCACCAAGGCCGGCGCCAGGTGTTTGAACTGCCCGGGAAAGTTCTGATGGATGAAGAGGATGTTCATGCGCCGGCGAGCCACGGATTGGTGATCTGCAAGCCCTCGATCCCTTCGAAGTCGCAGACGTTGCGTGTCGCCAGGGTGAAATTGTGCGCCAGTGCAATGGCGGCGATCTGCGCATCTTCGGTGCTGATGGGGCGGCCGACGCGTATGCGCTGCGCCACCACAGCGGCGTAGTGCAGCGCCGCTTGGCGCTTGCCCGCAGGCATCAGCGCCAGCCCAAGTGCGATTTCGGCGCGGCACACAGCGCAGACCCACACCTGTTCAGGGTCGAGGCGATCCAGCCATGCCGTCACCGCTTCGGCGGGCTGCGGACGCATGAATTCGGACAGCACATTGGTGTCGAGAAGATTCACCGCGTGTCATCCCAATTCGGCGGCGTGCGCGAGATCTGGCGCGTTGGAAGTTCAAAGTCCGCATCGGCCACCTCGGCAAAGCGCTGCTTCAGCCGCTGCCCTAAAGGTTGCGGTTGGGATACGCGGACCAAGGCATTCACGCAGAATGCGGCGGGCCTCCTCTTCCATCGACACCCCGTGCTGCGCGGCACGCATGCGCAGGGCCTGCTCGATGGCATCATCCACATGACGAATCGTCAAGGCTGCCACAGGAGCGCCTCCCACTTGATAGCAATGACTGCATGTTAGTCATTGCCATCTTTCTCGTCAAAGCGAATTTTGTCCTCGTTGGGCAGGATTGCTTTGGCAAAGTCCACCATCGCGAGCTTCCGGTAGGCCAGCGTGCGCGCAAGCGCCCGTTCGACGCCGGCCTCGGTCAATCCTAGCACCGTACTGGCTCGACAGGCGGCTGTGCTCGCGGTTGATGAGCACGGCGATCAGGGCTGGATCAGGCTTGGCGATGGCAAAGGCTCCTTGTCGTTTCTTCCGTAAAGACCCTGCATGTCCGCAAGGCCCTTATGGAAAAAACCCTGCCCCTCGTGCGAAGGGCGGGGTTTGAAGGGCTATCGCCTCACGCACCCGCTATGCAGCCGGTGCGTTGTTGGCCTGCGCGATCAGACAATGCTGGCCAACAAATTGCCTGCGGTAATGTTGCCTCCAGCGGTGACGGTAGCCACGAGTTCGACCACGAAGTTCTGGCTGGTGGTACTGGAGTCAGCGTCGTAAACGTAGTAGACGTTGAACGTGTCATTAGACGCGAGGTTGCCACTCCCGCCCACCGCCGACACCAACACCACCGCTTTTTGGTTGTCAGCCAGGATCACTTTCCCGTTTGCCGTGGTGGATGATGTGACCACTTTGTTGGCGGAAAGTGTGCCGCCGGTGACGTTGTAGAGGTAGCCAACGTTATTGCCGCCCGTCACCAAATCAAGGTCGTTGCTGGAGCCGTTAACCGCCGTCGTTGCCGCGTTGGGTGTCGAGTTCAAGAAGGCCTGGACATTGATTCTGTCATTCGATAAAGAACCGACATAATTTTGAATCGTGTCCTTCCCATTCGACGCCAAACTGTCGGCCAGATAAACGGTGACGTTACCGTTGTCAACCTTGATCACATCGTTGCCGTTGGTACCGTATATATGGGCCGTGTTGTTGCCATCGTCGATGGTCAGGGTCGAGCTGCTGCCAAGGAGGGTGCGGTCGATGTTGCGAAGGTCAATGGCGTTGATGTTGGTATCGGCTTGAATGACGATGTTGCCCTTGCCTTGGAAGACGCCGCCTTGGATGGTGTAGCCCGCACCAGTGCCGCTTTCATCCAAGACCACGGTTGCCGTGGCGTTTTCCGCAGCATTGACGTTGAGCGCGGCAATCGTGGCGTTGTTGGAGTCCGTGACAATTTTCAGCGTCTGGGCGCCGGAGGTGCCGTTGACCTCGAAGTTGACGGTGGAGATGGTAAAGGTATCAGCTGCGGCCGCCATATCACCTTCTACGGTCACATCGACCTCGCCGCTCGCGTTGGCGCTCTTGACATTGACCTCGCTGATGGCGATGTTGGTTCCGGCAGTACCGGGGCTCGCTTCCGCATGCACGGTTGCCTTGGCGCCGCTGGCGGTGACGTTGAGGGTCTTGAGGCCGTCAAAGCTGTTGCTGGCATGACCAATATTCACGTCCTTGCCATCGGCCGTGACGTTGAGGGTCTCGACTTTATCGGCGGTGATAGCACCACTACCCGTCAGCGTCCCATCCTTGGCGATGAAGTTGAGCGTCGTCGCGTCGTTGTAGGTCTGCGTGCCGCCAATGGTGGCATCCTTATCTTTGGACTGCACCGTGACCGTGGTGGCGTTTGAAATCGTCACATTGCTAACGTTATGCGCGGCCGCTCCGCCGATGTTGAGTGTCGCGTCGGCCTTGGCGCCGCTGGCGTAGGCCACGGTGATGTTGCCAAAGGGATTGGCACCATCGCCTGTGCTCTGCCGCAGGGCGTTGATGGTGGCCAGCTCTGCCTTGGCGCCCGAGATGGAGATGTGGTCACTGTTGCCACTCTTCGAAATCACATCCACCACCGTCATGCCGCTGGTCTTGCTGGCGTTGTAGTTGCCATTGGTACCGGTGAAGGTGAGCACGGCCTTTTCCACACCGCTGACGGTGGGGGTTTGGGTGGCCGAGAGGGTGGCGCGCAAGGTGTCGGTGCCGTCGCCGCCGGTGATGGTGTCGGCGCTGTTGAGCGTGGTGCCGAAGCGGAAGGTGTCGTCTTGCGCGGTGCCGATGACGGTGACGTTGGAGGTGCCGCCCAGGGTCAGGTCCAGCTTGCCTTTGTAGGCGCTGGCGTCGACTTTGGTGACGACGTTGGTGGTGTTGATGTCGGCCACACCCGTGCCATTACCGACGATGGTGAGGGTCTTGTTGGTGTTGCCACCGTTGATGGTGATGTAGTTGTCAGCGCCGAGCACGTTGAGCTTGACGGCTTCGATGGTGTTGCCGCTGCCTACATCAATGGTGGAGCGCGTCGTGGTGCTGCCAGACTTGCTGCCGGCCTTGTTCACTTCGACCGTGACTTCGTCGCTGGTGCCGCTGGTGCCAGTGAAGGTGGCCGTCAAGTTCTTGGTGCTGTTGTTGATACCAACTGCCGTTCCGAGCTTGAGGTTGTTGATGGTCAAATCACCCACCGAGTCTTTGCTGTGGATGGCGCCAACGCCGGTAAAGAGCAAGGCGTCAAGCGTAGCACCACCGCCGACGGTAGTGGCCACCTGGACGTTGATGAGGTCGATGTCCTTGACGGTAACCGGGTCGGACGCGGTGTTGCCGTTGGCAATGAGGTTCAGGGTGTCGTTGCCGCCCTTGCCATCGATGGTGTCGCCAGCATTGAAGGTGGCGTTGTTCGAGTTGCCGAACAAACCCTCGATGACGTCGTTGCCAGCCGTACCTTCGACTTTGTTCACATCTTTAGTGAGCGAAACAGCCAGCCACCCGCAAGCCTTCGACAGATCAAAGGCTTAGGCCGACACCCGTGGGCTGCCCGCGCCTTCTCATACCACGCTCATACCACCTGCGGCCCTATGCCGCCAATGCCGCGCCTGGCCAAAGTTTTCTTTGGCAGATCAAAGGGTTAGCGCCGAATTTCTGCTCTGCTGGTGATGCTTGGCCAGCTCGTCATACCGAGCTCATACCAACCTCTGACCCGCATCACCAGCGCTTGGGCTCAAAACCTTCGGGCACCGTCAGATCGAAGATTTCATCGTGGATGGTTGCAGTCATGAGGCCCAAGCTCTGCGCTTCCTCGGCCACCCCAGGCTGCCACTCCACCCCCGCCAGAATGCCAATGCGTGCCTTGCCAGCAAGCTCCGGCATCAGCTCGGGCAGCTGCTCAAGCTGCCTGATAAGCTGCTCGATGGCGGCTCGTTCTACCCGGCTTTTGACCTCCACGATGATAGCCAGGTTGATCTCGCCGTTGGCCCAGGCCAGCACGTCGTATTCCTGCTCGCGCTTGCCCCGGCGCACCCGGTGGCGCGGCGAGATGTTTTCCATGCCGAAGCGCTCGGTCAGGATGCGCTCCAATGAGGGCAGCGCCAGCCCCTCGGTGAAGTAGCCAAACTTGTTGCCGAGCCCGCCAATCTCCTTGCCGAGCTTTTCAAGCTGCTGGTCGATGCGGTCATCGGCATCGCGCAGCGCACGGATGAGCTCGTCGGTTTCACGCAAACGGCGGTCGGTCTCCTTGCTGGAGTCGCGCAGCTCGCGGATGAGCTCATCGGTTTCACGCAAGCGCCTGTCAGTCTCCTTGCTGGACTCAGCCAAGGAGGCAATCATCGCTTTGAGGTCATCCCAGGAGATGTCAGCGGCGGTGGTCATGGTTCTGGTTGGCTTGCACTGGGCTGGATCGGGGCAAACAGTCTAGCACCCAAGCCCGCTGCCTGTCTTGGCCCGGCTATGGCAGTATGGCTCAGGCACACAGGAGGCCATGCGCATGCCAAGGGTAAGCCTCACCCAGGACTTCCTCAACCGCCTGCCCGAGTTCGTTCCGCCTTCCGGCGCAGCGCACTTCTTCGATGCCGAGATCAAGGGCTTCGTGCTGGAGCTGCGCGCCTCGGGCGGGGCCACCTTCTACTTCCGCTACCGGCACCAGGGCAAGGTGCGCTTTGAGCGCATCGGCCGCCTCGATGAGATGCCCCTGGCGGATGCCCGCGCCAAGGCTTACCAGATGCGCGCCCTGCTCGATGCAGGCGGCGACCCCGGGCTTGAGAAGCGGCGCTTTGACGATCCGCCCACGCTGCAAGCCTTCGTCGAGGAACGCTATCTGCCCTACGCCCGCCAGCGCAAGCGCAGCTGGGCCACCGACGCCACCATGCTCAGGCACCATATTCTGCCGGCCTTTGGCGCTTGGCGCATGGATCGCATCCGCCGCGCCGATGTCATCGCCTGGCACCAGCGCCTCAAAGAGCAGGGCTACGCCGCGGGCACCTGCAACCGGGCGCTGGTGCTTCTGAAGTTCATCTACAACTGCGCCATCCGCTGGGAGGTCTTGCCCAAGGATGCCAACCCTTGCGTGGGCGTGGAGCTCTTCGAGGATCACGGCGCGCGCGAGCGCTATCTTTCCGCTGAGGAAGCGCAGCGTCTGCTGGCGGTGATCGAGAAGAACCGCAACACCCAGGTCGGCCAGATCATCCAGCTCTTGCTCTACACCGGCGCCAGAAAGCGCGAGCTGCTCGATGCCCGCTGGGAGGAAATCGACTTCGAGCGGCGCATCCTCACCATCCCGGCTAGCCGCAGCAAGTCCAAGAAGACCCACGTGGTGCCGCTCTCCGATGCGGCGCTGGCTATCCTGCGCCAGATCCGCGCCGCCCGGCAGGAGGATTGCCCCTGGGTCTTCGTCAACCCCGCCACCGGCAAGCCGCCCGTGTCCATCTTCTACGCCTGGGACTCCATCCGCAAGCAGGCAGGATTGCCCGAGGTGCGGCTGCACGACCTGCGCCACAGCTTTGCCTCCTTCCTCATCAACGCGGGCAGGAGCCTCTTCGAAGTGCAAAAGCTCCTGGGCCACTACGACCCCAAGGTGACGATGCGCTATGCGCATCTGTCGCCGCAGGCGATGCTGGAAGCGGTCAACGTGGTGGGCAGGGCCGTGCAGCGCCCTTCAAACGCCCAAGCCCCCGGCCCTGCCGGCGCTGGGCCAGCAGAACCGGGGGCGTGAGGCAAAGGCGTAGCAAGGTCTCTGGCTCGCCACGCATGGCCGAGCCTGGGCTGATCGCGGCCTAAGCTACCTTGCCACCCCCTTGAATTTCTCCACCGTCCGCATGCCGGCGATGCCGAGCATGCCGGTGAGGATGACCCAGAGCGCTTCGGCGTCGAGGATCGGCGGCGGCAGTTGTGTGCGTCAAGTTGTGCAAATTGGTGATCAGGTAATTGGTTGATCCTGTTTGCGCTGTCGTTGTCGCGGAGGGCGTAGCCCGGAGCGATGACGACAGCGCGCGGCCGCTTCAGGCGGCCAGTCTCAACGCCTCCTTTTTCTGCTCCGAAAGGAGCGTCATGTTCAGGTAACGGCTGTCCTCCAGCCAGGTCTCGTGCGTCTCGACGCACA
>NZ_VJON01000060.1 GCF_007556685.1 Tepidimonas charontis | reverse complement strand
CACCTTGAGCCGCTCGATCTCCCGCTCGCTCATCTCGATGCGCTTGTCCACCCAGCCCTCCGCTTCCAGACCAACAAGCGGACATTTCTACTTTGCCGGAAGCGGACATTACTATCTTGCTTCTACAGTCTGTCGAGGCCCTCGCTCACGGCAAGCCGCTGATCGCTTCACCAGAGGGCGCGGTGGGCATCGACGAGCCGGAGAAGAGAGGTGTCATCATCGCCCGCAGTCGCGGCGAGTTTATCGATGCCATATTGCGACTGGCAAATAACCCCGAGGAGTGTGAATCACTGGCACACCAGGCTCTGGCTGCTGCCCAGAAACAGTTTAGCCATGAGGTCAGTTTTGCTCCGCTGATGGCATTTGTACGGAGCCTCTAATGAACAGAGTGAATCGGATTATAGTTACAGGTGATATTTTTAGGGTAGGCGCGAACGTTAAAGACATTAACCCGCAGAGGGTAAATATCGAATGGTTATTCCAGCTGATACGCCCCTCTCTGCAAATGATCGTTGGTCTGCCAATACAGCCGCTTCATTACACAGGCGGGCAAAACTGCCTTGCCACCAAGGTTTATAGAGCCCATGGTCTCGATCGATCATTCGCAACCTGGGTTTCGTTTTATCAACGGATCCCTACAGCCCGCGATTTGGCAATGCTTGAGGCCGAGTTTTGCGGTGCGTTAGTCATTGGGTTTGAATTGCCCGAGTTCACTCGGCAAGCTATGGACACGCTTGATATACCTTATGTCGATTTCACCATCCATCCCGTGCGCTTTATGGACGACCTGATTTTTGGCGTTCGCTCCAATATCGTCGGTCTTGCCGAGGCATTACAGGAATGGGTGGTCAGTGAAGATACAATCCGTATCCAAGCAGGTTTGGCTCGGGCAACTCTGGTGCGCTTGCCGCCAGTGCAACAATGCATTGGCGTGGAGAATGCAGCCCTATTCTGTGGACAAACCACAGATGACAAAGTATTGATCCGTAACGGTCGGTTGATGCTGGCTGAAGACTTCCTCTCACAGATTAACGAGATGTGCAGTCGGCATGAGCGCGTTTTTATAAAGCCGCATCCGTATTCGCCCAACAATCCAGTGATCTTGACCTTAACGCGCCTATTCCCGAACACCGAAGTAGTAGATGCCAATTTCTATCACTTGCTTGTTCAAGAAGGGATAACGCATGTTTACAGTATTACGTCCAGCACATCGGTAGAGGCAGCTTATTTTGACAAGCATGGACGACATTTTGCAAGCTACCCTTACGTATTTACAGACTTTACCGCTAGTGGGGGAGCCTATCTGACGATCGATTCAGAGATTTACAGTCCCAAGTTCTGGGCACAGATCATTAGCTTGCTTAATATCCCATGTTCTCGACTCCCTTTGACCGCAGTAAATAAAGTGCCTAGTCGGATACGACGCAGTCTTCGGTCGTTCTGGGGTGCGGATATCTTCGAAAGGAGCTGAGAATGGCAGTACCATATACCAACCCCGGTGACGCCCTACAGCTCTATACGCGCGTAGAAAAGGTACCTGGTTATTTCAATTATGATGATGCGCAGCATTTTCAATTAGTGCTCAGGATGCAATCATTGATGGGAATCACGGGCGATCTGCTTGAAATCGGCTGTTGGAAGGGTCGGTCGGCTCTATTTATGTCATTTTTCGTTCAGCCTAGAGAGAGGTTAATTATTTCTGACGTTTTCTCCCAGCCGGCAAATGATGTTTACTCTGAGTATCCTAGTGTTGACGAAGTTAAAAAAAATCTAGAAATGAATCCTAACATAGCTTCATCACAGTTGCTGTTTCTGGAAGGCAATAGCGCTAATCTACAATTACCCCCCGATGTGAAACTGCGGTTTGCGCATATTGATGGAGGACACTCTTTTCAAGAGTGCTACCGTGATTTGATTACTATTACTCCGCGAATGATCCTCAATGGCGTCGTTGTTATCGACGATTATGACCATCCAGACTGGCCGGAGGTAAAACTAGCGGCAGATACGTGGTTGAAGAAGTATTCGCAGTTTCGCGTCCTTGGCGAACTTAATCGAAATGTAGCGAAAGGTAAAAAGATTTATTTAATCAATATAGCTTCGAGTAACCAATGATCCTCGATCGACTGTCCCTATTTCGTCTGGTAGGCATGACTTTAGCTACCTTATTAACTGGCTGTTCCACATCCCCATCTTGGCTCCCCTCATCCGGCCCCAGCGTGGCGCAGGTGGTGGAGCAGGAGAAGGTGGTCTCACCGATTCCAGTGGTCGATGTGAACGATGCGGTGGCGCGCCGTGTATTGGCCGCGCAGCGGGCTGATTCTTTCGCTGAATCGTTTTCAGCTAAGGCGCCGCCGGGTTATGTGGTCGGAGCCGGTGACGTGCTGGAGGTTTCGGTGTGGGAGGCACCGCCGGCTGCCCTGTTCGGGGCGACGGTAGTTGATGCCCGCGCTGGTCAGACTTCGACTCGCCAGACGACGTTCCCCGAGCAGATCGTGAATGTCGATGGCGTCATCAATGTGCCCTTCGCCGGCGCGGTGTCCGTGGTGGGCAGAACGCCGCAACAGATCGAGGCAGAGATTGTGCGCAAATTGGCAGGCAAGGCGAACCAGCCCCAGGTGCTGGTGCGGGTGATCCGCAATGCGACCTCGAATGTGACTGTGGTGGGCGAGGTGGCCGCGAGCACGCGTATGCCGTTGACTGCAAAGGGAGAGCGCTTGCTGGATGCTTTAGCAGCTGCAGGTGGCGTGCGTCATCCGGTGAACAAGGTCACGGTGCAGCTAAGCCGTGGCGGCAAGGTGCTTTCCATGCCACTAGAGCGGGTGATTCAGGATCCGCGGCAGAATGTATACCTGCAACCCGGCGACGTAGTGACGGTTTCTTTCCAGTCACTGAGCTTTACCGCGTTGGGGGCGACAGGCAGGAACGAGGAGATCAACTTCGAGGCAACAGGGCTGACGCTCGCTCAGGCGTTGGGACGCATGGCTGGTTTGCGTGATGCGCAGGCGGATCCGCGCGGAGTGTTCATTTTCCGCTTCGAGGAGCCGGAAGTGGTGAAGTCAGAGGGTCGGCCCATGCCTCAGACCCCGGAAGGTAAAGTGCCGGTGGTGTATCGGGTGGATCTGAAAGATCCGCGCGCTTTCCTCGTCGCGCAGAACTTTCCAATGAAGGACAAGGACGTGGTGTATGTGGCCAACGCGCCAGCGGCCGAGTTGCAGAAGTTCCTGAACATCCTCACCTCATCGCTCTACTCGGTGAGCGGCTTGGTCAATCTGGGCAGATGATTCCGGAGGTCCAACGGACATGACAGCGACGGCCACTCCGAAGCATGCATGTCGCCAGTCCGTTCCCTCTCCCCCAACCCCTCCCCCCGAGGGGGAGGGGCGCCTCGAGGTCGCTGGCGCGACTTTCGCGCTATGTCATCGATTCGTCGGGCCAGGGCCGCCTTACGGGCGACCTCACGACTGCACTTTGTGATAAAACGAAGTTCAACTTCTTTTTATCACTGAGTCCGCGTCGCCCGTGGTAGGATGCCGGCATGATCGAGCGCGACATCACCAACGAGTTGAAGCTGTCTGCCGCCGAATATCCGGTGGTGACGATCCTGGGGCCGCGCCAATCGGGCAAGACGACGCTGGCGCGCATGACTTTCCCCGACAAGCCTTGGGTGTCGCTGGAAGACCCGGATGTGCGCATGGCGGCGGAGGCCGACCCGCGCGGATTTCTGGGGCAGTACCCTGAAGGGGTGATCCTCGATGAGGTTCAGCGGCTGCCCTCGCTGCTGTCCTATCTTCAAGCAATCGGCGATCGGCAGGGCGGCAAGGGGCGCTTCATCCTTACCGGCAGTCATCAGCCCCGCTTGCACGAGGCGGTGAGCCAGTCGCTGGCAGGTCGTACAGCGGTGTTGACGCTGTGGCCGTTTTCATTGCACGAGTTGCGTCATTACACGCCCACCCTGGACGCATTCGATCTCATCGTGCGCGGCTGCTATCCGCGGGTGTATGAGGAGAAGCTCGACCCGCGGCGTTTCTATAACGGCTATCTGCAAACCTGTGTCGAGCGCGATGTGCGCGCGCTGATTCAATTGCGCGATCTGTCGGCGTTCCAGAAATTCCTCGTCCTGCTGGCCGGGCGCATCGGACAGATCGTGAACATGGCCTCGCTCGCGAACGATGTGGGGGTGTCGGCCAACACCCTGCGCCAGTGGTTGTCCGTGCTCAAGGCGTCTTATCTGGTGTTCGAGTTGCCGCCCTGGTTCGAAAACATTGGCAAGCGGGTGATCAAGTCACCGAAGCTCTATTTCGCCGATGTGGGGCTGGCGGCCTTTCTGCTGGGCATCCACACCGCGGAACAGGCCAGCCGTGACCCGCTGCGCAGCAATCTGTACGAAAACCTGATCGTTGCCGATGTGCTGAAGCGGCTATGCAATGCCGGCCAGCGCCCCGAGATGTTTTTCTATCGCGACACGCATGGCAACGAGGTGGATCTATTGATTCGCCAGGGGCGGCAATGGATGTCGGTGGAGATCAAATCGGCCAGCACTTTTTCCATGGATTTCCTCAAGGGAATTGAGCGGTTTAAGCGGGCTGCAGGTGAGCAAGCCGTGGGCGATGGGGTTGTGCTGTTCAATGGCGAGCAAATCCATACGGTACAAGGGGTGCGCGTAGTGAATCCCTTGCGGGAAACGGGGTGGTTGGTGTGTTGATCGATGTCACCCGCCTGCTGGACCGCGCCTTGCAAGGCAGGCGGCCAACCGGGGTCGATCGTGTCGGGTTGGCTTATGTTGGGCATTTTCGCTGGCGAGCCCATGCACTGGTGCGTTTCGCCGGGCGCTGGCTGGTGTTTGGGGCAGCGGATTCGCGGCAGCTTTTCGAGTGGCTGCTTGCCCCCGACGCCCGGCAGGCCAGCCGGATTCGCTGGCTGGTCGGCCGAGCGTACGCACTGAATTGGCGGCATCCAACGCCTGGCAGCATCCTGATCAATACCGGCCACAGCGGGCTTGATGGCGCGGATTATGCCGAGCGCGTCCGGCGTTACGGGCTGCGGCCGCTCTATTTTCTGCACGACCTGATTCCGTTGAGCTTTCCGGAATATGCGCGACCGGGCGAGGCGGAAAAGCATCACAGGCGCTTGCGGACGATGCTTTCGACCGGGCGAGGCCTGGTCGTCAATTCGGATGCCACGGGCAAGGAGCTCGAAGCGTATGCGGCGCGCCTTGGCGCCATCGTGCCGCCGTGGATGGCCGCTCATTTGGCCACGCCCGGCTTTCCACCGCCGGCATCTCAAAGGCCGCTATCCGAACCGTATTTCGTCGTGCTCGGCACGATCGAGCCGCGCAAGAATCATTTGCTTTTGCTCAAGCTGTGGCGAAGGCTCGTTGCGGAGCAAGGCGAGCGAGCGCCGCGTCTGGTGGTGATCGGCCAGCGCGGCTGGGAGTGCGAGCAGGTGGTGGATATGCTGGAGCGGTGCGAGGCATTGAAAGGCTTTGTCATCGAGATGCCCGGCTGCGACGATGCGGCCCTGGCGACCTGGCTGCATCACGCGCAGGCGCTGTTGTTTCCCTCGTTTGCCGAGGGCTATGGCATTCCGCTGGTGGAGGCCTTATCGCTCGGCACACCCGTTATCGGCAGCGATTTGCCGGTGTTCCGTGAGCTGGCGGACGATATTCCTGAGTATCTCGATCCGCTGGACGGCATGGGCTGGCGACAGGCCATTCTGGATTACGCGATGGACACTAGCCCGCGCCGGGAGGCGCAAAAGGCGCGCATGGCGGCTTGGCGGGCGCCGGGATGGGACGCGCATTTTGAGCGGGTCGAGGCGTTCATGGCGCGCTGTTTCGGCTAGGTCATGTCTGAGCCCATCGTTTACGCCCTGGGTTTTTCGCGCTGGAAACGTAGGCCGCTGCGCCTGTGTTTTCCGCAAAACGAGGTCTGTTTCGTTGCGCGTTTGAACCATGTGCCGGACGGTGCGGTGCTTGCTGTATGGGGAATGCGCCCTGTGCCGGAGGCGGATGAGCGAGGCATTTCGGTGGTGCGCGTCGAGGATGGCTTTCTGCGTTCGGTGGGGTTGGGGGCGGATCTGATCCGGCCGCTTTCCTGGGTGGTGGATCGCCGCGGGATATATTTCGATGCCCGGCAACCGTCCGATCTCGAAATGCTGCTGGCCGAGACGGTGTTTTCAAATGAGCTGCTGCAACGGGCCGCCGCCTTGCGCGAGCGGATCGTGGAGGCAGGGTTGACGAAGTACAACGTGGGCGCTGCAAGGTGGCGCCGACCCGCGGGTTTGGCGCGGGTGATCCTCGTCCCCGGCCAGGTGGAAAGCGACGCGTCGATCGTATGTGGCGCGCCGGGCATCAACACCAATCTAGGTTTATTGCAGGCTGTACGGATGGCCAACCCGGATGCTTACGTGATGTACAAACCGCATCCCGATGTGGTGGCGGGCCTGCGTAAACAGGGAAGGGGGGAGGATGACGCAGTACGCTGGTGCGATGAAGTCGTGGTGGATGTTTCGATGGGGGAGTTGTTGCGCGAGGTGGATGAAGTGCATTGTCTGACCTCGCTGGCCGGTTTCGAGGCCCTTCTGCGCGGCAAGAAGGTGACCTGCTACGGTCAGCCGTTTTATGCGGGCTGGGGTCTGACGACGGACTGCGTGCCTGTTGCGCGCCGGACTCGGAAACTTACACTCGATGAACTGGTGGCCGGGGCGCTGATTCTTTATCCACGCTACGTGAGCCGGCGGCGGAATGAACTCATATCCCCCGAGGAGGCGCTGGATGAACTGGCCGAATGGCGAGCGCGAAACGGGGGAAATACGGCCTGGTGGCGCAAGGCGTTTCGGGTGGTGCTGCGGCGTGTGGTGGGGGTAAGGTGAAACGCTCGTTTCTCTTCCTGCAAGGTCCCGCCACCCCATTTTTTGCCCGCCTGGCGGATCGTTTGGCGAGCGAAGGCCATGCCGTGCACCGTATCCATTTCTGCGCTGGCGATGCACTGTACTGGGGCGCTCGATCCGCCAGCTGGTTTCGGGGGGATGTGGGTTTACTGCGGGATGTTCTCGACGAGCACTACCAGCGCTACGGCATTACCGATCAAATCCTGTTCGGCGATCGGCGTCCGGTGCATCGGCCGGCCGTTGCGCACGGCGAAGTTTGCGGCGTGCGCACGCATGTGTTCGAGGAGGGGTATTTCCGGCCGTATTGGGTCACGCTCGAACGCGAAGGGGTCAATGGCCATTCGCTGTTGCCGCGCGATCCGGAATGGTTTTGGGAGGTGGGCGCGCGCCTGCCCGAGCCAGCGCAGCCGGTGGCGTTTCATTCACCCTTTTTCAACCGGGCGTTGCACGATGTGGCCTATCACGTCGCCGGTTTGGCCAATCCGCTGCTTTTCCCGCGTTACCGCACCCATGCGGGGGTGACGGCGGCAGTCGAGTATGCAGGTTATCTCCGACGCTTCGCCAGGCTGCGTTTGATCCGCAAGCGTGAGCAGCAACGTGCGTTGTCGATCGCTTCATCCGGCATCCCTTACTACCTGCTGCCGCTCCAGCTCAACACGGATGCCCAGATTCGCGACCATTCGCGCTTTACGCACATGGGCGAGGTGATCGAGTATGTGCTGGAGTCCTTTGCGCACCATGCGTCGCCGGAGGCGAAAATCGTGATCAAGAACCATCCGCTCGATGCGGGGCTGATGGATTATGGGCGCATCATCCGGGATGCCGAGCGGCGTTTCGATCTCCGCGGGCGGGTGGAGTACCTGGAGGATGGCGATCTGGTGGCGCTGGTGGCCAATGCCCGCGGGGTGGTGACCGTCAACAGCACGGTAGGACTCGTCGCGCTGGAGCATGGTAGGCCGACGCTGACCTTAAGCGATCCGATCTATAACCTGCCGGGGTTGACCTGTCAGTTGTCATTGGATGCGTTTTGGCAAAACGGCGTGCCACCTGAGCTTGAGCTCTTTGCACGATTCCGGCGCTGCGTGATGCACGCGACGCAGATCAACGGTGGGTTCTATTGCCCGACGGGCATGGCGCTTGCGGTGGAGAACAGTGTGCGCGTTCTGACTGCGGAACGTTCACCTCTGGAGACGCTGCTGTGACCGGGCCGTTGCGCGTGCTCATCACCGGCGCGACGAGCGCGATCGGCTCGGCTTTGGCGAAGGCTTATGCCCGGCCGGGGGTGATGCTCCACCTGCACGGCCGCAATGAACCCCGCTTGTCGGACGTTGCCGCTGTATGTCGCGCGCAGGGTGCGGAAGTGCGCACGCAGCAACTCGACCTGCGGGATTTTTCCGCCTTGCACGACTGGCTGGAGGCCCTGGGGGCCTTGGATCTGGTGATTGTCAATGCTGGCATGAATACGCATATCGGCCCCAACGGCGAGCCGGAGCCATGGGACGAGGTGGATGCCTTGCTGGACGTGAATCTGAAGGCCGCGATGGTGACCGTGCAAGCGGTATTGCCGGCGATGCGGGCACGCGGCAGGGGGCAGATTGCCTTGGTCAGCTCGCTGGCGGGGTATTTCGGCCTGCCCGTGACGCCCGCGTATTGCGCCAGCAAGGCGGGCCTGAAGGCCTATGGCGAGGCATTGCGCGGCTGGCTGGCGCCGGAGGGCATCAAGGTCAACGTGATCATGCCGGGCTATGTCGCCTCGCCCATGTGCGAGGCCATGCCGGGGCCGAAGCCGTTTCTGTGGACGCCGGAGCGCGCGGCCAGGGCGATCCGGCGCGGCTTGGAGCGGGACAAGGCGCGCATCAGCTTTCCGTTTCCGCTGAACTGGGGTACCTGGTGGCTGGCTGTGCTCCCTGCCGATCTTTCGACCCGCATCGTGCGCTGGCTGGGGTTTTCTCGTCATGCTGATTGATGCTGCATTTGTTGCGGTGCTTGCCGCATCGCTGGCCGGGCTGGCCTTATCGGTGGCGATCGAACGCCTGATGACACCGACCCCGCCGCTCGCACGGCCTTGGGCGGCCTGGGCTGTGCACGGCGGCTTGTGGATGTTGGCCCATGCCGCATTGACTTTGGTGCTGGGACGCCCCTGGTTCGCCGCCGCCGCTCTGTCGGCCTTTCTGCTGATGCTGGTGCTGGTGAGCAACGCCAAGGTCAAGACATTGCGCGAGCCCTTCGTGTTCCAGGATTACGAGTATTTCACCGATGCAATCCGCCATCCGCGTCTTTACATCCCGTTTCTGGGTTGGTGGAAGTTCCTCGGCGCGGCGGGCGGGGTGGCGCTGGCGGTGGCGGTCGGGCTGTGGGGCGAGGCGGTGCCGGATGAGCGTTTGGCCTGGTCAGGGCAGTTGGGCGGCATCGCCATGGTGTTTACCATCGGCCTGTTGTCGTTATGGGTGGGCAACGCGGCCAGGTTGCCGGTGTGCTTCGAGCCGGACAGGGATCTTCTTGCCTTAGGGTTTTTGCCTTTTCTCTGGCGCTATGCCCAGGAGGAGAGGAGGCCGCTGGCGGCCGCTTCCCCTTTCGATGGCCTGCCTCTTGAGCGTCCGCAAGGCGACTTGCCGCATCTGGTGGCGGTGCAAAGCGAATCGTTCTTCGACCCACGATCGCTGTATCCGGGCATTCGTCCCGATGTGCTGGCCGAGTTCGACCGCCTGAGAGCCGATGCCGTGGCCCACGGCAAGTTGAAGGTGCCCGCCTGGGGCGCCAATACGGTGCGCACCGAGTTCGCCTTTCTAACCGCGGTCGGCGAAGACAAGCTGGGTGTGCATCGCTTTAACCCCTATCGCGCCATGGCCGCCGGCTGCCATGTGCCTTCGCTGGCGTCTTACCTGAAGCGACTGGGCTATCGCACGGTCTGCATCCATCCTTACCCCGCGAGCTTCTACCAGCGCGACCGCGTTTATCCGCGCCTGGGTTTCGACGAGTTTCTAGATATTCGCGCCTTTGACGACACGATGCGTTTCGGCCCTTACATCGGCGATGCCGCCGTGGCCGACAAGGTTTTCGCGCTCCTGCGTGAAGCCTCAGGCCCTGTGTTCGTCTTTATCATTACGATGGAAAACCACGGGCCGCTACACCTAGAACGAGTGGCCCCTGCCGATGTCGAAGCGTTGTATTCCGTCCCGCCACCAGTTGGCTGCGACGATCTGACTATTTACCTGCGTCACTTGTGTAACGCAGATCAGATGATTGCGAAACTCCGTCAGGCGCTTGAACAATGCGAACGACCAGCCAGCCTGTGCTGGTTCGGCGATCATGTGCCGATTATGCCTTCGGTGTATGAGACTTTAGGCGCACCCGATGGAGAGGTCGAGTTTGTTATTTGGAATAATAACCAAAACCATGTGCACCCCTGCACTTTAGATTTAGTAGCAAATGATTTGCCGATGGTATGGCTACATGTCATGTCCCGGATGATAGTATAGATCCTAAGCGTCGCGGGTACGTGTGGGGGAAAGAGGTTTTAGGCGCGCTGATAGCGGAACTGACGCGGCAGATGAAGGAGGTGTGAAGATGCAAATATCCCTACACAAGATGGCGCGAACGACCCCAGCCGTGCGCGCCGAGATCGCGGCGAGCAAAGAGCCTGTGGCCAAGCTGGCCCGGCGTTTCAATGTCACGGAGGCGACGGTGCGCAAATGGCGTCAGCGCGACGACTTTCTCGATCGTTCGCACACACCGCACCGCCTGCAGACGAGGCTGACTGCGGCGCAGGAGGCGGTCGTTGTCGAGCTGCGC
>NZ_VJON01000006.1 GCF_007556685.1 Tepidimonas charontis | reverse complement strand
GTCACCCGATCGAGATCGAAGGGCGCGATGCCCCCCCCCCCCCCCCCCCCCACTTTTTCTAGAGCTATTACATGTCACATTTGGGTATTTCAAACCGGGGGGGTTCCATGCGCCAAAATCTGCCTGTCACCCAACGTGAATACAGCTTCAACGGCCGTCAGACCCTGCTGTCCACCACCGACCCGAAGGGCCGCATCACCTACGCCAACAGCGCGTTCGTGGCGGTCAGTGGTTTCACGGCCGAGGAGCTGCAGGGCCAGCCGCACAACATCGTGCGCCATCCGGACATGCCGCCCGAGGCTTTTGCCGACTTGTGGGCCACCATCAAGGCGGGCGAGTCGTGGACGGCGCTGGTGAAAAACCGCCGCAAGGACGGCGACCACTACTGGGTGCGCGCCAATGCCACGCCGCGCGTGCGCGACGGGCAGGTGGTGGGCTATGTGTCGGTGCGTACCGCGCCCACGCGCGCCGAAATCGACGCCGCCGAGGCGCTGTATCGCCGCTTTCGCGAGGGGCAGGCGCGCGGGCTGGCGTTTTACCGCGGCCTGATCGTGCACACCGGCTGGGGCGCGTGGCGCAGCGTCTTTCAAAAACTCTCCACCGGCGCGCGCGTGGCGCTAGCCGTGTGGGGGGCGGCCCTGCTGCCGGTGCTGACCGGGGCCGCCATGGCGCTGCGCGGCGGCGACTGGGCGGCCGAGGCGGCGGTGGCCGGCGCGGCGTTGTTGGCGGCGGCGGTGGCGCACGCCTTTTTGCACGCACAAATCGTGCGGCCGCTGGCCGCCATCCGGCAGCGCGCGCAGGCGGTAGCCAGCGGTTCACCGGCCGACAGCCTGCATCTGAATCGGGTCGATGACATCGGCATGATCATGCGCTCGATCAACCAGGCCGGGCTCAATTTGCGCGCGCTCACCGATGACGTCTCGTTGCAAGCGGGCAACCTGGGCGCGGTGGCCGAACAAATCGCGCAAGGCAACGCGGACCTGTCGGCACGCACCGAATCCAACGCCGCCAGCCTGGAGCAGACCGCCGCCTCGATGGAGGAGCTCACCGCCACCGTCCGCCACAACGCCGATAGCGCCCACCAAGCCAGCGCACTGGCGGCCGAAGCCAGCGGTGCGGCCACCGCCGGCGGGCAGGTGGTGCAGACCGTGGTGCAGACCATGGAGCGCATCACGGCCAGCTCGCAGCGCATCGAGCAGATCGTCGCCGTCATCGACGGTATCGCCTTTCAAACGAATATCTTGGCCCTGAACGCGGCGGTGGAGGCAGCGCGCGCGGGCGAGGCCGGACGCGGCTTTGCGGTGGTGGCCGGCGAAGTGCGCTCGCTGGCGCAGCGCAGTGCGGCGGCGGCCAAGGAAATCAAGGGGCTCATTCAGTCCAGCGTGGAAGAGGTGCGCGGTGGCGCGGCGCAGGTGGGCGAGGCCGGCGCGCGCATGGCCGAGATCGTGCAGCAGGTGCAGCGCGTCACGCAGCTGGTCAATGAAATCGCCTCGGCCAGCGCGGAGCAATCGAGCGGTGTGTCGCAGATCGGCGAGGCGATTGCGCTGCTGGACCGCAATACGCAAAACAACGCTGCGCTGGTGGAGGAAATGGCCGCAGCCTCGCGCAGCCTGCACGCGCAAGCCGAACGCCTGGCCGAGGCCGTGGCCGTGTGGCGCGGCGCAGCGGCCTGAGGGGGGCTGCCATGTCATCATCGCTGCCAGGGCGCCCGCCCCTGCCGACGTCGCCCCCGCAGTGGGCCCGCTCGGTGGGTGAAACGCTGCGGCAGTCGCTGGACACGCTGGCGCGTGGGGTGTTCGACAATGCCCCGGACGGCATCCTGGTGGTCGATCGGCAAGGGCGCTTGTTGGCGGTCAACCCGGCACTGCAGCGGCTGGCCGGCTACCGTGAGGACGAATTGCGCGGACAGCCGCTGGACCTGCTGTTGCCGCTGCCAGCGCGCGCCACACACGCCCAGCGCGTGCACGCCTTTTTCGACGCGCCCCACCCGCGCCCGATGGGGCGCGTGCCGAATTTGATGCTGCGCCGTGCCGACGGCAGCTTGGTGCCGGTGGACGTGGCGCTGGGCGTGGCCATGTGGCATGACGAGCCCTGCGCCGTCGCTTTCGTGCGTGACGTCACCGAGCAGCGGCGGCTGATCGTGGAGTTGTCGAATCTGGCTGCGCACGATGTGCTGACCGGCCTGCTCAATCGCAGTCAATTACTTACACAGCTGCGGACGGCGGTGGCCGCAGCGCCACGGCCACACTGCGGCGCTGTTGTTGCTCGACTTGGACGACTTCAAAGGCATCAACGACTCCTACGGCCATCCGGTGGGCGATCGCGTGCTGCAGCAGGTTGCCGCCCGCCTGCGCGAGTCCTTGCGCAGCGACGGTTTGGCGCTGCACTACCAGCCCCAGGTGGATGTGCGCAGCGGCACGGTGTTGGGTGTGGAAGCGTTGCTGCGCTGGACCGATGCCGAGCTGGGCGTGGTCCCGCCAGCGCGCTTCATTCCGGTGGCGGAGGCTACGGGTCTGATCCTGCCGCTGGGCGACTGGGTGCTGCGTGAGGCGTGCCGCCAATTACGGGCCTGGGCCGATCAGGGGCTGCACATCCGGGTCGCGGTCAATTTATCGCCCCAGCAATTTCGCCAGCCGGCGTTGGTGGCGCAGGTGCGCGATCTGCTGCAAGGCTATGGTGTGGCGCCGCAGCAACTGGAGCTGGAGATTACCGAGTCCCAGGCCATGGGCGATGCCGAGCAGGCGCGCCGCACCGTGGCGGCGCTGGCCGATTTGGGGGTGTGCATCGCGCTGGATGATTTCGGCACCGGCCATTCGTCGCTGGCGGTGCTCAAGCAGCTGCCGGTGCAGCGGCTCAAGATCGATCGCAGCTTCGTGCGCCACATCCCGGACGACAGCACGGATGCCGCCGTGGTGCGCGGTATGCTTGCGCTGGCGCGTACCCTGCGCTTGGAGGCGGTGGCCGAGGGTGTGGAGACCGCCGCCCAGCTGGCCTTTTTGCGCCGCTGTCGCTGCCCGGTTTTTCAGGGGTGGTTGTACGCACCGGCGCTGCCTGCGCAGGCGGTGTTGGCCCAACTCCATCCCGTGACGGGCGCGCAAGTGTAGCCTTGCGATGTCTAGGCGCTCGATCGAAGGTGTAACAAGCAGCGTGGGCGACACTTCGAGCCGCGCCTGGTGGATGCTTTTTTGGACGAGCTGCCGCAGATGCTGGAAATCCGGGCCCGTTGGTCCGAGTCGGCTACGCCGCAGGCGGCGTGAGCTCCGCGGAGGTCACGGGGGCCGCCGCGCCGGCGGTGGCCTCGCCGTCTGGTCGCCAAATGGCCCAGCGGTTGCGGCCAGCGCGTTTGGCGGCGTACATGGCGTGGTCGGCCTGTTGCAGCAGGGTCGCTGCATCCACCGCAGGGGTTTGTGGGTAGAACGTGACCCCGATGCTGGCCGACACCCGCAGCGTGCCGGCTTCGTCGTCGAACGGCGTGGCCGCAGCGTGCAAGATGCGCTCTAGCAGCGGCTCGACGTCGGTGGGGCGCGCCAGGTCCGGCAACACCAGCACGAATTCGTCGCCGCCCAGCCGCGCCACGGTGTCCACTTCCCGCGTGCACTGGCGCAGGCGTTGCGCCAGCGCCACCAGCAAGCGGTCGCCGGCGGCGTGTCCGTAGGTGTCGTTGACCGGCTTGAAGCCATCCAAGTCCAGCATCACCACGGCCAGGTGGGTGCCGTTGCGCTGGCTGCGGGCCAGCGCCTGCTCCAGGCGGTCCTGCAGCAGCACGCGGTTGCCCAAGCCGGTGAGGGGGTCGAACAGCGCGGCGCGCCGCAGTTCGGCTTCGTTGGCCTTGCGCGCGGTGATGTCATGGAACAAGCCAACGTAGGCTTCGACGCTGCCGCCGGGCCCGCGCACGGCGCTGATCGACATCCAGTTGGCCATCAGCGAGCCGTCGCGGCGACGGTTCCAGATTTCGCCGCTCCAAAAACCCTGGCTGTGCAGAGCCTGCCACAGGTCGCGAAAGAAGGCGCGGTCGTGTCGCCCGGAGGCCAGCACGGCTGGCGTGCGGCCCAGCACCTCGTCGGCGGTGTAGCCGGTCAGGCGGGTGAAGGCGTCGTTGACGCGCACGATGCGCTGTTGCAGGTCGGTGACCAGGATGGCCTCCTGGGTGTGGTTGAACACTTGGTCTGCCAGCGCCAAGGCTTGCTGCTGTGCCCGCTCGGCGCTGACGTCCAGTGCGATGCCCGCGGCGCGCTGCGGGTGCCCGGCCTCGTCGCGCGCCACCACCTGACCCCGCAGCCGCACCGTGATCCAGCGACCGTCGCGGTGCTGCAGCCGCACTTCGCACTCCAGCAGCGGTCGCTGTCCGCTGACGTGGCGCGCCCAGGCCTGCTCCCACAACGTGCGGTCGGCCGGGTGGAGCAGCGCCGACCAGCGGCGACCGTCCAGTTGGGGCAGCGTCACCCCGTCGTAGCCGAGCATGGCGCGCCAGCGGTCGTTGACTTCGATGCAGTCGGTTTGCAGGTCCCAGTCCCACGTGGCCAGGGCGGTGCCGTGCACCAGGTGCTGCAGGCGTTGGCGGGCGCTGGCGAGTTTGCGCAAGGTTTCGTGTTCGCGCTGTAAAGCGGCGCGCGCGGTGTGTTCGGCGTCGCGAGCGCGTCCGGCTTCTAGTGCCAAGAAGCGGGTCTGACGCCGCAACAAAATGGCCAATACCGCGACGCTGGTGGCCAGCAGCACCGCGGCGATCAGCAGCGCCTGCCGTTGCCGCTGGGCGGCGTCGGCGCGCGCCCGTTCGGCTTGTACGGCCTGCTCGAGCTGCTCGTGGTAGCGAACCTGTTCATGGGTACTGAGCCACTGCGGCGACACATCACGAATGAAGGAAAGCAGCAGCGTGCGTTCACCCAATCGATAGGGCACCGAATGCACTTCCACCTGACGGATGGAACCGCCGGCCAGGCGGTGCGGGAAAATGAAGCTGTTGCGCTGTTGTTGGGCGGCGCGCAGGCGCTCGGCCAACACCTGTTCGGCCGTGAGTTGGTTGATCGACTGGATCGTGCGCTGGCGCAATTCGAGTACCGAGTAGCCGTAAAAGGCTGCTGCGGCATCGTTGGCGTCGACAATGGTGCCGCTGTCGGGGTCGATCCACAACATCGGCACGCCTTGCTGGCGATACACCTCGCCAAAGGAGAGCCGATCCGCTGGCGACACTGGAGTGGCTTGCGCCGGCGTGGTGGGTCCGCCAGTGCCAAACCAAATCCCGCCTGCCAGCGCAAGCACCAACAGTGCATAAGCCCCAAGGGCGATCCGGCGCACCCGCGGGCTCGCCGCTGTCTTCCCCGCTGCCGGTATCACTCGCTCTTGGTTTTGCAGGTGTTGATGCCAAAGATGGCGTAGGGCGGGCACCAGCCGATCAACCCGGTGGCCAGTGGCAGGATGCCGATGTATCCCCACATGCCAATGGCCCCAGTGGCCGCAGCGGCAATGAGCGCGATGCCGATGACGATTCGAAGGATGCGGTCGATGCCGCCCACGTTACGTGTCATGTCCAAACCTCCTCGAAGGGTGTTGTGATCGGGTGTCGCGATACCCTGCACTGTACGACGAAAGTACGTGGCTGTCGACGGCCGCCGGCAACCTTCCAGGGGCATGGCCGCGCGGTGAGCACGCTGGCGGCGAACGTGGGACAATCGACACCTTGTCCTGGAGAGGGCCGCGCCTGTCGTGGGTGGCGGTCCGTCGTCGCTGGAGCGTGGGGTCATGCTGTATCCGCAGGAGTTCGATGTCATCGTCGTCGGGGGCGGGCACGCCGGTACCGAGGCCGCCTTGGCCGCGGCACGCATGGGCTGTCGCACCCTGTTGCTCACCCACAACATCGAAACCCTGGGACAGATGAGCTGCAACCCCAGCATCGGCGGCATCGGCAAAGGCCATTTGGTCAAGGAGGTGGACGCGCTGGGTGGCGCGATGGCGCTGGCCACGGATGAAGCGGGGATTCAGTTTCGCATCCTCAATGCCAGCAAGGGCCCGGCGGTGCGCGCCACACGGGCGCAAGCCGACCGCAAGCTGTACAAGGCGGCGATTCGCCGCCGGCTGGAGAATCAGCCCAATCTGTGGCTTTTCCAGCAGGCGGTGGACGATCTGATGCTGGAGGGGGACCGCGTGGTGGGGGCGGTGACGCAGATCGGTGTGCGGTTTCGCGCGCGTGCGGTGGTGTTGACCGCTGGCACCTTTTTGGACGGCAAGATTCACGTCGGCCTGGCGCACTACAGCGGCGGGCGCGCGGGCGACCCGCCAGCGGTGCGCTTGTCGGCCCGTTTGAAGGAGCTCAAGCTGCCGCAGGGGCGGCTGAAGACCGGCACGCCGCCGCGGTTGGACGGGCGCACCATCGATTGGTCGCGCTGCACGGTGCAGCCCGGTGACGGTATGCCGGGGTCGGAGACCGAGGGCCAGCCGGTACCGGTGTTCAGCTTCATGGGACGGCCCGAAATGCACCCTGCGCAGGTGCCGTGCTGGGTCACGCACACCAACGCGCGCACGCACGAGATCATCCGCAGCGGCTTCGACCGAAGCCCGATGTTCACCGGCAAGATCGAAGGGGTGGGCCCGCGCTACTGCCCCAGCGTCGAAGACAAGATCAACCGTTTCGCCGACAAGGACAGTCATCAGATCTTCCTGGAGCCGGAAGGGCTGGATACCCATGAGGTGTACCCGAACGGTATTTCGACCAGCTTGCCGTTCGATATCCAATATGCCATGGTGCGCTCGATTGCCGGTTTGGAAAACGCGCACATCCTGCGCCCAGGCTACGCCATCGAGTACGACTATTTCGATCCGCGCGCGCTGCGCTCGACCTTCGAGATCAAGGCCATCGGCGGGCTGTTTTTCGCTGGGCAGATCAACGGTACCACTGGCTACGAGGAGGCGGCGGCGCAGGGTTTGTACGCCGGTATCAACGCAGCGCTGCAGGTGCTGGGGCGCGAGCCATGGGTGCCGCGCCGCGACGAGGCCTATCTGGGTGTGTTGGTGGACGACCTGATCACCAAAGGCGTGACCGAGCCCTACCGCATGTTCACCAGCCGCGCCGAATTCCGCTTGCAGCTGCGTGAGGACAACGCCGATCTGCGGCTGACCGAGATCGGGCGCCGCCTGGGCTTGGTGGACGACGCACGCTGGGAGGCGTTTTGCCGCAAACGCGACGCCGTTTCACGTGAAACCGAACGGCTGAAATCGACCTGGGTCAACCCGCGCATCGTCTCGGCCGCCGAGGCCGAGCGGGTGTTGGGCAAGGCCATCGAGCACGAATACCGCCTGTTCGACCTGTTGCGCCGCCCCGGTGTCGGCTACGAGGCCTTGATGTCGTTGGAGGGTGGGCGCTGGTCCAGCACCGATGTTTCACGTGAAACCTTGGGCGCGCTGTACGCGCCGGTGGTGGAGCAGGTGGAAATTGGCGCCAAGTACGCGGGTTATATCGAGCGCCAGCGCGACGAAGTCGAGCGCGCCGCCAGTTACGAGCACCTGAAGCTGCCTCCCGACTTGGACTATATGCAGGTGGCTGCGTTGAGCATCGAGGTGCGGCAAAAGTTGCAGCAGCATCGGCCGGAAACCCTGGGGCAGGCGGCCCGCATCTCGGGCATTACGCCGGCGGCGATTTCCTTGTTGCTGATCCATTTGAAGCGCGGGCGTTTCAAGGGCTTTGGGGGTGAGGCGCTGGCGGCGGCCGCGGACGACGATACCGCGGCGGCGCGCGCAGCATGACGACCATGCAGCCCGCTGCCGCCGCGCTGCGCACCGGCCTGTCGGCGCTCGGCCTGGTGTTGCCCGAAGGGGCTGAAGCGCGTTTGCTGGCCTATCTGGACGCCCTGCAGCGCTGGAATCGGGTCTACAACCTCACGGCGCTGCGTGAGCCGGCGCAAATGCTGACGCATCATCTTTTGGATAGCTTGGCGGTGGTGGTGCCGTTGCGCCGCCAATCGGGGTTGCCCGCGTTGCCCGCTGTGACGATGCGGGCGCCGGCACGGCGGGTGTTGGACGTGGGTTCGGGAGGGGGATTGCCGGGGGTGGTGCTGGCCATCGCCTGCCCCGATCTGGAGGTGACCTGCGTCGATGCGGTGGCCAAGAAAGTTGCGTTCATCGAGCAAATCGCCGCCACCCTGCGGTTGCCCCATTTGCACGGCGTGCACGCACGGGTGCAGGCGCTGTCTGGGCCGTACGACGTGATCGTGTCGCGCGCGTTCGCCTCATTGGCCGATTTCACCGCCTGGTCGCGGCTGGCACTGGCGCCGGACGGGGTCTGGCTGGCGATGAAGGGTCGGGTACCGCAGGACGAAATCGCGGCCCTGCCGCCCACGGTGCATGTGTTTCACGTGGAACCATTGACGGTGCCGGGCCTGGATGCGCAGCGCTGTTTGGTGTGGATGCGGCCCGCGCCGGTCGAATCCCCGTAAACTCGCCACGTCCGCCAAAAACCACACGCCCGAGGTTCGATTCGCCCATGGCTGGCTTTGCTCGTCTTTCGCTTGTGCGCACCGCACTCTGCTTCACCCCGAGAGGGCAGACGCGACCTCTGTCCGGCGATCGCATCTGGGCTGGAGGCTGACGATGGCTCGCGTTTTTTGCGTCGCCAACCAAAAGGGCGGTGTGGGTAAGACCACTACCGCGGTGAACCTCGCCGCCGGGCTGGCCCAGGTGGGTCAGCGCGTGCTGATGGTCGATTTGGACCCGCAGGGCAATGCGACCATGGGTTCGGGCGTGGACAAGCGTACCCTGCGCCCCACGGTCTATGAGGTGCTGCTGGGAAGTGCGGCCGTGCCTGATGCGGCGCGCCGCAGCGAGGCGGCCGGCTACGATGTGCTGGGCGCCAACCGCGAATTGGCCGGCGCCGAGGTGGAGTTGGTGGAGCTGCCGCAGCGCGAGCACCGTCTGCGCCAGGCGCTGGCGGCCGTGCAGGGCGACTACGACTTCATATTGATAGACTGCCCGCCCTCGCTGAGCCTGCTCACCCTCAACGGATTGTGCGCAGCGCACGGTGTGATCGTGCCGATGCAATGCGAATATTTCGCTCTCGAGGGTCTGTCAGACCTGGTCAACAGCATCAAGCAGGTGCACGCCAACCTCAATCGCGATTTGAAGTTGATCGGCTTGCTGCGCGTGATGTTCGACACCCGCATCACGCTGCAGCAGCAAGTCAGCGAGCAACTGAAAGCGCATTTTGGCGATAAGGTGTTCGACACCGTGATTCCGCGCAACGTGCGCTTGGCCGAAGCGCCCAGCTACGGGCTGCCCGGCGTGGTGTTCGACCCGTCGGCGCGCGGTGCCAAGGCCTTCGTCGAATTCGCGCGCGAAATGGTGGTGCGCGTCGAGCGCATGTGAGGTCGGCTTGTTGACATGACGGTTCGCTGCCCTCTCGGGCCCAGGCGCTGTGCTACGTGCGCTGCGGGAGCAGGCCGCAGCCGTTCGACCCCGATGGGCGCCGCAACCCCTGAATGAGACACACCATGGTGAACAAAAAACCCAAAGGATTGGGCCGCGGCTTGGAAGCCCTGCTGGGGCCGGCGGTCGACGACGAGGCCGCGGCCGACGCGCCGCGCCGCTTGCCCCTGAGCGACATCGTGCCTGGCGCCTACCAGCCGCGCACGCGGATGGACGAAGGCGCCTTGTATGAGCTGGCCGAAAGCATCCGCGCCCAAGGCGTGATGCAACCGGTGCTGGTGCGCCGCCTGGCCGACGACGTGGGCGCGCAGCGCTTGGCCGCTTGGCACGCCAGCCCCGCTGGCCAGCCGTTTGCCCCTCTGCTGCCGCGTGGCGCGCGGCCGGTGTACGAAATCATCGCCGGGGAGCGGCGTTTCCGTGCGGCCCGCCTGGCTGGCCTGGAGGACATACCGGTGCTGGTGCGTGAGGTGGCCGACGAGGCCGCCGCCGCGATGGCGTTGATCGAAAATATCCAGCGCGAGGACCTGAACCCGCTGGAAGAAGCGCAGGGCCTGCAGCGCTTGATCCACGAATTCGGCCTGACGCATGAGCAGGCAGCGCAGGCGGTGGGGCGATCACGTAGTGCGGTGACCAATCTGCTGCGGCTGCTGCAGCTGGCCGAGCCGGTGCAGACCATGCTGCTGGCCGGTGATCTGGACATGGGGCACGCGCGCACCCTGCTGAGTCTGGACCGGGCGGTGCAGATCACCGCCGCGCACCAGATCGCGGCCAAGGGTCTGTCGGTGCGCGAGGCCGAGGCCCTGGCCAAACGGCTGGCAGCCGAGTTTGCGCTGACACCGCCACGGCCGAAGGCGGAAAAATCGCGCGACGTGCGCCGGGTGGAGGAGGAGTTGTCGGAGCTGCTGGCGGCGACGGTGGAGGTGCGCATCAAAAAGCGCGTCAAACGCCAAGGGCGGGTGCAGGAGCAGGGCGAGCTGGCGGTGGCTTTCGGTTCGCTGGACGAACTCAACGGCCTGATCGAGCGGTTGCGTGCGCTGCACGGATGAAGCGCGCTGCCCCTGCCTCCGCCCCCGACCGCTGGCCACTGCCGGCGTTGACGCTGTGGCTGGCGGCGTGGGCCGGCTTTGCGGCCCTGCGACTGGGTCTGCAGCGCCCGGTGGCCGAGGCCTTCGGTATCGTCGCCATCGTGGCCGTGGCCGTGGCCTTGCGCCACCGCGGCACCGCGATGCGGCGCATGGTGATGGCGCTTGGCTTTCCGTTGTCGTGGGTATTGGCCTCCGGGCTACTGCCGCTGCCGCCGTCGTGGGTGTGGGCGCTGTTGTTGCTGGGGGGACTGCTGCTGTATCCATGGCGGGCTTGGCGTGACGCGCCGCTATACCCCACCCCTGCCGGGGCGTTCGACGGCCTGCGCGAGCAGCTGTGGCTGCCACCGCGCGCGCGTATCCTGGATGCCGGCTGCGGTGTGGGCGACGGACTGCGGGCGCTGGAGCGCGCTTACCCCGACGCCGAACTGGCGGGGATCGAGCGCTCGTGGGTGCTGGCACTGCTGGCGCGCCAGCGCTGCCCACACGCCACGGTGCGGGTGGGCGATTTTTGGCAGGCCGACTGGTCGCCGTACGATGCGGTGTACCTGTTCCAGCGCCCGGAGACCATGCCGCGCGCTGCCGCCAAGGCCGAGCGCGAGCTGCGACCGGGCGCTTGGTTGCTGAGCCTGGAGTTCGACGTACCGGGCTGGACCCCGAGCGGCGTGTGGCGTTGCCCGGATGGGCGGACGTTGTGGCTGTATCAGCGCGGCAGCAACGGTGCACCCTTGGCCGCGTCTGCCTAGGGCAAGCGGCTGGTGCTGAGCCTGGGGTGACCAAACGGCTGCGACGCCACGTGCCGCGACGTGCGTCGTTCCCGCCAGCGGCCGCGCTTCACGGGGCCACCACCTTGCCCGGGTTGAGGATGTCCTGCGGGTCCAACGCGGCCTTGATGGCGCGCATGACGGCCAGGGCCTCCTCACCCGCTTCGGCGCGCAAAAAGCCCATTTTGTGCAGACCGACACCGTGCTCGCCGGTGCAGGTGCCGCCGCTGGCCAGTGCGCGCTCGACCAGCGCGTGGTTGAGGCGTTCGGCTGTCGCCCGCTCGGCGGGGTCATCCGGGTCGATCAGATAGCCCATGTGGAAGTTGCCGTCGCCCACGTGACCGACGAGGAAGTAGGGCAGGCCGGCGGCTTCGGCGTCGGCCACCGCGGCCAGTACGTTGTCGGCCAGCCGGCTGATGGGTACGCAGGCGTCGGTGGTGATGGCGCGGCAGCCCGGGCGGCTTTGTACGCCGGCGAAGTAGGCGTTGTGGCGCGCCGTCCACAGCCGCGTGCGCTCCTCGGGCGTGGTGGCCCATTCGAACGCCTGTCCGCCGTGCTCGTCGGCGATCGCCTGCACCAGCTCGGCTTGCTCGCGCACGCTGCTGGGCGAGCCGTGGAACTCCATCAGCAGCATCGGCTCTTCGCGCAGGCCCAGCTTGCTGTGCGCGTTGACGGCACGCACGGTGCGTGCATCCAGCAGCTCGCAGCGCGCGATCGGAATACCCATCTGGATGATGGCGATGGTGGTGCGCACGGCCGCCTCGACGCTGGGGAAGGAGCAGATCGCTGCCGACACCGCCTCCGGTAGCGGGTACAGGCGCAGCGTCAGCTCGGTGATGACGCCCAGCGTGCCCTCGCTGCCGACGAACAGGCGCGTCAGGTCGTAGCCGGCGCTGCTTTTGCGGGCGCGTGTGCCGGTGCGCAGCACCGCGCCGCTGGCGGTGACCACCTCCAGCGCCAACACGTTGTCGCGCATGGTGCCGTAGCGCACCGCGTTGGTGCCGCTGGCGCGGGTGGCGGCCATGCCGCCCAGCGACGCGTCGGCACCGGGGTCGATGGGGAAGAACAGCCCCAGGTGTTTGACGGCCTCGTTGAGCTGCTTGCGCGTCACGCCCGGCCGCACCGTGGCGGTGAGGTCTTCCGGCTGCACCGCCAGCACCTGGTTCATGCGACTGAGGTCCAGGCTGATGCCGCCCTGCACGGCCAGCAGGTGGCCCTCGAGCGAGGAGCCGACCCCGAATGGGATCACCGGCACGCGCCAGTGCGCGGCGATGCGCACCGCGTCGGCCACGTCGGCGGTCGATTCGGCGAAGACGACCGCCGCCGGCGGCGGCACGTGGGTGAAGGCCGACTCATCGCGCCCGTGCTGCTCCCGCACGGCCAGCGCGGTGCTGCAGCGCCCGCCAAAGCGGGCTTGCAGGGCAGCGAGCGCCTCGGGCGGGAAGGGGCGCGGGTGGACTTCGGGCAGCAGAGGGGCAGACAGCGGGGCGTTCATGGGCTCTCCAGGCGGTGCAGCGACGACAGCGGCCGGTTGCCGATAATGGTGCCATTATCGGCTTGGACCGCGCAGTACAGGACAGATTCCATGGGCAACCGCCTCACGCAAATCGCTACCCGCACAGGTGACGCCGGCACCACCGGCTTGGGCAACAACCAGCGCGTCAGCAAAAACAGCTTGCGCATACACGCGATGGGCGACGTGGACGAGCTCAACTCGCACATCGGGCTGCTGCTGTGCGAGCCGATGCCGCCCGACGTGCGCGCCGTGCTGGTGGACATCCAGCATCAGCTGTTCAACCTCGGCGGCGAGCTCAGCATCCCGGGCTACGAATTGCTCAAGCCCGAGGCGGTGCTGGCGCTGGATGAGGCGCTGGCCCACTACAACGCCCAGCTGCCGCGCCTGCAAGAGTTCATCTTGCCCGGGGGCACGCGGGCGGCGGCCCAGGCGCATGTGTGCCGCACGGTGGCGCGCCGCGCCGAACGCAGCGTGGTGGCGCTGGGCAACGAGGAGGCCATTCACGACGCGCCACGGCAGTATCTGAACCGCCTGTCGGACCTGCTGTTCGTGTTGGCGCGCGTGCTCAACCGCGTCGACGGCGGCGACGACGTGTATTGGAAGAGCGAGCGGTTGCAGCGCGGCGCGGCGTCGGCTTGACACACCGCGGCGGGGTGTGGGCAGGCGGGGGCCCAGCGGGTGCGCGGCGCCCGTGTGGCAGCGGATGTAGGAAGTTGTCTGACACGCCTCCTCCGCTGACCGACAGGGCGATCAGACACCTTCCGATTCAAGCAAAGGAGGGCGGTTTTCACAATCCTTTTCAACGAACCAACGCTTTTCGGGCTGTGTTAGCCGCACCGCCCAACCCCGTTGAACAGGAGAGCCGCCATGACCATCGCCGCCACACCGATCGCCACCGACGCCGAGCGCGAGCAATTGCTCGCCGAGATTCGTGAGGCCAATCTCACGTATTTGATGTTGGCGCAGCGCCTGATTCGTGCCGACAAGGCCGAGGCCACCTTTCGCCTTGGGCTGTCGGAAGAGTCGGCCGAGCTGATTGCCGCACTGTCGCCGGCGCAACTGATCAAGCTGGCCAACCAAAATACGCTGCTGTGCCGCTTCCAGGCCGACGATGAGCTGGTGTTCAAGCTGCTGACCAGCAGCCACGCGCCGCAGCGCACCGTGGGTGAGGCCGCGCAGCGTCTGCACGCCCAGATCCTGATGGCCACCCGCCTGGCCACCGTTTGAAGCGCCTGGCTTTCCCCACCACGCATCCGCTGCCCGATCGTCCCCTCGTTGCCCTGGAGCCTGCCATGACTGCTGCCATCGCCACCCCTGCCGCCCGGTCGTCTGCGTCCACCCGCATCCTGCAAGAAGCGCGCGAAGTGGAGCTGGCCGTGCAATTGATCCAACTGGGCGCGCGGCTGCAGGTGCTGCAAAGCGAAACCAGCCTGCCCTACGAGCGCCTGCTCAAGCTCTACAAAGAGGTGACAGGCCGCTCGCCGTCCAAGGGCCAGTTGCCGTTTTCCACCGACTACTTCCTGCAGTGGCAGCCCAATATCCACGCCTCCCTGTTCGAGAACATTCGCCAGTCGCTGCTGAAAAACGCCGCCCTGGACGATATCGAGGCGGCGATGCGTGCCTGGCGCCTGTACGAGGAGCAGATGCGCTTGTGCGGTATCGAGCCGCTGCTGTCGTTCACCCGCGCCTGGCGGCTGGCCAAGTTCTGTGACGCCAAGATGCTGATACGCGCCCGCTGCACGTGCTGCGGTGCGTATTTCGTGGCCGACCCGTATATCAACACCCGCCACTATGTCTGCGGGCTGTGCAAGCCGCCGGCGCGCGCCGGCAAGGGCCGCACCGCGGGCGGCTTGCGCGCGGATGACTGAAGCGGCACCGCGGCACGGCGCTGGGCACGCCCGGTGCCGCGCGCTACCATCACGGGCATGACGCCCGCCAAGCCGCGACCGTCTCCCGCTGCCCCTGTGCCGACTTCGCCCCATGCGCACCTGAGCGCGCGCTGGGACGCTTTCGTGCGCCAAGATCGCGTGCAGGCGGGCTCGCTGATCATCACCGTCTTTGGCGACGCCGTGCTGCCTCGCGGCGGTCGTTTGTGGCTGGGCAGCCTGATTCAGCTGCTGGCGCCGCTGGGCGTCAACGAGCGACTGGTGCGCACCGCCGTGTACCGCTTGGTGCAAGAAGGCTGGCTGGTCACCCAAGCGTGTGGCCGCCGTACCGACTACCTGCTCAGTCCCAGCGGACAGGCGCGGATCGCCGAGGCGGCGCGCCAGATCTATGCCGCGCGCGCCCCGCGTTGGGATCTGCACTGGCGGCTGCTACTGGCCACCGGCACCTGGTCGGCGCGCGAGCGCGATCGCCTGCGCCGCTCGCTGTTCTGGCAGGGCTACGGCGAGCTGGCCGGCAACACCTTCATCCATCCGAGCGCGGACGTGGCCGCGACCTTCGACGCGCTGCACGCCGACGGGCTGGGCGCGCGCCGCGCCGACTTGCTGGCCCTGCGCGCCGAGCGTCTGCCGCTGCGCGGCACCGCAGCCGACCGCGAGCTGGTGCGGCTGGCCTGGAACCTGGAGGCGCTGGCGCAGGCCTACATCGGCTTCGAACAGCGCTACGCCTCCATCGTGGCCGAGCTGGAACGCGCCCCGGCTTCGCCGCCCTTGGCCTTCGTCGGGCGCACGTTGTTGATTCATGACTGGCGGCGGTTGCTGCTGCGCGACCCCCAATTGCCGCAGGAGCTGCTGCCGCGCGACTGGCCGGGTGAGCGTGCCCGCCAGTTGACGCGGCGCGCCTACCGACTGCTGCTGCAGCCCGCCGAGCAGCACCTGGACCAAACCCTGCAGTGGGCCGACGGGTATGTACCGGCAGCGGCGCCCTGGCTGTGGCAGCGCTTCGAGCCGCTCGACGACGAATGTTCGCTGGGCACGCCGCGCCCGCGGTAAGGCGTGGCTCCCGACGCCCGCGTGCGGCCTTGATCAGGTGGGGCGCAGCGCCATCGACTGGCGACGCCTTCGCCCGCGTGCCTCGCGCGGGGCACGCGGGTTCTCGTTCGCCCCGATGCCGTTGGCCCCGATGCCGTTGGTCGGTTATTCGGGAAAACCCCAGTGTCCATGGGGCGGCGTTTGCGTGATACTGAAACCGTGAAATGTGACAGAGTTTTTGTATCACGATGACTGCCAGCCCCGCCCCCGCCGTTCCCACCGATCCGCACGCCTTGGCGCAAGCAGTGGCCGCCGCCATGTGGTCCCGCGACCACGCCACCCAGGCGCTGGGCATGCGCCTGGACGCCATCGCGCCGGGCCGGGCCGTGCTGTCGATGCCCGTGCGGCGCGACATGGTCAACGGTCACGCCATTTGCCACGGCGGGCTGATCTTCACGCTGGCCGACAGCGCTTTTGCCTATGCTTGCAACAGCTACAACCACAACACGGTGGCTTCGGCCTGCCACATCGACTTCCTAGCGCCTGCCCGTGAAGGCGACGTGCTCGAGGCCGAGGCGGTCGAGCGTTCGCTCGCCGGGCGCACCGGGGTGTACGACATCACCGTGCGCGTGCGCGGCGGGCGCACGGTGGCGCTGTTTCGCGGCAAAAGCTATCGGCTCGGCGGTGAGGTGATCGCTGGCCTGGCCCACGCCGCCGAGGCCGCCACCCGACCGGCCGCTTGACACCTTCCCACCCGCGATCCGAGGAGACCCCGATGCCCGTCAAAGCCCCGCGTCCCGGCGATCTGGAGCCGATCGAGACCGCCAGCCGTGACGAGATTGCAGCGCTGCAGCTCGAGCGGCTGCGCTGGAGCGTGCGCCACGCCTACGACAACGTGCCGCACTACCGCGCCAAATTCGACGCCGCCGGCGTCCATCCAGACGACCTGAAAACCCTGGCCGATCTGGCCAAATTCCCATTCACCACCAAGGCCGACTTGCGCGACAACTACCCGTTCGGCCTGTTTGCCGTGCCGCGCGAGCGTGTGGTGCGCATCCACGCCTCATCCGGCACCACGGGCAAACCCACCGTGGTTGGCTACACGCAGCGCGACATCGACACCTGGGCGCACTTGGTGGCGCGCTCCATCCGCGCCGCCGGTGGCCGCCCGGGCGACATCGTGCACGTGGCGTACGGTTACGGCTTGTTCACCGGCGGACTGGGCGCGCACTACGGGGCCGAGCGGCTGGGCTGCACCGTCATCCCGATGTCGGGCGGCCAAACCGAGCGCCAGGTGCAGCTCATCATGGACTTCAAGCCCGACATCATCATGGTCACGCCCTCGTACTCGCTGGTGCTGGCCGAGGAGTTCGAGCGGCTGGGCATCGGGCCCGATCAAATTCCGCTCAAGGTCGGTATCTTCGGTGCCGAGCCGTGGGGCGAGGGCATGCGCGCCGAAATCGAGCGCAAGCTGGGCTTGGACGCGGTGGACATCTACGGCCTGTCCGAGGTGATGGGGCCGGGCGTGGCCAACGAGTGCATCGAGACCAAGGACGGCTCAGTGATCTGGGAGGACCACTTCTACCCCGAGATCATCGACCCCGACACGGGCGAGGTGCTGCCCGACGGCGAGGAAGGCGAGCTGGTGTTTACCTCGCTGACCAAGGAGGCGATGCCGGTGATTCGCTACCGCACGCGCGACCGCACGCGGCTGCTGCCGCCGACGGCGCGCTCGTTTCGGCGCATCGGCCGCATTACCGGCCGCACCGACGACATGATCATCTTGCGCGGGGTCAATGTCTTTCCGACCCAAATCGAAGAGCAGATCCTGCGCGACCCCCAGCTGTCCGGCAATTATCTGCTGGTGCTGACGCGCGACGGCCATCTGGACCAGTTGGAGGTGCGCTGCGAGCTGCAGCGCCACCTGAGCGGCCGCCTGAGCGACGCCGAGCGCACCGCCATCGGGCGCGAGCTGCAACACCGCATCAAGACCTTCATCGGCGTGAGCACGCGCGTGACCGTGCTCGACGCCGACACCCTGCCCCGCACCCAGACCGGCAAGGCCAAGCGGGTGCAAGACGAGCGTCCGCGACCGCTCTGACGCAACACCCACCGCCCCTGAACACGGAGACCGACCATGTACACGCAGGCCCTGAGCATTCCCGACCCGGCAAGCAAGGTGCAACCGCTGCAGCCGGACGAGCCCGCCGACAAGCTGGCTGCCTTTCAGGCGCGCATCGACGCCGATGGTCGCATCGAGCCACAGGACTGGATGCCCGAAGCGTACCGGCGCACGCTGATCCGTCAGATCAGCCAGCACGCGCACAGCGAGGTGGTGGGCATGCTGCCCGAAGGCAACTGGATCACGCGCGCGCCCAGCCTCAAGCGCAAGGCGATTCTGCTGGCCAAGGTGCAAGACGAAGGAGGCCACGGTCTGTACCTGTATTCGGCAGCGGAGACGCTGGGCGTGACGCGCGCCGAGCTGATCGAGCAGCTGCTCAGCGGTCGTGCCAAGTACAGCTCCATCTTCAACTATCCCACGCTCAACTGGGCCGATGTTGGCGTCATCGGCTGGCTGGTCGATGGCGCGGCCATCATGAACCAGATTCCGTTGTGTCGCTGTAGCTACGGCCCTTACGCGCGCGCGATGATTCGCATCTGCAAGGAAGAAAGCTTTCACCAGCGCCAGGGCTACGAGCTGCTGCTGACCATGATGCGCGGCACACCCGAGCAGCGGCAAATGGTGCAAGACGCCGTCAACCGCTGGTGGTGGAAGTGCTTGGCGATGTTTGGCCCGCCCGACAGCGCCAGCGTGCACAGCGAGCAAAGCATGCGCTGGGGCATAAAGCGCATCAGCAACGACGAGCTGCGCCAGAAATTCGTCGACGCCACTGTACCCCAGGCCGAAGTGCTGGGGGTGACGCTGCCCGACCCGAAGCTGAAGTGGAACCCCGAGCGCGGCCACTACGACTTCGGCGAAATCGACTGGGACGAATTCTGGCAAACCGTCAACGGCCACGGGCCGTGCAACAAAGAGCGACTGGGCACCCGTATCAAGGCGCACCGAGACGGCGCCTGGGTGCGCGAAGGCGCCTTGGCCCACGCGCGCAAGCAGCGCGAGCGCGCCCACAAACAGGCGGCGTGAGCACGGGTGCCACGCCTCGGCTGCGCAACCCGCCCGCCACCGCCGTTTTCATCCATCGTGAGGATCCAACCATGAGCACCCGCGACAACCAACCCGCCGCAGACGCCGGCGCCAGCACGCCGGCCCTGAAAGACTGGCCGCTGTGGGAAGTGTTCGTGCGCAGCAAGCAAGGCCTGGAGCACAAGCACTGCGGCAGCCTGCACGCAGCCGACGCCCAGCATGCGCTGCAAATGGCGCGCGACATCTACACCCGGCGCCAAGAGGGCGTCAGCATCTGGGTCGTGCCATCGGCCGCCATCGTGGCCAGTCGCCCAGCCGAGAAGGACGAATTCTTCGAGCCGGCGGCGGACAAAATCTACCGCCACCCGACCTTCTACGACATCCCAGCCGAAGTGGGGCATATGTGATGAGCGCCGTGGCCACCGACACCGTCGTCATCGACTACCTGCTGCATCTGGGCGACAACGCGCTGGTGCTGGCGCAGCGCAACAGCCAGTGGTGTGGCGTAGGCCCGGTACTGGAAGAGGACCTGGCCCTGACCAACCAGACGCTGGACCTGCTGGGCCAGGCGCGCCTGCTGTACCAGGAGGCGGCGCGCCTGCAAGGGGGTGACGCCACCGAGGATACGCTGGCTTACTTTCGCGATGCGCCCGCCTTTCGCAACTACGTGCTGCTGGAGCTGCCGGCCAGCCTGCCGCGCGTGGGTTACGCCCAGGGCGACATGGACTGGGGCGTGACCCTGGCGCGCAACTTTCTCTACAGCGCGCTGATGGTGCCGCTGTGGGAGGCGCTGCAGACGTCGGCGCATGCGCCGCTGGCGGCGATCGCCGCCAAATCGCTCAAAGAAGCGCGCTACCACCTGCGCCACGCCAGCGAATGGGTGGTGCGGCTGGGCGACGGCACCGAGGAGTCGCACCAGCGCATGCAAGCCGCCTTCGACCACCTGATGCCCTACACGCAGGAATTCTGGACCGACAGCGCGCTGGAGCACGCGGCGGTGCAGGCCGGCGTCGGCGTGGCGCCGGTGGCCCTCAAACCGGTGTGGGACGCGACCGTGGACGCCACCCTGGAAGAGGCCACGTTGCACCGACCCAGCGCCGAGGGCTACGTGCCACAGGGCAAGACCGGGCTGCATTCGGAGCACCTGAGCTATCTGCTGGCCGAGATGCAGTGCGTGGCGCGCGCACACCCCGGGGCGGTTTGGTGATTTCACCTCGGGCTGCAGGAGGTCGAGCCGCCATGTCCACCGTCACCGCGTCCCCCACCGCCGAGACGCTGGCGCGCGTGCGCGCCGCGCTCGAGACGCTGACCGACCCCGAGATCCCGGTGGTGACGCTCACCGAGATGGGCATCGTGCGCGCGGTGCGCGCCGCTGCCGACGATCCGACGCAGGTGGAAGTGGTCATCACCCCCACCTACAGCGGCTGCCCGGCGATGGCGCAAATCGCCGACGACATTCGCGCCACGCTGCAGCGCCTGGGACTGCCAGGGCGTGTCGTGACGCAGCTGGCGCCGCCCTGGACCACCGATTGGATGACCGAGACGGCACGCGAAAAATTGCGTGCCTACGGTATCGCCCCACCGGGGCGCTGCGGCAGTGCGGCGCCACAGACCGCCGAGCACGTCGTGCGCTTCATGCCCGCGTCAGCGGCGGCGGTGGCCTGCCCGCGCTGTGGCTCCACGCACACGCGCGAAATCTCGCACTTCGGCTCGACTGCCTGCAAGGCCCTGTGGCAGTGCCTGGACTGCCACGAGCCCTTCGACCACTTCAAACCCCATTGACCGTCGTTCCTGCCCGCCATGAGCGCCCTTGCTTTTTACGATCTGCCCATCAAACGCGTCACGCCCGAGGCCGCTGGCTCGGTGGCCATCACCTTCGACGTGCCGGCGCCGCTGCGCGACACCTTTCGCTTCGAGCCGGGGCAGTACCTGACGCTGCGCGCCCACGTCGACGGCGAGGAGCTGCGCCGCAACTACTCCATTTGCAGCCCACGATCGCGCCTGGAGCGCGCCGGCGAAATCGACATCGGCATCCGCCCGGTGCAGGGGGGGCGGTTTTCCAACTGGGCGGTGCGGGCGCTGACGCCGGGCCAGCGGCTGGCGGTGCTGCCGCCGCAGGGGCGCTTTACCGTGCAGCGCCCGCGCGCGCTGCACCGTGTCGGCTTTGCCGCCGGCTCCGGCATCACCCCCATACTGTCGATCGCCGCCACCACGCTGGAAGAGCAGCCGCACACCAAATTCACCCTCGTCTACGGCAATCGGCGTACCGCCACCATCATGTTCAACGAGGCGCTGCAGGACCTCAAAGACCGCTACCCAGACCGCTTCACGATGATCCACGTCTTGTCGCGCCAGGCGCAGGAAGTGGACTTGCTGCAGGGCCGGCTGGATGAGGCCAAGGTGCGCGCCATCATGGACGCGCTGCTGCCGCCGGCCAGCATGGACGAGGTGTTCATCTGTGGCCCGGAGGCGATGATCGTGGCCACCGAACGCGCCCTGTTGGCCGCCGGCGTGCCGGCGCAGCGCATCCACACCGAACGCTTCACCACCGGCGCCGCGCAGGCGGCCAAGGTGCAGGCCGACATCGATGCCGCCAGCGCACGCGCGGCTGCTCAGGCGGCCGCGCGTGCCACCATCGTGCTCGATGGCAAAGAGCACGAGGTGCCGATTCCCGCGGGCGTGCCGGTGCTGGATGCGGCCCTCGATGCCGGACTCGACCTGCCTTATTCGTGCAAGGGTGGCGTGTGCAGCACCTGTCGTGCCAAAGTGCTGGCCGGACAGGTTGCGATGGAGCGCAACTTCGGTCTCACCGAGGCCGAAGTGGCGGCGGGCTTCGTGTTGACCTGTCAGGCCCACCCGGTCACCCCGCATCTGCGCTTGAGCTTCGATGATCGCTGACCGCCACGACAGGGCACGTTGCGCGCCCGAACCCGTTCCGTTGCTGGGTAAACATCGCGCGGACTTTTTCACCAGAGGAGACTGACCATGACCCTACGCCATTCCCTGTTGGCCCTGGCCACCGCCGTCGGCCTGTCCACCGCCGCGTGGGCCGATATCAACGTCGGCGTCACCGTCTCGGCCACGGGGCCCGCGGCCTCACTCGGCATTCCCGAGAAAAACACCTTTGCCCTGATGCCAAAAACCATCGGCGGCGAGAAGGTGAACTACATCGTGCTCGATGACGCGAGCGACACCACGGCCGCCGTCACCAATGCGCGCAAGCTGATCAGCGACCACAAGGTCGACATCGTCATCGGCTCCACCACCACGCCGAACTCGTTGGCGATGATCGACGTCGTGGCCGAAGCGCAGGTGCCGATGATCTCGATGGCGGCCTCGGCCCGCATCGTGCAGCCGGTGGACGCCAAGAAGCGCTGGGTGTTCAAGACGCCCCAGGACGACATCATGATGGCGCTGGCCATTGCCGCGCACATGGCCGACAACGGCGTGCGCAGCGTCGGCTTCATCGGCTTTGCCGACGCCTACGGCGAAGGCTGGTATCAGGAATTCACCAAGGCGGCGGGCCTGAAGCGCCTGCAGATCGTGGCCAACGAGCGCTACAACCGCACCGACACCTCGGTCACCGGCCAGGTGCTCAAGATCGTGGCGGCGCGGCCCGACGCGGTGTTGATCGCCGGCTCGGGCACGCCGGCGGCGCTGCCGCAGAAGACACTCAAGGAGCGCGGCTACACTGGCAAGATCTACCAGACGCACGGTGTGGCCAACAACGACTTCCTGCGTGTGTGCGGGCGTGACTGCGAAGGCACGTTCCTGCCGGCAGGGCCGATGCTGGTGGCCGATCAGCTGCCCAACGACCATCCGGTGAAGAAGTCGGCACTGGCCTACGTGCAGGCCTACGAAGCGGCGCACGGCAAGGGGTCGGTGGCCACCTTCGGCGGCCACGCTTGGGACGCGGGCATGCTGCTGGCGGCCGCGGCGCCCGAGGCGCTGAAGAAGGCCAAGCCGGGCACCGTCGAATTTCGCGTCGCCCTGCGCGATGCGCTGGAAAACGTGAAGAACGTGGCGGGCGCGCATGGCATCTTCAACATGTCGCCCACCGACCACCTGGGACTGGACCAGCGCGCGCGCGTGATGGTCAAGATCGAAAACGGCACCTGGAAGTACGCGCCATGACACCGTGCACGCGGGTGAACTCCGCGTGCTGGTCGTGACTTCGGTTGCTGGCAGCGCCGCCGACGTGGCGGCGTGCCGGTTCCTCACCCGGCGGCCGTCGGCGCCGCCCAAGGGTTTCGCATGGATGGGCAAATCGCACTGTTTCTGGCGCAGGATGGCCTGATCAACGGCGCCATCTACGCGCTGATGGCGCTGGCGCTGGTGTTGGTGTTCTCGGTGACGCGCGTGATCTTCGTGCCGCAAGGCGAGCTGGTGGCGTACGGTGCGCTGACCATGGCCGTGCTGCAAGCCGGGGGCGTGCCGGCTACGCTGTGGCTGCTGTTGGCGCTGGCGGCGGCGACGTTGGCGCTGGAAGGCTGGCGCCAGCTGCGCGGCGGCCTGGTCGATTGGTGGTCGACCGCGCTGTGGTGCGTGGCCGCGCCCGCGCTGGCCGCGTTGGCCGTGTGGTGGCAGCCGCAAGACCTGCTGGCGCAGGCGCTGGTGGTGGTGCTGGTGGTCACGCCGCTGGGGCCGCTGATCTACCGGCTGGCGTTTCGCCCGTTGTCGCACGCCACCGTGCTGGTGCTGCTGATCGTCTCGGTGGCGCTGCACGGCGTGCTGATGGGGCTGGGCCTGTGGTTCTTTGGTGCCGAGGGCGCGCGCACCCCGCCGTTTTCCGAGGCGCGCTTCGACTGGGGCGGGTTGCGGGTGAGCGGCCAGTCGCTGGTGGTGCTGGCGGCCACCGGGGTACTGGTGCTGGCCATGTTCGCCTTTTTCGAGCGCACCGTGCTGGGCAAGGCGCTGCGCGCCACCGCCATCAACCGTGTCGGTGCGCGGCTGATGGGCATCCCCACCGAGCTCTCCGGCGACGTCAGTTTTGCACTGGCGGCGTTCATCGGCGCCGTCGGTGGTTTGCTGATCGCCCCCATCACCACGATTTACTACGACACCGGTTTCCTGGTCGGTCTCAAGGGCTTCGTGGCGGCCATCATCGGCGGCTTGGCCAGCTACCCGGCGGCCCTGCTGGGGGCGTTGCTGGTCGGTCAACTGGAGGCCTTTGCCTCCTTCTGGGCCAGCGCGTTCAAGGAGGTGCTGGTATTTACGCTGATCATCCCCGTGCTGCTGTGGCGCTCGCTGCGCAGCCACCACGTGGAGGAAGAGGAATGAGCGAGCCGATGCGTGAAGCCGTCGCTGCGGCCGCGGCGCCTGTTTCAGCGGTGACCTCGGCCCGCCTGACGTACCGGCAGTTGACGCTGGCGGCGGTGGCCTTGCTGGCACTGGCCTGGGGCTGGCTGCCGGACTTCACCGTCACCCTGCTGAACTACATCGGTCTGCACGCATTGGTGGCGCTGGGGCTGGTGCTGATGACGGGCATCGGCGGTATGACCTCGTTCGGCCAGGCTGCCTTCGTCGGCCTGGGCGCCTACGCCACCGCCTGGGTGTGTACGGCACCGGAGGTGGCCTCGGCCTTGCAGGGGTTGCCACCGGCGCTGCTGCCCTGGGCCGGGCTGGCCTTGGGCTTGGGTTTGACGTTCCTGGTCGCTTGGGGGCTGGGCGCGGTGACCCTGCGCCTGGGTGGCCACTACCTGCCGCTGGCTACCATCGCCTGGGGGCTGAGTCTGTATTTCCTGTTTGGCAACCTGTCTTTCCTCGGCGGGCACACGGGGTTGACCGGCGTGCCGCCGCTGTCGCTGGGGGGTTGGACGCTGGCCGATCCGCGCGCGCTGGGGGTGCTCATCTGGACGGTATTGCTGCTGGCGCTGTGGGCGCTGCACAACCTGCTCGATTCGCGCCAAGGGCGCGCCATCCGGGCCTTGAAGAGCGGGCGCGTGATGGCCGAGTCCATGGGGGTGGACACCGCACGCCAGCGCACGCGCGTCTTCGTGCTGGCGGCGCTGCTGGCGGCACTGTCGGGCTGGCTGTATGCGCACTTGCAGCGTTTCGTCAACCCGACGCCGTTCAACATCAACATCGGCATCGAGTACCTGTTCATGGCGGTGGTCGGAGGGGCAGGCCACCTATGGGGAGCGGTGCTGGGTGCCACGCTCATCGCCCTGCTCAAGGAGCAGCTGCAGGACTGGCTGCCCAAGCTGTTCGGCATGAGCGGCAATTTCGAAATCATCGTCTTCGGCCTGCTGATGATGTGGGTGCTGCAGCGCTACGCCGACGGCCTGTGGCCGACGCTGGCCGGGTGGGCGCGGCGCGCCGGGGTGGGGCCGGCACCGCGCACGCTGCCGGCGCCGGCGCCGCTGCCCGAGCGCCCTTTGCCGCCGGCTGGTACCGTGCTGTTGGATGCCCGCAACGTCACCAAGCGCTTTGGTGGCCTGGTGGCCAACGCGCAGGTGTCGCTGCAGGTGCGTGCGGGCGAGGTGCACGCCCTCATCGGCCCCAATGGCGCCGGCAAGAGCACTTTCTTCAACATGGTCTCCGGGGTGGACGACCCCACCGAGGGCGAAGTGCTGCTGCTGGGTGAGGCGATGACCGGCCGGCCGGCGCGCGATTTCGCCGCGCGCGGCCTGGGCCGTACCTTCCAGCACGTGCGTTTGCTCGGCCAGCGCAGCGTGCTGGACAACGTGATGCTGGGGGCGCACCTGCGCGGACGCCGTGGTTGGCTGGCCAGTATGCTGCGCCTGGAGCGCCACGAGGAGGCGGCGCTACAGGCCGACGCGCTGCGCCAAATCGAGCGCTGCGGGCTGGCCGAGCATGCCCACAGCCCGGCGGGTGCGCTGGCGCTGGGGCAGCAGCGCATCGTCGAGATCGCGCGCGCGCTGGCCGGTCACCCCGCCTTGCTGCTGCTCGATGAGCCGGCGGCGGGGCTGCGCCACCGCGAAAAACAAGCGCTGGCGGCCCTGCTGGATCAGCTGCGGCGCGAGGGCCTGGGCATCCTGATCGTGGAACACGATATGGAATTCGTGATGAACCTGGCCGACCGCATCACCGTGCTCGATTTCGGCACCGTGATCGCGCACGGCACGCCGGCCGAAGTGCAACGCGACCCGCGCGTGCTACAGGCCTACCTGGGTGACGATCTGGGCTCGGGAGGTGCCGCATGAGCGCCGCGGTCCCACTGCTGCAACTGCGCGGCTTCAGCGTCGCCTACGGTGCGGTGGAGGCGCTGCACCAGGTCGATCTGGACGTGCACGAAGGCGAAATCGTCACCGTCATCGGCCCCAACGGGGCCGGCAAAACCACTTTGCTCAACGCTGCGATGGGTTTGCTGCCCTCGCGCGGTACACTGGCCGTGGCCGGGGAGGTGGTGCCTCGTCCGAGTGTCGAGCGTATGGTGGCGCGCCAAGTGGCGCTGGTGCCGGAAAAGCGTGAGCTGTTCGGCGAGATGTCGGTGGAGGACAACCTGCTGCTGGGTGGCTTTGCGCGCTGGCGGCGTGGCGACCGCACGCAACGCGCGCGCATGGAGGAGGTGTACGCCATCTTCCCGCGCCTGCGCGAGCGCCGCACGCAGATGGCGGCCACGCTCTCCGGTGGCGAGCGCCAGATGCTGGCCATTGGCCGCGCGCTGATGGCCAAGCCGCGCCTGCTGATGTTGGATGAACCCTCGCTGGGCTTGGCGCCGCTGATCGTGCGCGAGGTGCTGCAGACCGTCGCGCGCTTGCGCGACGCCGGGGTGTCGGTGCTGCTGATCGAGCAAAACGCGCGCGCGGCGCTGCACATCGCCGACCGCGGCTATGTGCTGGAAATGGGCGCGATCGCCCTGCATGGCGCGGCCGACGCGCTGCTGCACGACCGCCGCATCATCGACACCTATCTGGGCATGGGTGGGCGAAAGCCCCCTGAGGCCGCGGCGGCGAACTAACCGTGCCCCACGGGCGGGTGCCCCGCGCACCCAGCCTGTCGCCGCCCCCGCACCTTCGTTGTCCGGCGCCGAGCCCACCCCCTTCCTAGGAGTAACCGTCCCCATGAGTACCCCCGTCTTGCAAAGCTACATCGCCGGGCGCTGGCTGGGCCAGACCCCGGCGCAGATCCTGCGCAGCGCCGTCAACGGTGCGCCGGTGGCCGCCACGCACGCCGAGGCGATCGACTTTGGCGAAGCGGTGGCGCACGCCCGCCGCGCCGTCGCCGCCCTGCTGCAACTGGACTTCCAGCAACGCGCGGCGCGCTTGAAAGCGCTGGCCAAATACCTGAGCGAGCGCAAGGAGCAGCTCTACGCCTGGTCGGCGCATACCGGTGCCACGCGCAGCGACAGCTGGATCGACATCGACGGCGGTATCGGCACGCTGTTTGCCTACGCCAGCCTGGGCAACAACGAATTGCCCTCGGGCAACGTGTGGCACGAGGGGCCGGTGGTGCCGCTGGGCAAGCAGGGCCACTTCGCCGGCACGCACATCCTGGTGCCGCGCGGCGGTGTGGCGGTGCACATCAACGCCTTCAACTTCCCGGTCTGGGGCTTGCTGGAAAAGTTTGCCCCGACGTTCCTTGCGGGCATGCCCTGCATCGGCAAGCCCGCCACCGCGACCAGCTACCTCACCGAAGCGCTGGTGCGCCTGATTACCGACAGCGGCCTGCTGCCCGAGGGCAGCGTGCAGCTCGTCATCGGCGGCACGGGTGATCTGCTGGACCACCTGCAGGGCAACGATGTCGTCACCTTCACCGGCTCGGCCGAAACCGCCGCCAAACTGCGTACCCACCCCAACCTGGTGCGCCATGCGGTGCCCTTCAACGCCGAGGCCGACTCGCTCAACTGCGCCATCCTGGCCCCGGACGTTACCCCGGACGACGAGGAACTCGACCTCTACGTCAAGGAGGTGGTGCGCGAGATGACCGTCAAGGCCGGGCAGAAGTGCACGGCCATCCGTCGCGCGCTGGTACCGCGCCGCCACCTGGAGGCGGTGGCCGAGCGGCTGCGCGCACGGCTGGCCAAGGTGGTGGTGGGCGACCCGGCGCGCGAAGAGGTGCGCATGGGGGCGCTGGCCTCGCATGCGCAGCAGCGCGACGTGGCCGAACGCGTGGCGCTGCTGCGCCAGGGCGCCGAGGTGGTGTGGGATGGCGGCCCGGACTTCGCGCCCCTGGGCGAGGGCACGGCCGACGGGGCCTTCTTCGCACCGACCCTGCTGTGCAGCCGCGACCCGCACCGCCACGACGCGGTACACGAGGTGGAAGCCTTCGGGCCAGTGAGTACCCTGCTGCCCTACGACGATCTCGACGAGGCGCTGGCGCTGGCGGCGCGCGGCCGGGGCAGCCTGGTCGGCACGCTGGTCACGCGCGACCCGCAGGTGGCCGCGCGTGCCATTCCGGTGGTCGCCGCCTGGCACGGGCGGTTGCTGGTGCTGGACCGCGAGGCCGCCCCCGAATCCACCGGGCACGGCTCGCCGCTGCCGCACCTCAAGCACGGCGGGCCCGGACGCGCCGGTGGCGGCGAGGAGCTGGGTGGCCTGCGCGCGGTCAAGCACTACCTGCAGCGCACCGCCGTGCAGGGCTCACCCACCATGCTGGCGGCGGTCAGCGGTGAGTATGTGCGCGGTGCTGCGCGCCTCGAAACCGAGGTACACCCCTTCCGCCGCTATTTCGAGGATCTGCGCATCGGCGAGAGTCTGCTCACCCACCGCCGCACCGTCACCGAAGCCGACATCGTGGCCTTTGGTGGCATCTCCGGTGACTACTTCTACATGCACTTCGACGATATCGCCGCCAAGGCGTCGCCGTTTGGCCAGCGCATCGCGCACGGCTACTTCGTGCTGTCGGCGGCGGCGGGCCTGTTCGTCTCGCCTGCGCCGGGGCCGGTGCTGGCCAACTATGGGCTGGACACGCTGCGCTTCGTCAAGCCGGTGGCCATCGGCGACACCATTCAGGCGCGCCTGACCTGCAAGCGCAAGATCGACCGCCACAAAACCGACGCCCAGGGTCGCCGCCAGGGTGTCGTTGCCTGGGACGTGGAGGTCACCAACCAGCGCGGTGAGCTGGTGGCCAGCTACGACATCCTGACCTTGGTCGCCAAGCGCGACACCCCTGCCACTGGGAGTTCGACATGACACACGCTTTCATTTGTGACGGGGTACGCACCCCCTTTGGCCGCTACGGCGGCGCGCTCGCGTCGGTGCGCACCGACGATCTGGCTGCGGTGCCGATCGCGGCGCTGATGGCGCGCCATCCGCAGCTGGACTGGGCGGCGCTGGACGATGTGGTGTATGGCTGTGCCAACCAGGCCGGCGAAGACAACCGCAATGTGGCGCGCATGGCGGCGCTGCTGGCCGGACTGCCGGTGGCGGTGCCGGGGGCAACCGTCAACCGCCTGTGCGGCTCGGGGCTGGATGCGGTGGGCAGCGCGGCGCGTGCCATCCGTGCCGGCGAGGCCGAGCTGATGATCGCTGGCGGCGTGGAGAGCATGAGCCGGGCGCCGTTCGTGATGCCCAAAGCCGAGACGGCGTTTGCGCGCAGCACGGCGGTGTACGACACCACCATCGGCTGGCGCTTCATCAACCCACGCATGCAAGCGGCCTACGGTGTCGATTCGATGCCGGAGACGGCGGAAAACGTCGCCGTCGAGTTCGGCATCAGCCGGGCCGACCAGGATCGCTTCGCGCTGGCGTCGCAGCGCAAAGCGGTGGTGGCGCAGGCCAGCGGTCGCTTGGCGCAGGAAATCGTGCCGGTGACGATTGCGCAGAAAAAGGGCGAGCCGGTGGTGGTGGCGCGCGACGAACACCCGCGCGAGACCTCGCTGGAGGCGCTGGCCAAACTCAAGGGAGTGGTGCGACCCGACGGGTCGGTGACCGCCGGCAACGCCAGCGGTGTCAACGACGGCGCAGCAGCGTTGATACTGGCCAGCGAAGCGGCGGCCGCGCGCCATGGCCTGACGCCGCGCGCGCGCGTGGTGGCGATGGCGGTGGCAGGGGTGCCGCCGCGCATCATGGGCATCGGGCCAGCGCCGGCGACGTGCAAGGTGCTGGCGCGCGCCGGCCTGACGCTGGATCAGATCGACGTCATCGAACTCAACGAGGCCTTTGCCGCGCAGGCCTTGGCGGTGCTGCGACAGCTCGGCCTGCCCGACGACGATCCGCGTGTCAACCCGAATGGCGGCGCCATCGCCCTGGGCCACCCGTTGGGTGCCAGCGGCGCGCGCCTGGCGCTGACCGCCGTGCATCAGCTGCACGCCAGCGGCGGCCGCTACGCGCTGTGCGCGATGTGCATTGGCGTCGGCCAGGGCATTGCGCTGGTGCTGGAGCGTGTCTGAGGCAGCGTCCCAAAAAAGAGCCCCGGTGCTAAAGGCAACCGGGGCTTCAAGCCTTATGCTGTCACACACAAAGGCACCCGCTCAGGGAGGAAAAGCGGGGAGCCGGAAAACGGCTCAGGCGAAAATTTACCACAAGCTGACGCCGCCTGCACGCACCAAGTGGTAAAAAAAGCAACGCCGTTCGTCAGTCGGCAGAGAAGGCATCAGTTTTTTCGTTTCGAGCGGCGAGATCGAAGCGCATCAAGCGGCATTCAATCGGGCCATTGAACAGCGGCACACGCCGGCTCGGTTGCAGGCGCAGGCGTCGCGGCAGATCGCGGTCCGGCGTCAGCACCCACGCCGTCCAGCCGCCGAAGTGCGTTTTCCAGTGCGCGGCCAGCCGCTCATAAAACGCGTCGGCACCCAGTTCGCCGGCCACACCGGCTGCCGCGATCCGCTCGCCATAGGGCGGATTGAGCAACAACACACCCGGCTCCGGCGCCGGTGGCAGGCGCTGCAGGGCGTCGCCGCCGCGAAACGACACTGCTGCCCCGACCCCGGCGCGCTCGGCATTGCGGCGGGCGAAGTCCACCATGCGAAAGGACACGTCGCTGCCGAAAGCGATCGGTGGGCGGTCGGCGGGCCAGTCGATTTCCTGGGCGCGCGCGGCGGCGCGGCACGCTGCCCAGCGCGCCGCGTCGTGCGGCAGCAGCCGCTCGAACGCGAAGCGGCGCAGCCGCCCCGGCGCTTGCCGCCGCGCGATTTGCGCCGCCTCGATGACCAGGGTGCCGCTGCCGCAGCAGGGATCGAATAAGGGCACGGGGCAGCCGGCGTCGTCGCTGCCGCGCCAGCCGCTGGCGGCGATCATGGCCGCCGCCAGCGTCTCTTTCAGCGGGGCGTCGCCGTGGTCGATACGCCAGCCGCGCTTGAACAGCGGCTCGCCGCTGGTATCCAGCGCCAGCGTGGCTTCGCGCGCCGACAGGTGCAGATGGATGCGCACATCCGGGTGCGCCGTATCCACGCTGGGCCGCGCGCCGCAGCGCGCGCGTAGCCGATCGCACAGCGCGTCCTTGATGCGCAGCCCCGCGAAGTGCAGGCTACGCAGCGGGCTGCGCTGTGCCGTCACCTCCACTTTGACGGTGTGGCGCGGGGTGAGCCAATCTTCCCAGGTCAGGGCGGCAGCGGCGGCATAGAGGTCGTCTTCCGTGTCGTACGGGCCGCGCCACAGTTGCACCAGCACGCGCTGGGCGATGCGACTGTGTAGGTTCAGCCGCAAGACGGCGTCCCAGTCGGCGCGCAGGCCCACGCCAGCGCGCTCGATGCGCAGCGCCGCGCGCGCTTGGCCCAGCAGCGTCGCCACCTCGTCGGCCAGAAAATCCGCGCACCCAGCGGCACACGGTAAAAACACGTCCAGGTTGTCGATCATCGGGGGGGTGCCTTGCGCAGGCTGGCGGTGGGGATGCGCAGCGCCTCGCGGTATTTGGCCACCGTGCGGCGCGCGCATTCGATGCCTTGTTCACGCAGCAGCTCGGCGATGCGCCCGTCGCTCAAGGGGTGTTGCGGGTCCTCGCCAGCGATGAGCTGGCGAATCAGCGCCCGCACCGCCGTGCTGGAGGCGTTGCCGCCGGTGTCGGTGCCCAAGCTGGAGCCAAAAAAATATTTCAGCTCGAAGGTGCCAAAGGGCGTCGCCATGTACTTGGCACTGGTGACGCGGCTGATGGTGGATTCGTGCAGCCCGAGTTCGGCGGCGATGTCGCGCAGCACCAGCGGCCGCATGCCCACCTCGCCGTGCAAAAAGAAGCTGCGCTGGTGCGCCACGATGGCGCGCGCCACGCGCAAGATGGTGTCGAAGCGCTGCTGCAGATTTTTGATGAACCAGCGCGCTTCCTGCAAGCGCTGCGGCAGGTCACCGCCGCGGTGTCCCCGCAAGGCGCGCGCGTAGACGTCGGCCACGCGCAGGCGTGGTAGGACATCGGGGTTGAGCTGCACGTCGAACTCGGCGCCACGCACCGTCACGATCACGTCGGGCACGATGATTTGGCCCTGGGTGTCGGCAAAGCGCCGCCCCGGCTTGGGCTCCAGGCGCGTCAGTACGTGCAGCGCTGCGCGCACCGTCGCCTCGTCGGCTCCGCAGGCTTGGGCCAGGCGCCGCACGTCGCGCCGGGCCAGCCATTCCAGGGGTTGCTCACACAGCGCCAAGGCGGTGCGTGTGACCGGTGTGTTGGGGTGTTCCAGCAACTGCAGGCGCAAGCATTCGGCCAGGTGGCGCGCACCGACGCCGGCTGGCTCCATCGCCTGTAGCCACCCCAGCGCGCGGCGCAGCAGCGACAGCACCTCCTCGCGCTGCTGTGCTTGCGCCTCGCCGCTGGGCAGCGGGTCGTCGGCGCCCGTGCCGGCGTCGCCGCGCAGCAGGGCATCGGCCAACTCCTCCAGCGGATCGGTGAGGTAGCCGTCTTCGTCGAGCGACTCGATCAGATAGTACAGCGCGGCGCGTTCTTCCGGCGTCAAATGCAGCGCCAGGGCCTGCCGGTGCAGATGGTCCTGCAGCCGCTCGCTGGTGCGCGCCAGCGCCAGCGCGCTGACGGGCTCATCGCCCGCGTCGTTGGCACCGCGCGCGCCGCCCGGACCATCCCACGACCAGTCCCGCTCCTGCGCCGCTTCCTCGTCGGCTTCACGCCAGCCGCCGGCGTCTTCGTCCAATTGGGCCGGCCAATCGTCGCTGGCCAGTGCGCGTTCCGATTCGAACGGGGCGAGCGCGTCGGGCAGCGCCGCGGCGCCGTCGTCATCGCGCTCCTCGGTCGCGGCCTCGGCGGCATCGGGTGCGGCGTCGCTGTGCAGCGCTTGGGCGGAGGCACTGGGCGCATCGGTGCTGGCCGCGGTGGGGCTGCGTTCGAGGTCGTCCGCGTCGAGCGTGCCCTCGTCGTCCACCCGCTCCAGAAACGGATTGTCGGCGAGCATCTGCTCGATTTCCTGCGCCACCTCCAAGGTGGACATCTGCAGCAGCCGAATCGACTGCTGCAGCTGCGGCGTCAACGTCAGCTGCTGCGTCTGACGCAGCGACAGGCCCGATCGCATGGCGCTACAGCCGGAAATGCTCACCCAGATAGACGCGCCGCACGTCGGCGTCGTCGACGATTTGCGCCGGCGTGCCGTGCGCCAGCACCCGGCCCTCGCTGATGATGTAGGCGTGATCGCAGATGCCCAGCGTCTCGCGCACGTTGTGGTCGGTGATCAGCACGCCGATGCCGCGCGCCTTCAAAAAGCCGATGATGCGCTGAATTTCGATGACGGCGATCGGGTCGATGCCGGCAAACGGCTCATCGAGCAGGATATAGCGCGGCTGCGCGGCCAGCGCGCGCGCGATTTCGACGCGGCGGCGCTCGCCGCCGGACAGTGCCGGCGCGGGCGCCTCGCGTAAATGGTCCACGTGCAGCTCGGCCAGCAAGGCATCCAGCCGTTGCCGCAGCACCGGCTCGGGCAGCGGGCGTCCGGCCGCGTCGCGCTGCAGCTCCAGTACCGCGCGCACGTTTTGCTCGACGGTGAGTTTGCGAAAGATCGAGGCCTCCTGCGGCAGGTAGCCCAGCCCCAGGCGCGCGCGCCGGTGCATGGGCAGGTGCAGCGCCGCTTGGCCGTCGATCCACAGCTCACCGGCGTCGGCGTGCACCAAGCCGACGATCATGTAGAACGACGTGGTTTTACCAGCGCCATTAGGGCCCAGCAGCCCGACGACTTCGCCCGCGTGCACTTGCAGCGACACGTCGTGGACCACGGTGCGGCGCCCATAGCGCTTGCGCAGGCCGCGCGCGTACAGCCCCGGCTCGGTGGGGGGGATGGCATGGGCCGTGTTCACCGCCGGGGCTCCAGGCCTTCGCTGGGGGCGAGCGTGGGCGCGGGCACGTCGGCCGGCGCGGGCTGGGTGGCGGCGGGGTCGGCGCGGCGCGGCGTCAGCACCGCGCGCACACGCTCGCCCGGACGCGCGCCGCCGCCGGAGGCGGGGGCGCCATCGACGCTGAAGGTGTCGTTGCGGTTGTCATAGACGATCACGGCGCCGCTGGTGTGGTCGCTGAGTTGGGTGCCGCGGTAGCGGCGCAGCTCGGCCTGGCCGCGAAAGGTCACGCGGTCGGCCTGTCCGTCGTATTCGATGCGCTCGGCCTCACCTTCGATGTACTCGTCCAGCCCCTCTCGCTTTTGCCGATAGAAGGCGCGCTGTGTGGCGCTGCCCAGCGCCACACCGAATTGGTGGCCTTGGTTGTCTTGCCGCACTTCCACTTGATCGGCGCGGATGCGAATGCTGCCTTTGCTGATCAGCACCCGACCGCTGAAAACGCTGGTCTGGCGCGCGTCGTCATAGCGCAGGGCGTCGGCCTCGGCCTGCAACGGGGCGAAGCGGTCGGCGCGTTCGGCCCGAGCGGCGGGCGCGGCGCCCAGGATCAAACCGGCCGTCAAAGCGGCCAGCGGCCCCAGGCAGGGCAGGAGGCGGAAGGCAGGCACGGAACTTGCTCCAAAACGGGTGCGCTTGATTGTGCCACGGCCTCAGCCACCCAACACACACGCGATCGTCCGGTGGGCGGCTGCCGACCGGCGCGTGACCTCGCTGCCCACTGCCCCGGGAGGGGGGACTCATGCCTGGCGCGCGCGCGCGATCAGGGCGTCGGCGATACTCAGGGTACGCTCGGCCTGGCCGGGGACGATGAAGCGTCCGTCGATGCCCAGCGAGGGCGTGGCGTCCACCTCGTAGGCGTCTTGCAGTTGCACCGCCCGCTTGACCTTGCCGCTGACGCCGAACGATTGATACGTCTGCACGAAGGCGGCTCGGTCCACCCCTTGCGCGGCCACCCAGTCGGCGATCGGCTCCAGCGCGTTGAAGCGCCGCCGCTCGTCGTGGATGGCCTGAAAAGCCTTCAGGTGCAGCGCTTCGAGCTTGCCCATCGCCTCCAGTGCGTAAAACAGCCTCTGCAGCGGCTCGAACGCCGCGTTGAAGCCCACGTGCACGCGCCGCACCACGATTTCTTTGGGCAGGCGCTGCATCCAGGTTTTCATCAGGGGCTCGAAGCGGTAGCAGTGGATGCAGCTGTAGGAGAAAAACTCCAGAACCTCGACCTGTCCGGGGCCAACCTCCACGGGTACGGGTTTGCTCAAGCGGCGGTATTCGGTGCCTTCGCGCGGGCCGTTTTGGGCGCGCGCGCCATTGGGCAGGGCGGCGGCGGTGGTGCCGATGGCAAGCAGGGCGAGCGTGGCGTGACGGCGTTGCATGGTCGAGCGTACGAGAGAAGGGAAGGGAGATATCGCTTCGTCCCGCCGGGGCGGAACGGCCAGATCGACTCACCCTTGGAGACGAGAGGGACCGCAGTGGTTCCGACTGCACCGCCGGCGGCGCCGCACGAGCGACGCAGACCCTAGCGCGGCACGCGCACCAAGGCGGTCTCGAATTGGGCGCCGCGCAGACGCTCCTGCATCAGCTCGGCCTGTACTTTACTGTCGAACGGGCCGAGCCGCACGCGCCAGACACGTTGCCCGCTTTGTTCGCGCTCACTCACCCGGGCGTCGAACCCCTGCAGCGCCAGCCGGGCGCGCTGCGCCTCGGCCTCGTCGGCGTTGCGAAAGGCGCCCACTTGGACGAAATAGTGGAACGGATCGACGGTCTCGCCCGCGCTGGATGGGACAGCCGGTTTGGCTGGGGCGGCGGGGGCAGCGCTCGGCGTCGGTACGCTCGGTTGCGCGGGGGCCGGTGCTGCGCTGGGGGCGGGGGCCGCAGCCGGGCCGCCGCCGACGCGCTGTTGGATCAGCTCGGCGATGGGGTCGGGGGCGGGTTCGGTGCGTTCGCCCTCGGCGTTGTCCGCGCTGGACGCCGCGGGGGCCGCCGGGCGCGCCGACGACAGGCCCGCGTTCGGGTTCCATTGCTGCAAGCGCTGCGCCTCGGTGTCGGCTTGCGCGGGCTTGCGCTGTACACCGCGGTCCACCAGTGGAATCGGCACCTTGGTGACGTAGACGGCCACCGCCAGCGACAGGCCGATACCCACCACCAAGCCGAGCAAAAAGCCCAGCCAGGTGCTGCCATGCTGGCGATGTGGCAGGGACCAGCGGGGGGGCGCAGGGGCAATCATGGCGGCAGGCTCCACGCGAGAGGCAGACACACTCACATCGACTCGGGGGCGCTGACACCGAGCACGGCCAAGCCGTTGCGCAGCACTTGGGCAGTGGCGGCCACCAGCGCCAGCCGGGCGCGCTTGACGGTCTCGTCGTCCACCAAAATGCGCTCGGCGTCGTAGTAGCTGTGGTAAGCGGCGGCCAGCTCGCGCAGGTAAAAGGTCACGTCGTGCGGCGCGAAGTCGGCCGCCGCGGCCGCCAGCACCTCGGGGTAGCGCGCCAACACCAGCATCAGCGCCTGCGCGGCCGGGCTGTCCAGCGGGGTCAGGTCGGCTTGGGCCAGCGCGGCCACGTCGCCGCCCTGGCTGCGCCACTGCGCCAGCACCGAGCAGATGCGTGCGTGCGCGTACTGCACGTAGTACACCGGGTTGTCGTTGTTTTGCTGGACGGCCAGATCGACGTCGAAGGTGTACTCGGTGTCGGGCTTGCGCGACAGCAGAAAGAAGCGCACCGCGTCGCGGCTGGTCCACTCGATGAGGTCGCGCAGCGTCACGTAGCTGCCGGCGCGTTTGGAGATCTTCACCTCCTGCCTGCCGCGCATCACGCGCACCATGGTGTGCAGCACGTAGTCGGGGTAGCCTTCAGGGATGCCCAGCCCGACCGCCTGCAAACCGGCGCGCACGCGTGCAATCGTGCCATGGTGGTCGGTGCCCTGGATGTTGATGACCTTGGTAAAACCACGCTCCCACTTGGTGATGTGGTAGGCCACGTCCGGCACGAAGTAGGTGTAGCTGCCGTCGGACTTGCGCATCACGCGGTCTTTGTCGTCACCGTAGTCGGTGGTGCGCAGCCAAAGGGCACCGTCTTTTTCGTAGGTTTTGCCGGCGTCGATGAGGCGCTGCACGGTCTGCGCCACGCGGCCGCTGGTGTAGAGGCTCGACTCCAGGTAGAACTGGTCGAAGCGCACGCCGAACGCCTTCAGGTCCAGGTCTTGCTCGTGGCGCAAATAGGCCACGGCAAAGGCGCGAATGCCGTCCAGGTCCTCGACGTCGCCGCTGGCGGTGACGCTGCGGTCGTCGGCCACCACGGTTTTGCGGGCCAGAAAATCGTCCGCGATGTCCTGGATGTAGTCGCCGTTGTAGGCGGCCTCGGGCCAGCCGGGATCACCGGGCTTGATGCCTTTGGCACGCAGCTGCACCGAGCGCGCCAGCGTCTCGATCTGCACGCCGGCGTCGTTGTAGTAGAACTCGCGGTGCACCTGCCAGCCCTGGGTCTCGAACAGGTTGCACAGCGCGTCGCCCAGCGCCGCCTGGCGGCCGTGTCCCACGTGCAGTGGCCCGGTGGGGTTGGCCGAGACGAACTCCACCATCAGGCGCTGGCCGTTGGCGGGGCGGTGGCCGTAGCGGTCGCCCGCGGCCAGCACCTCGCGCACCACCTGCTGCTTGGCGCGCGGGTGCAGGCGCAGGTTGATGAAGCCGGGCCCGGCGATCTCCAGCGCCGCCACCCAGCGCTGAAACGCCGGTTGGGCCTGCAGCCGCTGCAGCAGCGTCTGTGCCACGTCGCGCGGTGGCTTGCCCAGCGGCTTGGCCAGTTGCAGCGCGGCGGTGATGGCCAGGTCGCCGTGCGCCGCTACCTTGGGTTGCTCGAAGGCGGCGCGCGCCCCCGCGCCGGGGTGCAGCGCTTGCAGCTCGGTGGCCAGCGCCTCCAGCAAATCATGTTTGACGGATTGCATGGCGGCAATTGTAGGCGGCGGTCGCCGCCACCCCGGCCACGCCGGCCGTGTCGGTGCGCACTCGGGCCGGTGTGCGCGTGCGCGACGCCCGCGGGCGGTCAAGTCACGGCGCAGTCGCCCCTTCAGCGCCGCGCGCGGCGCTGCGCGGCCAGCACGCACAGCAGGTCGCAGGCCACGTGGGCCGCGGCCAGCGCCGTGATGTCGGCGTGGTCGTAGGGTGGTGCCACCTCCACCACGTCCATGCCCACCAGGTGCAGGGGCACCAGGCCGCGCACGATGTGCAGCGCCTGCGCGCTGCTCAGGCCACCGGCGACGGGCGTGCCGGTGCCTGGGGCGTGCGCCGGATCCAGGCAGTCGATGTCGAACGTCACGTAGGCCGCACGGTCGCCAACGATGGACAGCACCTGCTGCAACGCCCACTCGGCCCCGCGCGCGTGCACGCTCGGTGCGTCGAGCACGTGCAGCCCCATGAAGTCGTCGTTCCAGGTGCGGATGCCGATCTGCACCGAGTGCGCGGGGTCGATCAGGCCCTCGCGCACCGCTTTGTAGAACATGGTGCCGTGGTTGAGCGAGTCGGGACTGTCGTCGGGCCAGGTGTCGCAGTGGGCGTCGAAGTGGATGAGCGCCAGCGGCGCACCGAACCGTTCGGCGTGCGCCTGCAGCAGCGGATAGGTGATGTAGTGGTCACCGCCCAGGGTGAGCATGCGCGCGCCGCTGGCCAGGATGCGCCGGGCATGGTCGCGGATGGCCCCCGGGATCGTGTGCGGGTGGTGCGGATCGAGCCAGCAGTCGCCGGCGTCCACCACCGCGAGCGTCTCAGACGGGTCGAAGCCCCACGGGAAGGGCTTGAGTTCGGCCAGTTGCACGCTGGCGGCACGAATGGCCGCTGGGCCCAGCCGCGCCCCGGGGCGGTAGGTGGTGGCCAGATCGAGCGGAATGCCGCTGACCACGACGTCGGCGCCGCCGATGTCGCGCGTGTAAGTGCGGCGCAAAAAGCTCAGCACGCCGGCGTAGGTCATCTCGGGCCAGGAGCCGTATACGCTGGGGCGGCGGATCGCGCCGTCGCCCGCCGGCGGGGCGTCAGGAAGAAGAGTGGGTGTCATGTCGCGATTGTCGCAGCCGCGCGGCGCGCGTGGTCGGGCTGGCGATGACCACGTCCGCGGCGCGCCAGCGGGGGCGACTGCGCCAGGGTCCCCGGCCGCGTGACGCCGGGCTCGCGCGGGCCGCGAGCGCGCTCAGGTGCCAGCCGGCATCCAGGCGTGGGCCTTCAGGTCGTCGAGGCTCACGTAAGCCAGCGCGCGCTCGTGGCAACTCTCCAGAATGACGGGCGGTGCCACGCCCGCCTCCAGGGCTTCTTTCCAGCGCAACGCGCACAGGCACCAGCGGTCGCCGGGCTTCAGGCCCGGGAAGCGCCACTCGGGCCGCGGCGTGACCAAATCGTTGCCGCGCTGCAGCGAAAAAGCCAAAAACGCCGCCGTCACCTTGGCGCAGATGACGTGTGAGCCCACGTCGTGCGCCGCCGTGTGGCAGCAGCCGTCGCGGAAATATCCCGTCAACGGGTCGTAGGAGCAGGCACGCAGCGGCCCCCCCAGCACATTACGGGCAAAAGACAGGGTCATGGTCGGGCAGCAACGCAAACGGGAACGAATTCGGGCGCGGCCGCGTGGTCTGCGCACCGCACCCCCAATCCTAGGGGGAGCGCCAATTCCAGCGCCGCAGCAGGGGCGTTGCACGCGGCTGCGAACTCAGTCCAACGGCGCCAGGCAGGCACGTGCCGCATCGCGAATCGCGCGCGTCAAACGCTGGGCCGTCAGCGGTTCGCGCTCCCAGTGTTGCCAGTACAGAGCCACATCCACCACGGCGTCGGGCACCACTTCGTGCAGTGGCGGGCGGCCATGCCGATGGGCCAGATGCAGCTCCGGCACCATGCCCCAGCCCAGCCCCAGCTCGATGGCCCGCTCGAAAGCGTCCACCGCCGGCGTGAAGTGGCGTGGGTAGCGCGCCTGCCGCAGCCCGAAATGTTGTTCCAGCCAACGGTCTTGCAGCGCGTCTTTGCGGTTGAAGATGACGGCGGGCAGTGCCAGCAGCCGATGCGGCGTCACCCGCCCTTGGGGAGTGCGCGCGCGCGCGGCCAGCTCAGCGGTGGCCACGCAGCGATAGCGCATCACCCCCAGCGGCTCGGCCACGCAGCCGCGCATGGCGTCGGCGCGCGTGGTCACACAGCCAACCACGGTGCCATTTTTCAGCAGTTCGTGGGTGTGGTCCTGGTCGTCGATGGTCAAGTCCAGCAGCAGGCGCTGGCGCTGCAACAAGGCGGCCACGCCCGGCAAAAACCAGGCGGCGGCCGAGTCGGCGTTGATCGCCACCGGCACGCTCTGCCAGCGCTGGCCGGCGCTGCCGGCGAGGCGCTCCAGCAAATCGGCCTCCATCAGCCGCACCTGCTTGATGTGCGCCAGCAGCGCCTGCCCGGCGGGCGTGGCGCGCACCGTTTTACCGCGCACCAGCAGGCGCTGGCCCAGCTGCGCTTCCAGCGCCTTTACGCGCAGCGACACCGCCGCCACCGTCAGCGACAGGGCCTGCGCCGCAGCAGAAAACCGGCCGTGTTCGACCACGGCGCTCAGGGCTTCGAGTTGACGGGCGTCGAGCATGTTGTGCTTGCAGTTTAAAAAAAAATTGACATCAAGAAAATAACATGAAAAACGTTAAACAAGAATGGTGCCCCGGGGCACACTCGCTGCCATCGTTTCGAAGATATTCGTTCGCACCCTGATCGAGGAGGTTGACCATGAGCACCTTGGCCTGGAGCGCCGGATTGCCTGGCATGGCCGCACCGAGCTTCGTGGCGGGGATGGTGATGAGCCTGTCGCTCATCATGGCCATCGGCCCGCAAAACGCCCATGTCATCCGCACCGGCCTGCAGCGCCGCCACCTGTGGCTGACGGTGCTGACCTGTGCCTTGGCCGACATCGTGCTCATCGCGCTGGGCGTGGCGGGCCTGGCGCGCTTGGGCGGCCTGTCGGACAAGCTGCATGGAGCCTTGATTGGCGCGGGAGTGCTGTTTTTGCTGCTGTATGGCTGGCAGGCCGCGCGCCGCTGCTGGCGTCCGGCGGCCGCCGGCGTGCCACCCGCGCTGGCGACCAGCCCCAGCGCAGGCGACGCCGCCGCGCCGGCAACGCGCCGCCAGGCCGTGCTGGCAGCGCTGGCCTTTTCCTGGTTGAACCCGCACGCCTGGCTGGATACGGCGGTACTGATCGGCACCGCTTCGCTGGCCTGGGGGGCGCAGCAGCCGCTGTTCGGCCTGGGCGCGGCTACAGGCTCGGTGCTGTGGTTCCTCGCTCTGGGCGCCGTGGCGTTTTGGCTGGGGCGGCGCTTGCAATCGGTGGCGGTGTGGCGCGCACTCGACGGCCTGGTGGCGCTGATGATGTGGGGCACCGCGGCGGGGTTGATCGCATCGCTGTTTGGCTGAGAAAGGAGAATCCGTGATGTTGGCTTTCCGGTTCGATCCCCTGTCGCATCGACGCCCTCTGCGTCCGGCCGACGCCCCCATCACCGTCTTCGGCCCGGACTTCCCGTTCGCCTACGACGACTGGCTGGCCCACCCCGCTGGGTTGGGTCAGCTGCCCGCCAGCCGCTACGGCACCGAGGTGGCCATCGTCGGCGCTGGCATGGCCGGGCTGACCGCGGCTTACGAGCTGATGAAGCTGGGTCTGAAGCCCGTGGTCTACGAGGCCTCGCGCATGGGCGGGCGGCTGCGCTCGCAGCCATTCGAAGGCGGCAGCGGTGCGATCGCCGAGCTGGGCGGCATGCGTTTTCCACTGTCTTCGACGGGCTTTTACCACTATGTGCGGCTGCTGGGCCTGCCAAGCCGCCCGTTTCCCAATCCGCTGACGCCGGCGGCCAACTGTACCGTCATCGACCTGGAAGGCCAAACCCACTGGGCGCGCACGATCGACGACCTGCCGCCGCTGTTCCAAGAGGTGGCCGACGCCTGGGCCGATGCCTTGGAGGAGGGGGCGGGTTTTACCGCGCTACGAACGGCCATGCGCCAGCGCGATGTCGAGCGCGTCAAGGCGCTGTGGAACGCGCTGGTGCCGCGCTGGGACGACCGCACCTTCTACGACTTCGTCGCCCAGTCCAGCGCCTTCAAACGCCTGAGCTTTCACCACCGCGAGGTCTTCGGGCAAGTCGGGTTTGGCACCGGCGGCTGGGACTCGGACTTCCCCAACTCGATGCTGGAAATCCTGCGTGTGGTGTTGACCGGCTGCGATGAGAACCAGCACTACATCGTCGGCGGCGTGCAGCAGGTGCCGCTGGGGCTGTGGCAACACGCGCCGCAGAATGTCGTCCACTGGCCGCGCGGCACTACGCTGGCCAAACTCCACCACGGTGCGCCGCGCCCGGGGGTGCGCGCCCTGCAGCGCGCCAGCAACGGCCAGATCGAGGTGACCGACGCCTGGGGCAGCACACGCCGCTACGACGCCGTCCTCGTCACCTGCCAGAGCTGGCTGCTGACCACCCAGATTGCCTGCGAAGAGTCGCTGTTTTCGCAAAAACTCTGGATGGCGTTGGACCGCACGCGCTACATGCAGTCGTCCAAGACCTTCGTGATGGTCGATCGCCCGTTCTGGAACGACCTGCGCGCCAACGGCTGGCCGGTCATGGGCATGACGCTGACCGACCGCCTGACGCGCGGCACCTATCTGTTCGACAACGGGCCGGACCAGCCCGGGGTGATCTGCCTGTCTTACGCCTGGATGAGCGACGCGCTGAAAATGCTGCCCTACGACAGCGCCAAGCGCGTGCAGCTGGCGCTCGATGCCCTGCGCAAGATTTATCCCGACGTGGACATCGCCAGCCACATCATCGGCGACCCCATCACCATCTCGTGGGAGGCCGACCCCCACTTTCTGGGCGCGTTCAAAGGCGCGCTGCCCGGCCACTACCGCTACAACCACCGCATGTACGGCCACTTCATGCAAGACGCCCTGCCCGAGCGCGAGCGCGGTATTTTTCTGGCGGGCGACGATATTTCGTTCACCCCGGCGTGGGTGGAAGGGGCGGTGCAGACGGCGCTCAATGCCGTTTGGGGCATCGTGCGCCACCTGGGTGGTGCCAGCCATCCCGACAATCCCGGGCCGGGCGAATGGTATCCCCATATCGGACCGGTGGCGTTACCGGATTGACGGCCTGTGCGCCGGGTGCCGCCCCGGCCGCTAGGGTGCGGCGGTATGCGATGCCGGCTGGTGTCGATGCGCGTTCGTGCCCAGCCGCGCGCATGGCCCGCCGTCGGCACCGCCCCGCACGGGCCGGCGCGCTGGTCTTGGCGCTAAGCTATGTGCCCATGAATGCGTTGGATTCGATCGTCTCGGCTACATCGGCACCCGCTGAATCGGCGACGACGCCGTTGCGCGTGGCGCTGTGGCAAACCGCCCTGGCGCCCGCCGGCGACACCGCCGCTGCCTTGCAACGCCTGGCCGCCGCGGCGCAGGAGGCAGCCGCGCGCGGCGCGCACTGGCTCATCACGCCCGAGATGGCGCTGACCGGCTACCTGATCGACCCTGCCCAGGTGCGCGCGCTGGCCGAGCCGGCCGACGGGCCCTTGGCCCAGGCGGTGGCGGCTCTGGCGTGCCAGCATCGCATCGGCATCGCCTATGGTTGGCCCGAGTGGCACCCGGGTGGTGCCGCGCCCTACAACGCGGTGCAGGCCATCGCCCCAGACGGTGCGCGCGTGGGGCGGCATCGCAAAGTCCATCTGTTCGGGCGCGGTGACGCCGAGCGCTTCAGCGCGGCCGAAGCCGTGGCGCCACCGTTTCCGTTCAACGGCTGGTGCATCGGCTTGCTCATTTGCTACGACGTCGAGCAGCCGGCGGTCGTGCGCGCGCTGGCGCAACAGGGCGCGCACGTGATATTCGCGCCCACCGCCAATATGCTGCCCTACGATGATGCGCCGCTGCTGACGGTGCCGCGGCTGGCGGCGGAAAACGGCGTGGCCATCGCCTACGCCAACGCCTGTGGCGCGGAAGGCGCCACCGTGTATGGCGGCTTGAGCACGATATGCGGCCCAGGCGGCGAGATCGTGGCGCGCGCCGGGCGGGGTGAGGCGTTGCTCATGGCGACGCTGCCGGCGCGCGGGCTGGGGCCGGATCGGTCGACGCCCGCTGCAGCCGCTCGATGAGGTCGCCAGCAGGCTCCGGGCGACCCAGCAGGTAGCCCTGGATCGTCCGGCAGCCATGTGTGCGCAGCCACTCGAGTTGTGACTCAGTCTCCACCCCTTCGGCTACCACCTCGAGCTCCATTTCTTGCGCCAAAAGCAAAATCGCTTTGGTCAGCGCCGCGTCGTTGCTGTCGTCGGGCAGCCCAGCGATGAAGCTGCGGTCGATCTTGATTTCGGACAGCGGCAGCCGTTTCAAATAGGCCAGGGATGAGTAGCCTGTGCCGAAATCGTCGATCGAAAAACGCACACCCAGCGCCTTGAGCTCGATCATGCGGGCGGCGGCTTGGGCGGGGTCATGCAGCAGCACATTTTCGGTGATTTCCAGCACCAGCCGGCCGGCGTCGGCGCCGCTGTGCGCCAAGGTCTGGCGGACGCGCTGAGGAAAATCCGGTTGCATGAATTGCCGTGGGCTGATGTTGACGGCGATACGCAACGGCACACCAAGCTCGTCACAGCGCGCGAGCCACTGGGTGGCTTCACCCAGCACCCATTGACCGATGTCATCGATGAGGCCGGAACTTTCGGCCAGCCAGATGAAGGCCGCCGGCGGCACCCAGCCGCGTTTGGGGTGCTGCCAGCGCAGCAAGGCTTCGGCCCCGACCACACGACCCAGGGGATCGCACTGCGGTTGCAGGTACAGTCGAAACTGGCCCGTTTGCAGGGCTTCGCGCAAGTCGGCCTCCAACGCCAAGCGCGCCTCGCTTTCCGCCTGCATCGAAGGTTCGAAAAAGCGCACGGTGCTGCGTCCCTCGGCTTTGGCCCGGTACATGGCGGTGTCGGCGCGCCGCAGCAGGGTTTCGGCATCGGCCTCGCGGTCGGGGAACAGCGCGATACCGATGCTGGTGGTCACCGTCACCAAGCGCTCCGATTGTGGCAGCGCATACGGCTGCGCCAACACCGCCGCAAGCTTGTCGGCCACCCGACGCGCTGCGCTGGCGGCAACGCTGAGGTCACGGTCCAGCTCGGGTAGCAAGACCAAAAATTCGTCACCCCCCATGCGCGCCGCGGTATCGGTTTCGCGCACATTTTGCTGCAGGCGTTGGGCCACTTCGCGCAGTACGGCGTCCCCTGCACCATGGCCCAAGCCGTCGTTGATCTTTTTGAAGTGGTCGAGATCGACGAACAGCAATCCGCCGTGGCAGCCGTCGCGTTGGGCACTGGCCAGGGCGCGCCCCAGCCGGTCCAGCAGCAAGCGGCGATTGGCCAACCCGGTGAGTGGGTCGTAGAAGGCCAGTTGCTCGATTTCACGCAGGGCCTCGCGCCGCTCCGTGACGTCGAGATGGGTGCCCGTGATGCGCAGTGGGCGTCCGTCGGCAGCGCGTGCCGTCACCCGCCCGCGCGACAGAATCCAGCGCCAGCCCCCGCGCTTGGACCGCATGCGAAATTCGGCCTCGTACTGCTCGCTGTCACCGCGCAGGTGCGCCTGCAGCGCGCGCTGCGCGATCGGCAGATCGTCGGGATGGACCAATTGCTCCCAGGCTTGGGTGTCGCGGGTGGGGATTTCGTCGAGCGCGTAGCCCAGTATTGCCGCCCAACGCTGGTCCACCACCAGGCGATCGGTGGTCAGGTCGCGGTCCCATAGACCCAGATCCGCGCCCTTGAGCGCCAGCGCCAGGCGGGTGCGCTCGGCTTCCAGATCGGCGCGCAGCTGATAGGCTTCGCTGACATCCCGAAACACCATCACCACGCCAAACAATTCGCCTTCGGCGTCGCGTACCGGCGCGGCACTGTCGGCGATGTGCAAGCGGCGGCCATCGCGCGCGATCAATACCGTGTGGTTGGCCAACCCCACGATCTTCCCCGTTTCGATGACACGGCCGACCGGGATTTCCGCCGGCTCGCCGGTGAGCGCGTTTTCCAAGCGCAGCACATTGGCAATGCTTTGCCCAGTGGCTTCAGCGGCGCTCCAACCCGTCAGTGCCTCGGCCACTGGGTTCAGGTAGGTGATCCGCATGACGCGGTCGGTGGCGATCAAGCCATCGCCGATCGACTGCAAGATGGCTTGGACTTCGCCGCGGCTGGCCGACAGGGCTCGTACTTCGTGCTCGACGCGGCGCGCCATGTGGTTGAAGTCGGCCGCCAGGCGTCCGATCTCGTCGTTGCCGCGGTCGTCACAGCGCGCATCGAGCTGTCCGGCGGCGATCGCGTCGGCGGTGTGGCGCAAGCGCGCCAGTCGCGCGGCCAGCGCCTGCGCATAGGCACGCAACACCCACAGGCCACTGAGCAGCACCACGATGGCGCCACCCAACATGGCATAGGCGGTGCGCTGCCACAGCTCCTGCAGCGGCAGCGCGGAAAAACGCACCTCGACCCGACCGACCACGGCGCCACTGGCCTGCAGCGCAAACCCGTGCGACGGGTCTGCAGTCCCTGAGGCAAGCGACCCCGCTTCCACCACTGCATTGCCGTCAGTGGTGTAGATGGTCAAGCCTTGGATGGCTGCGCTTTCGACGAGCGCTTGCGCCGTCTCCCGCACCGAGGCGTAATCACGCTCGATCATGGGCGCCACCAGAGCCCCCGTGAGCAAAGGCTGCAAGACGGCCAGTAGGCGCTTCTGGTTTTCCGTTTCGGCCCAGCGCATCAGCACCAGCAGCCACACGCTCAACAGCAACACGCCGGCGCAAAACGTGGCCCCGACGAGCAGGAACAGCTGCTGGCGAATCGGTGACCGAAACAGCCAAAGGGGGCGCTGCGCCACGATCACGACCCCCGGCCGAGCTGGCGGTACATCTCCACCACCAAAGGATCCAGCGCCTCCAACTCGGCCTTGCGTGCCGGTACCAGGCCGCCGTGGCCCAAGGCATCGATGAACGCGCGTCCGGCGGGCTCGTCGGCGAAGCTCAGCAAGGCTTGCGTCAGCGCCGACGCCCGATGCGCCCAGCGCGGCGCAGCGTGATAGACCACCGCCGACAAGCCCTCGGGCAATTGCGCCAGCACGCGCACCTGGCGACGCAACAGCTCGTCGACCTGTTTGAGCGTGGTCACCGACACGATCGCAACCTGTGCCTGCCCCGTTGCCAGCCAATGCAGGGAGTTGGCGTGGGTGCCGCTCTCGACGACACGAAAATCGCTGTCTGGCGTCAACCCCAGGTCGCGCAGCGCGCGCAAGCCCAGCACGGACAGGGCTGCCAGGCGATCCGTCACCGCCAAGGTGCGGCCACGCACTGCCCGCACCACATCGGTGTCCGGCGCATCGGCCGCCACCACCAACAGGGGTTGCAGGGCAGCGCGCGTACGCACCAGCGGTACGTGGCCCAGCTCGCGTTGCGCCAACCGGGCCAGAAACAGCGAATCGGCAACGATGTCGTACGAGCCTGCGCGCAGACGTCCCAAATGTTGCGCGTAGCCAGGTGCCGACGCGAATTCCGGTTCGCTACCCAATACGCGCCCCAACACGGGCAGCAGCGGGCTGTAGAGATGGGCCAGCCGACGCGCGGGCAAGTACGGCACCACCCCGAAGACCGGGCGCGTCTGCGCGTGTAGCCCGGGCGCCCAGGCGCCGCAGACGGCCGCAAAAAGCATGTGTCGGCGGGATAAAGAGGACATAAACATCACGCATCCTGGGGGCCATGCAGACGCGACGCACGCGCGGTTCAGCGTTTCCTGATTCAATGATAGCGGCATCGGACCCGTGCCGGCAATGTGACCCTGATACCGGGTCTGTGAGTTAGATCCAACGGTGTGAGAGCCAAGGGTGTGCCGTTTCAGGCGTGTGCGGAGCCGGCGGGCGCAAGCACGTTCCGCCGTGTGTGTTCGGATGCGACCGACGCACGCCCCCAGAACGCTGCCTGCCCATAGTGTTCCTTCAAAAAGTCGATCCAAGCGCGCACGCGCTGCGGCAGGTGGCGCGCGCTGGGGAAGACGGCGTAGATGCCGTTGGGTGGGGCGGCGTAGTCGTCCAAGACGCTCACCAGGCGCCCGGCGTCGATGTCGGCCTGTACCTCCCAGGTACTGCGCCAGGCCAGGCCCAGCCCGGCCAGGCACCACTGGTACAGCACCTGTCCGTCGCTGCAGTCCAGTGGGCCGCGCGGGCGCACGAACATCGGTTCGCGGCGGCCGTTGCCGCTGGGTACGCTGAAGGCCCAGCCGCGCGTTTGCGAGGCGTCCGACGACAGCACCAGGCAGTCGTGTTGCAGCAGATCGCGCGGGTGCCGCGGGGTGCCGCGGCGTTGTAAGTAGGCGGGGATGGCCACGACCAAGCGCCGGTTGTCGGCCAGCCGCACGCTCACCAGGCTGGAGTCGGGCAGGTCGCCCACGCGCACGGCACAGTCGTAGCCTTCGGCCACCAGGTCCACCACGCGGTCGCTCAGGTTGAGTGAGATGGTGACGTCGGGGTGGCGGGCGCGAAAAGCGGGCACCAGGGGGGCGACGTGTTGGCGCCCGAAGCCGGCCGGCGCCGTGATGCGCAGATGTCCGCGCACGCTGTGCCCGCCGGCGCTGATGTTGGCTTCGGCTTGGGCCAGTTCGGCCAGCAGGCGCTGGCAGTCTTCCAGATAGGTGCTGCCTTCGGGTGTGAGGGTGAGGCGGCGCGTGGTGCGCACCAGCAATTTCACGCCCAGGTGCTCTTCCAGGGCGTCGAGCCGGCGCCCGATGATGGCCGGCACCACCCCTTCGGCGCGCGCGGCGGCGGCCAGACTGCCGCGCGTGGCCACGGCGACGAAGGTCTCCATCGCTTTGAGGCGATCCATGGGCTCATTATGAAATAAAAAGTCATCACTGAGTCGGCTTTGATGGGCTCGATCATGACGCCCGATTGCCGTATATTGCCCGCTTCTCCATTGGGGCCGAGCCCGGCTCGGCCGCGCCCAAACACGACAGGAGCACGATCGATCATGACCACCCCGCGCATCACGGTGGGCCGCCTGCAGGTGGCCGAGGTGTTGTACCGTTTCATTGAGGACCAGGTGCTGCCCGGCACGGGCATCGACTCCGCGCGTTTTTGGGCGGGGTTCGACGCCATCGTGGCCGATTTGGCGCCGAAGAACCGCGCCTTGTTGGCCGAGCGCGACCGCTTGCAGGCCGAGCTGGACAAGTGGCACAGCGCCAATCCGGGGCCGATTCAAAACCCGGTGGCGTACCGGCAATTTCTGGAGACGATCGGGTACCTGGTGCCGCCGCCCGGCCCGGTGCAGGTGACGACGGCCAATGTGGATACCGAGCTCGCCGCCCAGGCGGGTCCGCAGTTGGTGGTGCCGATTCTGAATGCGCGTTATGCGCTCAACGCCGCCAATGCCCGCTGGGGCAGTCTGTACGACGCGCTCTATGGCACCGACGTCATTGCCGAGGACGACGGCTGCGCCAAAGGGCCGGGCTACAACGAAAAGCGTGGCGCCAAAGTGATTGCGTACGCGCGCGGGGTGCTGGATCAGGCGGCGCCCTTGGCCCAGGGCTCGCATGCCCAGGCCAGCGGTTACGCGGTGGTGGACGGTGCCTTGCGCGTCACCCTCCAGGGCGGGGCGGTCACGGGTCTGAAGGATCCGGCGCAGTTCGTCGGCTACCAGGGGCCGGCGACGGCGCCGTCGGCGGTGCTGCTGCGCCACCATGGGTTGCATCTGGACATCCGCATCGACCGCACGCACCCGATCGGAGCGACCGACGCCGCCGGGGTGTGTGACGTGGTGGTGGAGGCCGCGCTGTCCACCATCCTGGACTTGGAGGATTCGGTGGCCGCGGTGGACGCCGAAGACAAGGTGCTGGGCTACCGCAACTGGCTCGGCATGATGCAGGGCTGGCTGACCGAATCGTTCGACAAGGGCGGGCGGACGCTGACGCGCGGCCTGCACGGCGACCGCCGCTACACGGCGCCCGACGGGCGCGGGGAGGTCGTGCTGCCGGGCCGCTCGTTGCTGTTCGTGCGCAACGTCGGCCACCTGATGACCAACCCGGCCATCCTGTACACCGACGCCGAGGGCACGGTGCGCGAGATTCCGGAGGGCATCATGGACGCGGTGGTGACGACCACCATTGCGCTGCATGACTTGAAGGGCCATGGCAAGCTGCCCAGCGGCGAGCCGATCCGCAACAGCCGCACCGGCAGTATCTACATCGTCAAGCCCAAGATGCACGGCCCGCGCGAGGTGGCGTTTGCGGCGGAGCTGTTTGGCCGCGTGGAGCAGATGCTGGGTCTGGCGGACAGCACGGTCAAGCTCGGCATCATGGACGAGGAGCGCCGCACCAGCGTCAATCTGAAGGCGTGCATCGCGGCGGCGGCCAGCCGGGTGGCGTTCATCAACACGGGCTTCCTCGACCGCACGGGCGATGAGATCCACACGGCCATGCTGGCGGGGCCGATGATCCGCAAAAACGATATGAAGAGCAGCGCCTGGATCCAGGCCTACGAGCGCAACAATGTGCTGGTGGGTCTGTCGTGCGGGCTGCGCGGCCGCGCCCAGATCGGCAAGGGCATGTGGGCGATGCCGGACCTGATGAAGGCGATGCTGGAGCAGAAGATCGCGCACCCGAAGGCCGGCGCCAACACCGCCTGGGTGCCCAGCCCCACCGCCGCGACGCTGCACGCGCTGCACTACCACCAGGTGGACGTGGCCGCGATCCAGCAGGAGCTGGAGAGAATCGACGCCGACGCCGAGCGCGACACGCTGCTGGCCGGCCTGTTGACGGTGCCGGTCAGCCCGCAGCCGCAGTGGAGCGAAGCCGACAAACAGGCCGAGCTCGACAACAACATCCAGGGCATCTTGGGCTACGTGGTGCGCTGGGTGGACCAAGGCATCGGCTGCTCGAAGGTGCCCGACATCAACGACGTCGGTCTGATGGAAGACCGCGCCACGCTGCGGATTTCCAGCCAGCACGTGGCCAACTGGCTGCACCACGGCGTGGTCAGCGCCGAGCAGGTGCGCGCCACCTTCGAGCGCATGGCGGCCAAGGTGGACCAGCAAAATGCCGGCGACCCCCACTACCGCCCGATGGCGCCCAACTTCGACGCCAGCTTTGCCTTCCAGGCAGCGCTGGACTTGGTGTTCAAGGGCAAGGAGCAGCCCAGCGGCTACACCGAGCCGCTGCTGCACGCCTGGCGCCAAAAGGTCAAGGCGGCTGCGTCTCGGATCTGAGCCTGCGCTGCACCCGTTCGGGTCGCCTGGTCGCCAAGCGTGCCCCGCGCGGGTGGTGGACGCAATCCGTGGCCAGCGCCGCGCGGCGCAGGAGGCGTGCTACGATCAGTGCCAACAGGGGCCATAAACGATCCCGTTCCGAGCCCGTCGCCCTGTACCGTGGCCCATCCGCGCCACGGTGCGGCGGTGTTGATGGTGCCGTGCAGGCACCGGCGGCGCCTGGTCGGTCGAAGGCCCGTCCCCGCTCCCTGACGCCGTTGGCCATGACGACAGACGCTGCCTCCACCTCGCCCTCGGTCGTATTGATCGATGCCAACCACGCGGCGCGGCTGGTGCTGGAGCGGTTGTTGGCCGACGAGGGGGTGCAGGTGCAGTCGTTCGCCGACGGGGCGGATGCCTTGCAGGCGCTGGCCGACGGGCGGCCGATCGACCTCGTGCTGGTATCGCGCCACTTGCCCGACATGGGGGCGGTGGGGGTGCTGCGCCGCCTGCGCGCGCTGCCTGGCCGGGCGGTGGTGCCGGTCATCCTCATCACCGGGGATGCCGATGAGCTGCGCCGCATGCACGCGCTGGAAGGCGGCTTTACCGACGTGCTGCTGCGCGACCGGCCCGATCGCTTGCAGCCATACCTGCGCGCGTTGTTGCAGCGCTTCGGCACCCAGCAGCGCGCGCGCATCTTGCTGGTGGAGGACTCGGCCACCGTGGCCGCTACCACCACCGAGGCGCTCGCCCCGCTGGGGGTGGAGGTGGTGGCGGTGGGCGAGGCGGCGACGGCACTGGCTCGGCTGGAAGCCGAGCCGTTCGACCTCGTCATCATCGACGTCGTGCTGCCCGGGCCGTTGACCGGGCTGGGGCTGCTGTCGGCGCTGCGCAGCCGGCGTGACGAGCTGGCCGAGCTGCCGGTGCTGGCCTATTCTGGCTATGACGAGCGCGCCCGCCGTATCGAGATGCTGCGCCGCGGCGCCAACGACTACCTGAGCAAGCCGATCGACGCCGATGAGCTGCGCGCCCGCGCGGGCAATTTGGTGCGCTACTGGCGGCTGCTACAACAGGTACGGCGCCAATACGCCGAGCTGGCGCGGGTGGCGGTGACGGATGCACTCACTGGCCTGTACAACCGCCACATGCTGGATGACCTGGGTCAGCGCTATGTCCACCGGGCCTGGCGCACGGGCGAGCCGTTGACGGTGATGATGCTGGACCTGGACTACTTCAAGAACATCAACGATCAATACGGCCACGACCGCGGTGACGAGGTGCTGCGTGCGGCTGCGCAGCGCCTGCAGCAGCAGGTGCGGCCGGATGATTTGCTGGTGCGCTTTGGCGGCGAGGAGTTTGCGTTGCTGATGCCTCGGTTGGGCATGGACGACGTTGCCGCGCAGGCCGAACGTCTACGCACCGCGGTGGCGGCAGCTCCACTGGCCGGGCTGCCGGTGACGGTCAGCGTCGGTGTGTGCGTGTGGACGCCGCCGGCCGAGCGCGCGCGCCGCGAAGATGGCTTTGCCGCGGAAGCGCTGCGGCAGCTGCTCAAGTGTGCCGACAGGGCGCTGTACCACGCCAAGCACAATGGACGCAACTGCGCAGAGATCGTGCCGGTGACCGACCCACTGGCGCAGCCGGTAATCGATAACACCGGCGCGTGAGGCGCCAGTATGCCGACCGATGGTCGAGGTCGGCCTCGGTGGGGATGACACGTGCGCTCGAGGCGCCGGGGGTTGGCTTGGCGCGCCCGCGCGGGGGCGCTACCATGGCGGTTGACCACCCGCAATCGAGGAGACGACGATGAACATCCGCCACGACGCCCACGTCATCGGGCAGGGTCGGCGCAAGGTGTTGATGCTGCACGGCTGGTTTGGCCATGCGCGCGGCTGGGGGCCGATGGTGCAGCATCTCGACACCGACGCCTTCAGCTATGCCTTCATGGATTACCGCGGTTATGGGCACCGCAAGGGCAGCGGGGGCCCTTACACCATCGCGCAGATTGCGCACGATGCGCTGGCGCTGGCCGATCAACTGGGCTGGGAGCGTTTTGCGCTGGTGGGGCATTCGATGGGCGGCAGCGCCATCCAGTACGTGCTGGCCGAGGCCGCGCAGCGTGTACAGGCGCTGGTGGGCATCACCCCAGTGCCGGCCAGTGGCGTGCCCTTCGACCCCGAGGGTTGGGCGTTCTTTTCGGCGGCGGCACAAGACGCAGCCACACGCCGCGCGATCATCGATTTGACCACCGGACGGCGGCTGACGGGCACCTGGCTGGATGCGATGGTGCGATCGTCGCTGGCGCACTCGGACGTCGAGGCTTTCGCCGCGTATCTGAACGCGTGGGCCAAGACCGCCTTCGTCGAGCGTATCCAGGGGCAAACGGTGCCGGTGCTGGTGGTGGCTGGGGAGCACGACCCCGCGCTGGGCGAGGCCACCTGTCGCGCCACCTGGCTGCAGCACTACCCCAACGCCCGGCTGGAAGTGATGACCAACGCCGGGCACTACCCGATGGACGAGACGCCCATTGCGCTGGTGACGGCGATGGAGCGCTTTTTGCGCGACGTCATGTCGGTGTGAGGGGGGCAGACGGCATGAGCACCGCCCAGCCGTTGCCGGGATTGGAAGCCATGGGAGCCGTCGATCCGGCCCTCTGCCCCCTGTGCGGTGGCCCCAACGACTGCGCCCTGGAGCGGCAGCGCCGCACGGGAGCCGGGCAGCCGCCGTGCTGGTGCACGCAGGTGCGCTTTGCGCCCGCCGTGTTGGCGCGTGTTCCGGCGCCCGCGCGTGGTCGCGCCTGCGTGTGCGCGCGCTGTGCCGCTGGTGACGATCCGGCTGCCAGCTGAGCAACGGCTCTCAATCCGCCGTCTCCGGCGCCACCGGGGGCCGGCGACGCAGCAGTGCCAGCCCACGCGCCAACCCGTCACAATAACGGTCATGAACGCACCCACTTCCGTATCCACCCATCCCGCCCCCTATCCCCTGTCGCGGCCGCGCCGCCTGCGCCGCGACGTCTTCACCCGTAACCTGGTGCGCGAGCACCACCTGACGGTGCACGACCTGATCTACCCGGTGTTCGTGCTCGATGGCCAGGGTCGGCGCGAGCCGGTGGCCTCGATGCCCGGCGTGGAGCGGCTGAGCCTGGACCAGCTGCTGCCGGTGGCCGAGGAATGCGTGGCGCTGGGGATCCCGGTGATGGCGCTGTTTCCGGTCATCGACCCGGCGCTGAAGACCCCCGACGGCCGCGAGGCGTGGAATCCCGATGGATTGATCCCGCGCGTGGCGGCGCAGCTCAAGGCGCGCGTGCCCAATCTGGGCATCATGACCGACGTGGCGCTGGACCCCTACACCAGCCACGGACAAGATGGCTTGCTGGATGAAACCGGCTACATCGTCAACGACGCCACCGTCGAGGTGCTGGTCAAGCAGGCACTGGTGCAGGCGGCCGCCGGCGTGGACATCGTCGCGCCCAGCGACATGATGGACGGGCGTATCGGCGCCATCCGCCAGGCGCTGGAAGCGCGCGGCTACGTGCACACCCGCATCATGGCCTACAGCGCCAAGTACGCCAGTGCGTTCTACGGGCCGTTTCGTGACGCGGTGGGCAGCGCCGCCAACCTGGGCAAGGCCGACAAAAAGGTGTATCAGATGGACCCCGCCAATACCGACGAGGCCCTGCGTGAGGTGGCCTTGGACTTGGCCGAAGGCGCCGATATGGTGATGGTCAAGCCGGGCATGCCTTATCTGGACGTGGTGCGCCGTGTCAAAGAGGCGTTCAAGGTGCCCACCTTTGCCTACCAGGTCAGCGGCGAATACGCGATGCTGAAGGCGGCGGCCGCCAACGGCTGGCTCGACCACGATGCCGTGATGATGGAGAGCCTGCTGGCTTTCAAACGCGCTGGCGCCGACGGCGTGCTGACCTACTTTGCCCGCGAAGCCGCGCGCCTGCTGCGCCAAGCCTGAGCCACGTGGGGGGCCCGCGCTGCGCTACCATCGCCATCCCATGAAACACCTATTGCCCCGTGACGCCTGGGCTTGGTTGCAGGAGCGCGCCGGCGATCCGCCCGAACGCGCGCCCCTGTTCATCGACGTGCGCATGGAGATCGAATCTCTCTATGTCGGCCGGCCGCCCGGGGTGATCAATATCCCGTGGTACGAGTACCCGGACCTGACGCCGGACCCAGAGGGCTTCGCGCGCAAGGTGCTGCAGGAGGCCGGCCGGCTGGACCGCCCGGTGCTGCTGATCTGCCGCAGCGGCAAGCGCACGCTGGACGCCGGCGCGGCGCTGGAGGCGGCCGGCTTTACCGACGTGGCGCACGTGGTGCACGGCTTTGAGGGCGAGCTGGACGAGCACTTCCACCGCTCCAGCCGCAACGGCTGGCGCTTCGAGGGGCTGCCGTGGGAGCAGATGTGAGCGGCGCGTCCGCCGGCAGGCAAGGAAAGGGCCGTCGATGCGTGTGCCAGTGCGGCGGTGTCGGCGATGAGGAAGGCGGCCGTCTTGGGCGATGAAGCGATCGACGCCAGTGCATTGCCCCCGCCTGCCGCCGTCATGACGGATCGCACACACCGCACGGGTACCGGCGGCAGCGGGGATGCGATCGACGCCACCGCCGCGGCGTGTCAGGCCGTGCTGCGCGATGTCTTTGGCTATGCGCAGTTCCGTGGCCTGCAGCGCGACGTCGTCACACACGTGGCCGCCGGTGGCGATGCGCTGGTGTTGATGCCCACCGGCGGCGGCAAGTCGCTGTGCTATCAAATCCCGGCCATCGTGCGCCAGCGCGCTGGCTACGGCACCACGCTGGTGGTCTCGCCGCTCATTGCGCTGATGCACGATCAAGTGGGCGCGCTGCGCGAAGCGGGCGTGCCGGCCGCCACCCTCGACTCCAGCTTGAGCACCGAGGAGGCCGCGGCGGTGGAGCAACGCCTGATGCGCGGCGAGCTGACCCTGCTGTACGCCGCGCCCGAGCGTATCGTCACGCCGCGCTTTCTGGCCCGTCTGCAGGCCCTGCACGCCGCCGGGCGACTGGCGCTGCTGGCCATCGACGAGGCACACTGTGTCAGCCAGTGGGGACACGACTTTCGCCCCGAATACCGCGAGCTCGCTATCCTGCCCGAGCGCTTTGCCGGTGTGCCACGTATCGCCCTCACCGCCACGGCCGATGCGCTCACGCGCGCCGACATCGCCGAGCACCTGCGGCTGCAGCAGGCGCGCACCTTCGTGGCCAGCTTCGACCGCCCCAACATCCGCTACACCATCGTTGAAAAGCGCGACAGCCTGCGCCAGCTGCAGCGCTTTTTGCAGCGCGAGCACGGCGGCCCGGGTGCTCATGACAGCGGCATCGTCTATTGCCAGTCGCGCCGCAAGGTGGAGGAGGTGGCCGCGCGGCTGGCCGCCGCCGGCTGGCGCGCGCTGCCCTACCACGCCGGGCTCGATGCCGCCACGCGCCGGCGCCATCAGGACCGCTTCCTGCGTGAGGAGGGCCTGATCATGGTGGCCACGGTGGCCTTTGGCATGGGCATCGACAAGCCGGATGTGCGCTTCGTTGCGCACCTGGACCTGCCGAAAAATATCGAGGCCTACGTCCAGGAGACCGGGCGCGCCGGGCGTGATGGCGAGCCGGCCAATGCCTGGATGGCTTACGGGCTGCAGGATGTGGTGCAGCAGCGCCGGCTCATCGACGAAAGCCCGGCGGGCGAAGCGTTCAAGCGCATATTGCGCGGCAAGCTCGACGCGCTGTTGGCGCTGGCCGAGTCCACCAACTGTCGCCGCCAGCAATGGCTGGCCTATTTTGGTGAAGCCAGCGCGCCGTGCGGCAACTGCGACAACTGCCTGCAGCCGCCGCAGACCTGGGACGCCACCGAGGCGGCGCGCAAGCTCCTGTCGTGCATCTACCGCCTGCAGCAAAGCGGCGCGGCGTTCGGCGCCGGGCACGTGATCGACGTGCTGCGCGGCCAGGCCACCGACAAGGTGCGCGCGCACGGCCACGAGCGGCTGTCCACCTGGGCCATCGGGCGCGAACTCGACGAGGCGACCTGGCGGCGCGTGCTGCGCCAGCTGGTGGCGCGTGGCGCGGTGCAGGTGGCCGGGGAGTTCCACACGCTGCACCTGACGCCGGCGGCGCGGCCGATCCTGCGCGGCGAGCAGCCGCTGCACCTGCGCGTGGCCACCGAGGGCCGCCGCGCCGAGCGGGCGCCGCGGCAGGCGCGCGCGCTGGCCACGGAGGCCCGGCTGCCGCTGCGCGAACGCGAGGTGCTGGCGGCGCTGAAGCGCTGGCGCGCCGAGGTGGCGCGCGCGCACGACCTGCCGGCCTACGTGATCTTCCACGACGCCACGCTCGTGGCGCTGGCGCAGCGCCTGCCGGCCTGCGACGGCGATCTGGAGGGCATCCCGGGCCTGGGCGAGAAGAAGCGCGCCGCCTACGGCGCCGAGGTGCTGCGCGTCGTCGCGCAGGCGCTGCAGGCCGCCGGGCCCGCGGAGCCGGAGCCGCTCGTGGCGTGGGCCTGACGGCGCGCGGGGCCGGCAGGGGTGCCGTCAGCCGCGGCCGCGCAGCCCGGCGCAGTGATCGACGGCTGCCACCGCCGGCGTCAGCCACAGCGCGTCGAACGCCGGGTCCGGCTCGGCGCGCGCGGCGTCGGTGGCGCGCAGCTCGATGCTGAGGCAGGAGCGCGCGGCGTCCGTGCCGGCGCGGCGCGCCAGGTGGTGCGGCACGCCGCGGTCGCGCCGCGCGTGCTGCGCGCCGGTCACCAGCAGCACCGTGCGGTCCGGGCTGCGCCGCTCCAGCAGCGTGGCGGCCATCGCGTCGTCGCGCGCCAGCTGGATGCGCACCATCGCCGGCAGCTGCGCCGCCGGCAGCAGGCCGCAGTGGCCTTCGTCCAGCGCGCGGTGCAGCGCGGCGCGCTGCTGCGCATCCGGCAGCGTATCGTCCCAGGCGGCGTCGCGCATCACCTCGCCGTGCTGGCGCCGCGGCAGGTTGCCGCCCGCCACCGGCACGCCGGCGCGCACCGCGGCCATCACCACCGGGCCGTAGCGCCGCCACGGCCAGCCGGCGTCGTGCCAGGCCAGCGCCGCGCGCACCGCGGCCTCGTCGGCGTCGGGGGCCAGCGCCGCGGTGTCGCGGCCGCGCTCGGCCATCTCCAGCACCAGCGCGGCCAGACGCCCCTCGCGCGCCAGCGCCTGCACCGCGGCGGCCTCCAGCCACTGGTGGGCGTCGGCGTCGTGCTGCTCGCCCAGCAGCAGCCAGTCGGCCGTGCCCGGCAGCGCCGCCAGCCGCGCGCGCACCCAGGCCAGCCGCGCCGGCTCGTCGGCCACCACGGCGCGCGCGTCGTCGCCCGCCGCCGTGCTGGCGGCCGCACCCGCCCACCGGGCCAGCGCCGCCAGCGTGGCGGCGGCCCCGTAGCGCAGCCAGTGTCGCCGTAGCGGATCGGTTGTCATGCGCCCATTATCGGCGCGGCGCCACTAGCCGCTAAGATGGGGCATGAACCCCGTTTCGTACCCCCAACCCTCTCGAGGAGCTTGACGACCATGGCCAAGAAAAACGCCACCAAGACCGCCAGCCGCGCCGCCACCCCGGTGGACATCGGCATCGCGCCGGCCCAGCGCGCCGCCATCGCGCAGGGGCTGGAGCGGCTGCTGGCCGACACCTTCACGCTGTACCTGACGACGCACAACTTCCACTGGAACGTCACCGGGCCGATGTTCAACAGTCTGCACGACATGTTCATGCAGCAGTACACCGAGCTGTGGAACGCCATCGACCCGATCGCCGAGCGCATCCGCGCGCTCGGCCACGTGGCGCCGGCCTCGTACGCGCAGTACGCGCGCCTGAGCTCGCTGCCGGATGCGCCCGCCGAGCCGCCGAAGGCGATGGAGATGGTGCGCATCCTGGCGCTGGGCCACGAGGCGGTGGCGCGCACCGCGCGCGGCCTGTTCCCGCTGGTGGACGAGGCGCACGACGAGCCGACCGCCGACCTGCTGACGCAGCGCCTGTCGGTGCACGAGCAGACGGCGTGGATGCTGCGCAGCCTGCTGGAGGAGTGAGCGCTGCGAACGCGGGTGTGCTCGGTAGGTGCGAGCAATGATTGCGATTGTCGAGTCCTATCAAGTTCGGGCGACTTTTTGATCGAGGTCAATCGCACCCGAAAACCATGAGCCCAGAATGGTCTTTGCCATTGCCGGATGGGCACCGGCTGGCAATCCGAAGACCAAGAAAGGGCTCATCATGAACTCCCGCAAACGTCGTCTCGCCCGCGTGACCCTGGTGGCCGGCGCGGTGGCCGCCGCCGCGCTGGCCGTGGTGGCGCAAGAGCGTTCATTCGACCAACTCTACGCCCCGATCCAGCCGCCCAAGTCGGTCGACCTCGGCAAGGTCGAGCTGGGCAAGAAGCTGTTCTTCGACCCGCGCCTGTCTCAGTCGGGCTTCATCTCGTGCAACTCGTGCCACAACCTGAGCATGGGCGGCTCGGACAACCTGAGCACCTCCATCGGGCACAAGTGGCAAAAAGGGCCGATCAACGCGCCGACGGTGCTGAACTCGGCGCTGAACCTGGCGCAGTTCTGGGACGGTCGCGCCGCTGATCTGAAGGAGCAGGCCGGCGGGCCGATCGCCAACCCCGGCGAGATGGCGTTCCAGCACACGCTGGCGGTGGACGTGCTGCAGTCGATCCCGGCGTACGCGCGCGAGTTCAAGCTGATCTACGGCAAGGACAAGATCGACATCGACATGGTGACCGACGCCATCGCCGAGTTCGAGAAGACGCTGGTGACGCCCAACTCGCGCTTCGATCAGTACCTGCTGGGCAAGAAGGATGCGCTGACCAAGGACGAGCTGGCCGGCTACAAGCTGTTCAACGAGAGCGGCTGCGTGGCCTGCCACAACGGCCCGAACCTGGGCGGCAACTCGTTCCAGAAAATGGGCATCGTCGAGCCGTACAAGGGCGCCGGCGACGGCCGCGCCGCCGTCACCGGCAAGGATGCCGACCGCTTCAGCTACAAGGTGCCGACGCTGCGCAACGTCGAGCTGACCTACCCGTACTTCCACGACGGCGCGGCCTGGACGCTGGCCGAGGCGGTGGACATCATGGGCCGGCTGCAGCTCGGCCGCAAGTTCACCGAGCAGGAAAACGCGCAGATCGTCGCTTTCCTGAAGACGCTGACCGGTGAGCAGCCGGTGTTCCGCCTGCCAATCCTGCCGCCGTCCAACGAGAAGACGCTGCGGCCGCGGCCGTTCGACTGAACGTCCACACGCTGCTGGCCCCCCGCCTGGTCCGCGCCGACTGGGCGGGCAGCGTCAGTGAACCACCACCGGCGTTTGCGCCAGCGAGGCATAGCGCTCCAGCGTTTCTTCGACCTCTTCCTGGGTGGGCGTGTTGTGCTGCCAGGCTTCGATTTGCTGCTGGAACAACTCAGCCCAAGAGCCGTCGAGATAGACCTCCTTGCCGGAGCGCTTGTCCACGATCTCGAAGCCGTGGCGCGGCATGACCGGTCGCGGATGGTCGCCCTCGGCCGCGCTCGCCAGCTCCTGGGCGTTGGCCACCAGGTGGACCACCGCGAAACTGTCGGAGTTGTAGAGCATGTGCATGGCCTTGACTGTCCTTCAAAAAACGAGTCCCTGTCAGGGGTGTGTGCATCGCACACCGATGCGCCCACGGCCCCTTCGGTTTCTGCATATTAGGGCGCGCCGCCCATTGTCAAGAGGGGGGCGCCGAAACCGGAAGGCGCCGCAGGCGCTGGTCCACGCGGTCGCCGTTGCCCTGGGTCAGCACGATGCGCAACGGCAACGCGGGTCCCTCCATCGGGTACCACAGTTCGATCCCGACGTCGTCGGCGCGTTCCCGCACGCGCACCAAGTGCCACGCCGCGACGTCGACCCCGTCAATCGTCAGTACGCCGGGGGGCTGCACTGCAAACGTCCAATGCTCCCAGCGCGAGTAGCCGCTGACCGGCCAGCGCAGCGTTTGTCCCGCTTGCAGGCCGAGGGTGGGCAGCGCTCCGCCGATCTGGACGAACACACTCAACCGGTCTTGGGTACCGGCGGGCAGATCGCGCTGCCGCTGTCCGCCATCGGCCAATGCGTCGGCGCGCGCACCGTCGCCGCTCCACTCGAACGCCAACCAGCGCGTGCGCCGCGCGCGCTCCTCGTAGCGCTGCGGGCGCAAGCCGTCGGGTTCGATCGCGCCGGTGCTGATCTGCGTGCGACTGCCCACCAAAAAGGCGCTCAGCGCCAGCTCGGCGCGATAGTGGCCCGCGCCGGGCTGCCACAGCAGGGTGCCGCTGGCGTGGTAGCGCAGCCCACGGGTGTCGCCGGTGACCTCATACTCCCAGCGGCCCGGTGGCGGCGCGTGCCAAATGGGCGCTGGTGAAGGCGCCGCGCCGCCCGGCGCGCCGGCCCGCGGCGCGGCAGCAGCGTAGTCGGTCGGAGCGAAGGGGGCTGCGGCGCTGGCGGTCGCCAACGCGTCGTCGGGGCGGGCGGGCGCTGCGGGTGGTTCGGCGGTGGCCAGTCCATCGGGCGCGTCGGAGGTCTGCACCAGGGGGGCGGCAGCGCTGTCCAGAGTGCCCAGCGGCACCGCCGGCGCGGCGGCGGGCGTGGTGCCGCCCGGGGCCGCATCCGGCCAATCATCCGGCAGATCCTCCAGCGCGGTGGCATGCGCCGCCTCGGGGGTGACGTCGGCGGCCGGGGGCGTGACCGCCGGTGCCGAGGGGGCAGCGTTCTTTGGCGCGCGCTGGCCCCTCGTTGTTGTTGATACGGCGCGCACGGGGGCTGGGGGGGCGGTTGAGCCAGCGACGAGCTGGGCGTCGAACACGGAGGCAGGCGCCCGGGCCCTGGCGGGCTCGCGGCCCGGCCACAGCCAGGCCACGGCAGCGGCGTGTACGGCAGCCACCACCAGCCACGTCAGCGTCTGCCACCCACCCAAAGACCACCGGTTCATGGGCACCAATGCTAACGGAGCTCGGTGCTGCGTGTGCCGATGCTCTGCGTTTGCGTCGCACAATCGGGGCTGTGTGCCCCGGCCAAGGTTGGTTCTGCGCTGGCGCTGGTCGAGGCGCTCCGCTTTCACGAGTCCACCATGAAACTTGCCACCTACCGAGACGGCAGCCGCGACGGACAGCTGGTGGTCGTATCGCGCGATGGCACGCGCGCCCACTACGCCACCGGCATCGCCGAGACGTTGCAGCACGCACTCGACGACTGGAACTTCATCGGCCCGCAGCTGCGTGATTTGGCCGCGCAGCTCGATCATGGCCATGCCCGGCACGCGTTTGCCTTCGATCCCGCGCAGTGCGCAGCGCCCTTGCCGCGCGCGTATGGCGGCTGGGTGGCCGTGGCAGCAGATACCGTCGTGCCCTGGCCCAGCGACGCCCTGTGGGGACCGCAGCGGGCGCTGCCGCCGATGCCCGGCGTAGCCGACGTGGTGCCGGCGATCGTGGCGATCTGTGGCGACATCGGCGCCCAGGCCGAGGCGGCGAACGCGCTGGAGGGTGTGCGCCTGCTGGCGTTGGCCGCCTTGTGGCGCTGGGGCAGCGGCGCAGCGGGTGATGCACCCGAGCGGCCGTGGGGCATCACGCTGGCGCCGTGCGCGCTCACGCCCGATGCGTTGGGGCCGGCATGGCAAAACGGGCGCCTGCACGCGACCCTGAGTACGACCTGCGACGGTCGCAAGCTCGGGCTGATCGATGCCGCCGAGCCGGTGCTCGGGCTGGGGCCGTCGATCGCGCAAGCAGCGCTGGCACGCGGCGTGCGCGCCGGCGTTTGGGTGGCGCTGGGCGCGTGGTCGATGCCGCGCATCGAGGGCGCTCCAACGCAGTGGCCGCGCGGCTTTGCTACCCTGGCTCAACGCCGTGCCGCCGAGTGTGCAACGCTGGGCGCGCCCAGCACCCCGTGGCTGATGCCCGGCAGCCGGGTGTACATCGAGGCCCGCCTGCCCGATGGCGAGATGCCGTTTGGCAGCATCGACGTCGACTGGCCGTCCACGTGAAGATGCGGCGATCCCACCATCCGGCCAGCCGATGAGCGGGCCCGACCCGGGTTCAGGGGGCGGGGGCCGGCGTCGCCGCCGATGCCACCACGCAGGCCACGTCGGCTTCCCGCAACAGGCGGTCGAACGGCGCCGGCGGCGGCCGGTCGGTGTAGACGCGCGTGACGTCTCCGATGTGGCCCACCTCCACCATCGCTGGGCGACCGAATTTGCTGTGATCGGCGCACAACCACACCTGGCGCGCGTGCTCGATGATGGTGCGCGCGGCGCGCACCTCCCGCACATCGTAGTCGCGCAGGGTGCCGTCGCTCTCGATGCCCGAGATGCCGATCACCGCGATGTCGACCCGGAACTGGCGCAAAAAATCGATCGTCGCCTCGCCGACGATGCCGCGGTCACGCGCGCGCACCACGCCGCCGGTGACAATGACTTCACACTCCGGATTGTCCGACAGGATGGCGGCCACATTCAGATTGTTGGTGATGACGCGCAGGCCCCGGTGGTGCAGCAGTGCCCGTGCCACCGCTTCGGTGGTGGTGCCGATATTCAAGATCAGCGAGCAATCGGCGGGAATATCGCGCGCCACCGCGCGTGCGATGAGCGCCTTGGCCGCTGCGTTGAGCGATTGCCGCTGCGAGTAGCCGAGATTTTCCACCGTGGACACCGGGGTGCGCGCGCCGCCGTGAAAGCGCGCCAGCAGCCCCATCGCCTCCAGCTGGCGCACGTCGCGGCGTACGGTTTGCAGGGTCACGCCGAAGCGCTGCGCCAATGCCTCGATGCTGAGCGCGCCGGCAGCACGAACGGCGGCCAGCAGTTCGCTCTGCCTTGGGTTGAGCGTGCGCCGTGTGCGCGTCGGGGCGGGGTTGGAGACCATGCGCCCCATTGTGCCGCAGTGGCGCGACGAAGCGAACGGCCCTCGGGGGCGAGCAGGGGAAATACCGTGGGCGGCGCGCCGGCGTCCCCGCGCGGTACCGCACGCGATAGCGATCAAGAGTTCATCCAAGCGAACGAAAACGAACAAATACGAATAAAATGGCGCTGTACACAGATGCGCAGCGACTGCCTCACAGCGCAGCGCCAAGGGGCGCCCAATGCTCGAAACCCGATCCTCCTCGTCTACCGGGGCCGCCGCCGATGTCTTGATCATCGGTGGCGGCATCAACGGCTGTGGTATCGCGCGCGACTTGGCCGGTCGGGGCTTGCGCGTCGTCTTGTGCGAGCAGCATGACCTGGCCGCCCACACATCGTCGGCTTCCACCAAGCTCATCCATGGCGGCCTGCGCTATTTGGAGTACGGCGAGTTCGCCCTGGTGCGCAAGGCGCTGGCAGAGCGCGAAGTGCTGCTGCGCCTGGCGCCGCACCTGATCCGGCCGATGCGCTTCGTCATCCCGCACGACCCGAGCATGCGCCCGGCGTGGATGATGCGGGCCGGGCTGTGGCTGTACGATCATCTGGCACGGCGGGATTGGTTGCCGGCCTCGGGGACGATCGACCTGCGCCGCCATCCGGCCGGCGCACCGCTGCAGCCCCACTGGCGCCGGGCCTTCCACTACGCGGACGCCTGGGTGGACGATGCACGCCTGGTCGTGCTCAATGCGGTGGATGCGGCCGCGCGCGGTGCGCAGGTGTACACGCGCACCCGGTGCGCCGCGCTGCGGCGCGCCGCCGATGGATGGAGCGCGACCTTGCAACCCCTGGGCGCACCCTCATGGACCCTGCGCGCCCGGGTAGTGGTCAATGCCACCGGTCCGTGGGCGGAGTCGGTGTTGCAGCAACAGTGTGGACTGTCCCCACGTCGCCACCTGCGTCTGGTGCGCGGCAGCCACATCGTGGTGCCGCGCCTGTTCCGGCACGACGATGCCTATTTGCTGCAGGCCAGCGACCGGCGGGTGGTGTTTGCGATACCCTATCTCGATCGATATACGCTGATCGGCACCACCGATGTCGAGCACCGCGGCGATCCGGCCACGGCGCGGATCGATGCCGACGAAATCGACTATCTGTGTCGCGAGGCCGCACGTTATTTTCGGCGGCCGTTGCGGCGCAGCGACGTGGTGTGGCACTACAGCGGCGTGCGGCCGTTGCTGGAAGACGCCAGCAACGACCCATCAGCGGTCACGCGCGACTATCTGCTGGACCTCGACACCGCGGGCGGGGCCCCTGTGTTGACGGTGTGGGGCGGCAAGATCACCACGTACCGTACCTTGGCGCAAGAGGCGGCGCGATGCCTGCGCGCGGTGTTGCCTCTATCGGCGGCGGATTGGACCGCTCGTTGCCCCTTGCCCGGGGGCGATCTGGAGGCGGTGGTGGGGTCGTGTGCCGACCCCGTGCAAGCAATGCAACGCTTCGAGGCCTATGTGGGCCAGCGCTGGCCGTGGCTGCCCGAGTCATGCGCCCGCCGTTGGCCGCGGGCATACGGCACGCGCATGCTGTCGTGGCTGGAGCCGGCGCGCCGGCTGGCCGATCTGGGCGAGCCCATCGCGCCTGGGCTCTTCGAGGCCGAGTTACGACACTGGGTCGAGTGCGAGTGGGCGTGTAGTGCTGACGACGTGCTGTGGCGGCGTAGCAAACTGGGGCTGGCGCTGGGCGCGGCCGAGCAGCAGCGGGTGGCAGCGTGGCTGCAGCGCCACATGGGCTTGGGGTGTGGCACCCCGGACAAACCCTAGGGGCCGATAGGCAGTTGGGCATTTTGTCACTACACTGTCACGAATGATTCGGACAATGTAACAAGTGGTTCGATCGTGACTGTGTGCATTCGTTCGCGTTCGCCACTACCAGCCGTGCACACAAACCGTTCCGTCACCCGTGAAGGAGTCGAAATGAAGCCTACCCTGAAACGCCTGCTTGCCACCGCCTTGCTTGCCACCGGTGCAATGAGTGCGCAGGCACAAACCGAGATCGTTTGGTGGCACTCCATGGGCGGGGCCCTGGGGGAGTGGGTCAACGACTTGGCCAACGAATTCAACGCCAGCCAGAAAGACTACAAGGTGGTGCCCGTCTTCAAGGGCAGTTACGACGAATCGATGACGGCGGCGATTGCGGCTTTCCGCGCCGGCAATGCGCCGCACATCCTGCAGGTGTTCGAGGTTGGCACTGCCACCATGATGGCCAGCCGCAACGCCATCGTGCCGGTGGCCGACGTGATGAAAAAAGCCGGCGTGGCCTTCGACCCCAATGCCTACGTCGATGCCGTCAAGGGCTACTACACCGCGCCCAACGGGCAGATGTTGAGCTTTCCGTTCAACAGCTCGACGGCGGTACTGCATTACAACAAGGATGCGTTCAAAGCGGCGGGGCTCGATCCGAACAAGCCGCCCAAAACCTGGTCCGACGTGACCTTGGTCGCCGCCAAGCTCAAGTCCGCTGGTCACAAGTGCCCGTTTACCACCAGCTGGCAAGGCTGGACGCAGCTGGAAAACTTTTCGGCTTGGCACAACGTGGAGTTCGCCAGCCGCAACAACGGCTTCGGTGGCTTGGACGCGCGGCTGACCTTCAACTCGCCGCTGCATGTGCGTCACATCGAAAACCTGGCCAACATGGCCGAGCAGGGGCTGTTCGTCTACAAGGGGCGCGGCAATGCGGCCGACGCCGCCTATGTTTCGGGCGAGTGCGCCATGCTCACCGGCAGTTCGGCCCTGTACGGCAACGTCAAGCGCAACGCCAAGTTCGACTTCGGCATTGCCACGTTGCCCTACTACGCCGATGTGCCCGGCGCACCGCAAAACAGCATCATCGGCGGTGCCAGTCTGTGGGTGATGGCGGGTAAAAAAGACGCCGACTACAAGGGCGTCGCACAGTTCTTCGCCTACCTGTCCAAGCCCGATGTGGCCGCGCGCAGCCACCAGCGCACGGGCTATCTGCCGGTGACCAAGGCGGCCTACGAGTTGACGGAAAAATCCGGTTTTTACAAGGAAAACCCGGGCACCGACGTGTCGGTCGAGCAGATGATCCGTAAAACCACCGACAAGTCGCGTGGCATTCGCCTGGGCAATTTCGTGCAGATCCGCACCATTGTGGATGAAGAGCTGGAGCAAGTGTGGGCGGGCCGCAAGAGCGCCAAGCAAGGTTTGAATGACGCCGTGCGGCGCGGCAATGAGCAGCTCGAGCGCTTCCAACGCGCCCATCAAGGGCGCTTGTAAACGGGGGGTGCGTGCGGCTCGGGGCGACGGCGGGTGAGGTCCTGACGTCGCTGCACACCGGGCGGCGTCCTGCTCGGCTGGTCGCTGTCTGCCTCCGGCACCCATCCTTTCACCGCTGATGGAAAAACGCGTTCGCTTCACCTCGCGCTGGCTGCCCTGGGTGCTGGTGGCACCGCAGCTGGGCATCGTGGGTGTTTTCTTTTTTTGGCCCGCAGCGCAGGCCCTGTTGCAAAGCGTCATGGAGCAAGACGTCTTCGGCGGCGACCTGCACTTCGTTGGTGCCCAGCATTTTCGCCGCCTGTTCGATGACGAGTCCTATCTGCAGTCCTTTCGCGTGACGGCGGTGTTTTCGTTGCTGGTGGCCGCGGTGGGTCTGTCGGTATCACTGCTGTTGGCGGTGATGGCCGACCGTGTGGTGCGTGGTGCGCGCTGGTACAAGACATTGTTGATTTGGCCCTATGCAGTGGCGCCGGCCGTCGCCGGGGTGCTGTGGATGTTCATGTTTGCGTCGCCCGTGGGGGTGGTGGCGTGGGCGTTGCAGTACGTCGGGATCGACTGGAACCACCGGCTCGATGGGAGGCACGCGCTCGCACTGGTGGTGTTGGCTGCCGTGTGGAAGCAGATTTCCTACAACTTTTTATTCTTCCTGGCGGGCTTGCAGGCCATTCCGCGCTCGCTCATCGAGGCGGCCACCATCGACGGGGCCAGTCCCTGGCGGCGTTTCTGGACCATCGTCTTTCCGTTGCTGTCGCCGACCACGTTTTTCCTGCTCGTCATCAACGTCGTCTACGCGTTCTTCGACACCTTTGCCATCATCGACGCCACGACCCAGGGCGGGCCGGGCAAGGACACGGCGATTCTCGTCTACAAGGTGTACTACGACGGCTTCAAGGCGCTGGATATGGGCGGCTCGGCGGCTCAGTCGGTGATTTTGATGGTGATCGTCATCGCGCTGACGGTGGTGCAGTTTCGCTACGTCGAGCGCAGGGTGCAATACTGAACGAGGCGTACAACGATGGTGGAGCGACGTCCTTGGCTCGATGCCTTGGCGCATGCCATTTTGATCCTTGGCGTCGCCGTGGTCGCCTTTCCGGTCTATTTGACCTTCGTGGCGTCCACGCAAAGCGCGCAAGATATCGCCAGCAGCGCACCGCTGTCGCTGTTGCCCGGCGGCCACGCCTGGGATAATTACCGTCTGGCGCTGTTGGGCGGCCAAACATCGACTGGCAGCCGGTTCGCGCCGGGTCTGCCCATGCTGGGCGTCAGCCTGGTGATGGCGTTGACGATTGCCATAGGCAAGATCGTCATCTCGCTGTTGTCGGCGTTTGCCATCGTGTATTTTCGGTTTCCACTGCGCCAGTGGGTGTTTTGGACCATTTTCGTGACATTGATGCTGCCGGTGGAGGTGCGCATCGGCCCCACCTACGAAGTGATTGCCAGCTTGGGTCTGCTCAACACCTATGCCGGCCTGACGGTGCCGTTGATCGCGTCGGCGACGGCAACCTTTTTGTTCCGTCAATTTTTCTTGACCGTGCCCGATGAGCTGGTGGAGGCTGCGCGTGTCGATGGCGCGGGCCCGCTGCGTTTTTTCTGGGACGTGCTGCTGCCGATGTCGCGTACCAGTATCGCCGCCTTGTTCGTCATTCAGTTCATCTACGGCTGGAACCAATACCTGTGGCCGCTGCTGATCACCACCGACGAATCGATGTACCCAATCGTGCTGGGCATCAAGCGGCTGATCGCCGGCGAAGCCTACACCGAGTGGAACATCGTCATGGCCACCGCCATGTTGGCCATGCTGCCGCCGGCCATCGTCGTGCTGGCAATGCAGCGGTGGTTCGTCAAAGGGCTGGTGGACAGCGAAAAATAAACACCATCATGGCTTCTCTCCATTTCGACGATGTCGTCAAACGTTACGAACACGGTCGCCAACACGTCACCGCCATCCACGGCCTGAGCGCCAATATCGATGACGGCGAATTCGTCGTCATCGTCGGCCCCTCGGGCTGTGGCAAAAGCACCTTGCTGCGCATGGTGGCGGGTTTGGAGGCCATCAGTGCCGGCACCATTCGCATCGGCGACCGCGTCGTCAACGACCTGGAGCCCGCGGCGCGTGACATCGCCATGGTGTTTCAGAACTACGCGCTGTACCCGCACATGACGGTATACGACAACATGGCCTATGGACTGAAACTGCGTGGTGTGCCGAGGGAGGAAATCCGGCGCCGTGTCGAGCATGCCGCGCGGATCCTGGAGCTGAGCACGCTGTTGCAGCGCAAGCCACGGCAACTCTCGGGTGGTCAGCGTCAGCGCGTGGCCATGGGCCGTGCCATCGTGCGCCAGCCCCAGGTGTTTTTGTTCGACGAGCCGCTGTCCAATCTCGACGCCAAACTGCGTGTGCATACCCGGCTGGAAATCCAAAAGCTGCACCGAGAGCTCGGTATCACGAGTCTGTTCGTCACCCACGATCAGGTCGAGGCGATGACACTGGCGCAGCGCGTGCTGGTGATGAATGCCGGCCGCATGGAGCAGTTCGGCACCCCCGAGGAGGTCTACCATCGCCCGGCCACGACCTTCGTCGCCACCTTCATCGGCTCGCCAGCGATGAACCTGCTGCGTGAGGTACCCGGGGCGCGCACTGGTGTGGTGCTGGGCGTCCGCCCCGAGCATCTGCGTGTGGTGCCCGACGGCGATGGTTGGCCGGTCACGGTGGAAGCGGTGGAGCTGCTCGGCGCCGAGCGGCTGATACACGGTCGCACCCACGGGCAGCCGATCACCGTGCGGGTGGCCGAAAGCGATGACTGCCACCCGGGGCTGGGCGCCACGCTGCACGTGCGCCCGCTGTCCGACCGCGTGCACAGTTTCGATCCCGAAAGCGGTCGGCGCATGGGTGACTGAGGAGCGCGACCATGACTTCGACTCTGGACGACCTGCCGACCTGGATCGCGCACCGCGGCGCCGGCCAACTGGCGCCCGAAAACACCTTGGCGGCGTTCGAATTAGGGTGGCGCTACGGTTGGCGCGCCTTTGAATGCGACGTCAAGCTCGCGGCCGATGGGGTGCCGTTTTTGCTGCATGACGCCACGCTGGAACGCACCACCAATGGGCGCGGACGCGCGGCTGACCTCACCTGGGCCGAGTTAAAGGCACTGGATGCCGGCCGCTGGCACAGCCCGGCGTATGCCGGTGAGTCGCTGCTGAGCCTGGAGCGACTGGCGCAGTGGGCGCTGCCGCGCGGGGCCTGGCTGAACCTGGAAATCAAGCCCACCCCGGGCAGCGAAGAGCCAACCGGCGAAGGGGTGGCGCGCGCGGTGGATGCGCTGTGGCGCGCGCATGGGGCAGGCCGGCCCGGCGGGCCGTCCTGGCCCCTGCTGACTTCGTTTCAACCCCAGGCCCTGCAGGCAGCGCAACGCACGTGCCCGCATCTGCCGCGCGGTTTGTTGTTGGATCGTCTGTGGCCGGGTTGCTGGGAGGTGGCGCAGCAACTGCAATGCGCGGCGGTGGTGCTCGAACACACGCTGTGGACGCCAGCGCTCGTGGGCCAATGCCAGGCGCGCGGCTGGCGCCGCCTGACCTACACCGTCAATGACGCGGCGCGCGCTGCGAACCTGCGCGCGTGGGGGGTGGAGGGCATCATCAGCGACCGCGTCGACACCCTGGGGCCGGCACAGCCCTACAGCGACGGCGTGGCCGACGGGTGCTCGCGCTCATAGCGCGCTTGGCAGGCCAGGCAGCGCAAGGTGGTGGGGGCGGCGTGCAGCCGTGCCGCGGGAATCTCGGCCCCGCAATCCACGCACAAACCGAAGGTGCCGGCGGCGATGCGCGCCAGCGCCTCGTCGATGGCGCGCAGCTCGGCCGTCTCGCGCTCGCTGAGCGCCTGCTCCAAGTCCCGCTCGCCGTAGGCCTGATTCAAGTCGCCGCTTTGCAGGGTATGGGGGTCTTCGGCGACCTCAGCGCGGCCCAGGCGCCCGCCGCGCTGGGCACGGATGCGCGCCAGCAGCTCGCTGCGCATCTGTTGCAGTTGTTGGGCGAAAGTATCGGAAATGGCGTCGCTCATGGTGGATCCGTGACGGTCAATCGAGGCCGATTGTCAGGCCAAAGCGCGGCTTTGCCAACGTGCCGCGGCGCACGATCGGCGCCGGTTTGACCTCGATCAAGCGCATGCCCCCGATGGCACCGGGTGGGCGCGGCGGCGCGCTTGTGGCATGCTAAGGGCGTGGGCGCGGGGGCGCGCCCGGAAGAAGGATGGCGTCATGACATCTCCCGATCCGAACCTTTGGCAGGCCGCATGGGCCCCTTACGCACGCTATGTGCCAGGTTTTGCGTTTTTGCAGGGGCTGGGCGCGGGGACGGCCGCCCCGGCGGCGGCGCAGTGGGTGGCGCCGGTGTTCGACGTCGAGGAGCTGGAGCGCCGTATTCGGGACTTGAAGGCCGTGCACTTTTGGCTGGAACAGAACGCGCGCGCCGTGCAAGCGACGATGCAGGCGCTGGAGGTGCAAAAACTCACCCTGGCGACACTGCAGGGGATGAACGTCAGCCTGGGGCGCGTGGCGCAGCGCTGGGCGCAGGGTTTGGCGGATACGGCGGATGATGGGGCAGCGGCCAGTACGGCGGCGTCGCCCGACGATGCCGCCCCCCCGTCCGACCGCGATACCACGTCGTCCGAAGGCGACCAGTCGGGCTCGGCGCCCGTCGCAGGGGCGGGCGCGAGCGAGATCGATCCGGTGCGCTTCTGGCGCGCGCTGACACAGCAATTTCAGACCATTGCCGCGCAGGCGCTGCAGGATATGACGGTGCAGGCGGCGCGCGCCGCCGCCCACGGCGTGACGGCGGCCGCGCCCAGTGCGGCGTCGCCGGCGCCAGCAGCGCCCTCGACCGAGGCAGCCGGCGCCGCCCAAGGCGCGGCACGTCCGCGCGCATCGCGTGCTGCCCCGGCAGCGCGAGTGGCGGCGACAGGCAGCGGCGCGGGCCCGTTGGCCCAGCAGAGCCCGCAGGCGCCAAAGGGCGCTGCGCCGCGCGGCGCGCGCCCCGCACCACCGATCTCCCCATCGCCCGGCGGCGGCGCTGCACGCCACCGCAAGCCCACGCCGTGAAACGTTTCCTCAGTGCCCACGCCACCCACCCGCACTGGCCGATGGCAGCGGCCCTGGTGCTGGCGCAGCTGCGCGCGCAGGCCACCGATGCGGATACCGTGCCGCCGCTGGGGTTGGTGTACCTGACCGATCACTACGCCGAGCACGCCCAGGCAATACTGGACCACTTGGGCGCGGAGCTGCCGCAGGTGACCGACTGGGTGGGGGCGGTGGGGGTGGGCATCTGCGCCAGCGGGGTCGAATATTGGGACGAGCCAGCGCTGACGGTGATGCTGTGCGATGTGGCGCCCGAGCGCTTTCGCGTTTTCAACGGCGTGGCGCCGTTGAGCGCCACCCAGAGCGCGGACGGTTTCGAGGCGCAAACCGCGCTGGTGCATGCCGACCCTGCCATTCCGGACCTGGACGAGCTGGTGCGCGAATTGGCCGAGCGCACCCTGGGCCACTATCTGTTCGGCGGCCTGGTGGCCAGCCGCGCCGGCTCGCTGCAGGTGGCGCGTTCCAGCCGCGGGGCGGTGGCGGGCCAGGGCCGCTGCGCTGCCGAAGGCTTGTTTCAGGGTGGGCTCAGCGGCGTGGCGTTCGGCCCGGACGTTGGCATCGTCTCGCGCGTCACGCAAGGGGTGCGCCCGGTGGGCAGCGCGCGCCGTGTCACCGCCGCCGACGGCCCGCTCGTGCTGGCGCTCGACGGTGAGCCGGCGCTGGACGTGCTGCTGCACGATCTGGCGTTGCCGAGCCACGATCTGCCGGCCATCGTCGCCCGTCTGCGCCAGGTGTTGGTGGGTTTGCAGGCGCCGCCCGCCGCCGCTGCGACGCCACGCCCGGGCCGCGTACCGCTGCGCCTGGGTGACGACGTCTTGGTGCGCCATATCGTTGGCCTGGACCCCGCGCAGCGCGCCTTTTTGGTGGCCGACCACGTGGCGCCGGGTACGCTCCTGACCCTGTGCGAGCGCCACGTGCAGGCCGCGCGTGCCGATCTGGTGCGCATCTGCGCCGAGATTCGCGACGCCTTGGGCGCAGACGAGGAGGCCCTGCGGGCGCCGGTGGAGGCGAGCGCGCGCGTGGCCGGGGCGGTGTACGTCAGCTGCAACGGCCGCGGCGGCGGCCACTTCGGCGCGCCCAGTGCCGAGCTGCAGATCATCCGCCAGGCGCTGGGCGAGGTGCCGCTGGTGGGCTTTTTCGCTGCGGGCGAAATCGCCCACCACCGCGTGTACGGCTACACCGGGGTGCTGACCGTGTTCGTCGCCGATTGATCCCGCCGCTGGGGGCGCCGCTGCCCGCGCCCTCGGGGCCTGCGTTGGGGCGCGCTGCGGCGGGCCGTCTCAGACGCCGCGCGCCCGCTCGCTGGCAAAGCGCTGGCGAAACGCGCTGAAGCGGCCGGTCTCCAGCGCCGCACGCACTTCCTGCATCAGATGCAGGTAAAAGTGCAGGTTGTGGATGGTGGCCAGCATCGGCCCCAGCATTTCGCCGCAGCGATCCAGGTGGTGCAGGTAGGCGCGCGAAAAACCGCCGCGCCCGCCGTCTTCCCAGCTCACGCCCTCGGCGCCGGCGCAGGCGTAGCAGGTGCAGCTCGGGTCGATCGGCAGCGGGTCGGTTTTATAGCGGGCGTTGCGGATTTTCAGGTCGCCGGTGCGCGTGAAGTAGGTGCCGTTGCGCGCATTGCGCGTGGGCATCACGCAATCGAACATGTCCACGCCGCAGGCCACGCCTTCGACCAAGTCCTCGGGCGTGCCCACGCCCATCAGGTAGCGCGGCTTGTGCGCGGGCAGCCGGTGCGGGGTGTGCGCCATGATGCGGCGCATGTCCTCCTTGGGCTCGCCCACGCTGACGCCGCCGATGGCATAGCCAGGCAGGTCCAGCGCCGCCAGCGCCTCCAGCGACTCTTGCCGCAGGTGTTCGTACATGCCGCCCTGTACGATGCCGAACAGGGCATTGCGGTTGCCCAGACGCTCGAACTCGGCCTGGCAGCGGCGCGCCCAGCGCAGGCTCAGCTCCATGCTGGCGCGCGCCTCGGCTTCGGTGGTGACGTGGCCGCTGGCCTTGTCGCCTTGCCAGTACGGCGTGCACTCGTCCAGCTGCATCACGATGTCGCTGTTGAGCACGGTCTGGATCTGGATGCTGACCTCGGGCGACATGAAGAGTTTGTCACCGTTGACGGGCGAGGCGAAGTGCACCCCCTCTTCGCTGATTTTGCGCATCGCGCCCAGGCTCCAGACTTGGAAGCCGCCGGAATCGGTGAGGATCGGTTTGGGCCACTGCTCGAAGCCGTGCAGACCGCCGAAGGCGCGAATCACCTCCAGCCCCGGGCGCAACCACAAATGAAAGGTATTGCCCAGGATGATCTGTGCGCCCATCTCGTGCAGGTTGCGCGGCATCACGCCCTTGACGGTGCCGTAGGTGCCCACGGGCATGAAGATCGGGGTCTCGACCACGCCGTGGTTCAGCGTCAGCCGCGCGCGGCGTGCGTGTGAGTCGGGGTCGGTGGCCAGAATCTGGAACTGCAGCATCGCGCGATTCTACGGGCGCGGTCAGGCCGATCGTTCGCGGGCGCGGGGTTGCGCCCTGCACCGGCTCGGTGGGGGTTTCTTGCGTCGTCGGCGACGGCGAGCCGCGGGCGATCATCCAGGCCCCGATCCCCAGGGCCGGTGGCCTACGCACTGGCCGACCGGCGTCGCCGAGCGGCGGGCCGGGGCACGGTGGCGGGCAGCGGCTGGGTGAGCTGCCGGTAGCGGGTGAACAGATAGGCCACGCGCTCGGCTTCCGTGCGCCATGCTTTGGGTGCACCCCCAAGCGTATAGGCGGCATCCACTGCGGCATCCAGCCCTTGGTGGGCCTTGCGCAGCACAGGTGGCATACTCAGCGGGTCATACAAGTCTGCCAGCGTGGCGGGCCGATCGCCCTGTTGAAACCGGGCGCGTGCCTCCAAGACGGCTTGGGCGGCGCCTTCGATGGCCGCGCGCGCCCGGTGCGCCGCGCTACCCGGTGCGGCCTCCGCCGGCAGGTCGGGCCAGGGGAAATTGTTGTACACGATGGCGGCGGAGTAGCGAAAATCGCTCTTGAGTCGCCCGCAGACTGCACGCACCCAGGCGTTGTGCATGGCGCTGGACAGCACGCCGAAGTGGTACAGGGTGGCACCCACACAAACGAAGACCGCGTCACCGCATAAAACGTCCGGCTGTTCGAATCCCATCGGTATGTAAGCCCGCTTTTCGGATGACGTTTTCGGAATGATCAGATACGGCTGATCCGGAATGTTTTCGACATGAAAGCGCGTGGGCGTGTCGGCCAGTTTGCGAGTGGGCGCGCTGCTGCTGGCCAGGCGGAAGGCGCGTACTGCCTGCACGCGCTGCATCACACGCGGCATGGCGCGCAATTCGCTGGGCGGGCAGTCGCCTAGCCACAACACCCAACGCTCGCCCCCGTTGAGAAATTCGTCTGACCCCAACCAGCGCCGAAACCATTTGGCGCTGCCGGGCTCTTGGGCGATGAATGCGTCGCGCTCAGCTCGGGTGAATAGGTAGTGGCCGCCGTCGATGGGCTTGTTGCCGATGCCGATGGGCGGCACCGCGCACAGCGGCTGGCTGCGCCGGGGCAGCAGCACGTCCGGTCCATCCACCAGATAGGGGTTGATGTGGCGCGCGGGCAGGGCCAGCGGCTCGCCGCGCGGCTCGGCGTATTCGAAGAGGGTTTTGTCGGCGCAGTCGTCCAGCCCAAAGCCGACGATGACACAATGCACGGCGGCCTTCCCCCTGGCCTCGTTGCTCCAGGCAAAGGTGCGGTGGGCGAAGTGGATGTGCACGCCCTGCGCCAGCAGCCAGCCCCACAGCACGCCGACCTGCTCGCCTTGTGTGATGCTGTTGGTGGAGACGAAGGCGGCACGGGGCGGGGCAGGCGCGAGGCCGACCGTGCCGTCGAGGTCTGCGGGCGGGCGTGATGCCACGCCAGCGGGTACTGCGGTGGCCTGGCGCACGGGTGCGTGGCCGCCGACTGCGGTTTGCAGGTAGCGGGTGGCCTTCACATACCAGGCCGCTACCAGGTCCAGCAGCCCAGCGTTGTCGATGCCCGCGAACACGGCGCGGGTGTCGTCGCGGTGCGCAGCGCTCATATACTTGGCGCCCACGAAGGGCGGGTTGCCCAGCACGTAGCTGCAACGTTGGGCAGGCAGCACGTCGTTCCAGTCCAGCCGCAGTGCGTTGCCGTGCACGATATGCGGCGCGCTCTTGAGCGGGATGCGTGCGAAGTACTGACCGAACTCCTCGCTGACGCGCAGGTTCATCTGGTGGTCCACCAGCCACAACGCTACTTGCGCAATCTGGGCCGGGAATTCTTCGATCTCGATTCCGTAGAACTGGTCCACGTCAACGCGGATGAGCTGGTGCACATCCAGCATCTGCTGCCCATCTTGGTAGCTGGCGCGCAGCACCTCCAGCTCCAGTTGACGCAGCTCCCGGTAGCTGATGACGAGAAAATTGCCGCAGCCGCAGGCCGGGTCCAGAAACGTGAGCTGTCGCAGTTTCTTGTGGAATTCGAACAGGCGGTTGCGGTGGCCCTTGACCTTGCGGAATTCCGCCCACAGGGCGTCCAAAAACAGCGGCCGGATGAGCTTGAGGATGTTTTCTTCCGAGGTGTAGTGCGCGCCCAGATTGCGGCGCGCCTGCTCGTCCATGATGCTTTGAAACAGGCTGCCGAAAATGGCAGGGCTGATGGCCGACCAGTCCAGCGCGCAGGCGTCCAGAAGCGCTTCGCGCATGGCGGTGTCGAAGTCGGCGATGGGCAGGCGCTCCTCGAACAGTCGCCCGTTGATGTAGGGAAAGGCGGCCAATTGGGCGTCGAGATGCGGGGAGCGCTGGTGCTCGGGCGTGTTGAGCACTTCAAACAGCCGTGCCAGCCATGGCCCGAGATCGGCGCCGTCAGGGGCCGTGCGCTCTTCGATGAAGGTGCGCAGCGCTTGCGCAGGCTGAAAAATGCCGGTGTCGTCGGCAAACAGGCAAAATAGCAGCCGCACCAGCATGACCTCGAGCGGGTGCCCGACGTAGCCGCTGGCCTTGAGTGTGTCGTGCAGCCGCCCCATGCGCTCGGCGGCTTTGATATTGACGGGGTCTTGCGGGGTGATGGTCTGCGTTTTATAACCCGCCAGCAAGCCGAAAAGCCGGATGTGTTTGTGCAGGTCGGCCAGCGCAAATTCGCGCGTTTCACCGCTGGCCAGGTGGCGCACGCGAAAGCATGCAAAGTCGCACACCACCACCAGTTCGGGTAAGTCGCGCTCGGCAATGCCGGCTAGGTAGCCCATCGCCTGGTCCATGGCGCGGTCGAGGTCTTTGCCACGAGACTTGTGCTCCACCAGCAGGACGCCGGGCCAAAACAAGTCCACGAAACCGTCTGTGCGCCCGTGGGCATGCGGAAGCCGTCTGACGGCGTGCTCGAAGCTGGCGACGCGCTTGTCGGTGATGCCGAAGATTGTGAAGAAATCCAGCCAGAACGGTTTGGCCTCGGCGTCTTCGCGCGCGGCGTTCGCCCACTGCTTGGAAAACGCCAGCGCCCGATTTTTGATCTCGTTCCAGGACAGTGCCATGTTCCTGGCCTCCGGTGCTGGGAGTCGATTGCGCTGCCCTATCATATCTACCGCCGCCGTGCGGCTCACATGCCCAGCGAGCGCAGCAGCTCGGCGGTGTCGTCGTCGCCGCTGCTGCCCGGCGCGGGGGCTGGCGCGGCCGGGGTTGGGGCCGCCGAGCGTGCCTGCGCCATCAGCGCGTCGGGGTCGGGCGCGGCTTGCGGCTCGAAGTCCAGCAGGCGCACGAATTCGGTGCGGTCGATGGCCAGTTCCAGGTAGAAGATGTGGTTGCGCGCGGTGTAGAAGGTGACGCGGCGCGCCTCGGGCTGGTCCAGGTGGGCATCGACGCTGAGCACCACCTGCCGGTTGAGCACCACCATCTTCGGCTGGCTGTGCGAGATGTGGGTCTGCAGCTCGCGCCGGATCTTGCTGGTGAAGTCGCCCAGGGCCTGGTTGAGCAGTTCGCCCATCATATTGGCCACTTCGTCGGAGGTGTAGGCGGTGGCCAGCTCCTGTTCCGGCAGCCCCATCTGGTGCATGGCACCGCGGTACAGCTCCATCGCCGCCGATCCGGAAAAGTTCAGGATCACCAGCCCGGAAAAACCGCCGTCGAACAGCACGAAGCAGCCAATGTCGGGCTTGAGGCAGGTTTTGTGGATGCGCTGCACCATGCCGGAGTAAGTGATGCCGCTGCCGCTGGCGGCGTTGAGCACGCGCGCCACCGACTGGCACAGGCTCAGCAGCAGGTCTTCGGTGTCGAAGACGACGTCGTCGCGGCTGGGAGTTTCCGGGTTCACGGTGGGCATGGGTGGTCTCCGTGGAAGGTGGATACGCTTGGCCAAGCGGCCGGGGAGCACGTACGAGAAAAACCGGCGCCGCGCCTCGACCAACTACCGCGCGGCGCGTTGCAACAACATCGCGTCACCGTAGCTGAAGAAGCGGTAGCGTTGCGCGATGGCGTGCTGGTACAGCGCGCGGATGTGATCGTACCCCGCAAAGGCGCTGACCAGCATCAGCAGGGTGCTGCGCGGCAGGTGAAAGTTGGTGATGAGCAGGTCCACCACCCGAAAGGCAAAGCCCGGGGTGATGAAGAGCGTGGTGTCGCCTTCGGTGCGGCCGCTCGTGGCCCAGCTCTCCAGTGTGCGCACGGTGGTGGTGCCAACCGCAACGATGCGTCCGCCGCTGCGGCGCGTGCGCTCCACGGCGGCCAAGGTCTCGGGTGGTATGCGGTACCACTCGCTGTGCATGCGGTGCGCGTGCAGATCGCGCACCTTGACAGGCTGGAAGGTGCCCGCGCCTACGTGCAGCGTCACGCTGGCGCGGTGCACGCCACGCGCCTGCAGCGCCGCCAGTATCCCTTCGTCGAAGTGCAGCGCGGCCGTCGGTGCCGCCACCGCCCCCGGGTGCTTGGCAAACACCGTCTGGTAGCGCCGTTCGTCCTCGGCGGTGTCGGCGTGCGCGATATAGGGCGGCAGGGGCACGTGTCCATGGCGCGCCATCAGCGCGTAGGGGTCGTCGGAGAAGCGCAGGCGAAACAGTGGGCCGTCGGCGTCGGGCCAACGGCCCAGCAGGGTGGCGGTGAAGGCGGGCTGGCCTCCGTCGTCGAGGGCCATGTGCAGCACGGTGCCGGCAGCGGGCTTTTTGCTCACCTTCATGTGCGCCACCACCTCGCCGTCGGCCAGCACGCGCTCCACCAGCAGCTCCAGCCGGCCGCCGCTGGGTTTGACGCCGAACAAGCGCGCCTTGATGACCTGGGTGTCGTTGAACACCAGCAGGTCGCCGGCTTGCAGCAGGTTGGGCAGTTCACGAAAGACACGGTCGGTGGGGGGGCACTGGCGCCCGTCGAGCAGGCGCGAGGCGCTGCGCTCGGGCGCGGGGTGTTGCGCAATCAGCTCGGGCGGCAGCGCGAAGTCGAAATCATCGACGGTGTAGCTGCGCCTGGTTTGCGCCGGTGCAGGGGCGCTGGGGTGCGAAGAGGAGGCAGTCATGGTGCTTGAGGGCCGGACGGGCCCGTGCCAAGGATGCAAAAACGATCACGCGCCCAAGCGCAAGGCACCGCCGCGTGTGCCTGCGGTGGGTCGGGCGGCGCGCACGCCATTGTCGCAGAAAGTACATTGTCGCAGAAGGTATCATGTGCTGCACTGCAGCAGGAGCGAGCCGATGGCGCTGGTCGTCTTCAACCAAAAAGGCGGGGTGGGCAAGTCCACCATTGCCTGCAATCTGGCCGCCATCAGCGCGGCGCAAGGGCAGCGCACGCTGCTGATCGATCTCGATTCGCAGGGCAACGCCACCCGCTATCTGTTGGGAGCACCTGTGGGCGACGCGCAGCCCACCGTGGCCCAGTTTTTCGAGCAGACGCTCAGCTTCACCTTCCACCCGCAGCCACCCACGGCGTTCGTGGTGCGCACGCCCTTTGCGGGACTGGATCTGATGGCCGCCAGCCCCGCGCTCGACGAGCTGTTGCCCAAGCTGGAGTCGCGCCACAAGATATACAAATTGCGCGAAGCGCTGGCGCAGCTGGCGCCAGAGTACTCGCGCATCTACATCGATACGCCGCCGGCGCTCAATTTCTACACCCGCTCGGCGCTGATGGGTGCCAGCGGTTGCCTCATCCCGTTCGATTGCGACGATTTTTCGCGCCAGGCCCTGTACGGCTTGCTGGCACACGTGCAGGAAATCCGCGCCGATCACAACCCGGCGCTGGCGTTGCGCGGCATCGTCGTCAACCAGTACCAGGTGCGCGCCCAGTTGCCGCAGCGGCTGGTGCAAGAGTTGCGCGACGAAGGCCTGCCGGTGCTGGAGCCCTATCTGCCGGCGTCGGTGAAGGTACGCGAATCGCACCAGCGAGCGCGCCCGATGATTCACTTGGAGCCGCGGCACAAGCTGACCCAGGCCTTCGTGGCGCTGCACGATCGCTTGCACGCCGGCGCATAGGATGGTGGGTGTTGTCCCCGGCTGCGGGGGGCGGGGCACACGACATGGAAGGGGTTCGCAATCGTCGCCATGGGGCGCTGAGCGTCTTTGGATCTGCAGGGAATAAGCAGATCACTTTTTATTCGTTGGTGTTTTGACGAGTCGGCGCTATCGTCCGACCCATGGTGCCGATTTCATTGCATGCGTGGGTTGTCGGGGTGGTTCTGGTCGGGCTGTTCGGGGCGTTCGTCCACGAACGGCTCAAGCCGGACGTGGCAGCACTGGCTGCAGTCGCCCTGCTGCTGATATTGGGGGTGTTGACTCCGGCACAGATGCTTGGTGTGTTGAGCAACAGCGCGCCGTTCACCATCGCCTGCCTTTTCGTTATCACCGCTGCACTGAGCAGAACCGGTGCCGTGGACCGCATCGGCGACTATCTGTCGATGTGGGCGGCACACAGTGAAAGGCGGCTACTGGGCGGCCTACTGCTGCTGTGTTTGCTGGTGTCGCCGTTCATGAACAACACGCCGCTGGTGATGGTGATGATCCCGGTGGTGACGACGCTGGCAGCACGTGCTGCCGTGGTGCCGTCGCGCCTGCTCATACCGCTGTCGTATGCCACCATCCTGGGCGGTATGGTCACCCTGATGGGTACGTCGACCAACCTCTTGGTCGATGGGGTGGCGCGCCAACATGGGTTGGCTCCGTTTGGCTTGTTCGAGATCACCGTGCCCGGTGCCATCATCGCGCTGGCGGGCGCGGCTTTCGTCTATTGGGGCGCGCGCGCTTGGCTGCCGGCGCGCGAGACGCTGGCCCAACAGTTCGGCGTCGGTTCCGAGCGGCTGTTCATGACCGAGCTGTTCGTGCCCGAGGGGTCGCGCCTGGTGGGGCGCTCGCTGAGCGAAGCACACCTGAGCAACGGCGATGTGCGCGTGCTCAAGCTATACCGCGGCGACGATGAGTGGAGCGCGCCGGACCCGGAGGTTCGTCTGCAGGCCGGCGACCGACTGGTGGTGCACTCACGCAGCACGACCGTGGTGGCACTGCACCAGCGCGATGGCGTGGGGCTGTCCGCGGCGCCGGCCGCCGCCAGCGGTCTCACCGATCTGGAAACGCTACGCCGGCCGGACGTGGTGATCGTCGAGGCGCTGGTGGGGCAGACCTCGCGGTACGTGCAGCGCCCGATCCGCGACCTCGACTTGGCTGCCCGCTACGGCATCCACCTGATCGCGGTGCACCGCAAGAATGCCTCGATCGCCGACATTGGCGATGACTTTCAGTTGCAGGTAGGCGATGTGCTGCTGGTCGAGGGCACGCCGCGCCAGCTTCAGCGTTTTTGCGACAACGGCGATCTGTTGGCGATCACCGACGTCAAAGCGGGTGGGCAGCGGCGTGAGAAGGCGGCGCTGGCGCTGGGTACCTTGGTGGCCGTGATCGGTTTGGCGGCTTTGGATGTGATGCCAATCGAGGGTTCGGCGCTGATCGGTGCCGTCACCGTGGTACTGACGGGGTGCCTCAAGCCCGATGAAGCCTATAAAGCCGTCGAGTGGCCGCTGTTGATACTGATCTACGCCATGTTGGCCCTGAGCGAGGCCATGCGCGCATCGGGCCTGGCCGGGTTGGCAGCGCACGCACTGGTTGGCTGGGCCCATGGTGCATCGCCCTGGCTGGTGTTGGGGCTGGTCGTGTTGGCGACTTCGGTGGCCACCGAATTTTTGAGCAACAACGCGGTGGCGGCGCTGTTGACGCCGGTGGCCATCGAGGTGGCGCATGCCTTGGGCGTGGACGCCCGACCCTTCGTGGTCGGGGTGATGTTTGCCGCCAGCGCCAGTTTTGCCACGCCCATCGGTTATCAGACCAATACCCTGGTCTACGGTGCCGGTAACTACCGCTTCAGCGATTTCGCTCGGCTGGGTGTGCCGCTGAATCTGCTGGTGTGCGCGCTGGCGAGCGTGCTGATCCCGTGGTTTTGGCCATTTTGACCCGGTTGCTGACCACGCCCAAACGGCGTCGGCTAAGCGCGCGGATCTTCACGCTGGAGGCCCGACCGATGCTCAACCCGCGAGGCGGCCGAGACCGCATGGCCGTGCGGGCGCCGCGATGCGAGCGCGGGTCGGCCCAGTGGGTCCGGGACCCGGCCGCTGTCGTCGTCAAAATTTGTCCGGGCGCAGCACTTCGACCTCGGACAGAAACGCCACCATCGCGTAGTGCGCGTAGTAGCGCGTTTGCAAATGCTGTAAAAAAGCCTCGGCCTGGGCGCGCGCGCAGATGATTTCCAGGCGCAGGTTGCGTGACTCATCCCAGGTGGCGTCGCGCACGCCGCGGCTGCCCTTGCCGCGCGCATCCGAAAAGGTGTAGCCGCGGATGCCCAAGCGGTTCATGTCGGCCACCAGCAACGGCTCCAGGGCCGCTTCGGTAAACACGGTCAGCAGGGTGCGTTTTTCGGTGGTCACGGCAGTGGTCATGGGCGTCGATGGGATCGTCACTGGGTGGATGTCGTTGGGGTCCACGCAGAACGGATTCATGGTGGGCAAGAGACGATTCTCATGCTAGCACCGACAGGGTCGAGGGGTGGACTGTTCGGGCAAAACCAGGGCAGCCGGGATCAGCACGGCGTCAGCTGCCCACCAGCGCCACTGCCAGCCGGTGGTACAGGGGGATGCCCACGAGCAGATTGAACGGAAACGTCACGCCCAGCGCGCCGGCCAGCGACAGCGCCGGGTTGGCTTGCGGCACGGCGATGCGCATGGCCGCCGGCACCGCGATGTAGGACGCCGACGCGGCCAAGGTCGCCAACACCGTGGTGCCGCCCACCGACAAGCCCAGCGCGACGCCGGTGGCCGCGCCCAGCGGTGCGGACAGCAGCGGCATGGCCACGCCAAAAACCACCAAGGCCAGCCCACGCCGGCGCAGCTCACCGACTTGGCGGCTGACGATCAGGCCCATTTCCAGCAGAAACAACGCCAGCACACCCTTGAACAAATCGACGAACAGTGGGCTGATGGGCTGTAGCCCGTCGGGTCCGGCCGCCCAGCCGATGGCCATGCCGCCCAGCAACAGCGTCACGCCCTTGCCCAGGAACGCCTCGTGGCTCAGGGCGGCCCAATCGGTGCGCCGGTCGATGCCACGCGCCAGCATGATGCCCACCAAAATAGCGGGCACCTCCATCACCGCCAGCAACACCGCCATCTGCGGTTCGACGTCGATGGCGCGTGCCGCCAGCCACGCGGTGGCCACGGCGTAGGTGGCCACGCTGACCGAGCCATAGTGCGCGGCGGTGGCGGCGGCGTCGGGCCGGTCGAAGCCAAACAACCAACGCAGGGCCCCGAAGGCCAGTAAGGTCTGCACTACCCCCAGTGCCACCGCCGCGGCCACCTGTGGCAACAGCGGTGCCAGCGGCTGCGTGGCCAGCCCCTGCCCGCCCTTCAGGCCGATGGCCAGCAACAGAAAAATCGACAGCGAGTCGTACAACGCGCCGGGTAATTTCAATTCCGAGCGCAACAGGCCGGCCACCAGACCGAGCAGAAAAAACAGGATGACCGGGTCGAGCGACGACATGATGGGGGCGATTGTGCCAAACCGTGGGCCGGTGCGGCGGGCGCGAACGATCGTGCGCCAACGGCCGGGCTTTGACGCACAATGCACACAGCAAGAACAGAGAGAAGCTGCTGCGCCGGCCATGCCCCCGGCCCGCGCAGGCAGACCGCAGATCAGGAGACCCAGGTCCGTGCTGTCACCCCGTTCCATTGACCCCGCCGATGCGCACCATCTTCCCTGGTGGGATACGCTGCGTGAAGACTATACGCTGGCGGTCATCACCCTGGGCGGTGTCGTCGCCGCCCTGTGGCTGGCGCCGTTTGCCGTCTGGCGTGCGCTGCAAGGCAATTGGCTGGCCATGGCCAACGATGCCGTGCTCACCGTATTGCTGGGCGGCTCCGCCATCTACGCCTGGCGCACGCGCCAAACCCGCGTGCCGGGCTGGATCATGGCCGTGTGCATCGTCGGTGGCATCTGGGCCATTGGGGTGGCGGCGCAGTTCGCCGCCTTGTTTTGGGCCTATCCGGGGGTGCTGATGATGTTTTTTCTGGTCCCGCCGTGGGCAGCGGCGACGCTGGGTGCGGCCGCAGTGGTGGGCGCGGCCGCGCTATCGTGGCAGGAGCTGGGCGGCACCGAGGGCCTGCCGTTTTTCGTCATCACGAATGTCCTCACCGGCGTGTACGGTTTTCTGGTGTCGCAGCAGGCGCAGCGGCGCATTGGTCGCTGGCAAACGCTCAGTCTGCTCGATCCACTCACGGGTGTGGGCAATCGGCGTTTGCTCGAAGTCGAGTTTGCCCAGGGCTTTGCCGGCACGCGAAGCGCCGGCACGCTGGCGGTGATCGATCTCGATTACTTCAAAGCGATCAATGACCAGCACGGGCACGACGCCGGTGACGCGGTGTTGCGCGACGTGGCTGCGGTGATGCAGGCCACCGTCCGCAAGACCGATCGGGTGTACCGCTTCGGCGGCGAGGAATTCGTGTTGTGGCTGTCACCGGCCGATGCGGAGGTGGCCACCGCGGTGCTGCAGCGTTTGCGCCAGGCGGTGCGTGCGCAGGTGCGCGTGGGCCAGACGCCCGTGACCTTTTCCGCGGGGGTGGCAACACACGTACCCGCGGAGTCGTGGCAAGCGTGTCTGGCACGCGCCGACGCAGCCCTTTACCGCGCCAAGGGTTCCGGGCGCGACCGCGTCTGCTGGGCCGACAGTGGAGAGCCGCCATCGCGCCAGTGACGCGCAGGCGCGCGCCGTTGGATACGCGGCGCGCTCAGCCACAACAGCCGCCCGGCATTTACGCGGCCCGGCCCTGCTGCACGGGCGGGCACGGCATCGAGCCGTAGGAACAGAATACGCAGCAGTCACCCGCCTTCGGCCGCAACAGGGCGTGACAGGCCGGGCACTCGTAGAAGAACTGGCAGGCGTCGGTGGGCATGGTCTGCGACTGCGCGTGCCCACAGTACGGGCACGTCAGGACGGACTGGAGCGTGACGGTGTGCATGGGGTGCGGGCTGCCGATTGTGGTATCTCGAAGCCGCACTCTACACCCGATAGCCCGATAGCGCTTCATGCGGAGGTAGCCGGCGGGGCAGCACAGCCCGGCGATGACGCACAATAACGCCATGGAACCGACCGCGCGCCCCACCGTATCCCCATCGCCCCAGGCCATCGCGCCGCACCTGCTCGCCGGTGTGCGCATGGCCTTCGTGGGTGGCGGCAACATGGCCAGCGCGCTGTTGGAGGCGCTGTTGACCGCCGGCGGGCGTGCCGCCGACGTGTGTGTGCTCGATCCGCAGCCGGCGGTGCGCGAGCGCCTGCAGCAGCAGTGGGGCGTGCGCACGCTGGCAGCACCCGACCCCACGCTGGCCGAGGCGGCGTTGGTGGTGTGGGCGGTCAAGCCGCAGACGTTTCGCGAGGCGGCGCTGGCCGCTGCGCCCTTCGTCGGCGGTGCCCTGCAGCTGAGTGTGGCAGCCGGTATCCGCTGTGCCGCCATGCGGGCGTGGTTGGGTACCGAGCGCATCGTGCGCACCATGCCCAACACCCCCGCGCTGGTGGGCCGCGGTATGACGGCGCTGTACGCGCTACCCAGCGTCAGTGCCGACGATCGGGCGCGTGCCCAGGCGCTCATCGCCGGCACCGGGCGTTGGGTGTGGGTGGACGACGAAGCGGCCTTGGATGCCGTCACCGCCGTCTCGGGTTCCGGGCCGGCCTATGTGTTTTACGTGTTGGAGGCGATGCGGGATGCGGGCGCCGCGCTGGGCCTGCCGCCGGCGGTGGCCCTGCAGCTGGCCATCGCCACCTTCGATGGCGCCGCGCACCTGGCCGAGCGCAGCGCCGAGCCGCCCGAGGTGCTGCGCGAGCGCGTCACCTCCAAAGGCGGCACGACGGCGGCGGCGCTGGCCGTGCTGCACGAACGCGGCGTGCGCGAGGCTTTCATCGCTGCGCTGCAGGCCGCCCATCAACGGGCCCGAGAGCTCGGGGAGGCGTTCGGCGCCGAAGCCGGTTCATCGGCTTGAGCCAGCCCGCGGCACGCCGCCGTCGGTGGGGGGCTCCGCCGGCCCGACCGCGCCGGTTGGTCTGGCCAGGTCTGCCGTGACGGCGTCGCCGTGCCGCTCGCGATTGCGCCGCGAGCGCCCTTCACCCCAGCCGCGCCGCTGCGTATCGCGGCGGGCGGTCATCCCAGCGTCAGCTGCAGCGCCAAGCCCGCAAACAAGCTGGCGCCCAGCCAGTGGTTGAGCCGAAAGGCGCGAAAACAGCCGGCGCGTGAGCGCTCGCGAATCAGGCGCGCGTGCCACGGCACCTGTGCCGCGGCGCCCAACACCCCGGCGGCGAACCAAGGGCCACCCGCGTGCGGCCACAGCAACCCGGTCCACAGCAGCAGGTGCAACCCATAGAAGGCCAGCACCGCCGCTACGTCCCACCTTCCCAGCGTGATGGCCGAGGTGCGTATGCCGATGCGCAGGTCGTCGTTGCGGTCCACCATCGCGTATTCGGTGTCGTAGGCCAGCACCCAGAAGGCGTTGGCCAGCAGCAGCCCCCAGGCCAGAGGGGGCACGTCGCCGCGCACCGCCGCGAACGCCATCGGAATGCCGAAGCTGAACGCCACCCCCAGCACCGCCTGCGGCATGGCGAAAAAACGCTTGGTGTAGGGGTAGAACACCGCCACCGCCAGCGCCGCAAACGACCACAGCACCGCCTCGCGCCGCGTCGTCAAGACCAAGACAAAGGCCAGCAGCGCCAGCGCCGCACCCACCGCCAACGCCTCGCGCGGCGCGATACGCCCACAGGTGACCGGGCGTTGCGCGGTGCGCTCGACATGGCGGTCGAATTCGCGGTCGGCCACGTCGTTGACGCAGCAGCCGGCGCTGCGCATCAGGATGGTGCCGAGCACGAACACCGCCAGCAGATGCCAGCCGGGCCAGCCCCCAGCGGCCAGCCACAGGGCCGACAGTGTGGGCCACAGCAGCAGCAGCCAGCCGGCCGGGCGGTCCCAGCGGATCAGGTCCAGGTACAGACGCAGCCGCTCGCGCCAGGGCGAGGGCTGCGGCGGCGGCGCCGCAGGCAGCGGGGAGGCCATGGTGGGTCCGGTCATGTGGTCATCGGTACCAAGGGGGTCAGGTCAGGCGCTGGCAGCCCGGCAGCTCGCAGGTGTAGACGGCATTGCGCAGGGCGGCAATCGCTTCGTAGCGGGTGAAGCTGCGCCGCCACACCAGCACCACGCGCCGCGACGGCGGCTCGCCCGCGATGGGCAGATAGCGCAGGTGGTGGGCGTCGCCCCCCAGGCTGGCCGCCGTGGCCTCGCGGGTGGCGGGGTCGAGTGCGCCGCGTGGCACCGACAGCCGCGGCACCAGTGTCACCCCCATGCCGGCGGCCACCATGTGCTTGATGGTTTCCAGCGACGAGCCCTCGAAGCTTTTTTGAATGCCCTCGGCATTGTCCGACAGGCGCGCAAACTCCGGGCACACCTGCAGCACGTGATCGCGAAAACAGTGCCCAGCGCCGAGCAGCAGCATGGTCTCGCGCTTGAGCTCGTCGATGCTGACGGCTTCACGCGTCGCCAAGGGGTGATCCGCGGGCACCACGGCAACGAAGGGTTCGTCGTACAGCGGCGCCACCGCCAGATTGGTATCGGGGAAGGGCTCGGCCAGGATGGCGGCGTCGAGTTCGCCCACGCGCAGCTGCTCCAGCAGCCGAGCGGTGAAGTTCTCCTGCAAAATCAACGGCATCTGGCGCGCGCGTTCGATCACCTGCTTGACCAGATCGGGCAGCAGGTAGGGCGCGATGGTGTAGATCAGGCCCAAGCGCAGCGGTGCGGCCAGCGGGTCCTTGCCGCGCTTGGCGATTTCCTTGATCGCCGCGGCCTGCTCCAGCACCACCTGCGCCTGGCGCACGATTTCCTGCCCCAGCGGGGTGACGGTGACTTCGCTGGCGCTGCGCTCGAAGATCTTGACGTCGAGCTCTTCTTCGAGCTTTTTGATCGCCACCGACAGCGTCGGCTGCGAGACGAAGCAGGCTTCGGCAGCACGGCCGAAGTGACGCTCGCGTGCCACGGCGACGACGTATTTCAGTTCGGTCAGGGTCATGGTGATCGTGGCTCGAACCGTTGGGACCGACTCGGAGGGCAGCCGCACGGACCAAGGCTTTCCGCGCCGTGCATTATCGGCTCAAGCTTTCAGATAGTCCAATTTTCCACCCAACCAGCGCTGCAGATGCCGCTGTGCCTGCTGCGGTTGATGCAGCCACATCCACGGCGCCCAACGCCGCGCCCAGTCGATCAGGGCCTCATCGCTGGCCAGGTCGGCAAAGCGCAGCAGCGGTGTGCCCGACTGGCGCGCCCCCAAAAACTCGCCGGGGCCGCGCAACGCCAGGTCGCGGCGCGCAATCTCAAAGCCGTCGGTGGTCTCGACCATCGCGCGCAGCCGTGCGCGCGCGCTCTCGCTCACGCGTCCGCCGTCACCGGGGCTGTACAGCAGCAGGCATACCGAGGCCACCGAGCCGCGTCCGACGCGCCCGCGCAGCTGGTGCAGCTGACTCAGGCCGAAGCGCTCGGCGTGCTCGATCACCATCAGCGAGGCGTTGGGCACGTCCACCCCCACCTCGATGACGGTGGTGCTGACCAGCACCGCCAGCTCACCGCGTGCGAACGCCGCCATGATGGCTTGCTTGTCCGCTGCGGGCAGCCGCGCGTGCAGCAGCCCGACGCGCACCGGCCGCCCCTGGGCATCGCAGGCATCGGCCAAGGCCGCCTGCAGCTCGGCATGGGTGGCGGTGGCGGCGCGCAGGTCCAGCGCTTCGCTGTCCTCGATCAACGGGCACACCCAGTAAACCTGCCGTCCCTGCATCACTTGCGTGCGAATGCGTGCGATCACCTCGTCGCGGCGCTGGGCGTTGATCAGCTTGGTGACGATGGGGCTGCGCCCGGGCGGCAACTCATCCAGCGTCGAGATGTCCAGGTCGGCGTACAGCGTCATCGCCAGGGTGCGGGGAATGGGGGTGGCGCTCATCATCAACAGGTGCGGCTCCACCGTGTCGTCGCCGGCCTTGCGGCGCAGCGCCAGCCGCTGTGCCACCCCAAAGCGGTGTTGCTCGTCGACGATGGCCAGCCCAAGGCGCGCAAACGCCACCTCCTCCTGGATGACGGCGTGGGTGCCCACCACCAGCGCGGCGGCTCCACTGGCAATCGCCTGCAACGCCGCTGCACGCTCGGCCCGCCGCTGGCTGCCCGTCAACCACACCACGCGCCGGCCCAGTGGCGCCAGCAGCGGCTCCAGCCATTGCACCAGCTTGCCAAAGTGCTGCTCGGCCAAAATCTCGGTCGGCGCCATCAGTGCGCACTGCCAACCGGCGTCGATGACGTGCGCTGCCGCCAGCGCCGCCACCACGGTCTTGCCGCTGCCGACGTCCCCCTGCAACAAGCGGTGCATCGGCGTTGGGCGGGCCAGGTCGGCGGCGATTTCGGCGGCCGCGCGCTGCTGCGCGCCCGTCAAGGCAAATGGCAAGGCCGCACACAGGCGCGCCGGCAAGCCATGGGTGGCGGCGTGTAGCACTGGCGCCCGGCGGGTGCCGCGCGCGCGCCGGGCTTGCTCCTGCGCCAGCTGTTGCGCCAGCAGCTCTTCGGCCTTCAAACGCACCCAGGCCGGATGGGTGCGATCCTGGGGCTGTGCCGGATCGGTTCCCGCAGGGGGCTGATGCAAAAACGCCAGCGCCGCCTGCAAGGTCCACGGCGGCGCGGCGGTCCCGGGCAATTCGGCCAAGGCCGCCGGCGGGATGGTCTCGCTCAGGTCGGCTTGGGCCAAGGCGCGTGCCACGGCGGCGCGCAAATAGGCCTGTGGTAAGCCGGCCGTACTGGGGTACACCGGCGTCAACCCGGCCGGCAGGGGGGCGTCCGCCTTGAGCAGCCGCGGGTGCACCATGGTCCAGCCGGCCCAGCTCCCGCGCAGCTCGCCATGGGCGCGCACGCGCGCTCCCGGCGCGAGCGCCTGCAGGTGCGACGGATAAAACGTGAAAAACCGCAGCGTGCAGCGGCCGCCGTCAGCCACCGCCAGTGTGGCCACCAGCTGGCGCCGTGGCCGCTGCTGCACTTCGCGCACCAGTACTTCGCCTTCGATCAGCGCCTCGTCGCCATCGCGTGCCTGTGCGAGCGGTCGCACGCGCGTGAGGTCTTCGTAACGCAGCGGCAGGTGCAGGGCCAAATCGATTGGCCGCACCAGTCCGAGCCGGCGCAGCGCGCGCTGCGGTCCGCTGACGCGCGGCTCGACGCCGTCGGCGCTGGCGGTGCGCGGCGCGGCATCGGTTGTCGGGTTCGCGGTGGGCGGCGTTGGGGTGCGCATGGCCACCGCCGATTCTAGAGAGCCGCGCCGCCACGTGCGATCCGGGGGCAGGTGTCCGTCTACCCGTGCAGAAGCGGGTTTTCGCCGGGTGCACGGCGCCGTACCTGGGCTTTGCGGGTGATTGCTGCCGGCGTGTGCGTTCGCGTCCCCGTCCGTGACGCTCGCCACGACACCGGGATAGCCAGACGGCGCCGCGTGTGCCCTGCGCTGGGGGTATGGACACGATCCCTGCGCAGAGGACGGGTGTGTCAAGGCAAAGTAGAAATGTCCGCCCTCTGAGCAAGTTAGAAATGTCCGGTTTGACGCCGAAGGTATGTCCTCATGGGCTGGCCCATGGGCCAGCCCATGAGGGCGGAGCGCTGAAGAGACGACGCCAGGGGTGCTCAGGGCCGGGACACCATGGCTGTTTGACTTGGCGCGCTTTGAGGATGTCATCCACCCGCGCATTGAGCGTCTTGTCATCGACGGCGCTGGGGGTGGCTGGAGCAGGATCG
>NZ_VJON01000059.1 GCF_007556685.1 Tepidimonas charontis | reverse complement strand
GTGTTGGGAATGCGGCTGACCGCCCCCACCGGCACCACCGCACCGTTTTCAGCGATGTCGGGCGAGACGATCTGCACCTGATCGTTGGTGGCCGCCCCACCACCCAGCGCCTTGAGCGCATCGGCCAGCGACTTGGCCGCAAAGGCCTCACGCGGCGCGGCCAGCGCCTGCTCGGCCGTCACCACCCCCAGCGACACCAGCGTCGCCAGCGCCCCGCCGGCCTTTAGCACGGCGCGTCGATTGCTGTGTTTGACTTTCATCTGACATGCTCCTTCTCGTCGAGATCGGTCGCGGTGCTCGGCCGTTCAAACTGTCCCTTCGCCAGAGCAGACGGGCGAATGGTACCGACGGCGAACCGACTGCGCATCCGTATTTACCCTAAAAATGCAAATATTCGATAGCGTTGATAGTCTGAAGCTATGGATGACATCGCTTCACTGCCATGTGCCGCGTGACTATCCTGGGACGTGGACCAGTGCGATCGCCACGGGTGGCCACGGGCGCCGCGCAGCGCGCTCGCGCCGCCACACGCCCATCTCATTTGATGAGGGCCAGCGCCGCGCGAAATTGGGGGTGACGCGCGTCGCGCAACCACTCGAAGGCCACCATCTCGGTGGTCACGAGCTCGACCCCCGCGGCCGCTATCCGGTCGAAGGCAGCGTCGCGCTCACGCTCGCGGCGTGAACCACTGGCGTCGGTGACCACCCACACGTCAAACTCGTGTTCCAGTAGCCCCAAGGCGGTCTGCAGCACACACACATGCGCCTCGCAGCCGGCCAGCACGATGGTCTGGCGCACCGGCGGCGCTGGCTTTTGCAGGTGGCGCGGCAGGCTGCGGGCATTGCCCGCCGGTTGGGCCGACCGTGGGCGCAGCCAATCGACCAGTCCGGCGTCACACGCGTTGAAGGCGGTCTTGGGCAGAAGGCGGCGGCAGCGACTGCGCAAGGGCTCGAGCATGGGGCCCAAGCGCTCGGGGGACTGCTCGGTGCCCCACATCGGCACCTCGCACAGCGCCGCCAGCGCGCTGAGCACGGCGGCACGTTGCAACACGTCATCGCCGTGGGCAATGGCGGGCATCAAGCGCGGCTGATAGTCGATCAGCACCAGCTGGCTGTCACGTGCATCCAGTAACATGGGCGAGTTGAGAGGAGGTGGCCTGCGTCCCCACGCTTGACGACAGGTGTGTTTTGCTTCTATCTTCGGCGCGATCATGACCACGCCGCGTACCGATCCCTGCCAGCGCGTCCTGACTCGGTGTCGGGTGGGGATTGGCTTGGTCTGCGCTCTGGCCAGCGGGGCTGCGGTGGCGCAAACGGGCGCCGATCCTATCATGGAACTGCTGCAGCAACGCGGGGAAATCGCCACCTTCTCCGACCAGCCCCATCCCCCTGCTGCCAACGTTCACGCGGCAGCGCTCGTATATGCCATGGCCTACGTCGGAGTGCCATACCGGCGCGGTGGCGCAGCCTACGAGGATGGGGTGGACTGCAGCGGCTTTGTCCAAGTCACGTTTCGGGAGACGATGGGCGTGCTTCTGCCGCGCCGTGCGGCCGAGCAAGCGGCGACGACGATGCCCATCGAACCACACGAGCTGCAACCCGGCGATCTGGTGTTTTTCAACACGCTGGGCACGCCTTTCAGCCACGTGGGTATCTACATTGGGCAGGGGCGCTTCGTACACTCGCCACGCAGCGGCGCCCAGGTGCGGCTGGAACGAATGGACGAGCGTTATTGGCGCAGCCGTTTCGACGGGGCACGCCGCGTGCCACTGCAGACCCGTGATTGGGATGCCGTTGTTGGCCCCGACGCTCGTCCCCAAGGGTGACACCGGCGCCGCTGCGCCGTGCACGGCGACGCCAGCAGTAGCGCGCACCCACCCTGTGGTGGGCGATACGCGCTGGCGGTGGGCTCAAGCAGCCGTTGCCGCTTCGCGCAGGATCGCGTAGAGCTGATCTTTGAGCAGCAGTTTTTCTTTTTTTAGCGTTTCGATCTGCTCGTGGCTGCCCGGCTCGATGCCCTGCTCCATGCGTTGGATGCGCTCGTCGAGCTCGTTGTGCTTGTCGAACAAGCGTGCGAAATGGTGGTCACTGGTTTTGAGTTTGCTGATCAGATCGCGATATTCCGGAAACATAGAACCTCCTGCAAGGGGGCGCCTCGTATCGCAGCCGCGCCGGCACGGCCGCTCGACTGTACACAGCGCCCACATCGACACTGTAACGCAGCGCAGCCCATCCCGAGGCGATCGGCGGCAGCACGGCGGCCCGGATTTGATCCAACGCAAAGACCATCCGGTCGGTGGCCCACGTCCGGGCCCCGGGCCGTGGCACGCGCGGGCATCTGTCGGCTTCAGCGCCGCACACAGTCGGCGTAGTAGCGCTTGCTGCCATCGAAGGTCTCTTCGACCACCAGGCCGTGGATATCCGTCTCGAAACCGGGACAGCGCGCGTTGAATTCACGCGAAAACTTCAAATAGTCGACAATCTTTTGGTTGAAGACCTCGCCGGGTATCAGCAACGGAATACCGGGCGGATACGGGGTGATGAGCGCCGTGGTGATGCGCCCCTCCAGCTCGTCGATGGGCACGCGCTCGGTGTTGCGGTGTGCAATCTGCGCGTAGGCGTCGCTGGGCTTCATCGCCGGTGTGAGGTCGCTCAGGTAGATCTCCGTCGTCAGACGCGCCACGTCGTACTGGGCGTACATCTCGTGCACGAACTGGCACAGGTCGCGCAGGCCCATGCGCTCATAACGGGGCTGCTTGCGGCAAAACTCCGGCATCACGCGCCACATGGGCTGGTTGCGGTCGTAGTCGTCTTTGAACTGCTGCAGCGCGGTCAGCAGCGTATTCCAGCGGCCCTTGGTGATGCCGATGGTAAACATGATGAAAAACGAGTACAGGCCGGTTTTTTCCACCACGACGCCGTGCTCGGCCAAAAATTTGGTGACGATGCTGGCCGGAATGCCGGTGGCGGCAAAGTCGCCCTTGAGGTTGAGGCCCGGCGTGATGATGGTGGCCTTGATCGGGTCGAGCATGTTGAAGCCCGGGGCCATGTCACCAAAGCCGTGCCAGGCGTCTTCGCCATCGGCGGTCTGCACGCCGTCGGCGTCGGTGCGTTTGAGCACCCAGTCGTTGGCCCGGCCTATGCCCTCCTCGGCCAGTTCCTCCGGTCCCCAGACCTGAAACCACCACTCATCCGGGCCGAACTCGGCGTCCACCTTGCGCATGGCGCGCCGGAAGTCCAGGGACTCGGCGATGCTTTCTTCCACCAGTGCCGTGCCGCCTGGCGGCTCCATCATCGCAGCGGCCACGTCGCAGCTGGCGATGATGCTGTACTGCGGGCTGGTGGAGGTGTGCATCAGGTACGCTTCGTTGAACAGGTGACGGTCGAGCTTTTGCGTTTGCGAGTCCTGCACCAGCACATGGCTGGCCTGGCTGATGCCGGCCAACAGCTTATGGATCGACTGGGTGGCGTACACCACGGAGTGCTGCGGGCGCGGCCGCTTGCGTCCCATGGCGTGAAACGTGCCGTAGAAGGGGTGAAACGCCGCGTGTGGCAGCCAGGCTTCGTCGAAGTGCAGGTTGTCCACATAGCCATCGAGCATCTGCTTGATGGTTTCGGTGTTGTAGAGCACACCGTCATAGGTGGACTGCGTCAGCGTCAAGATGCGCGGGCGCACTTCCTCGGCCTTGACGCCCTGCAGCAGCGGATGCGCGGCGATCTTGGCCCGAATGGACTCGGGCTCGAACTCGCTCTGAGGAATCGGGCCGATGATGCCGTAGTGGTTGCGCGTCGGCTTCAAAAAGACCGGAATGGCGCCGGTCATGATGATCGAGTGCAGCACCGACTTGTGGCAGTTGCGGTCCACCACTACCACGTCGCCGGGCGCCACGGTGTGGTGCCACACCATCTTGTTGCTGGTACTGGTGCCGTTGGTGACGAAGAAGCAATGGTCGGCGTTGAAGATGCGCGCGGCGTTGCGCTCGCTCTCACCGATGGCGCCGTTGTGGTCGAGCAGCTGACCCAGCTCCTCCACCGCGTTGCACACGTCGGCGCGCAGCATGTTCTCGCCAAAGAACTGGTGAAACATCTGTCCGACTGGCGTTTTCAGGAACGCCACCCCGCCCGAGTGCCCGGGGCAGTGCCAAGAGTACGAACCATCCTCGGCGTAGTCCAGCAGCGCCTTGAAGAACGGCGGCTGGATATATTCCAGATACGCCTTGGCCTCGCGGATGATGTGACGCGCGACGAACTCGGGCGTGTCCTCGAACATGTGGATGAAGCCGTGCAGCTCGCGCAGAATGTCGTTGGGCAGATGGCGGCTGGTGCGCGTCTCGCCGTACACATAGATCGGGACCTCGGCGTTTTTGCGCCGCACTTCCTGAATGAAGGCGCGCAAATTCAACACGGCCGGGTCCTGCTCGGGGTTGCCCGTGACCTCCTCGTCGTCGATTGACAGAATGAAGGCGCTGGCGCGGCTTTGCTGCTGGGCGAACTGGCTCAAGTCACCGTAGCTGGTGACGCCGACGACGTCGAAGCCCTCGGCCTCGATGGCCTGCGCCAGCGCGCGGATGCCCAGACCCGAGGTGTTGTCCGAGCGATAGTCTTCGTCGATGATGACGATGGGAAAGCGGAATTTCATGGGCGGCAGCGGCAAGGTGAGAAAAATCGCGCCAAGTGTACGAGCTTTGCGTGAAGCGCACGAGGGCCGTCGTACGTACCGCAATCGATGGCAGGCATGCAGCCATGGCTCTGGCGGTCGCGGTATAAAGCGCCATGCGTCAACGCGCCCCTGCCGCTTATCCCGGCTTGGGAAACCGGACGCGCGAGCGGGCGTGGCGGCGTGCAGCCCGGTGTTCTCGTCTTACAGAGTCGTCGTGTGATGGATGCAACTGAATGGTGGCTGCTGGCCGGGGCGGCGGTGGTGGTGGAGCTGCTCACCGGTACCTTTTTTCTTTTGATGCTGGCGCTGGGCTTTTCCGCGGGCGCCGTGGCGGCGATGCTCGGAGTAGCGCAGACCGCTCAGCTCGTCACTGCGGCGGTCGTGGGCGGGGGCGCGGTGGCGGTGTGGGGCATCTGGCGCCGCCGACGCGCACGCCACGCGCAGCCCGAATCCAACCCCGATTTGCTGCTGGACGTGGGCGCCTTGGTGCACGTCGAGCACTGGCAGGACGATGGCTGTGCCGTCGTACGCCATCGCGGTGCGCATTGGCTGGCGCAAATCGAGGGGTCGTCGGCGCCGGTGGCAGGTACCCCTTCTCGGCAGGCCGATGACCAGCGCTTGCGAGCGGTGCAGACCTGGCGCATCGTGGCCGTGCGCGGCAACCGGCTCGTCATCGCCCCCGCGTCGCCTGCCGCGCCCTCACCCGCAGGAGTCGATGCGGCTGGCCAGCCGCCGCATGGGTAGCGCTGCACCGTGCACGTTTGCGCAGTCCGTGACGCTGTCGTGCCGTCCCACATCCCGCGCACCGTTTCCCTGTCCCTGCTCAGCACACCCGAAAGGCCGCTTCCATGGAAATCGCCGTCCTGCTCTTCGTCATCGCCGTCATCTTCGTCGTCAAGTCCGTCAAGGTCGTGCCGCAGCAAACCGCCTGGGTCGTCGAGCGTCTGGGCAAGTACGACCGTACCTTGAGCCCGGGGCTCAATTTCGTCATTCCGTTCATCGAAAAGGTGGCCTACAAGCACAGCCTCAAGGAAATCCCGCTCGACGTGCCCGAGCAGATCTGTATCACCAAAGACAACACCCAGCTCAAAGTGGACGGCATCCTGTACTTCCAGGTCACCGACCCGATGCGTGCCAGCTACGGTTCGTCGAACTACGTGCTGGCGATCACGCAGTTGGCGCAGACCACGCTGCGCAGCGTCATCGGGCGCCTGGAGCTGGACAAAACCTTCGAGGAGCGCGAAATGATCAACGCGCAGGTGGTCAATGCCATCGATGAAGCGGCGCTGAACTGGGGCGTGAAGGTGCTGCGCTATGAAATCAAGGATCTGACGCCGCCAGCGGAGATCTTGCGCGCCATGCAGGCGCAAATCACCGCCGAGCGCGAAAAACGCGCGTTGATCGCTGCCTCGGAGGGCAAGCGCCAGGAGCAAATCAACTTGGCCGAAGGCGAACGCGCCGCCTTCATCGCTAAGTCCGAAGGCGAAAAGCAAGCCGCCATCAACCAGGCGCAGGGCGAAGCTGCCGCCATCCGTGAGGTGGCCGAGGCCACTGCCCAGGCGATCGAGCGCATCGCCCAAGCCATTCGGCAGCCGGGTGGCGAGCAAGCGGTGCAGCTCAAGGTGGCCGAGCGCGCCGTGGACGCCTACAGCAAAGTGGCCCACGACGCGGCAACGACGCTCATTATTCCGAGCAACATGTCGGAAATTGCGACACTGATCGGCTCTGCAATGAAAATGCTGGAGACGGCGCGCCGCTGAGCCGAGTGCCGTCTGCTCCCCCTCGCCTCGCTCTGCAACAACCAAAACAACACGACCGACCACCCATGGAGATCACGGCCTCATATCCCTCATCCGAGCAGCTTTGGCGCCACCACGGGCTCTTTACCCCTGCCGTGCGCTTGATGCGCCGCCTGCGCTTCGGCGCCAAGGCAGCACTCATCTCGGTGTGCTTTGGGGTTCCGATTCTTCTGAGCGGCGTATTGATGACGCATGCGCTATGGCAGGATATTGCGGTGGCGCAGCGCGAACGCGCAGGCGTGGCGTATTTGTTGGCGCTCAAACCCGTGTTGCAGGCGGCGCAGCAGCACCGGGCATTGGCTGACGGGGGGTTGTTCGGCATCTCGGACGCTGCAGCGCAGCGCGAACAGGCGGCAGGGCAATTGCGTCAGCAGCTCGATGACCTGCTTGCGCTCGATGCAACAGTGGGTGATGTCTTGCGCACCGCCGAGCCGCTGCAGCGCTTGCGGCAAGCGGTGCAGGAGCAAACCGGATCGGCCGCTGATCAACCGACGGCCTCGGCCGTCAACCAAGCGCTGCGTCTGTGGGAGCATGTTGCCGAGACATCGGCGTTGCTGCTGGATCCCGAAGCCGCCAGCTACTACCTGATGGCGGCCAGCGTGATCGAGGCGCCCGAGATGTTGCTGGCGTCGTCGCAGGCGCGACGTTTGGCGGCATTCCAGCTGCACTCACCCAATGCCGAGACGGCGCAGCGCCTCGCCGAGCAAACCGCGCGGCTTGATGTGGCTGTGCAGCGGTCCCTGCGGCAGTGGCGCGCATACCAGATGGCAGCGGCGATGCCGACCGCCGACCCTGCTGCGTTACTGGCGGCTGCTTCGATGGTGGTGCAGATTCGCCAGGAGATTCTGGCCGATATGGCCACCGACGAGCCAACGGCGTACTTCCGGGACAAAGCGAGCGTCGTCGAGGGCCTGTACGGCTGGCTCGATGCGGCCTTGCCGGCGCTGGATGCGCTGCTGGCCCAGCGCGAGGCGACGCTCAAACTCGAGCTGGGCATCATGCTTGCAGTGGTCGTCGTCAGCGTACTGCTGGCTTTGTATCTGTTCGTCGGGTTCTATCGTGTCACGCGCGGTGGCATCGATGTGGTGCGCCGCCACCTGGCCGATGTGGCCGAAGGCAAGGTGTTGGCGGGCCCCAATCGACCCTGGGGGCGCGACGAGCCGGCCGATCTGATCCAGGATCTGACCCGCGTTTACTCGTCGCTGCGCCACTCCGTGCGCGATATCGTCACCGTCGGAACAGCCTTGGAAGCGACCGCCAGCCAAGTCGAGCACAACGCAAGTCAGTTGCGCGAGCACACCATGCACGCCGCCGCCGCGCTGGAAGAGCAGGCCGCCGCCATGGAGGAGATCTCCTCCACTTTGCAGTCGGGGCTGGATCGTATCGACGCGGCCGTGCAGGTGGCCGAGCGCAACGCCGCGCTGGCGGCAGAAGGCGGCGCCGTGGTGGCACGCGCCGTCGAGAGCATGCAGCGGATCCGGCAGGCGGCCGATCAGATCGGCTCCATCACCTCGGTCATCGACGGCATCGCCTTTCAGACCAACCTGCTCGCGCTCAATGCCGCCGTCGAGGCCGCACGGGCGGGCGAGGCTGGGCGCGGATTTGCCGTCGTCGCCGGCGAGGTGCGGCAGCTGGCGCAACGCAGCGCCGAGGCCGCGCGTCAGATCAGTGGGCTGATTCAACAAAGCCTCACGCTGATCCAAGAGGGATCGGGGGCGGTGCAGTCCGCCGGTCAAACCATGCAAGGCATGGTCGAGTCGGCTCGAGAAGCGCGGCAGGCGTTGGAAGAGATCGCCGTCGGTGCGCGTGAGCAGTCGGCCGGTGTCGAGCAAGTCACGCAGGCCGTGCAGGATATCGACCGCAGCACGCAAGCCAGCCAGCGCATGGTGGAAGCGTCGGTGCAAGTCGCGCACGAGTTGGGCCAACACGTGGCGGCGCTGCGGCAGGCGGTGGCGCAGTTCAAGATCGCCATCGCCGATTCCTCGGGCGGTATCGCTCTGCCGCCGGTGGCCACACAGGTGGGTCGCTAACGGGCACCACAGGTCCCTGGGCACGGCTTCGACGCAACGATTTTTGAGCCCCCATCGTGGACCTGTGTCGCCCCCACTTGGCCGGGCTCATGGCGCAGTATCGTTGGCGCCAGCCCATTCACCGCCCGTCGCCCGGCGGCGTCGGGCTGGCACGCACGCCTGGCGCCAGCCCGCGAGCCGTGAACCACGAGTGTGGGGCGTTGTACAATCCACCCCTGCCCGCGGAGAGATGGATGAGTGGTTTAAGTCGCACGCCTGGAAAGCGTGTAGGGGTTAACAGCCCCTCGGGGGTTCGAATCCCCCTCTCTCCGCCATGCATTCAGGCCAGCGGCAGCGCCCTTTGCATGATCAAACGCGCCGCCTGTGGCGCGTGGGTATGGGTTCCGGCCACATAGCCGCCATCGGTGAAGCGAGAGGCGATAAAGGCGTCTGCCAGCACCGTGGGTGCGTGTTGGCGTAGCAGGGCCGCTTGAGTCAGCAACACCCACTGTTGAGTGATCCAGCGGGCCCGTCCCTCCCAGGCCGTCGGTTCGGCATGAAGCGCCTGAGTCAGTCGTTCGCAGGCCGCCCTTGCCGGTTCATCGCTCGACAGCGTTTCGCGCACGTGAGCGAGCAGCGCCCGCGCTTGTTCTGGATGGCGCCCGATGGCACGCAGCACATCCAGGCACATGATGTTGCCCGATCCCTCCCAAATCGAGTTCACCGGGGCCTCGCGCAGCAGTCGCGGCAGCAGGCTGTCCTCTACATAGCCGTTGCCACCCAATACCTCCATGGCTTCAGCGGTGCAGGCGATGGCGCGCTTGCACACCCAGAACTTGGCGGCGGGAGTCAGAATCCGCTGCCAGGCGCGCTCCAGCAGGGCGTCATCGGCGGCCTCGAATGCCTGCGCCAGTCGCAGGGCGAGCCACAGCGCGGCTTCGCTTTCCAGTGCCAAATCGACCAGCACGGTTTGCATCAGCGGCTGCTCGGCCAGCGCGCGCCCGAAGGCCAGGCGGCGCCGGGCATAGTGCAGCGCCTGTACCAGAGCCTGGCGCAAGATGGCCGCGCTGCCCAGCACGCAACACAGGCGCGTTGTGGTCGCCATCTCCAAGATGGTCGGGATGCCGCGCTGCACATCCCCCACGGGCAGCGCCCACGCATCCAGAAATTCCACCTCACCGCTGGCATTGCTGCGATTGCCCAGTTTGTCCTTCAGGCGCTGGATGAGGACGCCGTTGCGCTGGCCATCGGGGCGCCAGCGTGGCACGAAAAAACAACCCACCGGGCCGTCCTCACTGTCCACTTTTGCCGTCACCAGATGCGCATCGCTGGTGGGGGCCGAGTAGAACCACTTGTGGCCGCGCAATCGCCAGCCATCGCTGTCGGATCGGGCCACGGTGGCGTTGGCGCGCACATCCGATCCTCCTTGCTTTTCCGTCATCCCCATGCCGATCCATGCACAGCGCTTGTTCGGCAGCGCACAATCGGACGGATCATAGGCGCGCGTGAGCAGCTGCGCCCCTCCCCACGCCCAGAAGGCGGGTTCACGGCGCAACAACGGGATCGCCGCCAAGGTCATCGTTGCCGGACACAGCGATCCCTGCTCCACCTGCCCATGCAGATAAAAAGCGGCTGCCCACTCGGTCCAGCGGCCAGGGTGCGCGTCCTCGAACGGCCGTGTGACCACACCATCTGCGCGCAACTGGGCCAAGCGCTCGTGCCACGCTGGGTCGAACACCACCCGATCGACCCGGTGGCCCCGGCTGTCGTACGGCTGGTGCTGCGGTGGGTTGCGGTTGGCGCGCGCCGCTGCCTCGTGTTGCGTCGGGTTGGCCAGCTGCGCCCCGATGGCGGCCAGCGTAGCCGCGCTGTCTGCCGCCGGGCCACGGCGCACCGCCTCTTGCAATGCCGTATCGGTGTGCCAAGGATCGATGTGCCAGGCCTCCAGCACCTGGTTGCGCACCTCATGCGTGCGCCATGCGGCGGGAATGGGCGTCGAGATCATGGACGATGGGCACTTTTGTGTCGAGCGCAGGATACCGATGGTGCCAAACGCCAGGGCGGGCTTGGCGTCGCTTCGTCGGCCACATCCTACGCCATCGCGCAGTGGCAGACCACAGGGGTTGTACGGAGGGCGGAAATCCAGGCCGTGCGCGATGTCGGATGCCCCGTGTCAAGCGACACGAAGATTTGACCCCCTGACGACATCTGGAATTGACCCCCGGGTTAATCAACTCTCTGACGTGATCGGGGTGGGGGCAGCGGCCTTCTGCAGAAGGCCGCTGCGGCGCTTGTCGCGCAGCCGATAGCTGTCGCCCCGGATCGTGATGACCTGGCTGTGGTGCAGCAGCCGATCGAGGATGGCGGTGGCGGCGACCGCGTCGCCAAACACCTGCCCCCACTCGCCAACCGGCCGGTTGCTGGTGATCAGCATGCTGGCCCGCTCATAGCGCCGCGACACGAGCTGGAAGAACAGGTGCGCGGCCGCCGGCTCAAGCGGCAGGTAGCCCAGTTCATCGATGATCAGCAGCTTGG
>NZ_VJON01000058.1 GCF_007556685.1 Tepidimonas charontis | reverse complement strand
CCTCATTGCGGCCGTGCGCCTCATCGGCCGGTGGCTCGCCCAGCGGCGGCCAACCGAGACCAGTGGCGCCAACCCTGCCCAGCTGCGGCTAAGGGCGGCGTGAAAATGAATTTTTCAGGGACGACTAGAGTAGGGCTGCGCGAAAGGCATCACCACAGCCGGTGGGATCCACCACCGCTGTCGCCTTCACCCCTGGGACGCGGGTGGCGGCGCCGTCCTGCCAAACCTCACAGCCGTGCTCGCCCAAGGTCACCACCAGCGCGCGAACCCGGCGCGACAATTCGGCCAGCGTCCAGCCCGTGCGGTCACACAGCAGGCGCGCTTCGTAATCGTTCAAAGCCGCCCAGTCGGCCAGCTCGACCAGCTGCCGCAGCTCTTCGGCCGTGAACAATGGCAGCCCCTGCCCCGGATCGAACACGAAGGGCACCCCGGCCGCGTGCAATTGCTGTGCATGCTCCCAGGTGGCTTGCTTGCCGTCGGGCGCCAGGATGGCCAGCGACACACCGGCCGTGTCTCCGATGGGGTTGGTGTGGGCCTGCGCCATGGCGCCCGGGTGAAACGCGGTGATCTGGTTGTTGTCGCGGTCGGTCATGATCATGGCCTGGGCGGTGTAGCTGTCGTCGCACAGCCGCACCGCCGACACGTCCACCCCCAGACCACGCAGCCGTTCGCGATAGTCGGCCCCGTCGGCGCCCAGCGTGGCCACCGGACGCACCGCCGCCCCCAGCTGCCGCAGTCCATAGGCGATATTGCCGGCACAGCCGCCAAATTCGCGCCGTAGCCCTGGCACCAAAAAAGAGACGTTCAAAATGTGCAGCTGATCGGGCAAGATGTGGTCGGCAAAGCGCCCCTCGAAATCCATGATGGTGTCGAAGGCCAGCGAGCCGCAAACGAGAATGGTCATGGGTTGATCACCAGTCGATGAGTGGGGGTGGCGCCGCCGCAGCGCCGATCGTCAGGGGTAGAACAACACGGCGCGGTAGCCAGTCATGCGCGCCGCCTGCGGGTGATCGTAGCGCAGCTCGAATTGCAGCGGCCACTCGCTGCGCGGCCCCAGCGTCGCGGTCGGTTGCGGCCACTCGTGCGGCAGCCAGACCCGCCGCACCAAGATGCGCTCCTCGGCATCGAGCAGGGTCAACTCCAACGCGGGCGCCTGCACCTCCACCTCGGCCTGATTGCGCAGCACCAGATGAAAACTGTAGCGGTCGGGGGCTCGGCGCAGCAGCACCGAGCCGTCGATCGATATGTCCTGCGCGCGCCGGGGCGGCGCCAGCTGGCAGTCGAAGGCGTGACAAAAGGCTTGCAACGCCGGGCGGGCGAGCGGGTAGCGCGTCGCCCAGTCGTCACGCCATGTCCACGCGGCCTGCCCCAGCAGGCCACCCGCCAACCCCAGGGCAATCAAGGCCAGCGCCAGCCGCACGACCGGGCGGCGCCAGAAGGCCCGACGGCGAGCCTGCCGCACGAAACCGGGCTCGGCCTCTGGCTCTGAAGCACGCGCCGCCATGTGGCCATCCTGGACTGCGGCAGCAGCCGGCTGCACCTGCGGCAACCCGCCCTCATCGGTACCCGCCACCGGCGCCGCAGACGGCTGGGCAAGCGCATCCGCAGGCGCCTCGACGGCCCCATCGGGCTCGGCATGCGGGGCGGCGGGGTCTGGCGCCGCGGCGGCTGGCTGGAGCTCGCGCGGCTCGGCGGGCTCGGTGTGTCCTTCGCCCGCAGAGGGCGCCTGCGGCGCCTGGGCGGCACTGTCCACGAGCCGGCCCGACCCGAAGGCGCCGGCGGCCGGGGCAGGCGCTTCACTCGCCGGGACATCGCTCGGTGGCACCAGAGGCGACACTGCCGCCGCAGCAGCTGCAGGCGCCTGGGCCACCGGGGCGGTGGTCGTGCGTTCCAATGCCGGCTGTAAATCGAGCGTGGCGTCGAAAATGTGCTGGCAGCGGCCGCAGCGCACCCAACCATCGGCGATTTTGAGCTGGTCCGCCACGACCCGGAAGGCCGTGCCGCAAGCGGGGCAGCGGGTGATGAAGCTCATGCGCGCGATTATGACGGCACCCCCGGCCATCGGCGCGGCGCCGCCCTTCAGGTGCGCTGCGCCGTCATCAAAATCCAGCCGTCCACGGCATCGTGGACCTGCAGCGTCACCCAGGGCGCATACGCCGCGCGCAACTCGTCGGCCTGGCGCTCGAGGATGCCGGCCAGCACCAAGTGGCCTGTGCTGGCCACTTGGGCGCACAGCAGCGGTGCCAGCACCTTCAGCGGCGTGGCCAGTATATTGGCCAGCACCACGTCATACGTGGCGTTGACGGCCTCGGGCAGGCCGGCGCGCACGTTCACGGCGTTGGCGGCGGCGTTGGCTTGGGTGGCGGCCACCGCCGCCGGGTCGATGTCCACCGCGTCCACGGCAGACGCGCCGAACTTGGCCGCCGCGATGGCCAAAATGCCCGAACCGCAGCCGTAGTCCAGCACCCGCCGTCCGGCCATGCCGTGGGTGGCGATCCAGCGCAAGCACATCCGGGTGGTAGGGTGGGTACCCGTGCCAAACGCCAGGCCCGGGTCGAGCCGGATCACCGTGTGCGCGCCCGCCGGCGGCTCGTGCCAACTCGGCACGATCCAAAAGTCGGCGGTGATCGGCACGGGCTCGAACTGGGACTGTGTGAGGCGCACCCAGTCGGTGTCGGCCACCGGACGCAGACCTTCGATCACGCTGTCGGCAAAAAAATCTTGCACCTGCAGCAGCGCGGCCGCCTCGCGGGCCTGCGCAGGTGTATCAAACAACGCCGCCACACGCGAGTGACGCCACCCTGCGGCGGGCGGCGGCAGGCCTGGCTCACCAAACAGAGCCTGTTCGGCCTCGGTGTCGGCGTCGGCATCCTCCACCGTCACGCTCAGGGCGTCGAGTGCCTGCAAGGCGTCGCTGACGGTCTCAACCCGTGCCTCGGGCACCCGCAGCACCAGCTCCACCCAGCGCGCGCTCTGCATCGGTTCACCCCCGTTCACGCTGCGCCAACCAGCTCTCGAGGTAGTGGATGTTGGTGCCGCCCGCCTCGAAATTGGCGTCCACCATCAGCTCGCGGTGCAGCGGCACATTGGTCTGGATGCCTTCGATGACGACTTCGGCCAGCGCACCGCGCATGCGCGCCAAGGCTTGCTCGCGCGTGTCGCCGTGCACGATGATTTTGCCGATCATCGAGTCGTAGTTGGGAGGCACGCAATAGCCGGCATAGATGTGCGAATCGACCCGCACGCCCGGCCCGCCTGGGGCATGCCACGCCGTGATGCGACCGGGCGACGGCGTGAACGTGTACGGATGCTCGGCGTTGAGTCGGCACTCGATGGCGTGACCGCGCAATTGGATTTGGCGCTGGGTAAAGGGCAGCTTTTCGCCCGCGGCGATCAGGATCTGCTGGCGCACGATGTCGACGCCGGTGATCATTTCCGTCACCGGGTGCTCGACCTGCACGCGCGTATTCATCTCGATGAAGTAGAACTCGCCGTTTTCGTACAGGAACTCGAACGTGCCGGCCCCCCGGTAGCCGATCTTTTTGCACGCCGCGGCGCAGCGCTCGCCGATGCGATCGATGAGGCGACGCGCGATGCCCGGCGCCGGCGCCTCTTCGATCACCTTTTGGTGGCGACGCTGCATCGAGCAATCGCGCTCGAACAGATAGACGGCGTTGCGGTGTTGGTCGGCCAGCACCTGGATTTCGATGTGCCGAGGGTTTTGGAGAAATTTCTCCATGTACACCTCGGGGTTGTTGAAGGCCGCCGCCGCCTCGCTCTTGGTGGTCTGCACCGCGTGCAGCAGCGCCGCCTCGGTATGCACCACGCGCATGCCGCGGCCGCCGCCGCCGCCGGCGGCCTTGATGATGACGGGGTAGCCGATGGCGCGCGCAATGCGCTTGATCTCGGCCGGATCATCGGGCAAGGCGCCGTCGGAGCCCGGCACCGTTGGCACGCCAGCGGCCTTCATGGCTTGCTTGGCCGAGACCTTGTCGCCCATCAGGCGAATCGACTCGGGGCTGGGGCCGATGAAGACGAAGCCGCTTTTTTCCACGCGCTCGGCGAAGTCAGCGTTCTCCGACAGGAAGCCGTAGCCCGGATGGATCGCCTCGGCGTCGGTGACTTCGGCCGCCGAGATGATGGCGGGCATGTTCAGATAGCTCTGCGCCGACGGCGCCGGGCCGATACACACCGCCTCGTCGGCCAGCTTCACATACTTGGCTTCGCGGTCGGCCTCGGAGTAGACGACCACCGCCTTGATGCCGAGCTCGCGACAGGCGCGCTGCACACGCAACGCGATCTCGCCGCGGTTGGCGATCAGGATTTTCTTGAACATGGTGCCGCCCTCACGCGAGGACGAAGAGGGGCTGCCCGTATTCGACGGCTTGGCCGTTCTCGACCAAAATTTCCTTGATGACACCTGCGCGATCCGCCTCGATTTCGTTGAGAATCTTCATCGCTTCGATGATGCACACCGGGTCGCCCTCCTTGACCGCCTGCCCGACTTCGACGAAGGGCGCGGCGCCCGGGCTGGGCGCGCGATAGAAGGTACCGACCATGGGTGATTTGATCACGTGTCCCTCTGGCTCGGCCGGCACCGGCGCTGCCGCTGGCGCAGGTGCCGCCGCTGGCGCCGTCACCACGCTGGGGGCGGCGGGCGCCATGGCCACGCTGGGCGGGAGGGGGGCAGCCACCACGGGGGCCGCCTTGACGATGCGGACTTTGCCCTCCGCTTCGGTGATTTCCAGCTCGGAGACATTCGACTCCGACACCAGGTCGATGAGCGTCTTGAGCTTGCGCAGATCCATGCTGACTCCGAACGATGCGCCACAACGGTGTCGACCGTGCCGCGAACGGCACGGAAAGAGCGCGAACTATACACGAGGGATGGGGCACACCGCCACCCTGCCGGGGAGCGCACCATGACCGAAGGCGACGCCCCGACCACGATGGCGCTGCCCGGGCTGGCGCGCGCGCTCATTGGCGCTGGTACCCTGAGCCTGGAGAAAGCCGAAGCGCTGTACGCGCGCGCCCAAAGCAAAAAAACCGGCTTCATCACCGAGCTGATCGAAAGCGCCGCGGTCTCGCCGCGCGACCTGGCGCACACCATGTCCAACGCCTTCGCAGCGCCGCTGATCGACTTGTCCGCCGTCGATCCGCAGCGGCTGCCGCATGGTCTGCTGGACCCCAAAACCTGCCAGCAATACCGCATCGTGCCCCTGGGGCGGCGTGGCAACCGGCTGTCGGTGGTCACCGCCGACCCATCCGACCTACAAGCTGCCGAGAAGGTGAAATTCGAGACCCAGCTCACGGTGGACTGGATCATCGCCGAGGTGGACAAGCTGACCAAGCTGGTGGAGACCTACACCGCCAGCGCGGCGCAAGCCATCGATCGCATCGTCGGGCAAGCTTTCGATTTCGAGGCCGCCGGCCTGGAAATGAGTGCCGCGGAGCCGACCGAGAAAGTTTCGGCCGAAGTGGAAGACGCGCCGATCGTGCGCTTTTTGCACAAGATGCTGCTCGATGCTTACGCGATGCGCGCCTCCGACCTGCATTTCGAGCCGTACGAGCACTTCTACCGCGTGCGCTTTCGCATCGACGGCGAGTTGCGCGAGATCGCCACACCGCCTGTCGCCGTCAAGGACAAGCTGGCCTCGCGCATCAAGGTCATGTCCAAGCTCGACATTTCCGAGAAGCGCGTGCCGCAGGACGGGCGCATGAAGCTCAAGGTCGGACCGGACAAGGTGATCGACTTTCGCGTCAGCACACTGCCCACCCTGTTTGGCGAGAAAGTCGTCATTCGCATCTTGGACCCGAGCAGTGCGCAAATGGGCATCGACGCCCTGGGCTACGAACCGGACGAAAAAGCCAAGCTGCTGGAAGCCATCAGCCGCCCCTATGGCATGGTCTTGGTGACCGGCCCTACCGGCTCGGGCAAGACCGTGTCGCTCTACACCTGCCTCAATATCCTGAACCAGCCCGGCGTCAACATCTCCACCGCCGAAGACCCGGCCGAGATCAACCTGCCCGGCGTCAACCAAGTCAACGTCAACGAAAAAGCGGGTCTGACCTTCGCCGCCGCGCTGCGGGCCTTTTTGCGGCAAGACCCCGACATCATCATGGTCGGCGAGATCCGGGACCTGGAGACCGCCGACATCGCCATCAAAGCGGCGCAAACCGGGCACCTGGTGCTGTCCACGCTGCACACCAACGACGCCCCCTCCACGCTCACCCGCCTCATCAATATGGGGGTGGCGCCGTTCAACATCGCCTCCAGCATCAACCTGATCACCGCGCAGCGCCTGGCGCGGCGCTTGTGTCCGCAATGCAAGGTACCCCACCACGACTTACCACGCCAGGTGCTGCTCGACGCCGGCTTTCGCCCCGAAGATCTGGAAGGCGACTGGCAACCTTACCGACCGGTGGGTTGCTCCGCCTGCCACGACGGCTACAAAGGCCGGGTCGGCATCTATCAGGTCATGCCGATCTCCGAGGCCATGCAGCAACTCATCCTGCGCGGCGCCAGCGCCCTGGAGCTGGCGGCGCAGGCACGCGCCGAAGGCGTGCGCAGCTTGCGCGAAAGCGGTCTGCGCAAGGTTAAGATGGGCATTACATCATTGGAGGAGGTGCTGGCGGTGACCAACGACTGAGACGGTCCCCCGGTATCGACGGCGTTCACTGCATCCAACCCCTGCGGAGCGGCAACCCATGGCCACGGCAACGCGTGCAAACAAAGAGTACGTCTTCGAGTGGGAAGGCAAAGACCGCAACGGCAAAGCCGTCAAGGGCGAACTGCGCGCCGCCGGCGAAGCCCAGGTGCAAGCCCAGTTGCGCCGGCAGGGCATCGCCGTACAGAAGGTCAAAAAACAAAGGCTGGCCTCCGCGCGCCGCATCAAGCCCAAAGACATCGCGATCTTCACCCGGCAGCTGGCCACGATGATGAAGGCCGGCGTGCCGCTGTTGCAGGCATTCGACATCGTCGGTCGCGGCAACCCCAACCCCAGTGTGGCGCGCCTGCTGTACGAAATCCGCGCCGATGTGGAAACCGGCACCTCGCTGAGCGCCGCCTTTCGCAAACACCCGCAGTATTTCAATGCGCTGTACTGCAATCTGGTCGAAGCCGGCGAGGCCGCCGGTATTCTGGAGGACATCCTCGACCGCCTGTCCACCTATCTGGAGAAGACCGAAGCGATCAAAAGCAAGGTCAAATCGGCGCTGATGTATCCCACCGCCGTGCTGGTGGTGGCGTTCGTGGTGGTGTCGGTGATCATGATCTTCGTCGTGCCGGCGTTCAAGGAGGTCTTCACCTCGTTCGGCGCCGACCTGCCCGCCCCGACGCTGGCGGTGATTGCGATCAGTGAGTTTTTCGTCGCCTACTGGTGGCTGATCTTCGGCAGTTTGGGTGCCGGGCTGTATTTCTTCTTCCAAGCCTGGCGGCGCAACGAAAAGGTGCAGCGCTTTATGGATCGGCTGCTGCTGCGCCTGCCCATCTTCGGCGTGTTGGTCGAGAAATCCGCCATCGCGCGCTGGACCCGTACGCTGTCGACGATGTTTGCCGCCGGTGTGCCCCTGGTGGATGCGCTCGACTCGGTCGGCGGCGCAGCGGGCAACTCGGTGTTTGCCGACGCCACCGAAAAGATCCAACAAGAAGTAGCCACCGGTACCGCGCTGACACAGGCCATGACCAACACCGGCGTCTTCCCGTCGATGGTGCTGCAGATGTGCGCGATCGGCGAGGAGTCGGGCGCGTTGGACCATATGCTGGGCAAGGCCGCCGACTTCTACGAACAAGAGGTCGATGACATGGTCGCCGGGCTGTCGAGCTTGATGGAGCCCATCATCATCGTCATCCTGGGCACCATCATCGGCGGCATCGTGGTGGCGATGTACCTGCCGATCTTCAAGCTGGGCGCGGTGGTGTGAGCACGACCGGGGCGCTGGGCGTGGCCGCGCCATTGCCGGCCGATATGAGCCGTTCGTCGGCCTTGGTGGTCGACGCCAACCCGACCACGCGCCTGACTCTGGTGGGCCAATTGCGCGGTTTCGGCTACCTGTCGGTGAGCCAAGTCAGCCGTATCGCCGACGCACGCCGCGAAATCGAACGCCACCCCTTCGATCTGGTCGTTTGCAGCGACACTTTTCCGCGCGGCGGATCGGGCCAGGCCTTGCTCGACGACCTGCGCCGCTCGGGCCTGCTGCCCTACGGCACGATCTTCATCCTGATCACCGACGAGGCCACCTACCTGAAAGTGGCCGAAGCCGCCGAGTCGTCGGTAGACAGCTATTTGGTGCGCCCCTACTCCGCCGGCAGCCTCTACGACCGCATCGAGCAGGCGCGCCGCCGCAAAGCCGCGCTATGGGACATCCACCGTGCCTTGGAGGAGCGGCGCTACGACGACGCCATCGAGCTGTGCCTGCAGCGCTTTGCCGAACGGGGGTCGCAGTGGCTCTCGGCTGCGCGCTGGGGGGCCGAAATCCTGCTGCGGCTGGGGCGCTTTGGACAGGCCCAGGCGCTGTTTCAATCGATCTGGGACACCGACCCGCAGCCGTGGGCATTGCTGGGCGTGGCACGCTGCCAGCTCGACAGCGGCGCACCGGCGGCGGCAATGCAGACGCTGCGTCAACTCATCGAGGCGGCCCCCGACTACCCCGACGCCTACGACGTGCTGGGGCGGGCACAGATGGAGCTGGGGCAGTTCGACGACGCGCTCGACAGCCTGGGCAAAGCGCTGCAAGCCACGCCCATGGCCATCGGCCGCCAGCAACGGCTGGGCATGCTGGCCTTTTTTCTGGGCAACCGAGACAAGGCCATCGAGCTGCTACAGCGCGCCGCCGCCCTGGGGCTCGACTCCAAAATGTTCGACGCCGAAAGCCTGATGCTGCTGGCCATCGCGGCCTTCGAACGCCACGATGACGCCGAGCTCGAACGCCACCGAGCCGAGCTGCACAAGCGCGCCCGCGCCAACCCCGAGGATGAGCGCCTACAGCGCTTTGCCCGCCACATCGACCTGTTGGCGTCACCGCCGCCAAGCGACGCCGCAGCCGCGATGTTCGCCGACATCGCCGCCGACACCGCCTGCCCCGGCTTCGACATGGAGGCGGCGTGTAATCTGTTGGCCATCTTGGCGGCATTGGCCCGTCATACCGGTCTGCCCGCGCCCGACGACCTCCTCGTCACCCCGGTCGGTCTGCGCTTTGCCACCTCCAAAGCGATGGGGGAGTTACTGGCCAGCGCTGCGGCCCACCACAGCCCCTATGCCCAGCGGCTGCGCGAGTGCGAAGTGACGATGGTGCAGCGCATCGAGGCGGCACTGCGCCGCGCCAGCGACGGGGAGCCGGTGCTGGCACTGGCCGAATTGGTCGCCGTCGCCGACGACACTCACAACGCCCGCGCCGTCGAGTCTGCCTGGCTGCTGCTGCAACGCTACCGGGACACCATTCCCAATGCCCAGCGCTGGCAAGAACGCATCGGCAGCCTGCGCCAGGCCTACGGCACCATGCGCAACCGCCCAGCCCTGGGCGATCCGCGCCTGCGGCCCGCCGGTGGGGTCAACCTGGGGCCAATGGACCGCCTGCCCATGCCAGCTTGCCTGCAGGACGGTACGCGGCCATGATGGACCTGTATGGCGCCTCCGCCCTGGTGGTGGATGGCAACCCGACCTCGCGTTCGATTCTGGTGGCGCAATTGCGCGACATGGGCGCACGTACCGTGGCGCAGAGCCCGCGCATCGCCGACGCACGGCGCCAGCTGGAGTTTCGCACCTTCGACGTCGTGGTGTGCGAACAGAATTTTCCGAACGACCGCGGCACCGGACAGGAGCTGCTCGACGATCTGCGGCGCGCCGGGCTGCTGCCATTTGCCACCGTCTTCATCATGGTGACGGCCGAGGCCTCGTACGCCCGCGTGGCCGAAGCGGCCGAATCTGCGCTCGACTCCTACTTGCTCAAGCCCTTCACCGCCAACCAATTGGCGCAACGCATCGGACAGGCGCGTCATCGCAAGGCGGTGCTCAAGGACATTTTCGACGCGGTCGAAGCGCGCGAATTCGAGCGTGCCGCCCAGCTGTGCCTGCGCCGCTTCGAGCAGCGTGCCGACTACTGGTTGTACAGTGCGCGCGTCGGCGCCGAGCTGCTGCTGCGGCTGCAGCGCTTCGACGAGGCCCAGCGTTTGTACGAGGCGGTGGTGGCAGCCAAAGCGCTGCCCTGGGCCAAGCTGGGGGTGGCGCGCGCCCAACTCGACGCTGGTCAGCCGCAAAAAGCCAGCGCCACGCTGCACAACCTCATTGGCGAGGACGCCAGCTACGCCGACGCCTACGATGTCATGGGACGCGCCCAAATCGAACTGGGCAACTTCGACGCTGCGCTGGCCGCCTACCAAATGGCCACCGAGCTGACGCCGCACTCCATCAGCCGCCTGCAGCGCCACGGCATGCTGGCCCACTACTGCGGGCAAACCGAACGTGCCGAGGAGTTGCTGTCACGCTCGGTGCGGCTGGGGCTCGACTCCAAGATGTTCGATGCCCAGTCGCTGGTGCTGCTGGGCTTTATGCGACTGCAGGCCAGCGACCGCAAGGGCCTGCAGCGCTACTGGGAAGACGCGCAACGCATGCTGGAGCGGCACCCAGACTCGCGGCGCCTTCAGCGCCTGGCCGAGGTGCTGGAGATTGCGTTGCTACTCCACGACGCCCAAGTCGCGCGCGTGCTGGCCAAGCTACGCACCATGATGGCCGAACTCTTGGATGAAACATTCGATTTCGAAGCGGCATGCAACCTGACCACCCTGCTGGCCTACGTGGCGCAGCGCGCCATCCAGATCGATGAAGTCGAGCAGCGGCTAACGGAGCTGGGACGGCGCTTTTGTACCTCCAAGGCGCTGGCGGCACTGCTGGCCCAGGCCGCTGCCCCCCACCCCCCCTACGCCGTGCGCCTCATGGCCTTGCATCACGAAGTGCTGGGCATCATCGAGCGGGCCATGCGCCAAAGCTTGGCGGGCAATCCGCGCGCCGCCGTGTTGGAGTTGCTACAACAGGGCGCGGACACCCGAAACGCCAAAATCATCGAATCCGCCTGGGGCGTGCTCAAGCGCTACGAGGTGCAGATCACCGACGCCGCGGCACTGGCCGAGCAGATACAGCCCTGGCGCCAGCGCTACCAATCGTTCGCCAACCGGCCACTGATCGGCGACAAGGCCGCACGGCAGGCCGGCGGCGTCAGCCTGCGCGTCATGGACATCAAGACGGTCGAAACCGATTGACCCTTGGGGATGCCGCGCTGCCATCGCACGCGTCGCCCGCAACGCCAGCCTTGCCGTTTTTGACGCTATAATGCGTTTCTCACGGGCCGATAGCTCAGCTGGGAGAGCGCTGCGTTCGCAATGCAGAGGTCGGGAGTTCGATCCTCCTTCGGTCCACCATACCTGGGTTCTTAGCTCAGTTGGTAGAGCAGCGGACTCTTAATCCGTAGGTCGTAGGTTCGAATCCTACAGGACCCACCAAATTTATCTACGAGTTGCAAGACACTGAGGCGGATGACGTTACGCCATCCGGCATTTGTGTAGTCGGCTTGTAACCTGTAGCTGGCTTCAGGCAGTCGACCGCAGGGTAAAAAGGGCGCTTCCGCCCCCATGACGCCCACAGATAGGCACTAAATACAGTGCATATCGTCATGCACCGGCATACAGCGCCGCGCGATGGGGCGGCATGCAACGCCTGCGAAACACCCGCCATACAGTCCCAGCGCATGCATGATCGCCGCCGTCGCCGGCCCGGCCGCACTGTCCGAGCGTGCCGAAAAGCGGCTGCCGCAAGACGCGCCGCTGACGGCTCACATACCACCTCCAAGCGCCTTGGACTCGACCGCAGTCACAGCCCCTCGACCGCCATGCCCACCACATTGCGCTGCTGGCGGCTGAACTCGATGCCGACCAGATGCAGCGGCCGCCCGTCGGCGCGGTATTTGTCCGCATAGCCCTTGGCGCGCAGCTGCGCCAGCGCTTGCCCGGTGGCCTGGTCGGGCACCACCTTGAACTCGAACA
>NZ_VJON01000057.1 GCF_007556685.1 Tepidimonas charontis | reverse complement strand
CACCTTGAGCCGCTCGATCTCCCGCTCGCTCATCTCGATGCGCTTGTCCACCCAGCCCTCCGCTTCCAGACCAACAAGCGGACATTTCTACTTTGCCGGAAGCGGACATTACTATCTTGCTTCTACACGCGCCCGTCTTGCAGCTTGGCGCCGCGCAGCAATTCCCGTATACTGACGAAGCGCCCCGTGGTCGGCTGGGCTGTCTGAACCCCTTGTGGGGCGGAGTAGGACGGTAAGATCCCCGGCGGGGCGCTTTCTATTTGCACGGCAGAACGGGTTCACCAAGGAAGGGGCCAAAATCAAAGGCCCCAGCAGGCTTGCGCTCTGGCTGAGGCGTTGAGGCGGAACAGATGGCGGCTACGGGTTGGAATCGATCCAGAAACCGACTGCCGTGTTGTCGCTGCCGTCCATGTCGTGCAGCCACTTCAGCTCTCGCAAAGCGGACACGATGCCTCCGCCATCGGCAAACCGGCTGGCGCAGTTGAAACACTGACCGGGAGACTCGCGCGCCGTGATCGGCAGCATGATTTCCACGCCGCAGCGGCGGCAGACAATGCGCAGCCCCTTGATGCGCGAGGCCGGTATGGATGGAGATGGAGCCGCCATACGATCCATGAGCGTCAACCTCCGGTCACCGACGCTGCGGCCTCTGCGCGCGCCTGCTGGCTGGCACGCCACGCCTCAAAGCCGCCGTCGGATTCGATTTGCCGGCTGATCTCGCCGGAAATTTTCTGCGCCAGACGCCTCAGGGCGTCCTGCTCGCCGTCGTAAAAGGTGTTGGGGTAAGACTCCCGCACGGCCTGCTCGTCGCGGTCAAACTCGCGGCCCCAGCGGCGCAGCGTTTCATCATCGATCATGACCTCTCCCTCGTGTAGCCGATGCCGAACCGCTTGGCGACGAACACCCAGAATTGATGGGTCGCCTCCATCTCGGCGTAGCGCGGGTGCATGCCGGCAGACACCATCAGGTCGCGCACCGCCAAAATCGCCTGCCTGGCCGCCTCCGATCGATGGCCTTCAAAGGCGATCAGGGACGGCCATCCATGCTCTGGCCTGGTCATGATGTGCCTGAACGCCGGCGTCACCGCGCGCAGCTCCGCGAAATCATGCTGAACCGCCATCCTGAAATCCGCCACGGAAAAGCTCAATCCGTTCGGGTGGTTGTGTGTAAACGTGCTGCCTCGCATCAAGGCCATCTCGGCATCCGAGTAGGCCACCCTGTCAGCCTGGCCGATCTTGCTCAGGATCAGCGTGCCAGAGGCCGAGATGCTGATGCCGTGCTCGATGGGCTCGTGACGGATCCGTTTTTCCCATTCTACGGCGGCGGCTCTGGCAGCGGTAGAGGTGTCTGGCACCACCAAGGGCGCGTAGGCGTCATAGTCGGTGAACAGCCCTTGTGGCTGGCGCATTGCCCGCTCGTAGCCGGCGGCCAGCGCCGGGTGGGCCTTGGCCAGCTTGTCGGCCCGCACCCGATCCAAAGTCTCCCCCCACCGCCTCGGATCGCCGCCCCACCCCTCATCCGGCACAGCCTCGGCCGGGATGCTCTGCGTCACGCCGCCCCTGCGCTGCGCCTCGCGCGCCGAGACCTGCCGCAGCGTGCAGCGGCAGCGGTGGCCGCAGGGCGGCGTCCAGCGCTTCCACAGCGGGTCATTCACCGGCCGGATCACGCCATCCATCGCCAGGTGCGACGGGCGCACGCGGCTGTCGTTGATGGCGTCGTACATCAGATAGGGCAGGTCGTCCTTGACCTCATCGAAGCGCCGCCAGTGCCCGGCCATGTAGGCCGCCTGCACGGCGTTGCGGTAGATCGTCTCCAGCCGGTGGCGCGGCAGGCTCCAGTCCTGTCCGGCGGCCCACTTGCGGAAGTCATCGAACGTGCCGCCGTCGGCCTGGAACTTCGCCAGCGCGTCGGCCACGGCCTGCACCTGATCGAGCCTTGCAAGGCCTGAGGCGGTAAAGGCCAGCGCGCGCTTCTCTGCAGGAAGGCGGTAGAACTCCTCAGGCAGCATCACGCGCTGCGCGCGCGCCTGCGCCACCTGCTCATCGAAATCTGCATCGAAGTCGATTCTGACGGCCATGCGTCACGCTCCTCGCCGCTGCTGGCGCTCCCACTCGTCGCGGCAATCAGCGTCACACCAGCGCTTCGGGGCATGCACATTCTCGCCGCACCAGTAGCAGTAGCCGGTGTATGGCCCAGCCTCGCGCGGCTTGACGCGCACGCGCTCGATCATGGCCGCCATCTCGCGCTCCAGACGCGCGTCGGTCAGGTCGGCATCATCAGCCATTTTTCATGCCATCGCTCAGTGCCTCGCGCTGGGCGGCCGCATAGCCCATGATCTCGGCGGCGAACATCGCGCGCTCCAGCGTCTGGCGGAAGGTGCGGTCGTCGGCGTCGGCCAGGACGACCGCCAGGCGCTCCATCAGGTCTTCCGGGTCTTTGGCCGCGCGGATGGCGCTGGCGATGGCGCCCGGCGCGATCGGCCCGCCGCCGAGGTTGACGAGCGTGCGCTCGATCTCGTCCTCGATGGCCTGCTGCGCGGCGGTGAAGCGGCGGCGGTCTGGCTTGGTGCTGTCCGGGCGTTTCTCGGCCAGCGTCACGAGGCTGGCGGCCGTCTCGGATGGCTGGCTGGCGCGCCCGATGCCGCCTGCGCCCACGTCGGCAATCGCAGCGGCCTCGGCGGCTGGCAGCTCCTCGAAATCGTCCGACTCCAGGCCGTATTTCTCCTCCAGGTATGCGCGCGTGAACCGCAGCATGCCGGCCTTGACCAGAATTTCGTCGCGCTCGGCGCGCTCGCGCTCCAGCCCGTGCGGGTCTTCCAGCACGATGGTGCCGCGCGGCAGACCGTTGACGTCGGCCAGGATGTCGGCCACCTGCTGCAGGGCGCGGGTGACCAGCCGCACATCGGCGCGGCGCTTCTCGTCGCGCACGCGCTCGTGCACCTCGCCCAAAGCCCGGTTGCCGCTGCCGCCATCCGTGCCGCTGGTCAGCGTCTGCCCAAGGATCAATCGCTGGATGCGCCGGCAGATGGCGGTCTCGAACTCGGCGAACTTGTTCGGGCTGTTGCCGGGCTGGTCCAGCGCCTTTAGCGTGTCGGTGTTATTGATGACCGCGACCGGCCCGCTGGAGAGCGTGCGCAGCAGATCCAGCAATGGCTGCTTGTCGGCGGCATCGGTGGTGCCGTACATGAGCGGCACGGCCGCCTGCTCCAGGAACTTGGCCCACATACGCCAGCCGTGCGTGCGGAAGAACCACGGCCAGTAGGCCTTGGCCAGCAGCGCCTCGCCCATCGGCTTGCGCAGGCTCGGCTCGTGCACGGTGACGATGAAGCCGCCTTCGGCTGGCTTCTGATCGTCGCGCCACCAGAGCGTCCCGTCCGGCTTGACGGCGAACCACTCGAACGGGCAGGCGACGGTTTGCGCGATGCCGATGCGCCCGCCCTGCTCCTGCAGCACAACTTCCTGCACCGCGTAGCCAAACAGCACCGCGTCCCACGCAGCCGTCATGATGGCGTGCGCGTGCGGCTCCAGCGCCTCGGTCAAGAACGCCCGCGCGCGCGATTGCGGATGCTCCACGCGCCACGGCGTGTTGATGCAGGCATGGCGGCGCGTCTCCACCGCCGCGCTGATCTCGTCGTCCGCCAGCAGCGCGCGCAGCTTCGTGCGGCCGATTCCGATTTGCTGCAGCAGATCGTCGTAGTCGCCGCCAGCCAGCCAGCCAAAGCGCGCGAGCATGCGCTCGATGGCGCTGGATGAGCCGAAGGCTGGCAGGGCGTCGCCCTTGATGCGGTCAGATATCGCCATGGCCGGCATGGTGAGCCGCGGTGAGCCGCGCGTCGGCAGGAACGCGTTCCGCCGAAAAGAACATGGCGTCTCGCAGCGCATCGTGCTGCAGCAGGCTCATCTGCCGCGGATCATCCGCGCGCCGCGCCGCCGCAGCGCAGCGGGCTTCCATCATCTTGCGCAGCCCGCGTTCGGTGTAGCGAACCGTCCATGTCAGCGTGCGCGCGATCTCGAGGTACGTCATCCCGGCCGCCAGCATGTCGCGCACCTGCCGGCGGATGGCGTCGCGCTCTTCGCCAGCGTTGCGCGGGATGTAGACCGTCTCGCCGCCGAAGGCCTCGCAGAAATCGGCCGCGTCGCGCTCGCCCAGCGTCTCCACCAGCCTCTGCCACCACGAGCCCGCGCGCGTCTTGGGCACCTTGACCTGGCAGCCGCCGAAGGCCGCGCGCAGCTTCTCGGTTGCTTCATCGCCGATGTACTCGGCCAGCATCGTCAGGCCCGCCACCCGCTGCGTCATCGGAACACCCTCCCGCCTGCGGCCACGTAGCCGCCCTGCCCCATGCCCAGCGCCGCAAAGGCGTAGCTCGCCGCGTCCACCATGTCGTCGTTGGCGCTGTCCGGGAAGGCTAGCAACTCATCTCGGAAGGCTGCCGGGCATCCGGACGGGTCGAGCCGCACCAGGCGCTGCTCAAAGCGCGTGAGCAGCGGCGCAAAGCGCGTCACTTTATCGCGGTCGGGCCGCACGCCGCGAACCGGTAGCGTCGTGGTACGGGCCAGCTCCTGCACCACGGCGGCCTGGAACTGCGTCTGCTCGATGGCGACGATGGACGGGTTGTGCCGCGCGGCTGCGGCCTTGATGCGCGTGAGCACCTCATGAAAGCCCGCGCGGAAGCGCTCGACTTCCTTGATGTACACGATGCCAGTGTCAGGGTCGCGCGCCATCGCGACGATGGCCGTGTAGTCCGCGCCGTCGCGCTCGGAAATCGCGAGGTCCACCCCCAGCACCGGGCGCAGATGCGGCTGGCACTCGCCCATGACCAGCATCTCGGGCTTGATGAGGCCGCCACCGAAGGTGACGAACTCGGCCAGGTACTCCTGCCGGAACACCAGATCGGGCAGTTCGCGCCGCTTGGTCTCGATCTCCTCTGGCCGCAGATGCGGGTTGGTGCTGCTGGGCATGTGAAAGCTCTCCCAGTCCGGGTAGGCCGGGGCGAGTCCTCGCTGGAAGAGCTCGTAGAAGTAGTTCAGGCCGTTGGGCGTGCTGATGAACCAGGCTGCCCCTTGGTAGTCGGTCAGCGTCGGGCTGATGGCCCGCTCCCAAGCCTCCTTGAGATAGCGGGCGTGAGCGGCCTCGTCGATCACGAGGCGGTGGTACTTGCGCCCGCGCCCGGCGTCGGGGTCTTCGAGCGTCCAGAAGTCGATCTTGCCGCCGGTGATGAGCTCGATGCGCTGCTCGGTCCGGTTGGCCTTGCGGGTGACGGGCCGCAGCGTGCGCTCGAAGTCCGCCCACACGTCGGCCAGCAGCTTGTAGGTCGGGGAAAAGAACGCCACCGATGCGCCGTCGATGGCGCCGCCGTCCATGAGCGCCAGCCACTCCACCGCCAGCAGCGTCTTGCCAAAGCGCCGCCCGGCGGCGATGACCTTGTAGCGCGCCGGGCTTTCCATGATGCGCTGCTGGCCGCCGTGCAGGGCGATGGGGGGGATGAGGATGCGCGTCATGCGGGGCAGGTTTGTGGGTATGGTGTTGACTGACTGGTGTTAGTGGGTACAATACCCACCATGAACAGCAAGGAGGTCATCAAGCGTCTGCAGGCCGATGGCTGGGTGCTGGTCCGGGTGAAAGGCTCGCACCACCAGTTCAAACACCCGGACAAGCCGGGCTTGGTGACCGTCAAGCACCCTGACGGCGATATCCCGAAAGGCACGCTGGCCAGCATCAAGCGGCAGGCCGGCTGGAAGTGATGGAGGACGACGCGATGAAGTACCCCGTGGTGCTGCACACCGACGACGGCGTGCGCTACGGCGTGACGGTGCCGGACCTTCCGGGCTGCTTCTCGGCAGGCGACACGCTGGAGCAGGCGTTGCAAAACGTCGTGGAGGCCATCGAACTGCACCTGGAGGGCCTCACCGAAGACGGCGGCGAAGTTCCGCAGCCGTCTCCGCTTTCCGAGCACGTGAGCAACCCAGACTACGCTGGCGGCGTGTGGGCGCTGGTGGAGGTGGACACGGCCCGCTTTGACGGCAAGGCCGAGAAGATCAACATCACCCTGCCGCGCCGCCTGCTGGCGCGCGTGGACGAGTACGCGCGCGCGCGCGGCATGACGCGCTCGGGCTTTCTGGCCCAGGCGGCGCAGCAGGCCATGCGCGGCTAGGCGGCTCATGCCGCACGACCCCCGCCGTAGCTGCGCTCGATGACGATGGCCGGCTGCCCGGCGGCCTCATCCAGCCCCCAGGCGCGGCGCTCGCCTTCCTGGCGGATGCGCAGCATCTCGGCGCTGATCTTGGCGAGCTTGCCGTCCTCGAAGTCGGCCGGCACGCTGCCGAAGCGCGCGCGGTGATCCTCCCACTCGGCCTGGTGCCTGCGCACCACCTCCGCGCCGCGCTCGGCGGCCGCGTCGATGGCTTCGGCCTTCTTTTTCTGGTTGCAGGCTGCAACCACGCCTGCAACTTTTTCTGCAACTTTGCGCCGGATCGCGCCGGCGACGTCCGTGCCGTCGCCCCAGCCTTCGGCCTTGGCGCGTTTCTGGATGGCCTGGTGGCTGACGCCGTACTTGTCGGCCAGCTCAGGAAAGCTCGCCCCGGCCTCGCGCTCGGCGCGGATCGTCTCCCACTGGTCTGCAGACAGACGCGGCATCAGCGCTCCTCCCCGTGCGTGGCGGCATCCCACTGCCGAATGGCTTCGATGCGCGCGCGGCACTCCTCGTAGCGCTGCACGGCATCCAGCACCCACTGCGCTACTTCGCGCTCGCTGGCGGAATCGGCGGCAGCGCTGGCATCGGCTCCAGCAGCATGGCCGGCACCCGCGGGCACGTCACCGATGGCGGCGTTGAGGCGCAGCCGGAGAGCGCCAGAGACGCCGCAGCCGCTGCCAGCCAGTTCGTAAGCTTCACGTTTGGCCTCCTGGATTCGACGGTTGACGGATGCGCGGGCTTCGGCCAGGCTGCGGGCGGCCCGGCCTTCAGCGTCTTCGGCGCGCTTCATCAGCGCGGCCGTGGCTGCTGCTGCGGCTGCCGAGTCTTCGGCCCGCGCCTGTTCGCACGCGGCCAGCGCCGCCTGCCCCTTGGCCTGCGCGTAGCGGTAGCCTGCGGCTGCGCCGAAAGCGGTGCAGGCGGCGGCGATGATGAGCGGCCACGGGGTCACGGCTGCTCCCCCATGCACATGCGGTACTCGGCCCGTACAGGGTCCGTCCGGTCGCCCTTTTGCACCGGCCGCCCGTCCGCGTGGCGAGTCGTGCCAAAGCCCACCGTCTGCACGCCGACGCCATCGTCGTAGCTGCGCTCACGGTACCCTTCGAAGCCAGCCAGCGCGGCCACCAGCGCGGCGGTCGCCCCGATGCCACCCCACTGACGCGCGGTGAGCTTCATCCCTTGAGCCCCAGGATGTTGGCCAGCGCGTAGATGAAGATCGTCGCCAGCAGGCCAAGCGCGCCGAACATCCAGCGCCTGGCCTGCGCGTTCATCGGCTCGGCCTTTTCGAGCACGCCCACGCGATCCTCCATCCGCTCGACGGCCTGCATGACGCGCTCTATGCTGGTGTCATGCTTGCGTGACATCTCGGCCAGCATGGACCGCATCTCGGCCATTTCTTTGCGGTCCTGCGTCTGGCGCTCTTCGATCACGGTCAGCTTCGTCACCGCGTCGGCCATCTTGGTGATAGACAACTCAAGTCGCGAGTGCTGCTCTTCCAGCTTTCGCGTGGCCTCCACGAGCACATCGATCTTGCCGACTTTATGTACGATCATGTCGAGCGCACCACGGTTGTAACGCTCCCACTCAGACGCCGGGATTGGCTCCATCACGCAGGTTCCTCCACTTTGAGCAGCCCGCATGCTGGCTGCAGCGGATGCGTGGCGTCGGCCTGAACGTGTTCATGCATCCAGCACTCGCGCACGGCGGCGGCCCAGCCTTCGGGGCTGGTGGTGGCGGCCCACAGCGGATCGGTCCACATGTCGGCCGACTGCATCGTCAGCAGCACTGAGAGCGGCCACATCACGCGCCACGGCTGGTAGTTGGCGCGGAAGAACAGCGCCGGAATGCCGCCATCGCGCTGGGCTTGCGCCACCGCCTGCGCCCAGGCGCGGTTGACCTCGTGCGGCACCAGCAGGCTCCAGCGCTTGACCTCGATCGTCCAGCCAGGCACCCCCAGGATGTCGCTGTCGCCGTCGTGCTGGCGCACGCGGCGGCTGGCGCTTACCCCCAGCAGGTCGCTGATGATGGCGGCGACCTCGCGCTCGCCGCGCTTGCCTTTTTCCCGGCTCATGCTCCCCATGTCTCAGTCAGTCTCCGGATGGTTGTGTTGAGGGCGTCGATCTCGTCCATCTTGCGGATGGCCCAGGCGCGGCGCTGGCCATGCAGGCCCATGATGGGGCCACGGTGGCACTCGGCGCACAGGGCGACGCAGGTGAATTGCAGGCCCTGCTCGAGGTGGTGAGCTTCCGAAGGGGGCGGCGAGTCGCACACGCTGCACGGCAGGTTCTTCACCCGAGCCAGGTGGCGGCGCTCGATGGCGGAGAGTTTGTTGTTCATGCGGCGCGCCTCAACGGTGCAAAAACTGCGCGCCTGGAATCCCAACCTCTTTCCAGCCTTTCGTAAATCGTTTTGGCGGCACACGCACCAGGCTGCCTCGACCACTCGGCCACGGTCATCCTTGTGCCATCAATCTCTAGCACCTTGTTTTTGCGCGTGTTGTTCGCCTGCTCAATCTTGGATGACCAGCGACAGTTTCCGGGCTCGTAGTCGCCTGACGGATCAATGCGGTCAATACTTTCGTCGGGGCCTGGCTCGCCCATATCCTGGAGGAAGTTTTCAAAGAGCCGCCATCGGTCACACACACTGATTCCGCGTCCACCGTAGTACGGGTACGCATCGAAATTCGGGTTGGTGCAGCGGCTTACCATGTTCGACCAAATCCGGTAGACACGAGAGTTGCCGCCAGCGGTCTTGCCGTGCTTGGTCTTTGCCTTGGATGTGGCAAGGGCTCGCTGCTCCTTACCAAAACATCCACAAGACTTCGTTGACCCACTGCGAAGATGTCGGCCTTGCGTCACGAACCTGGTTCCGCAGTCGCACACACAACTCCAATAGGCATTCTTGCCTTTGGTGCCAGCAAAGGCAAGAACCGTCACGCGACCAGCCCTCGATCCCGTCATGTCAATCACTCTCGTCTTCACGACCAACCCTCCACAATCATGTCGATCAAGCGCTCTGCCTTTTCCTTGTCTAGGTGGGGCAGGATGTGCTGAAGCACGCCGTCAATCGCGGCCGAGTAGAACTTGTCGAACTCGTCCTGGCCCATCGAGTCGTAGCTGATCGAACGAGGCACCTGCATGATCTCGCCGGTCTCCGGATGAGCCATCAAGTCGAAGTGACCCGTCACCAGCTTGACGGCCACCAGAGCCTTCTCAGTGGTGTTGTAGGTTTCGCTGTTCTCGGCCACCAGTTGCAAGAGGGCAAAGAACTTTCGGTGGTGCCTGCCATTCCTTGGCCTGGCCCACTCCATGCGCAACCATGTGCCCGGCTTCATCGTCTCCAGCTTGCGTCGAAACTTGGCCCACGCATCCTGGTCGGCAGGCGTTGAGCCACGCAGGCCCTTGTCGGTCTTTAGCAGCATCACCTTCACAGCATCACCCGCGCGGAAGCCCCCGACTTCAGTCGGGGGTAGTTGACGCCTCCTTCAGCAGCCGCTGAATCTCCGGCCACACATCCGGCCATGCTGCCCCGTGAAAACGCTTCAGCGCGGCGATATGCCCCTCCTGAAGCCTCCGCAGCGGGCGCGCCGACTTGATGAGCCGCGCGCAGCAGTGCAGGCAGCGCAGGCTGTACGCGCCAGATGCGCGGTTGGCCGTGAACGACGCGCAGGCTTGGCATGGCATCCCTCACGCTCCCCCCATGCGCAGCGCCTCGCGGGCGATGCGCAGCGAAATCGGCCGAATCTTCTCGCCCTGCTCGTGGCGGGCGATGATGCGCTTGGCCCACGCCTTGTGGTCCACCGTGACGGGGCCGCTGGCGCGCTCACTGGGCGGCTTGTGCCCCAGCTTCGCCAGTTCGGCCTTGACGCGGGCCGGGTCTGCGGGCGGCTCTGGCAGCGGCAGCGGCTCGTGTCGCGGCGCCTCCCGGCACAGGGCCTTGAACTCGATGATGTTCGGGCATCGCGGCGGCAGATGCTCCAGCGCCCAGGCGATCGCGTCCAGGCGGCTGGCGTAGCCGGCCAGTTCGTGCGCCCACAGGGCCTTGATGTCGTTCACGTCCAGCCCTTCCCACTGACGCATCCAGGCAGCGCCGTAGGTCAGCGCCAGGCGCTCAAACAGCCGGTCCACGGCTTTGACGGGCAAGCTCATCGGGTTCCCCCTTCACGTCCGATCATGGGCACGGCCAGCACGTCCTCCATGGCGTCCACCTCGACGACCTGGGCGGCGGGCCGGCGGCCGGCCATCTCCTCAAACCGGCGGCGCTTGTAGGCCGCCTCACGCTCGGCGTAGCTCTCCGCTGCGGTGCCCCTGGCCACCGGCTGCCGGTCGCGCAGATACCAGTCGGCCCGGAATCCCTGCCAGCCAGCCACGCAGCAGTGCGCGATGGCCTCTTGCAGGCCGATGCCAGCCTTGGCGGCCTCCCGCCTCATGCCGGCCAGCACGGTCGGCGTGACCGGCCCGGCGCGCTTGGCACGGCGCACCGCCAGCCAGTCGGCAAACACCTGCTGGTCCACATCGTCCGGCGGATCGGTGGCTGCGCGCGCGCACGCGCGCTCTACTAACGGTTCATTGACGGTTCTATTGACGGTTCTATGACGGTTTGGCTCCCACCGGTGGGAGGGGTCAGGGACACCGGTGGGAGGGGTCGAGGGACACCCATGGGAGGGGTCAGGGACACCGGTGGGAGGGGTCCCATCCACGGGAGGGGTGACACCCATGGGAGGGGTCGAGGGACACCCATGGGAGGGGTCAGGGACACCGGTGGGAGGGGTCCCATACACGGTAGTCGTCGCATCGGCGACGGCCTGCTTCCGAGCGGCCAGTTCCCTCAGCTTGCGCACATTGATGACCCACTGCTTGGTGCTGCCAGGCGCGCCTCCGTGCGGGTTTCCGACGACCGTCAGATAGCCGGCCTCGACCAAGCCCTGGACGATGCGCCGCGCCTGCTTTTCGCTGACGCGGATCTTCCTAGCGATGGCCTGCATGGATGGGTGCAGGCTTCCTCCATCATCGTTGGCCCAATCGCACATCGCCAGCAGGCAAAGCAATTCGCTGCCTGACAGTGGCGCGGCCTCCCATGCCATCGACACCAGCTTGATGCTCATGCGTCCTCCTTGGCGCTGCTGAAGACCTGCGCCAGACGCGCCAGGCCCTTGGGGGTGACGAGGACCTGCTCGACCATCTTGGCCGTGCCGTCGCTCTTCTCGACGGTGGTGACCTTGTGCTCCAGCAGGCCGGACTGAATGCGGTGCTGGTACGCGACCCAGCCGCTGCCGCCGGCGCGGCGGTAGATCCAGAGGTTTTCCGACAGCCACGCGAACAGGCGCTTGGGCTGGATGCCCAGGTCCTTGGCCGCGTTGGTGATGCACACCGAGCCGTCGGCTGCGCTGATGCGCTCCAGCGCCAGCGCCTTGGGCTGCGCCACGGCCAGTTCTGCCTCCAGCGCCTGCTTCTGCTCGGCCAGGTCAGCGGCCAGCCGCAGCGCCTCGGGCAGCGTCTGCGGGATGGCGAACTGCGGCGCGTGCTCGTAGCGGCCAGTCTTGCGGATGGCGGGCAGCACCTCGTGCGTGACCCAGCGCTTGAAGCGCTTGGCTTCAGGCTTGCGGCTGGTCAGGATCAGGCTGTACAGGCCAGGCTCGTTGACCGCCCTGACCGTCTGCACGCCGCCGGGGGTGGGTACATTGCACCCCCCCCTTTCGTCGTCGTCCAGGCGCTCGACGGCCTGCTTGACGTCGCTGATGTCGAGCACGGCGCACACGTCGGCCGCGACGAACCACGGCTCGCCATGGTCGTCCGTGACCACGCGCACAGTGCGCCCCTCGAACTCGAACGGCCGCAGGTGTCAAGGCAAAGTAGAAATGTCCGCCCTCTGAGCAAGTTAGAAATGTCCGGTTTGACGCCGAAGGTATGTCCTCATGGGCTGGCCCATGGGCCAGCCCATGAGGGCGGAGCGCTGAAGAGACGACGCCAGGGGTGCTCAGGGCCGGGACACCATGGCTGTTTGACTTGGCGCGCTTTGAGGATGTCATCCACCCGCGCATTGAGCGTCTTGTCATCGACGGCGCTGGGGGTGGCTGGAGCAGGATCG
>NZ_VJON01000056.1 GCF_007556685.1 Tepidimonas charontis | reverse complement strand
GGAGCGGGGCGGTGTCGCAAAACCCGTTTTTGAGCTTCAAGTTCCGGGGTGCGGCCAAGGGCGACAAGGTGGTGGTGAAGTGGACCGACAACAAAGGCGAGTCCCGCACCGACGAGGCCACCATCGCTTGACGCCTACCGCATGCTGCGTGCTGCGCGCCGCACGGACCCCGTGTTCGGCGGTCGGCCACGCGAGGGCCAGCGGACCTCATGGCCCGCTGGCCTTTTATCTGGACCGTTAGCCAAGGAAATCCCGCTATGAGTTTTAGCCGCCGCGAGTTTTTGCAGGTGCTGGCGGTGGCCAGCGCCTCGGGCATGGCAATTGCCCACGAGGATGTGCTGGCCGCCAAACCCGGTGCCGGGCAGCGCCTGTACGACATCCCCAAGTTTGGCAATGTCAGCTTTTTGCACTTCACCGATTGCCATGCGCAGCTGACGCCCATCTACTTCCGTGAACCGCATGTCAACCTGGGCGTGGGCGATGCCGTTGGCCGCCCGCCGCACCTGGTGGGCGAGCGTCTGCTCAAGCATTTTGGCATCCGTCCGGGCACGGTCGAAGCGCACGCCTTCACCCACCTGAACTTCGAGCGAGCGGCCAAAACCTACGGCAAAGTCGGCGGTTTTGCCCACTTGGCCACCTTGGTCAAAATGCTCAAGGCCAGCCGTCCGCACGCGCTGCTGTGTGACGGCGGTGACACTTGGCAGGGTTCGGCCACCTCGCTGTGGACCAATGCGCAGGACATGGTTGACGCCTGCAAGCTGCTGGGCGTCAACATCATGACCCCGCACTGGGAGTTCACGTTTGGCGCGCAGCGGGTCAAGGAAGTCGTCGAAAAGGATTTCAAGGGCCACATCGACTTCGTCGCCCACAACGTCAAGACGGCGGACTTCGAAGAGCTGGTCTTCGAACCCTATGTGATCAAAGAACAAAACGGCATTCCGGTGGCGGTGATCGGTCAGGCCTTCCCGTATACGCCGATTGCCAACCCGCGCTGGATGGTGCCGGAGTGGACCTTTGGCATTCGCGACGACCACCTGCAAAAGATGGTGGACGAGGTGCGCGCCAAAGGCGCCAAGGTGGTGGTGGTGCTGTCGCACAACGGGATGGACGTCGATATCAAGATGGCCTCGCGCGTGCGCGGCATCGATGCCATCCTGGGCGGCCACACGCACGACGGCATGCCGGCGCCGGTCATCGTCAAGAATGGCGGCGGCCAGACCTTGGTGACCAATGCCGGCTCCAACGGCAAGTTCCTGGGCGTGCTGGACTTCGACGTGCGCAACGGTCAGGTACGCGACTACCGATACCGGCTGCTGCCGGTGTTCGCCAACCTGCTGCCGGCCGACCGCGAGATGGCCGCCTATATCGAGAAAGTGCGCGCGCCCTACAAGGCCAGGTTGGAAGAAAAGCTGGCCATCACCGAAGGGCTGCTGTATCGCCGCGGCAATTTCAACGGCACGTGGGACCAGTTGATTTTGGATGCGCTGATGGAGGTCAAGGGGGCGGACGCGGCGTTCTCGCCAGGCGTGCGCTGGGGCACCAGCTTGCTGCCGGGCGACGTGATCACCTACGAGCGCATGATGGACCAGATGGCGTTGACCTACCCGGCCACCACCCTCAACGAGTTCACGGGCGCCCAGATCAAGGAGATCATGGAGGACGTCGCCGACAACCTGTTCAACCCCGACCCGTACTATCAGCAGGGTGGGGACATGGTGCGCGTCGGTGGCATCCAGTACACCATCGACCCCACCGCCCCAATGGGCCAGCGTATCCAGAACTTGACCCTGAACGGCAAGCCGCTGGAGGCCGACAAGAAGTACAAGGTGGCCGGGTGGGCGTCGGTGCAAGAAGGCGTCACCGGCACGCCGATTTGGGATGTGGTCAGCACCTATCTGCGCGACAAGAAGGTGATTAAGCCAGTGCGGTTGAACAGCCCGCGGGTGATCAACGTCGGCAACAACCCGGGTCTGGCCACCGCCTGAATGCCGGCATTGGGCGAGCCGCCGCGATCGTGGCGGCCCGCTGCTGTCCGGCGTATTTCCAGCCCGCCCGACGGCGGGCTTTGCGTTTGGGGCAGACCGCAGCCCGTCACGCCGTTGGATAGGTGCCGGGGATCAGGATCGAGCGGTCCACGGTTTCGATGTCGGTGTGGCCGGTGAAGGCCATGGTGAGGTCGAGCTCTTTGTGAATGATTTCGAGCGCCTTGGTCACACCGACTTCGCCCAGCGCGCCCAGTCCGTACAGGAAGGCACGACCGATATACGTGCCGCGCGCGCCCAGCGCGCGGGCCTTGAGTACGTCCTGGCCACTGCGGATGCCGCCGTCGAGGTGGATTTCGATGCGCTGGCCCACCGCCTCGACGATGCGCGGCAGCGCCCGGATGCTGGACTCGGCACCATCGAGCTGGCGGCCACCGTGGTTGCTGACGATGAGGGCATCTGCCCCCGAGTCGGCGGCCAGCTTGGCGTCTTCGACGTCCATGATGCCTTTGAGGATGAGCTTGCCGCCCCAGCGTTTTTTGATCCACTCCACGTCGCCCCAGTTGAGCGTGGGGTCGAATTGCTGTGCCGTCCAGGCCGACAGGCTGCTCATGTCGGCCACGCCCTTGACGTGGCCGACGATATTGCCGAACTGCCGCCGCCGCGTGCCCAGCATGCCCAGACACCAACGCGGCTTGGTCATCATGTCGAGGATGTTGGCCAGCGTCAGTTTGGGTGGCGCGGACAAACCGTTTTTCAGATCCTTGTGGCGCTGTCCCAGGATTTGCAGATCCAGCGTCAGCACCAGTGCGCCGCATTCGGCCGCCTTGGCGCGGTCGATGAGGCGCGCGATGAAGTCGCGATCGCGCATCACGTACAGCTGAAACCAAAAACCCTTGCCGGCATGCTGGGCCACGTCTTCGATGGAGCAGATGCTCATCGTGGACAAAGTAAACGGCACCCCGAAGGCACGCGCGGCGCGAGCTGCCAAGATTTCGCCGTCGGCGTGCTGCATCCCGGTCAGGCCGGTGGGGGCCAGCGCCACCGGCATCGCCACCGGTTGACCGACCATGGTGCTGCGTGTGCTGCGTCCTTCCATATTGACGGCAACACGCTGGCGCAGTTTGATCGTTTGAAAGTCGGCCTCGTTGGCGCGGTAGGTGCTTTCGGTCCACGAGCCGCTGTCGGCATAGTCGTAGAACATGCGCGGCACGCGTCGTTGCGCCAAGCGGCGCAAGTCTTCGATGCAAGTGATGACGGTCATCGCTGGGGTCTCCTCTTGGCACCCCGGATGGTAGCGCCCGCGGACCTGGCCGTCACGTGAAATGCGCCCCCGCCCGATTGAAGAAACGACAGCACAGACCGCGCCCCAAGCAGCGGGGTGGCGTGGGACCCGTCGGACGCCACAGGCACGGCGCGTGCGGCGTCCCCCCGGGGGCGTGGTCGATCGAGGCCTCAGCTGCAGTGCACGCTGCCGCAGCCGCTCATCGTGGCGGGGCGCACTCGGCTCGGGTCGGCCAGGGTTTCGGTGCGCGAGTCGAAGCCGACGGCGCGCATGTGCTGTGCCAGTCCGGCGTCCATGGTCTGCGCGTGCATCGGAAACCACTCGGCCAGCGCGGCGGCCATGCGATCGATGATCTCGTGGTCGCCTTGCAAATAGTGTTCTTCCACCGCGCGCATGGTGTCCAAGATTTGCCGATGATGGGCGGCGTGGCAGTTTTCGGGGGCGAAACCAACGGCCACCATCCAGCGCTCTTCGCGTTCGAAGTGGGCCACCGTATGTGCGACGAGCGCTCGGTACGGTTCGAGCTGCTGCTCGTGCGGCAGCGCGCGTAGCGCCGCGAGCTGGGCAACGAACTCCTCGTGCGTCTCATCCATACGGGCGTCGCCCGTGGCCAGGGCTTCGGTCCAGTGCAGTAGAGGAATATCGGGGAAGGTTTCGGTGGCGGCGGTGCTCATGGTGCACCCAAGCTTATACGCCGCTGCGCCGGCGAGGCTTGACGCGCATCAAGTCCCGCGCGGACACAAGCTGATCAGGCGTCGAAGGGAAAACGCATTTCGCGCAGGTCACGGCGTGTTTCCACCAACACCAGTGGACCGTCGTCGACCACCGCCGCCGCACGCGGCTCGCGGGGCACATGCGCCGGCGGCGCCTCGGCGGCGATGGCCGCTTGGGCGGCAGCGATCTTGTCGGCGTTGGACTGGACCCACTCCAGACCGGCGGCACGCATCAACGCTTCGAGTTGCTCCACGGGCAGGCGATAGGGCGGCGGGGCCGTGTCGCCGCCGGACGGGCGGGCCGGGGTGGCGGCAGAATCGGCAGATGCCGCTGGCGCCACGGTGGCGGTGTCTTGTCGAACGTCGCTGTCGCCGGCCGTCGGCGTGGCTGCCGCCAGTGCGGCTGCCGGTGCGGGCGGCGTGGTTGTGGCGGCACTGTCCGCTGCCCCGTCAGCTGCGGCCGCCGGCGCATGGGCGGCGCCGGCGCTCGCCGGCGGCACGGCGTTCGGGTCGGCCTCGGCACGGCCCGTGGTGGGGCGCTCGAAATACGAGCGACGTGGCGGCTGCGCATCGGCGGCGGGCGCGGTGTCGGCGGCGACCACTGGCGCGCCGGTGCTGCCTTCCTCGGTCGGGGTGGCTTCGCGGCGGGTGCGCTCACGTCCGTAGCGGTCGCGACTACGGCGCTCGCGCGGACGCGACCCCTCGGATGACGGGGCCGTCGGCGTGCTGGCATCCTCACCCGTTGCCGCCGCCACCGCGACAGGCGCCTCGGTGGGGGGCGCGACATCGGCCACTGCGGGCAACGCGCTGTCGCTGGTCGCTTCGTCGCTGGCGCCAGCGCCGCGGCCACCGCGCCGGCCGCGGCGGCGCCGATCGCTGCGCGGACGCGCCGGCTGCTCATCGGCGTCCGAATCGCCTTCGGGCCGAGCAGCCGGTGGCGTATCGCTGGGGATGGTTTGCAGCGACGCGTCTGCGGTCTCGGTGTCTGGGCGCGTCGGGCGCTCGCCGCGCGCACGCCGAGTGCGTCGTGGCTCCGGTGCCGGCACGGCGCTGGGTTCGCCGCCCGTTGCGGTACCGGCTACACCGCTGCCTACGGTCGCGCTGTCGCTGCGCGGCAGGCGCTCACCGCGCACCGATGCCTCATCGCGTGGCGGCCGCGGCGGTCGCTCGGCGCGCTCGCTGCGGTGGCGTGCGCTACGCGCTGTGGAGCCGTCGTCGGCACGTGGCGCAGCGGCGGCGGGCGCCGATGCACTGGCCGCCGGGGTAGCCGGGGCCGATCCCACGCGGGGCGGCACCGCTTGCCATCCGAACAACCGTTTGAGCCAGGCGAAGAAGCCGGTTTCCGCTCCTGTCGGATGTGGCGCCGGTGCCGGTGCCGTGCCCGTCGGAGCGCTTGTGTCGGCCACGGCTGGGGCGGGCGGAGCTTTGGGGGCCGCCACCGGCGCCGGACTGTCGGGCAGCACGCCTTTGATGATCGGCTCCTGCCGGTTGGTTCGCTCTTGACTGCGCCGGGTCACCAGCGCCACGTCGTCGACGATGTCGGCCAGTTTGTAGCTGGCGTCCAGATTGTCCAGGCGCGGGTCGTCGTGTTTGAGGCGCTCCAGCTTGTAGTTGGGCGTCTCCAGCGATTTGTTGGGGATCAGCAGTACGCTGATGCGCTGCTTGAGCTCGATCTTGGTGATCTCGACGCGCTTTTCATTGAGCAGGAAGCTGGCCACGTCCACCGGTACCTGCACCAGCACGGCGGCGGTGTTGTCCTTCAGCGACTCCTCCTGGATCACGCGCAGGATCTGCAGCGCCGACGATTCGGTGTCGCGGATGTGGCCCGAGCCGCCACAGCGCGGGCAGGGGATGGAGGCGCCCTCCGACAGCGTCGGGCGCAGGCGCTGGCGGCTCATCTCCAGCAGGCCGAACTTGCTGATCGGCGCGAACTGCACGCGCGCGCGGTCCTGCTTGAGGGCCTCGCGCAGGCGGTTTTCGACCTCGCGGCGGTTTTTGCTGTCCTCCATGTCGATGAAGTCGATCACGATCAGCCCGCCGAGGTCGCGCAGCCGCGCCTGGCGCGCCACCTCGTCGGCGGCCTCCAGGTTGGTGCGCAGGGCGGTCTCCTCGATGTCGCCGCCCTTGATGGCGCGCGCGGAGTTGACGTCGATGGCCACCAGCGCCTCGGTCTGGTCGATCACGATGGCACCGCCCGACGGCAGCGTCACCGTTCGGCTGTACGCGGTCTCGATCTGGTGCTCGATTTGGAAGCGCGAAAACAGCGGCGCGTTGTCACGATAGCGCTTGACCCGATTGACGTACTCGGGCATGACGTGCGACATGAAGCCCTTGGCCTGCTCGAAGATGTCGTCGGTGTCGATCAGGATTTCGCCGATGTCGCTGTTGAAATAGTCGCGGATCGCGCGGATGACCAGCGTCGATTCCTGGTAGATCAGCTCCGGCTTGGACAGCGCCTTGGCCGCGCCCTCGATGGCGTTCCAGAGCTTGAGCAGGTAATTGAGGTCCCACTGCAGCTCGGCGGCCTCGCGCCCGATGCCGGCGGTGCGCGCGATGATGCTCATGCCGCTCGGATATTCCAATTTTTCGAGTGTGGCTTTCAATTCTGCCCGGTCGTCGCCCTCGATGCGCCGGCTGACGCCGCCGCCGCGCGGATTGTTGGGCATCAGCACCACGTAGCGCCCAGCCAAACTAATGAAGGTGGTCAGCGCCGCGCCTTTGTTGCCGCGCTCCTCCTTTTCCACCTGCACCAGCAGCTCTTGGCCTTCTTTGATGACGTCTTGGATGCGCGCCTGCGACGGCGGTACATTGCCCTGGAAATATTGGCGCGAGATTTCCTTGAACGGCAAAAAGCCGTGTCGGTCTTCGCCGTAGTCGACGAAGCACGCCTCCAGCGAGGGCTCCACGCGCGTGACCACGGCTTTGTAGATATTGCCCTTGCGCTGCTCGCGCCCTTCGATTTCCACTTCGTAGTCGAGGAGCTTCTGTCCATCGACGATGGCCAGCCGGCGCTCTTCGGCCTGGGTGGCGTTGATCAACATGCGTTTCATCGCTCGTTCCTTGCGAACACGGTCCAACCGGCGCCAAGAGGGCGCCCCACAGCCGCAAACCGCAGACCGGTCGAGCGAACGGGGAGGAATTGCCGGAGAGCCGCGAGAAGCGCTGGCGATGCCCGGCGCGCCGCCGGGCAGGGCGCTCAAGCGCGCCCGGGCGTGGGCACGTGGATCACGGTGAACAGAGACGACGGGCCGTGGAGAGTCAACACGGGATGGCAGGCGTCACGGTGGTCACTGGGTCCGGCGTGCAGCCCGCTGCGGCAGACTGCACGTTGGGGGTATTCCGTATCGGTTTCGCTGACTGGACGTCGGTTCTTTCGTCCTGGCGCCGGGCGCAGTCGGGGCGTTCTGCATTCGAGCCCCATGGGCGCCATTCGCACAACGCTGCGCCGCCGCGCCGCCAGGAAGTCGGCAACCACCCATGGCGTCGGCTGCAAACGGGGTGGCGTACACTTCGCGCCGCACCCACCAAACGCCGACACACCAACGGGCGTTTTCATTATACGTGGCAACGCTGTCGGCGTGCACTGCCGCGCGTCGCCGCTCCATGCTCCCGATGCTTTCTGGCATGACTGATCGCGCCGTCCGTCACCTCACCGTCGATGCCGAATCGGCCGCGCAGCGGCTCGACAATTTTTTGCTGCGCGAACTCAAAGGGGTGCCGAAGTCGCTGATCTATCGCATCATTCGCAGTGGCGAGGTGCGCGTCAACAAGGCCCGTGCGCAGGCGCAGACGCGCTTGCACGCGGGCGACGATGTGCGCTTGCCGCCGCTGCGCCTGCCGCAGCGCGACACCGCGGCCCAGGCGCCACCTGCCGTGCCGGCGCGCGACTTTGCACTGCTGTACGAGGACGCGGTGATGCTGGCGCTGGACAAACCGGCCGGGGTGGCCGTGCATGGCGGCAGCGGCGTGGCCTTTGGCGTCATCGAGCAGCTGCGGCAGGCGCGCCCGCAGGCGCCGTTGCTGGAGCTGGTGCACCGGCTCGACCGGGAGACCAGCGGTGTGCTGCTGGTGGCCAAAAAGCGCAGTGCGCTCAAAGCGCTGCAAGACCAGTTCCGCCAGCGCACCACCGGCAAGACCTATCTGGCTCTGGTGCGCGGCGCCTGGCCGCCTGGGCGCACCGTCATCGACGTGCCTCTGCACAAATATCTATTGCCCGACGGCGAGCGGCGGGTGCGGGTCACCGATAACGCCGACCCCCAGGGTCGGCGTTCCATTTCGCTGGTGCGGGTGTTGGGGGCGGTGCATCCACCGCCCGAAGCGGCGGTCGAGTTGGGGCCGATGACGTTGCTGGCGGTCACGATCAAAACCGGGCGCACGCATCAGATCCGGGTGCATCTGGCGCATGTCGGCCACCCGATCGCAGGCGACGACAAGTATGGCGATTTCGCATGGAATCGGCAACTGAGCCGGTTTGGCCTGCGCCGCATGTTTTTGCATGCGTGGCGGCTGTCGATTCGCCATCCGGCGGATGGTCGATTGCTGGAATTGATGGGGCCGTTGCCGCCTGAATTGCTCCAATGGGGTGACGTCGGTCGATTTTTCGATTAGAATCGGTGCCGATACCCAAGGTATCGGTTTCGTTCATCCCTATATGATCAGGACACGTTGTCATGCCAACCTACGCTGAACTCAAAGCCCAAGCCGAAGCGCTGCTGGCACAAGCCGAACAATTGCGCAAGCAAGAGCGTGCCGGGGTCATCGCCGAGATCCGCGCCAAGATGGCCGAATATGGCATCACGGCCGACGAGTTGGCCAGCGGTGCGGCGCGCGGGCGCGGCAAGCGCAGCCGCGCCAAGGCCGAGCCCAAGTACCGCGGCCCCAATGGCGAATTGTGGTCGGGCGGTCCCGGGCGCAAACCCGAATGGGTGCGTCAGATTTTGGCTGCGGGCGGCAACATCGAAAACTACCGCATCGCCTAAGTGCCGCCACGGCGGCGCCCTGGACACGGCGCTGGCCCCGGTGATTGGCAAGGGGCACCCTCGGGGTGCCCTTTGCGCTTTGCCTTGCGCTTCGCCCTCTGCGCTTTGCAGCGGCCGTTCCTGCCGGCGGAGCCACACGTTGCGATGCCGCAGCATCAGCTGATCCGTGACGGCCAGGGATCTCCAGTAACATCGCCGCATGTCTGTCTATTCCGCTGGCGCGACCCGAACCGAGGGACGGCGCTTCGATCTCATCGCCTTCGACTGGGACGGCACACTGTTTGACTCCACGGCGCTCATCGTCGGCTGCATCCAGGCGGCGGTGCGCGACGTCGGCGGCCAAGTGCCCTCGCGTGAACGCGCGGCCTGGGTGATCGGGCTGGGCCTGGCGCAGGCGTTGGCGCACGCCGCCCCCGATGTGCCCCCGCATCGCCACCCCGAGTTGGTGGAGCGCTACCGCCACTACTGGTTTGCGCGCCAGCACGAAGTGACCTTATTCGACGGTGTGGTGCCCCTGCTGCACGCGCTGCGCGCGCGTGGGCACCGACTGGCCGTGGCCACTGGCAAAAGCCGTCGCGGGCTGGATGTTGCGCTGCAGACCGTGGCGCTGCGTGACCTGTTCGACGACAGCCGAACCGCTGACGAGACGGCCAGCAAGCCGCACCCGCAGATGTTGCTGGAGCTGATGGAGGCGCTGGACGTACCGCCCGAGCGCACGCTGATGGTCGGCGACACCACCCACGACCTGGAGATGGCGCGCAACGCCGGCTGTGCCGCGGTGGCCGTGACCTATGGCGCCCACGACCACAGCGGCTTGCGCGCGCTGCAGCCGCTGTACGTGGCGGAGTCGGTGGCGGATTTGCATCGCTGGTTGCTCACCCATGGCTGAAGAGGTCGGCTTCGTGCGTGCAGGGGTGGGGGTGCAGTGGTTTCCCGGCCACATGCACGCCACCGTCAAAGCGCTGCGCGAGCGCCTCAAAGCCATCGACGTCGTCATCGAGTTGTTGGACGCGCGTGCACCGGGCTCCAGCGCCAATCCGCTGCTGGCCGAACTCATCGGCGCGCGCCCGGTGCTCAAACTGCTCAACAAAGACGATTTGGCCGATCCGCAGCGCACCGCGCAGTGGCTGGCGCACTATGAGGCGCAGCCGAACACGCGCGCACTGGCGTGGCGGGCCAGCACCCCCGGGGCGGCACACCGGCTGGTGCCGCTGTGCCGCCAGCTCGCACCGCACCGCGGTGGCATGGTCAAGCCATTGCGGGTGCTGGTGGCGGGCATTCCGAACGTGGGCAAATCCACCCTCATCAACGCCTTGGTGGGACGGCGCGCCGCCAAAGCCGCGGATGAGCCGGGGGTGACGCGGCAGGAGCAGCGTTTCGTGCTGGCCGACGACGTCTATCTGGTCGACACCCCAGGGCTGCTGTGGCCCAAGATCCTGGCGCCAGAGAGCGGCGATTGTCTGGCAGCCCTGGGATCAGTGGGCCGCAATGCCTACGATGAAGAAGCGGTGGCGTTGGCGCTGTTGTCGTGGTTGCAGTGCGACTATCCGCAGGCCGTGCTCGATCGCTACCGCCTCGGGATCGATGTGGCAGCGCTGGCCGCGATGCCGACTGAGGCGCTGCTGGCGGCGATCGGGCGCCGGCGCGGCGCGCTGCTGCCCGGCGGGCGCATCGATTCCCATAAGGCGGCCGAGGTGGTGCTGGGCGATTTTCGTGGCGGGGCGCTGGGGCGTATCACCCTGGAGACGCCACAGCGCTTTGCCGCCTGGATGCAGGCCGCGCAGGCAGCCGAAGCCGAGCGCCAAGCCGCGCGCGCGGCCCGCCGCCGACCGCGGAGCGAGTCGCCGCCTGCCGCGCCGCCGCCGGATACGACGGCGTAGCGGCGCCGCGGCGCGTTTGCCGCTACAGTTGCGGTCATGGACGAGCGTCGCCTGCCCACCGCCAGCGACCCTGCGGCGGCACTGACCCCACGTCAGCGCCAGATTCTGGCCTTCATCGGGCGCACGCTGCGCGAGCGCGGCCTGCCGCCGACGCGCGCCGAAATCGCCGCCACTTTCGGCTTTCGCTCGCCCAATGCGGCGCAGGCGCACCTGGTGGCGCTGGCGCGCAAAGGGGTGCTGGAGTTGTTGCCGGGCAGCGCACGCGGCATCCGGCTGCGCGCCGCGCTGCCCGAGTCCGTTGGAGCCACCGACGCGGCAGCACCGGCCCACGGCGGCGCCGTCCCGACCTCGGTCACCCCGGCGCATGGCGCCGCAGCGGCGGCGCCGGTCCTGGGGCAGCGTCACGGCAGCGCGACACCGGCCGTATCCAACGCCCCGGCCATCCCGCTACGACCGCCGCTGACCCGTCGAGAAGCGTTCGAGGCAGACTGGCTGCAGCTGCCCCTGATCGGCCGCGTCGCGGCCGGCTCCCCGGTGCTGGCGCAAGCCCATGTGGAGGCGGTCTATCCGGCCGATGCGCGCTGGTTTGCGCGCCGCCCCGACTATTTGCTGCGCGTGCGCGGGTGGTCGATGCGCGACGCCGGCATCTGGGATGGCGATATCGTGGCGGTGCAGGCGGTGCGCGAGGCGCGTGCGGGGCAGGTGGTCGTCGCCCGCCTGGGCGATGAGGTGACGGTCAAGCGCCTGCAGCGCGAGGGACGCGGCTGGCGTTTGCAGGCCGCCAATCCGGACGTGGCCGACATCGTGGTGCGTCCCGGGCAGGAGCTGGTCATCGAGGGGGTGGTGGTGGGACTGCTGCGTCCACAGGGTTGGTTGTAGCGGGGTGGCGGCTCCTGCCCGCCAGCACCGGCGCTGCCAGCGCGTCTTCGCCGCCGAGGGGGAAGAAGCCCGTCACGCACGCTCCACCGGGGCGCGGCCAGCGGCCGGGCGCAGCGCCCGACTGGAGGTCTGTTGCCGCACAGGGGCGAGCGCCGGTAGGGCGCAGCGTCGGGTCTGGTCAGTGGAAGTCGTGGCTGGCGCTGCGCAGTGACCCCAGACGTTCGCTCAGATCCTGCACATGGCCGGCGATCAGGTGGCACACGGCGTGCTGGCCCTCGTCTTGGCGCTGCCACTGCCCGCGGATGGCCAGCAGCCGTCCGTGCAGCAGCGCGCTCGCAAAGCGCGTTTGCACCGCGCGCCAGACGATCACCGACACGCTCCCGGCCTCGTCTTCCAGTGTCAGAAACAGCACACCCTTGGCCGTGGCGGGGCGCTGGCGGGCGGTGACCAAGCCACAGGCCCCGAGCAGCCGCCCATGGGGCTGCGCGCGCAGGGCATCGCTGCGCAGCCACGGCCCGGGCGGCAAATGCGGCCGCAGCAGGGCCATCGGATGAGCGCGCAAGCTCAAGCCCAGCCCTGCATAGTCGTTCCAGACTGCCTCGTCCAGCGGTGCCGGGGGCGGATGCCACTCGGGCGGTGGAGACGGGCGGGTCGGGGGCGTGCCGACCGGCGTGTCGGGCGGGTGAGCGGCCGAGCCGAAGGCAGGCCGATGGCGCGGCTGGGGCCGGCCGGGGTCAGCGCAGGCGGTATCCACCGCGCGCGCTGGCATGTCAACGGCAGGCGCCCAGCGC
>NZ_VJON01000055.1 GCF_007556685.1 Tepidimonas charontis | reverse complement strand
CTCATTGCGGCCGTGCGCCTCATCGGCCGGTGGCTCGCCCAGCGGCGGCCAACCGAGACCAGTGGCGCCAACCCTGCCCAGCTGCGGCTAAGGGCGGCGTGAAAATGAATTTTTCAGGGACGACTATCGATAACCCGACTTGAAAGGAGCGAAGATGTCAGACCTCACCTTGATCAGCTTTCTCGGCCGCTCCAGGCTCGACCGGAAGACCGGCTACAAGACCGCCAATTACCGCTTCGCCGATGGCCGCATCGAGACGACGCCATTCTTCGGGCTTGCCCTGTGCGCGCAGCTCAAGCCCAGCTGCATGCTCCTGCTGGGCACTCAGGGCAGCATGTGGGATGCGCTCGCCGAGCACTTGAGCGGCGACGAGGCGGAGGAGCTGCGCATCGAGCTCATGGATGCCGTGGAGTCGGCGCGGGTCGATCAGGCCCTGCTCGACCGCCTGACACCGCTGGTGGAAAAGCGGCTGGGCATGGCCTGCCAGTTCAGGCTCATCCCCTACGGCGCGGACGGCGATGAGCAGATCGGCATCTTGAGCGCCATCGCAGAAGCCGGGCTTGCCGGCCCGGTGGTGATCGACGTCACCCATGGCTTCCGCCACCTGGCGGCCCTGGGGCTGGTGGCCGCCTTCTTTCTCGAGCGCGCCGCCAAGCTCGACATCCGCGGCCTGTACTATGGCGCCCTGGATATGACGGTTGATGGCATCACCCCCGTCGTGCGCCTCGATGGGCCCGCCGCCGTGCAGGACTGGGTGGCCGCCCTCGACCACTACGATGCCAATGGCGATTACGGCGTCTTCGCCCCCCTGCTCGTGCGCGATGGCGTGCCAGAGGACAAGGCGCGTTGCCTGGAGGAGGCCGCCTTTCATGAGCGCACCTTCAACCTGTCCGGCGCGCGCCAGAAACTCCTGACCTTCCTGCCGGTGCTGGAAGGCGAGCTTGCCGGTGCAAGCCGCTTGTTCCGTCGAGAATTGCAGCGGCGCTTGTCCTGGGTGCACGAGGGTGGCCTGCCTGAATACCAGCGCAAACTCGCCTACGAGTACCTCAGGCGGCGGGACTACGTGCGGGCCGCGGTCTTTGCCTGGGAGGCCGTGGTCAGCAAGCAATGTGTCGATCGCGGTCTGTCGCTCAACGACTTCAGGGCAGGTCGTGAACCCGCCATCGATGCCTTCGAGGCCGAGATCCAGGCCGGCGAGCACCCAGACGGGATGGCGAAAGCCTACTGGAGCCTGAAAAACCTGCGCAATGCCCTGGCGCATGGCAACCCGCCCTCGGTGGAGCGCTACCGCAGGATGCTGGCGGATGCCCAGACCCTGCATCGAGAACTCGAGGCCGCCATACAGCGCCTGCTCGGTTGAATCGCAAGCTTGCCGGGCCGGTCAGGGCGTGTGCGATAAGTGACAATGAGCCTCCAGGAAGGAGCAGCAAGGTGAAACGACTGAGTTACCAGCTACGCTTTAATACCCCGGCCTTTCTCGGCAACGCCGAGCAAAGCGGGCAGTGGCGCACACCGCCCTTCAAGGCGCTGCTTAGGCAGTGGTGGCGCGTGGCAAGCGGAATCACGGATGCAGACAAGCTGCGGGAAGAGGAAGGTCGCCTTTTCGGGGCAGCCAATGACGAGGGAGGCGGAAGCCAGCAGAGCCGGCTGCGGCTGCGTTTGCATTCCTGGTCTGAGGGCCAATTACGTGGCGCCTGGGGCAACGACCCGCAAGTCCTTCACCCCGAAGTCGGCCCGCACGGCCGAAATGTTGGCACCCACCTCTACCTTGGCTATGGGCCGCTTACATACCGGCAGGGCACTGCCTTGAAACCAAACGCTGCCATACAAGCTGGAGAGTGCAACTTCCTGCATCTGGCCTGGCCCGGTAAGGAGAAAACGCTCGTAGAACTCGTACAACTTTTGCACTGGTTCGGCACCGTGGGCGGACGCTCCCGCAACGGTTGGGGTTCAATGGAGCTCGAACCGATCCCTTCGGATCAGGACGGCGGCCAGCCCCCCTCCATCGCCCCGTTGTCTGCAAATCACACGCTGCTGTGCCGCGTCAGTCGGCCTCTTAGCGAATGCCTACAGCGGGACTGGCCGCATGCCTTGGGGCTCGGTGCAGACGGTCGCCCGCTGATTTGGCAATCGGCCACGAGCTTTGTGACCTGGCGCGAGGCCATGCAGGCGCTGGCCAAAGCCAAGATTGGGTTTCGCACAGTGTTTCCACTGGGGGCATCCGGGCCCTTCATGGACCGTCATCTGCTGGCCTATCCGGTGACGAATCACCCCGTGCGTGCGTGGGGCAACCAGACCCGCCTCGCCAACCAGCTCCGCTTCAAGGTGGCAAAGAACGATCATGGCAAGTTGGTGGCGCGCATCTTCCACCTGCCATGCGCGCTGCCGCGTGAGCTGGCGGAAGTCCTGGGGCGCAGCGCACCTACACTGCAGAAACAGTTGGAGATTTGGCAGACCGTGCATAACTGGCTAGACAACACTGTGCTGTCTGGTTTTCAACGCATTTAAGGGAGCAACGATGACCCTTTGGAAAACCAAACTCGCCGCTTGGCTGCACGACCCAGCCGAGAAGGCCCTGGTGCTGCTGCGCGACAAGACCGGCCACGAATGGGGCACCGTAGCCAAGCTGCGCGAGGCGCTGTTCGGCAGCCGGGCCATTCCGACGGACATCAAACCCATCCTCGAGCGCGCCGACTGGTACGCCGCCGCCGCTGACCGTCCGCAATGGCCGCTGGAAGAGGGCGGCGCACGCTATGCAAAATGGACGCAGGTGGATTTCGCCGAAAGGCCGGTGCTGATTCATCCGCTCACCGGCGTGGCGCATCAGCTACGCCCACTGACCAATATTCCGCCCGAGCATCTCAAGACAGTCAGCCACGATCATTTCAACGGGCTGATCCTTCGCGACGCTGAGGGTCGACCCGATTACGAAAAGACCCTGCTGGCCTACTGGCGCTTCGGGCCCGATACGCCGGCCAAGGACTTGCATCATCTGTGGCAGAACCTGCCCGCCGACACCCGCGTGCCCGATCACAGCATCTGGGCGCACCTGGATCTCGTCTCCGCCCTGGCCGGGGCGATGGCGGGCGACCCAACCGGCACACCGGCCCTGCTGGCGGTGAGCTTTGGCCCGGTGCAGGGCTTCATCGCCGAGGCGCGCACCACTTCCGACCTGTGGGCCGGCTCGCACCTTCTGGCGCGCATCGCCTGGGAAGGCATGCGGGTGGTGTGCGAACGCTTGGGGCCCGATGCGATCCTGTTCCCCAGCCTGCGCGGCGTGCCGCTCGTTGACCGCTGGTTGCGTGACGCCATGGGACTGCCTGGCGAGTGGTTCCAGGGCGAAGACTGGGCAAGCAGCAAGACGGACGCCAACCCCTTGTTCGCGGCGGCGTTGCCGAACCGCTTCGTCGCCATCGTGCCGACTGACCAGGCCGCCAGTCTGGCGGGCGAGATCACCCGGCGCGTGCGCGACTTAGTCGTCAAGCTTGGCGAGGAGACGCTGCGCCGTATCCTGGAGGAGATCGGTGAAGCCTGGCGCGACGATCTGCCCTGCGTTGCGCAGTTGAAGGAACAACTGGCGGACTTCCCCGAAGTCCACTGGGCCGCGGTGTCGTGGTCGCTGGCCGAGGGCGAGGCGGAAAACGGTCGGCCTCGTACCGACACCACGAAGCTGCGCGAGGCGCTCGCCCGTTTATATCCCGAGGGGGAGAAGGTCGGCTTTCTCGATGGCGAGGCCTGGCGAGTGTTGAGCCAAGGCATCGAACTCGACGGCGCGCGGTTCTACGATCCCAACCCCGGCACGCTCTACCCGGCGCTCTACGACCTGCTCGACCGCGTGGCCGCCGCCGCCAAGACCGTGCGCCCGTTCGCGCCGCTCAAGCAGACCGGCTACCGCTCGACGATCAATGGCGAGCGGGAGTGGCTGACGCTCGATCGTTCGCAACTTGCCCTGCCGCCTGGCAGCCGCCAAGATACGCTGTGGACCCGATTGGCTGCCAAGCGGCCTTCCTGGGTCAAGCCCGGCGAACACCTGGACGCACTGGCCGCCATCAAGCGGCTGTGGCCGACGCTGTTTACCGAGGAGGTACGCAGCATCGTCGGCCAGGACGTGCGTCGCTACGTGGTTTCCACCCACACCCTGGCCTTGGCGGTGAGCATGGCGAGGCTGATGGAACAACCAGCGAACAATGAGCTGGAGACGCAGGCCGCGCGCGCGACGCTGAACGCGCTGGTGGCCGACGACACGCTCGATTCGGCGGCACTTCCGCGCAAGTTGGCAATCCTGGCGGATAAGGCGAGTGCCGATGCCGCTCGCCTGGCGCGCAAGCTGCCTGCCCTACTCGACCGTTTCCGCGAGGCAGAGGACGAGGAACGCCGCCGGAACCTGGAAAATACCATCAAACGCGCCCTGGGCAGCAGGCCGGAGGCCTACTACGGCCTGCTATTGCTCGACGGCGACCGCATGGGGGCGTGGCTGTCCGGCGGGAAAGACGGTTTCGCGCTCCAATATCGCCAATGCTGGCATCCGCAAATCCGCGAAAGTGACGCCGTGCGCGATCTGAGCGAGCGCCACCCGGCCTTGCGCGACTATCTCAACACACGGCGTCCACCATCGCCCGCGCGCCACGGCGCTATCTCCCAGGCGCTGAACCACTTTTCACTGAAGACCGCCCGTTTCGTGGTAGAGGACTGCTTCAAGGGTAAGCTCGTCTATGCCGGCGGTGACGACGTGCTGGCCTTCGTCTGCGTCGATGACCTGCTGACGGCCATGGCCCTGCTACGCTGCCTGTACTCGGGACTCACCGTGCCGGAGTGGCTGCTCAAACGTCTCGACGACAGGTCGCGCAGGCGTTTCCAAAGCGGCAACGGCTGGCTCAAGCTGGATGAAGAGCTTTTCCTCACCATGGGGGATAAGGCCACTGCCTCCTGCGGCGCGGTGGTGGCGCACCACCAGGCGCCGCTCGGCATGGTGCTGCGCACGTTGCGCGAAGCCGAGGCATCCGCCAAGAAGGCCGGCGGGCGCGATGCCTTTTGCCTGCGCATCCTCAAGCGCGCTGGCGGTGAAGTGGGGGTGACGGATAAGTGGTTCCGGGCAGAGGGCGACGGCGCAGTCGGCTTGCTCGACGCCCTTATGCGCATGCTCGCCCGCAAGGGTGTGTCGCGCCGTGCGGCCTACAACGCGGTCGAATGGCTGGGCCGCTTGCCGACCCGCCCTGACGCGGCCTTGCTGCGCGCCAACCTGGCCTACCAGTTCGCGCGCCAAGGGGGCGACCGTGAACTCGCGCTGCGGCTTGCCGACTACGCCGCCCGCCATTACCCAGAGGCCGCGGCCAAGCTATTGATCGACTTCCTCATGACTGCCGAATTCCTCGCCCGTAACAGCCGCCATCCGGAGGCCGAATCATGACCGCTTGGCGCTTCGTTCAACCCGTCGACACCCTCTCGCTGCGCGGCAATAAGCTCTTCGGCGCGGCGGGGGACTATGGCGAATCCGGCTTCCCACCCAAGCCATCGGTGCTCGCTGGGGCGCTGCGCTCCCTCCTTCTGGCGCAGGCCGCCGACGAGATGGAAAGCTTTGCTGCGGGCCAGCGGCTGCAGGATGAGGCCCTGGACCGCATTCTGGGTATACCGGCAGAACCCGGCGCGTTCGCTTTGCGCGGCGTACTCCCCGCCACGCGGGGCTCCGACGGAAAAGTGAGTGTGCTGCTACCGCTGCCGGCCGATCTGCTGGCGTTCGACGAAGGCCAAACCGTCCGTATGCTCAAGCCGCAGCCCCTGCCCGAAGGCGTTTTGGCCAGCACGCCGGAGGATCTCTCCAGGGTTGCCATCCTCCGCCAGCCCGAGGCGGCGAAACCCGAGGGCGGGTGGCTTATCAACGAGGCAGGCATCGCCGCTTACCTTACGGGCCAGCCGATCCAGCCGCAGCATCTGGTGCGGCAGTCCGGCCTGTGGGGGCGCGAGGCGCGTGTTGGCATCGCGCTCTCCCGCACTACCCGCACGGCCGAGGACGGCAAGCTCTTCACCGTCGAGCACACCGTGCCGCGGCAGCCGGAACACGGCGGCCTCGCCGTTGGGCTTGCCGTGGCCGTCGAAGGGGTGGAAGATCGATTGCCCTCCAACGGCTTTGTGCGCCTCGGCGGAGATGGCCGCTCCGCGGCGCTCTTCGCCATGCCCGCCCCGACTTGGCCTTCGCCCTTGGACACCATCAGGCAGACGGGCCGCTTCAAGCTCGTGCTCACCACACCGGGCCTCTTTGCTGCAGGCTGGCGCCCGACCTTGCCCGAGGGGCTGACCGCCAAGCTCGTCTGCGCCGCCGTGCCGCGCTTCGAGGTCGTCTCCGGCTGGGATCTCGCCGCCTGGACGCCCAAGGATGCCGCGCGCGCCGTGCCCACCGGCGCCGTGTACTGGTTCGAGGGATTCAAAGGTGACCCCGGCAAGCTTGCCGAATGGGTGGCAGGCGGGTTGTGGGGCGAAAATCCCGATCGCCAACGCCGCGCCGAAGGCTTCAACAACGCTTGGCTTGCGGCCTGGCCGCAACCCTGAAGGAGACGCAATCATGCGCGCCCATCGTATCAAGGCTCACGTCAAACCCAACCAACCTCTGGTCGTTGAGCTGCCGCCCGATCTACCGGAAACGGAAGCAGAAGTGATCATCCTGTTGCCAGATACACCGGCCACGAAGCCAACCTTTGCCACACTCGAAGAATACGATGCCTGGCTGAAGCGCCAGCCGCCATCCCCCTACACGGCCGAGGAGATCGAGCGCCACATCGCTGAAGAACGGGCGGCCTGGGGGGAATGAAGGTGAACCGGGTCTATCTCGATGCCTGCATCGTCATCTACTACGTCCAGCAGCATCCGCGCTATGTCGACGGCATCACCCGCGCGATGCTGCCAGCGAAAAGCCCCAAACCGCAGTTAGTGGTGTCAGACCTGACCCGCCTGGAATGCCGCGTATTCCCGATGCGTCGCCATGACGACCGTTTGTTGGCCGAATACGACGCCTTTTTTACGCTACCAGCGGTGCGCCACATGCTTATGGACACAGCCGTCTTTGACCTGGCCACCCGGCTGCGTGCCCAACATAACCTCAAAACCCCGGATGCCTTGCATCTAGCCGCCGCGATCCACGCAGGCTGCCAAGAGTTCTGGACCAACGACGATCGCCTGGCCCAGGCAGCCGCCGGGCACATCACCCTGGTCTCATTCGACGAAACCCAATGAGGGAGCCCCCATGTTCGAGAAAACCCGCCTGCTCTTCCTTTATGCCGTCAGCCCCGTGCACATGGGAGCCGGTCAAGCCATCGGCGTCATCGACAACCCCATCCAGCGCGAGCGCCACACTGACCACCCGATGATCGCCGGCTCCGGCCTCAAAGGCGCGTTGCGGCATCACCTGGAGGGAAAGTGGAACAAAGCCGAGGTGGCGCGCCTGTTCGGTCCGGAGTCCAACGCCTCGGACTATGCTGGCTGCGTGAGCTTTGGCGATGCGCAACTGGTCGCCTTCCCCGTGAGAAGCCTCAAGCGCGGCTTCGTCTGGGCCGTCTCGCCGGTCACCCTGGCACGGCTCAAGCGCCTGGCCGTGCTCGCCGGCTGCCAGATCGACTGGAGCGTGCCGCAACCCGATGCGGAGCAGGCGCTGGTGGCGGACGCTGGCGTACTCAACCAAAGCCGCCTGGTGCTGGAGGCCTTCGATTTCGCGGCCAAGGAATCGGAGGCGCTGAAGACGATTGCAAAGTGGCTCGCGGACAACGCCCTGCCAACCGGTCCGGCGCACCAGCACTTCCGCAGCAAACTCGGCAACGACTTCGTGCTGCTGCCGGAAGAGGCCTTCAGCCACTTCGTGCGCAACGCCACCGTCGTCGAGCCGCACGTGCGCATCGATGACGAAACCGGCACCGCCGACGAAGGGGGGCTCTTCTACACCGAAAACCTGCCGTCCGAGAGCCTGCTGGTCTCGACTGTGCTGGCCTCGGCGGAACGCAGCCCGAAAGACAAACGCAATGGTGAGCCGATGTCGGCGGATGAGGTGATGCGTATCCTCGTTGCCGGCAACGGCAAACCCGGCCTCGATGGGGCGCTCATCCAGGTGGGCGGGGATGCCACCACCGGACGCGGCCAGGTGGTGCTGCGCTTTGCGCCCGAGACGAAGGAGGGTTGATCATGCGGCAGACACTCGACCAGCAACGCGCTCAATACGCCTGGGAGCAAGTCAGCCAGGTCGCGCCAAACCTCATCAAAGACTACACCCGCGAGGCCAAAGGCGCGCCGGCGCTCATCATGGGCAGCGGCCTGATGCAGACCCTAGCCTTCTTTCAGGCCAAAGGGAAGAACCAGCATCTTGCCCTACTCAGCCATTTGTGCCGCTGGCTCGGGCGTACGCTGGGCGGCACCGCGGTGACTGACCGGGAACGCTTCCCACCCGAGGCGGCGGCAAATTTCGCCACCGTCATGGCTGCCTTGCATACTGCGCCGTCCTCGCTTTATCTGCGCGCCACCGACGAGGCCCTGGCCCTGCTGCGCTGGATCCGCCAATTCGCCGACGCACGCAAATCCATGGAGGGCTGAACATGCGCGCTGCCGTTCCCCAGTATGTAGGCGCCGATTTCAGTGACTGCCCGCCTGGCCATCGCCTCGGTCTCTATTTCCCAGCCTGGAAGGATGACTGGTTACTTGCCAAGGAGGGCAAAGGTGAAGCTCTCAAACAAACCCTGGAATTACGATTCCATGCCAAGGAAGCCCTGGAGGCCCTGCGCCGGCGCCAGGCCCTGCTGCTCGACGCTATACCCGAGGATGCTAGGCTATCCATTGCAGCCCGCTCCACCGCCCCTTTTGCCACCGGGCTGGGCATGGAACACCCGTTGGAAAACGGCTTTGCCTTCTTGAACCCCTATGGCCTGCCGTATCTGCCCGGCAGTTCCATCAAGGGCGTGTTGCGCCGCGCGGCGCAGGGACTGGCCGCCGAACCCAGTGAGGCAGACCGCAAGGGCTGGAGCCAGCCCGCCATCACGGCCCTGTTTGGCCTGGAGAGTGAAGATCGCAGCAAGGAACACAGCCGCGGCGCGCTCACCTTCTGGGATACCCTGCCCAATCCCGACGGCAACAGCCTGGGTATGGAAGTGATGACGCCGCACTACGGCGACTATTACAAAGGGAAGACAACGCCGCACGATGCCGGGCAGCCCAACCCCATCGTCTTTCTGGTCGTTCCCGCCGGCAGTGAATTCGTTTTCCATCTCATATGCGACACCCGTCGACTCACCCAGGAAATGACCTCGTCCTGGAAAGAGCTCATGCGCGCTGCCTTCGAGCACGCCTTCGATTGGCTGGGTTTTGGCGCCAAGACGGCGGTGGGTTATGGGGCGATGGCCATCGACGCAGAGGCCATGGAACGGACCGAAAAAGAACGTGCCAAACGCGCCGCCGAAGCTGAACGCCAGCGCGCTGAAGCCGAACAGCAGGCCAGGCTCGTCTCCCTAAGCCCCAATTTACGCCTTATCGAGGAATTCAAGCTGCGTGCCCGTGAGCGGTTTGAGCAACTGCGCGGCGGCAAGGATAGAACTAACACCTACCTGCATACCGAAGCGCAGCGGCTCGTCAAAGCCGCCCTCGAAGGCGAGGGCTGGACAGCGGAAGAAAAACGCGCCCTGGCCGAGGCCATCGAAGCGTGGCTGCCCAAACTCGTCGAGCGCTTCGACCGCAAGGATGACTGGAAAGAGGCGCGCAAGAAGCTCAAGCTGGCGGCATTGAAAGGCGAGGCTTGAAGCGCCATGACCACCTACTTCGTCACCCGCCACCCCGGCGCCGTGGAGTGGGCTGCGCGCCAAGGGCTAGCCGTCGATGCGGTGATCGCTCACTTGGATCCGGATGAAATCCAGTCCGGTGACGTGGTGATCGGCACCTTGCCGATCCATCTGGTTGCTCAGGTGTGCGCCCGCGGCGGGCGATACTACAACCTTTCGTTGGATGTAAGCCTCGACGCGCGAGGCCGGGAACTATCCGCCGACGACCTCATACGCTACGGGGCGCGGTTGGAGGAATATCACGTCGCGCGTGTTTGATGGCAAAAAACACCCTGAATCCGTGTCGATGCAGGCGAACACCGCGTAGGTCGGGCTTCGGTCCGACCAAGTTTATCGCCAGTCAGCCAGAGCTGGCGGCCATCCCGAACGACCGCCACTTTTATCTCTCATGCAGCAAACCCCTCAAGCCTGAAGACCTGCCCGACTTGATACGCGAGAGGCGTGCCAAGCCGGCCGACATTACGAACGTTGGTTGCGACACCGTGCAGCGCTTTTATGCCAGACCAGTTGCCGCCCCGGCCATCCCCTGCGCCGATTCCGCCAATGGCACGCCCCTACTTTTTATCACCATCATCAGGGGGGTTATGAAAACTTGGGCCCCGTCCGCCACCTCCGACTCTAGCGTGAGTGTCGCGCCAGCGACTCTCGAGGCTACCCTCCCCTGCGGGGGAAAGTTGGGGGGAGATGGAACCGTCCATGGCCGCCTCCTGCACTTTCACCCATCAGGGGCGGCTCATCGGCCAAAAACAGCAAGGCGAAGCATCAAGCAGCGTGAAAAAAGCCAATGTGCCTGAGCAGCTTGTTATACAGAAGTTCTTTAATGGCGAATGCGCTCGCCTACAGTGCGGCGAAGACGCTACCTGCCACGGTGCCGGTGGGCTGGCACCTGGTATGTCTGGAAGGAAACTTTTCGAGGGGCTCAAAAACTGTCAAGGGTGTCTGCAAGATGTTGATTTTGATGATAAAATGGACATGAGCTGTCTAAACCACAGACCTGATGAAGAAGGGATTAAGACTCCGCATTCGTGAATGCGCTAGGCATAGAAGTAAAGTCTAAACCACAGACCTGATGAAGAAGGGATTAAGACACTCGACCGCCACGAGTAGCCACCGGATGGTGGGTCTAAACCACAGACCTGATGAAGAAGGGATTAAGACGGCGGCGTCTTGGGGGACCTCCCCCTTGAAGGGTCTAAACCACAGACCTGATGAAGAAGGGATTAAGACATTGGGGGCAGGTGATCTGCGCCTGGTAGCAGGGTCTAAACCACAGACCTGATGAAGAAGGGATTAAGACCTTCCGTCTCGATGACGGTTTCATGCGCCGTGACTGTCTAAACCACAGACCTGATGAAGAAGGGATTAAGACACCTTTTGCTTTGATGAAATTGTCGATAGCTACGGTCTAAACCACAGACCTGATGAAGAAGGGATTAAGACGTTTTGCAATTGCGTAACGTACACCGCCCGCCCCGTCTAAACCACAGACCTGATGAAGAAGGGATTAAGACTCCATCGACGATGCATTAGTAACCCGCACCGGGGTCTAAACCACAGACCTGATGAAGAAGGGATTAAGACTTGCCCTTCGCGTTCATGACGACGAGCTCGTTGGTCTAAACCACAGACCTGATGAAGAAGGGATTAAGACGAGGAGCCCTTCGTCCTCGATGACGGCGTCATCCGGTCTAAACCACAGACCTGATGAAGAAGGGATTAAGACACTATGGGGCGATACTGACCGTTCTGAAGCTGGGACGTCTAAACCACAGACCTGATGAAGAAGGGATTAAGACCTTCGGCGCACCGCCGGATGATCTCGTACACGAGTCTAAACCACAGACCTGATGAAGAAGGGATTAAGACCCCGCAAGTGCGGGCCTGATCCACACCCGCACCGGTCTAAACCACAGACCTGATGAAGAAGGGATTAAGACGCCCGCAGCTCGTCGATGATCATCGAGCGCAAGGTCTAAACCACAGACCTGATGAAGAAGGGATTAAGACGGTAGTAGCCCTCGGCAATCGCAAAGCGCGGCCCGTCTAAACCACAGACCTGATGAAGAAGGGATTAAGACTCAAAACCAACGGTGGTTTCGATGTACTCGTGGTGCGTCTAAACCACAGACCTGATGAAGAAGGGATTAAGACCGCGCATGCGCCCCGAGTACTGCTCGTAGAGATGTCTAAACCACAGACCTGATGAAGAAGGGATTAAGACTTCGGCTGTGCTTGACTTTGCGGCTGAGGGGGGTCTAAACCACAGACCTGATGAAGAAGGGATTAAGACAGTGCGCACAGAACGGGAGGAGACAACCCGAAAGGTCTAAACCACAGACCTGATGAAGAAGGGATTAAGACGCGCCCAGCGCCAAATACCCGCACACGGTCGCCGTCTAAACCACAGACCTGATGAAGAAGGGATTAAGACAAGCCGGAAACCTCCATGATGAGCACCAGCAGTCTAAACCACAGACCTGATGAAGAAGGGATTAAGACAAAGTCCGGGTTAGGCAGTCGCACCGGAATGTCGTCTAAACCACAGACCTGATGAAGAAGGGATTAAGACCGGGCCAAGCTTTCAAGCGCAGCAGCGTGCGCAGCGTCTAAACCACAGACCTGATGAAGAAGGGATTAAGACACCCAGGTCGATCGGCGCATCAAATACAACGTCTGTCTAAACCACAGACCTGATGAAGAAGGGATTAAGACACCCTGTCACGGACGGTTTTTTCTTGATCAGTGTCTAAACCACAGACCTGATGAAGAAGGGATTAAGACAACGCTGCGGCTGCTTGCTTTACGGCATCGTGCGGTCTAAACCACAGACCTGATGAAGAAGGGATTAAGACGCATACAAAAAAGCCGGCTTTACACCGGCCTCGGGTCTAAACCACAGACCTGATGAAGAAGGGATTAAGACTCGGCGTCGAGGTGGCGTTTTTGCGTCATCGCCAGGTCTAAACCACAGACCTGATGAAGAAGGGATTAAGACTCGGCGTCGAGGTGGCGTTTTTGCGTCATCGCCAGGTCTAAACCACAGACCTGATGAAGAAGGGATTAAGACCGCGCCGCGCGCGGCGCCGATGTCGTCCAGGCGGTCTAAACCACAGACCTGATGAAGAAGGGATTAAGACCAGGCGCTCGACCCACTTGTGGCCGAAGAACGCGTCTAAACCACAGACCTGATGAAGAAGGGATTAAGACACAATCACCCACACCTAGCGACCAAGGCACAAGTCTAAACCACAGACCTGATGAAGAAGGGATTAAGACGCAGCCGTCCGCGCTATCCTTTCCCGCCCTTCAGTCTAAACCACAGACCTGATGAAGAAGGGATTAAGACCGAGGGGCTTGCCCTCGGCCCGCGCCTTGAGGCGTCTAAACCACAGACCTGATGAAGAAGTCGTCCCTGAAAAATTCATTTTCACGCCGCCCTTAGCCGCAGCTGGGCAGGGTTGGCGCCACTGGTCTCGGTTGGCCGCCGCTGGGCGAGCCACCGGCCGATGAGGCGCACGGCCGCAATGAGGC